>CADDZR010000064.1 GCA_902812495.1 archaeon | reverse complement strand
GAAGTAACAGTAATAGTGATTGATTGTTGTGCTTTATTTCCAGCAGAATCAACAACTGTAAGTGTAGCGGTATAAGTTCCAGCTGTCTGATAAGTATGTGTTGGATTTTGTTCAGAAGAGGTGGGACTTTGGTCTCCAAAGTCCCAAGTATAGTTGTATGGTGGCGAACCTCCTGAAACATTAGCTGTAAACGAGACAGTTAGAGGAGCATTACCAGAAGTAGGAGAAGCTGATGCCTGAACTGTAAGGGGGGCTCCACCAGAAGGAGGTGGAGGAGGAGGCTGAGTAAGGAGATAAATAATACCACCAACTACTGCTGCTGTTGCAATTCCTCCTCCTATGTAAAGGGCTAATTGCTCGTTTGAAATTCCTTTAACTAACTCTTCCTGTGGCAAGACAACAATAAGAAAAAACACTCAATAATTAAATCTTTAGTTAATAGGGAATTGGATGGGCTATCTTCTCCCAGCGTGCCATCTCTTGCACAAACAGATTTGGAGGTTCAGTTATCTTTGCTTCTTCAGCTATATCTTCAGCTGTAACTGCTAACGCCGCGACTTTTGTAAATGTCTGTAGAAAAAATCCTACCATACCATGATGTATCATGCCAGGTATGTGCCCCTTCCCAGTAGTTGGGTCCCAAGGATCCCCGTTGAGATAGGGATGCCAAGGAAAATCCTTCATATCGTCTGCGACCATCAGCTTGCCAAGTGCATTTATTATTTCAAGTGGCCATACTAAAATTTCTTTGGAGCTTTTCATCAAAGAAATGCCTCCAGAGCTGCTAATATCTTCCTGAGGTTTGGGTCTGAGCTTGCAAGCTGGTCTGTTAGTTGATGGACTTTTGAGGCTATCATTGCTTGAGGGTTCTTGTATTTGAACATAAGCATTACTGCATCAATATCTGAATGCATGACCTTTCTATGAGAAGGACCTAAATAACGAGAAGGTTTATCCATGTCCCTATTTACTGCATTTACTAAACGAGGGTCAAGTCCAAGCATCTTACCTATGTAATTATGCACCTTTCTGTTTGGCATGAAATTAATATATATAGAGATGTTTTTAACTTTATCGGCGATAGCTAATGGTCGATCCACTGGACGAGAATGAAAAACAAATGAAGCGTGTGGTGCAGGAGATACTGATTAAAGCTGGGGTGCTGAATACAAGAACGGAGAAAGAATGGAACATCTACACAACACGAAAAACTTTACAAGCCTTCAGCGAGCTCTGGAAAAGGCTAAAAGCTGAAAGGCAACAGGGTAAGGAAAATTTATCCAAAAGCAACTTAAAAAAAGGACGGAAAAAGACAAACCTCAGCTAAGTGACAAGCCTTGATTTTTCTTCTTCCAACCTTTTCTTTGTTATCATAGCGTATCCTTTCTCCCCACTATTTTCCATCGGGAATACAAAGACCTCCTGCCCAATCAACTTTGTAAGCTTCTTAGCAGCATAATGAGCTGTCTGCCTCCTTATTCCAGAGAAAAATAAATCATAGCCATCAAGGAGTGCTTTTGATGAGAACTCGTAGTCTATATGTTGCCTATGCCGAATTATTGGCTTAGTGCCTTTTAAGGTTCTTGGGCGGATTAAGTCGTTGTTTGACATTTTACACTTGACACTTTACATTTTGACCACACTTTATATAGTCTTTCGTTTTTATTTAGAGCCATGGTAGAAACAGGAGGAAAGGTCCATCAGCTTGCGACTGCACGCTTCTACATCAAGCCAGCACTTGGCAAAATCGTAATCAGAAAATCAGGAGTAAACAGACAATCACAAGCAGTTCTTGCAAAGAATAGAACCTTTGCAGATGCAATGAGAGGAGCTGCAGGATGTCCAGCTACTTCTGGAGGCGTTCCGTGGAAGCAGTTTATCGCCAACCTTAGGGCATGTGCAAGCTCAAAGGGTCTTGGCGATGGCTCAAGCAAGTCCCGCGAATACAGAATGCGCTTCAATAAGTACGTTAAGGCTCCGAAGGTCGCAGCAACAGCATAAAC
>CADDZR010000063.1 GCA_902812495.1 archaeon | reverse complement strand
TTCCACCAGTTACCAATACCTTAGCCAATCTCTTCCCTCACAATTTTAACAACTCTTTCCCCAGCTTTTCCGTCGCCGAATGGATTGGGCCAGTTTTTTTGCTTATTTAACATCTCACGTGCCTTTTTAACAATTTCATCTGGTTCAGTTCCAGCAAGAACATTTGACCCTACTTCAAGAGTTTCTGGACGTTCAGTATTATATCTCAATGTTACACATGGCACACCTAATATGCATGCTTCTTCTTGTACTCCTCCAGAATCTGTTAAAACAAGTCTGGCATTACTTTCAAGCTGGAGGAAACTTAAATAGTCAAGGGGTTCAATAAGCCTTACACCATTAACTTCAATTTTAAAGTCCTTTATTCGCCTTCTAGCTCTTACATGAACTGGATAAACAACTGGTAATCCAAACTCCTCATGAACTTTTTCTAAGCCCTTAATGATCGCTTTAAATCTTTCCTCGTTATCAACGTTCTCCTGCCTGTGAGCAGTAGCAAGAAAATAGCCTCCGCTTTCAACATCAAAAAGCTCAAGGACATTTGCTCTCTTTTTTGAGATTTCCAAGTTTTGAAACACAGCATCCACGATAGTATTTCCAGTAACAAAAACTCTGGATTCAGGAATCCCCTCATTAATCAACGTCGCTCTTGATTTTTCTGTTGGAGCAAAGAGAAGGTCTGAGCAGTGGTCAGCTAAGGTTCTGTTAATCTCCTCAGGCATCTTTCTATCATAACTTCTCAGCCCAGCTTCAACATGCCCAACTTTAATTCCAAGCTTAACAGTAGCTAAGGCTCCTGCAAGTGTCGTGTTTGTGTCTCCTTGGACAAGAACAACATCTGGATTCTCTTTTTTGAGTATAGATTCTATCCCGATAAGCATTCTTCCAGTTTGCTCTGCATGGCTTCCAGACCTCACATCTAAATTGTATTTTGCATCAGGTAACTCAAGTTGCTCAAAGAAAACTCTATCCATGCTGTAGGAGTAATGCTGGCCAGTATGCAGTATAAAGTAGTCTAGGGTGTCGTGCTCAAGAATCCTTATAACAGGTGCTAGCTTTATTATTTCTGGTCTTGTACCCAAGACAACAGCTATTTTCAGTTTAATATCCTCCTGAAATTAAAAATGGTTATCCCTCAAAAGTTAGCGCATTGAAAGTAAGTATTACTGAGCTCTAATAACTTTCTCTTTTGATGATATGCTTTATCTATCGTAAATTTATCTTCAATGTCTTTTAGGGGGAATACACATATAACTGCAACTATCTCATTACCCAGTATCTCACTTAGCCTCTTTAACAACACTTACAAGAACCCATAGGATTACTGCAGTAGTGAGTAACATTAGCCCGACAATGGTTGCACCCACAGCTACTAAGGCAACATTGGTTAGGATTTGGCGTGTTGCTGCAAATACATGGAAGGTCCAAACCCAGAATGCTAATGCTACTAGAAGAGCTATTGTTCCTGGTACGCCGTAAAATAGGAGTGGATGCCTTATAGACAGCTGCTTTACAGTACTCAATACAACATCCAATCCATGATATATTGGATTGTGTGTTGAAGACTTTTCAACATCATAACTAACCTTAACAGGTATTTCCTTTATCTTCAGACCTTATTCCTTTGCTTTCAATAGAATTTCAGTCGAGGCACCCATCCCGTACTCAGTTGGTATTAAAAGCTGTACAGCCTTTTTATTGTAGGCTCTAAATCCTGATTGTGCATCTGTTATATCTTGATATGAAGCCTGCTTGGCTAACTTTGTTATGAGCTCTATTCCCATCTTCCTGCTTCTAGGCATTTCTTCAGCCTTTCCTCTTAGAAATCGTGATCCGATCACTACGTCTGCTTCCCCTTTCAAAATAGGCTCTATAAGTTTGGGTATCTCTTCTGGGTCATGCTGATTGTCGCCATCTAGAGTTACCATCACATCAGGACCTATTTCATTAGCTCTTTTGAAAAGAGAAGAGAGAGCAGCACCATAACCTGCATTTCTCTCATGCCTAATTACTTCA
>CADDZR010000062.1 GCA_902812495.1 archaeon | reverse complement strand
GTCAGGACTGGTGTGAGTGCTTTCAAGAACTCAAGGTCTATCTTAAGCTAAAGTTATTTTTATTTTCATTTTTATAGCAAAAGGGTTTCAAGCCCTTATAGGTATTCTATTACCATCGACAAAATAAGCAATACTTGTTATTATTGCGAGTTTCAAGCCCTTATAGGTATTCTATTACCGCGCCCGTATTCACACGCTCCCTGTGAATCCACCGAGTTTCAAGCCCTTATAGGTATTCTATTACAACACGATTACGAATTGCTCAAGAAATTAGCCGAAGTTTCAAGCCCTTATAGGTATTCTATTACCAAATATAGCAAACTTCTCCATCTCTTAGAGCTAGGGTTTCAAGCCCTTATAGGTATTCTATTACAGTCTAAAAGAAAGGCGAAGAGCTCTGGGAAGAGTTTCAAGCCCTTATAGGTATTCTATTACGCAATGACGTTTTTGGCTTATGGCTTAGTTATGAATTGTTTCAAGCCCTTATAGGTATTCTATTACGCTTCTACACAGACAGTAGAGGCAGAAGACGACCCAGTTTCAAGCCCTTATAGGTATTCTATTACAAGTCGGTGTATGGGTGAGAGTTTCATGAACGAAAAAGTTTCAAGCCCTTATAGGTATTCTATTACGTTTTGGGTAATAGACGAAGTAGATGACTCATACAAGTTTCAAGCCCTTATAGGTATTCTATTACCCGAATACTCGGCGTAATGCACGTACAACATCTTCGTGTTTCAAGCCCTTATAGGTATTCTATTACTATATTGCGTCTAATTTAACAAAATTAGAAAGTTTAGGTTTCAAGCCCTTATAGGTATTCTATTACCCTATTACGGGTGACGCGATAGTAAAAGAGGCATCGTTTCAAGCCCTTATAGGTATTCTATTACTTAGGAATTAAAGCAATTTGATATTTGAAATTGCGGGTTTCAAGCCCTTATAGGTATTCTATTACTAAAAAGAAAAGACACAGCCTAACCTTTCTTTTTTTGTTTCAAGCCCTTATAGGTATTCTATTACTATTTATTTAGCGGGTTTAGTAGAATTGTTAGCAATGTTTCAAGCCCTTATAGGTATTCTATTACGTTTGTTGAATTCGTGCATCTACGCCACGTTTAATTAGTTTCAAGCCCTTATAGGTATTCTATTACTTGAAAAGTACGCAACGACATCGTCACTACGAAAATGTTTCAAGCCCTTATAGGTATTCTATTACCGTGGAACATTATTTCAATATGGACGAAAATGAACTGTTTCAAGCCCTTATAGGTATTCTATTACGTTATACACTCATGCGCATAGTAAAAATGCTTTTTAGTTTCAAGCCCTTATAGGTATTCTATTACACAAGAAAATGGAATTATAATATTCCCAAAAAGTGTGTTTCAAGCCCTTATAGGTATTCTATTACGGGTCAATGGGAAGAAAGAATCCATCTCGATAGAGGGTTTCAAGCCCTTATAGGTATTCTATTACTGTGTTGTTGAAGTTGTATATACTGAAAGGGTGAAGGGGTTTCAAGCCCTTATAGGTATTCTATTACTTCGTTTGGCATGATGTAGTTACACATCCTCCATACGTTTCAAGCCCTTATAGGTATTCTATTACCCAGTACATACTGGGAAATTAGTAGAAGAACCTGAGTTTCAAGCCCTTATAGGTATTCTATTACCAACAAATCCAGTTTGTCCTTGGGGTGTCAAGGGTGGTTTCAAGCCCTTATAGGTATTCTATTACCACGTGAAGAGTTAATTAAACACTTTTGTAATGTAAAGTTTCAAGCCCTTATAGGTATTCTATTACATATTCATTGTCAATACCTATTGACAATGAAGTATAGTTTCAAGCCCTTATAGGTATTCTATTACGTGTTGTAGCTGTAGTTGTTGTATTAGTAGGATAGAGTTTCAAGCCCTTATAGGTATTCTATTACCATCGACAAAATAAGCAATACTTGTTATTATTGCGAGTTTCAAGCCCTTATAGGTATTCTATTACCGTAATCATATTCTATACCTTTTGAGCAACGAGTTTGTTTCAAGCCCTTATAGGTATTCTATTACGGGCTTTGCC
>CADDZR010000061.1 GCA_902812495.1 archaeon | reverse complement strand
AAGAGGTCATCTTGAACCACTCTTCCTGCCTGTAACATTAGGTCTGTTTGGAGCTATCCGTTTAACGAATGAATTATGAATAACAGGCGGAGAATAGCTGATGCTGTTCCATACTGTTTGGATATACATCTCATGGGGCAACAGAGGCTCCTCGGAATTTCCATGAGTACTCTGAGGTACCATTTGGAAAATTTTCTACGAGGAACAAAGAGGAAAGATGCTCTTCTCTAAAACCATACCTGACGAAAACACAGTTAAGCTTGTAGCTATAATGCAAGGCTGTTTAATGAGAAAAATCCTATCTGTTCTTTCTGAGAAAGGGAAGCTTATTGATATGGAAGTATCCTCATTTACAAAACCTTCTAATTCAGCTTTTAATGGAGCGTTAAAAGAACTCTTTGAAGCAGGAATAGTTCGGGCTTGTTTTAGGGAGAAGGGGTACTGGAATATAGAGGATAACTTAAGAGATAACCTTGATGTGTCCTTTGTAGGTAAATCGATGAACAACTATATCAAGCTGTAGGACATAAAGAAGAAAGGTGGCTTGAAAACGTTCAAAAAGGACTCGGACGGGTCGTTGAATACTTGAGAAGAAAGAAGAGAAGTTTTCCGTGGCCTGTATTACTTGTAGCTGTACTTGCAGGTTCTATAGCCGGCGGATTTTATTTGTATGAAGCACAGCTGTCAAACTACGGCTTTCCCTTTCAATGTCTTTCACAGGAAGCCTTAACGTTTCACATTCACCCTTACCTCAGGATAGTTGTTAACGGTATCAACATAACAGTGCCAGCGGGTATTGGAATAGCTGATGCAACAGTAACAAATGGCATAGCATACGGAGGCACATGCTTTGAACCGATACATACGCACGATTCGTCTGGAATAATACATATAGAGTCCCCAACAAACACAAACTATACTCTTGGAGATTTTTTCAAGATTTGGCGTGCAACGTATCAAACAATCACAATAAATGGTGTGAAGCATCCCATAGTATTTAATTCAACAGATATTTTTGGTTTCAAAGTCGATAAAAACCACAAGTTACTTCTCATTGTTGATGGGAAAGAATCTTTTGAATATCAAAATCTTGTCTTAAACACACTTGACTATTGTAATGCATCCAACGGTAGCCAGCCTCCATGCTACCCAACAGCAACAGGAGACCCGTATTATGCAGGTAATCCATATCCATACGGTACAGGTCATACAATAGTGATTGAGTATGTTTCAGTTGGAAGCTGAATCCTGAACCAATTAGATAGCATCAAAGCTCTCCTGGGAGGATGAATATTGAGATTTGCTTGCATCTAATTTGCTCTCTTTAGAAAGGCCTGTGTGGATCTGCTCTTTTGCAAAACAAAAAGAGCAGAGGATTACTTTATCCCCTGTCTTTTTCCCAGTTAAAAGAAGAGCTTTCATATTGCAATTTGGGCATACTGTTTCGGAGAAATCATAATCCCCTTCTATGTTCTTCCTCTTCAACCATTTGAGAAATGAAGAAGATACTGTTTGTTCTTCAGAAGGCTGGAAGTCCTTACCAAATTTTGAAGCTACGGAGAGATACCCAAAGAGCTCATATGAAATAGTCCTATTGAGCACAAATTTCGATAGAGAAGCTAGGAACTTCTCATTCTCTTTATCTCTCTTTATTGTAGCATCAAACCTTCCAAGATAGTACAGGGTTATTAGTGCTATTAGAGCAACAAGACCCTGGGGAGATGTAAGAAATAGAAAGATTAGGCCAATCCTTGGTATTATGAGTATTGGTTCCCCAAGCACATTGCTTTCTCTTACAAGAATTGGGTCAGGTTGCTGGTTATTATCTCCCTTTGTTCTGTAGTATATTGTCCCATCTTGCTGTATGACTGTTCCTATGACTCTGTGTATGACTATTGGTTTCAACAAATAGTCAAAGCCGTTTAAATTCAGATTTGACTGGACAAAGATTATTATTGTTCCGTTTGGAATTGGGTGGGTTTTGACTGCTGAGAATACTACAATATCTCCGCTGTAGAGAGAGGGGACCATGCTGTTCCCTTCAACTACTGTTACTGGGTATACCTTCGTCCCAAGGATAAATGGAAGTAAAACAAAGAAAATTACAACCAGAACAGCTACCACCTTGAATAAGCGTCCCTTTCTTGAAATG
>CADDZR010000060.1 GCA_902812495.1 archaeon | reverse complement strand
GGAGGATAGGAGCATTAGTTGAGATTTGAGGAGGTGAGGTTACCCTCAGAACTTCTTACTTTTTTGAACAAGAAAGGACTGAAGGAGCTGTTCCCTCCCCAAGAACTTGCGATAAGGCATGGGCTACTTGAAGGAAAGAATCTTGTAATATCGAGTCCAACAGCGAGCGGCAAGACACTCATTGCAATAATGGCTGCTTACTGCAAAGTAAAGCTTGAGGGTAAGAAGGTTGTTTACCTTACTCCGCTTAGGGCACTGGCTTACGAGAAATTCTCAGAATTCTCGGAACTTGCAGATATGGGTATTAGAACAGCTATTTCGACTGGTGATTACGACTCGAGTGGTGAGCAGCTTGGTAGGGCAGATATAATAATAACAACAAACGAGAGGTTTGACTCTATTATCAGACACAGGGCAAGCTGGCTTGGAAATGTGGGTTTATTCATAGCAGATGAGGTTCATCTTGCTGGCTCAGATAGAAGGGGACCAACACTCGAGATGATATTGACAAGAATAATGTACTCAAAAATGAGGGCACAGATACTTGCCCTTTCTGCAACTATAAGTAACGGGCCTGAAATCGCGAGCTGGCTCCGCTCAGAGCTTGTAGAGGTAGAATGGAGACCTGTCCCTCTTGTAGAGGGTGTTTACCAGCATGGGAGGATAATCTGGGGGAACGGGGAAGAAAGGACAGTTGAACAATCAAGTTTCGGAGCTGCAATAGACCTTTCAATGGATACAGTAATTGAGGGGGGACAAGCTCTTATCTTTGCAGGCACAAGAAGGAGGGCTGTAAGCCTAGCGAAGAATGCTTCTGAAGCGCTTAGTTCAATCCTTTCAACGCAAGAAAGAGCTCTTCTGAGAGAGGCAGCATTTAAAATAAGGAATTCTGGGGAAGAGACATCGCTCAGCAGGATGCTTGCTGAATTTGTTTCCAGGGGTTCAGCATTCCATCACGCAGGGCTTGGCCCTGAACACAGGAGGATTGTTGAGGATTGTTTCAGGGAGGGGCAGATAAAGATACTGGCTGCAACACCCACACTTGCGGCTGGTGTAAACCTTCCAGCAAGGAGGGTTGTGATTGCAGATATAACGAGATACGACACCGAAAGCGGGATGAGTGACAACATACCAGTACTAGAGTACAAACAGATGGCGGGGAGGGCAGGAAGGCCCCAGTTTGATAGCTTTGGAGAGACGGTAATAATCGCACCTCCATCCCAGAGGCCTGAGGACCTGATTGAACACTACATAAGGGGAAAGCCCGAGAGCATAACGTCGAGGCTCTCAGAGCAGAGTGCATTTAGATTCCACCTTCTTGCAACGATTGCATCGAGCACAGGAATAAGATACAGCGAGCTAGAGTCCGTCTTTGGAATGACACTCTTTGCAATGCAGTCTTCAAAGAGTACTCTTAGAAGAATGATAAATAGCTCTTCCTCCTTTCTTTTGGAGGAAAATCTCGTAAAGAAAGCATCCGACGTATACTATGCAACTGAATTCGGAAGAAGGGTTTCTATGCTTTACATAGACCCACTCACAGGCGTCATGTTCAGGGACGCGCTCCTCAAGATGGAGCCTGAGAAGGACTACACCGCAGGCATACTCCACGTTATTGCTGGCACGCCTGATTTCGAGCCAAAGTTCCCACTGAGGGAGAAGGACTACGAAGCAGCGATGCAGTTCTTTGAAGAGCACAGATATGAGATGCTTGTAGAAAGAGGAAGGACATTTGCAGATTTTGATCAGGCAATGCAGAAAATGAGGACAACAATGGTACTTTATGCATGGATAGACGAATGGAGGGAAGACGACATACTATCAAAGCTTGGTGCAGAGCCAGGAGACCTCCACAGGGCCAAGGAAAACGCTGACTGGCTCCTTTACAGCTTTGCTGAGATAGCAAAGCTATTTGGAAGGAAGGAGATCGCAAACAAGGTAGATATACTGAGAAAGAGGGTCCAGATGGGTGTTTCTGAAGAGCTACTTGAGCTCACATCCTTAGAGGGGATAGGAAGGGTGAGGGCAAGGGCACTGTACGCTGCAGGGTTCAAGACACTTGACGATTTGAAGGAGGCAAGTATAGAAAGGCTTGCAACAGTTGGAAAAATCGGACAGACACTAGCAAGGAAAATAAAAGAGCAGCTCGGGAGTTGAT
>CADDZR010000059.1 GCA_902812495.1 archaeon | reverse complement strand
GTTCAATTTTTGAACTCCTCAATCAGTTGAAATATCTTCTTTTTCATAGGTTAGGCCTGTGATAGAAGCAAACGAAAATATATTTGGTTAGGAGATGAGAGACTGTGGCAAGTGAGATACTCACAAAAGAGGAACTCGAGGATGTTGCAAGGAGGGCTCTCATATTTCAGAGATATTTCTTCAGAAGGGCTTACGGAACATACTACGCAGTCTGGGCTACAGCACTTTCAGTATTCTTTGTAATACCTTTTTTGGTTGGGTCTGCGGGTGAATTTTTTGTTCTAATGCTACAGATAGCAACAGGAATAGTTGCAACAGTCATAACAGTCCAGAATTTTACAAGGGTTATTAGAGCAAACAGACTATGGCAAGCTTTCATCCCCAGAAGAAGAAGGGTTCCATATTTCTTCTTCATAATAGCTTGGTGGGTTGGATTCATTTTGGTTATTTATTTTGGATTTCGATTTTCTACCTATGCTGGTTATACATCAATATACCTAATGCTGATTAGCGTTGTATATTTCCTAGCATTAAATCTCAAGAGGTCTTTTCAAGACAAAATACCTTTTGAGGGAAAAATTGCTGTAGGCTCTTATGGGTTGTCAGCAACAGCCTCCTTTATACTTTCTGTAGCTTTTGGTCCATCAAACTTTGTATCAGTGCCCTGGCTTCTAACTATTGCGTGTTGGATATTTGCTTCAACAAGCGCATTCAGACATGCACATGAAGAGCTTCTAATGGAGGGAATAGAGACTCTTGGAAAGTAGTGAAGCTCTCAGAGCATTTGCAAGACATCTGAATGACCCTTGCCTTAAGTCAACAGCAAGAATCTTAATAATTGTTTCACTCGGGATAAACAGAAAGCTTGGATTCCTCGACATACTGCAGCTAACTGGCTTAGGAAAAGGAAGTGTTAGCAACCATCTTGAGAAGCTTGAGGATGCTGGCTACATAAGGACAAAGAGAGTACTCACATTTAATGGGCATAGGGTTGTTGTAGAGATAACTGAAAAAGGGATGGAAGTTTACAACAGCTACCTTGAAACTATGGATAGCTTGATAGAGCATGCATCAAAAGCACAGCATGAAATAGACGGAGGTGAAAGCGGTTTATTTGAGTAAGCATATTTACTACTTTTCTCATGTAAAAATGTTCTGCTACTTTAAACAAATTATAATAAAGACTAGTCAAGGAGGAAAAACATGGATACTAATGCAGCCATAGAAGTTAAAGAGCTAGTTGTAAAGTATGGGCAGAAGGTTGCTGTTAACTATCTATCATTCCAAGTTCCTATGGGCACAATTTTTGGCTTGCTTGGTCCTAACGGAGCTGGGAAGACATCTACAATAAAGGCAATAATTGGCCTGGTTGAGAAGGAATCAGGCACCGTAAGGGTTCTCGGCAGAGATGCAGCTTCTGACTTGGCATGGATAAAATCTAACATAGGTGTTGTGCCTGAGAACCCTGCTCTTCTTGATTCTCTAACGCCTAACGAATTCTTTGAGCTTGTTGCATCTTTAAGGAGGATGAAAGATACTAACAGAATAAAATCACTTGTAGATGCATTTGAGTTCAGAGAATACTTAGATACACCTATAGCATCGCTATCAATGGGAAACAAGCAGAAATGTGCAGTTATAGCTGCGATAATGCACGAGCCAAAGATTCTAATTCTTGACGAACCATTTAACGGTCTTGATGTTAGGTCAGTAAAAATCTTCAAGGATATCATCATAAACCACGTCAAAAACGGAGGTGCAGCTCTATTCTCAACACATATAATGGATGTTGCAGAGAGGATTTGCGACAGAGTCTGTATAATAGATAATGGGATGAAGGTTGCAGAGGGTTCAATGCAAGAGCTGAAGGAAACGATACAAGGCTCAACACTCGAAGAGATATTCCTCAAAGCAACTCATATGGAGAAAGAGATAGACGAGGTTGTGAAAGCTTTGAGTAGTTGATGGAGCTTTGGAAAGTAAGTTACTCTCACTCGTTTCAAAGAGTATTTCAAAGGAGCTGTTTTACCAAGGCTATATTGCTTCGAGACTTACTGGTCTAACACCTGCAAACGTAAAGAGGGCTATAAGGAATGCAATGTTCTCGAAATACTATCTTACATTCATATTTGTTGTTTTTCTTGTTGGGCTGCTAATTCAGCTCA
>CADDZR010000058.1 GCA_902812495.1 archaeon | reverse complement strand
TGGAGGTGAGGAGTTAGAGGCGAACACTGGCGCAGCTACAGGCATCAGGAATAGTATCCCTGATACAGCCAGTAGTGCCAGCGTTAGTCCTGAGCTAAATTTCTTGAGACTTTCGTCTGTTATTGTCTTCATAATTGTTTTCAGGAGGGGCTATCTTACTGCACTATATATACATGATGGACAATTTGTCTATTTTCAGAGTAAAAGAAGACAGGTTTGAAAAAGCTAAGAGTCTTCTAAGGAAAGTTTTTAACCACAACTTCCCCATGTCCTGTCGAAAAGAGATAGTAAAAGCCGTATGTTCCTGCATCATTATATGTGTAAGTAAAGTTTTGATTTGGTGGAATAACTATCCTTCCCAATGGCTGTATAATTAGAACTGTATAATTTTGATTTTTGTTTATCCAAACAACAGGTGTTATGTTGCTGTAAGCATAAACTTTTGAAGGCTCAAAATAATTCGAATAAACATTTACAACTGCTGGTATTGGAGTGTATTCCCCTACACAGTAAAGTGTCTTTCCAGCAACAACATCTATATTGCATCCTTCTGGAGATTTAAGACCATCAACTTGTTGAAATGATACTCTGTAATTCCCTGGAGGCATGGAAACGTTTGCAGGTGTCAAGTATGTTTCGCCTGCAATACTAGCATAAACGTGGATCTCTTCTTGCTGACTATCTTTAATTGATATTTGTGCCTTTAAGATTATTGTACCAAACTTTGGCTGCGGTATAATGAGAGATGCATATGCATAGATTACAATCCCTCCAATCAGTATGATAGGTATAAAGAAGAGAAGCGTCCCAAGTTTCATCCTTCTCTTAATTTGTTATCACCTCAAGATGCTTTTTTATTCAGCATAGCGAAATACCCCAAGCTCACGCAAGGGGCTTCTAGCTTCAATGATGGAACTTGCCCAACGACAGTAGCTTGCGCTGGGACGCTAAGTAAGCACCCAATCTCCACAGGCTTTGGTTCAGGCCGTTCAAGCCTACTCGGAATTTCCGCCTTCTCGTTCCATTGAGCCAAGAAGTAATTATACGTTTGTCTGCAAAGCTCTAAAGTCTCTAACAGTCTTTCTTCATGTTCCTTTTTAGGGTAAAGCCTGAACTTATACGTTAGCTGGACTTTACGCATTTACATCTCCTTCTTCTCCTCTATATATTTATTGTTCGCTCTCATCTTGCTAATAAATGGTGTGGGATTTCACGCTCACGATGTTAACATCACTATCTTGTTGCATCCTCATTTAACGTTAAAGCATGCGGATTAATATGTGGGGTTAAACACGGCCGCTACGCCTAAAAGTTTATTTGTTATATGGTAAACCCGTCATTGATGTTAAGTAACCAAACGAAACCATTGGGAGTTTGCTTCCACATTAAATCAACGCCTCCACCAGCACCTACACCTCAACCGACCTATCCTAAAAAGTCTCACAAGGTCAGAAACATCGTGATAGGCGTCGTGGTTCTCATCATAGCGCTCGTGTTTGTCGGGGCTTTTGTCGTGGCTTTGGTTAATAGGTCTTCGTCTAATACGTCTTTGTCTGGTGCGCCCTCTGTGTGTAGTTCGATATTTCAGCCACATTCTACGGACGTAGTAAGTGGTGTGGTCTCGGTGCCCCCTGGCCAATCCGTGTATTACACGTTTACCGTTCCCAGCGATGCTACAAGCGCCACCGTGCATGGTTCATTCACGGCGTCGGGGGGTTCTGGCAACGACATCAAAGTTTACATTATGGACAACACTAATTTCATTAATTGGCAAAACGGGCACCAAGCAAATACTTACTATAATAGTGGGCAGGTTACTACTGACCAGTTTAGTGTGTCGCTTTCTCCAGGCACATACTACTTAGTGTATGACAACACTTTCTCAACCTTCTCCGCTAAGAATGTGCAGACCACTGTCACTCTATCTTACAATGTCCCCATGTCCACGTGTGGTTAGCCCTACCTACCCCAACCAGACCGATCACCATGAGCTTTCCAATTTTTTATTAATAGAGCAAAACTTAAGACAGTTATAATCTGCAGCCCGTGTTCTTCAGCTGGCTGGCTTAATGAAATGATTCTATTGATGTTGCGGCTAATAAATTGAATGTTGGCATGAGTATGCCTGTCTGACACAACTCTGTGGCAAGCCTCGCTCCTTCTAGGGCGGGGTAAAGTTTTT
>CADDZR010000057.1 GCA_902812495.1 archaeon | reverse complement strand
GCACAAAAGGCCACTTTCATGCGGCCAAGTTGTTCACAGTGTGGCACTACATTTTTGCAAAATTTCCTTCCCCAACCCTGGAGCCGTCGTCAAAAAGGCCGCTTTTCACCAAACATGGGTCGGATACTCGAAACCGCGGAGCCGGTGCTCCGCGAGATGATCCGCTTCAATGAGGCCGAGGCGCGAACGCCTCGGATACATGGGACACCCCGAAACCAAGATCGGCGATCTGTGCCGCGCTTCAATGAGGCCGAGGCGCGAACGCCTCGGATACGCGGACAGGGCCGGGATCAGATCGCTGAGCTTACCGCTTCAATGAGGCCGAGGCGCGAACGCCTCGGATACGGGACCATATGCGGATCCCATTCTTAGCGCGTCCGACGCTTCAATGAGGCCGAGGCGCGAACGCCTCGGATACTCCGAGATCTCATCGTTGATGTAGCTCAGGTTGTCGAATGGCTTCAATGAGGCCGAGGCGCGAACGCCTCGGATACATGGCTTTGCGGCCAGGCGCGTCGTTGTCGGGCCAGCTTCAATGAGGCCGAGGCGCGAACGCCTCGGATACTCCATCCCCACTCTCCAGGAGCAGAAGCGAGGTTCAAGCTTCAATGAGGCCGAGGCGCGAACGCCTCGGATACACGGATGCCTTCGGGTTGCCGTCCTGGGGTAGCGGCGGCTTCAATGAGGCCGAGGCGCGAACGCCTCGGATACCTAAGGGCGGGAATCACGCGATACTGGCTCAACTGCCCGCTTCAATGAGGCCGAGGCGCGAACGCCTCGGATACACCACTGTTGCCAAGACGCGGTTCCGCCAGGAAACGCGCTTCAATGAGGCCGAGGCGCGAACGCCTCGGATACGCGAGGCTGTCGTGAAGCTTCCTCCGAGGCATGCGAGAAGCTTCAATGAGGCCGAGGCGCGAACGCCTCGGATACAGATAGCTAGACATTCCCGGCATCTTGGGTTACAACTGCTTTAATGAGGCCGAGGCGCGAACGCCTCGGATACGCAGTCGTCGTCCCCTGCAGGCTCTGAGATCTCATCGGAGCTTCAATGAGGCCGAGGCGCGAACGCCTCGGATACCTGCGGGTAAACCGCTAATACTTTCTGCAACGCGGGCAGGCTTCAATGAGGCCGAGGCGCGAACGCCTCGGATACGAGTCGCAGCCTCGATGCGGCGCAATGCACGCAGCATGCTTCAATGAGGCCGAGGCGCGAACGCCTCGGATACGCGTCGGCCTCCGCGTTTTGCTCTCGCGGGATTCAGACGCTTCAATGAGGCCGAGGCGCGAACGCCTCGGATACCCAGGAACTCCGGGAGTGGCTCCGGGCTCGCGGCGAGCTTCAATGAGGCCGAGGCGCGAACGCCTCGGATACGTGGAGCGGAAGCGTTGGCTGAGTGGACGTCGGCCGGGCTTCAATGAGGCCGAGGCGCGAACGCCTCGGATACGTCCAGAGCTGGGTCCGATCCCCGGCGGCCCTTCATACAGCTTCAATGAGGCCGAGGCGCGAACGCCTCGGATACCAGTAGCTGCCTCGATACGCCGTAAGGCGCGCAAGATGCTTCAATGAGGCCGAGGCGCGAACGCCTCGGATACCAACGAGTGGTCGTTTTTGGGCACCCTTTTTCCGACCGCTTCAATGAGGCCGAGGCGCGAACGCCTCGGATACCAGGATCTACGGCGATCCGGAAAGCCGTGTCTCCCTGGGCTTCAATGAGGCCGAGGCGCGAACGCCTCGGATACTGAACGAGCAGCACGATCAGCAGTTTCCCGACTACCGCTTCAATGAGGCCGAGGCGCGAACGCCTCGGATACCCGGACATCGAGGCTCGCTGGCGCTCGCAAAAGGTGCTTCAATGAGGCCGAGGCGCGAACGCCTCGGATACCGTCCAGAAGATACAGCTCATCCCAGCCTGGTATATCGCTTCAATGAGGCCGAGGCGCGAACGCCTCGGATACCTACGCAAAATGGCTAATTGGTAATGGAGGACGCTATGCTTCAATGAGGCCGAGGCGCGAACGCCTCGGATACTCCTGGCGATGGTGGACCCCCAAGTGATCGAGGACTTGCTTCAATGAGGCCGAGGCGCGAACGCCTCGGATACTTGCCGCTATTACGGGTTTGGCGAGGTCAACGGTACGGCTTCAATGAGGCCGAGGCGCGAACGCCTCGGATACGGTGAAGCTC
>CADDZR010000056.1 GCA_902812495.1 archaeon | reverse complement strand
TTAACGTACCTGTGAAGCTCTATTACAGGCTTGGAGAGTTCCCAGTATATGGCGCTGACAGTTGGCCTTTTCAGAACAAGTGCCTCCATAAGCATTGTCTCCGCTGCGCCAACAACAACATCAGCATGCGCAACTGGACTCTCGTGCGACGGAATATCTAGAATCTCTGCACCTATGGAGGTGTACAGGTTTTTCTGGCTCTGTGTTCTTGGTATGACAGCAACACTCGAGTTGTTCCTTTTGACTATGCTCTCGACTGCCTTGCTCAGTATCGGCTTCTGCTCCGGGAAGAAGGAAGCAAACTCAGGCTCGGGCCTCACAAGCACAACAGGCTCCTTCAAGCCAAGCTTCTTGAATGGATTGTCACCGTTCTTTCTCTCTCCCTTGAGGTAGCATGTGTGAAAGCCGTTGAACCAAACTATCCTCGAAGGGTCTGAAACGCCGTTCTGGTAGAGTTCCTGAAGTGTGTAAAACCTAGGTGCGAAGACCTTACTCAAAAGGGGGAAGACCATCCTATTAACATGCTTTTCTCTTTCATCATAGAATATACCCCAAGAGGGAATATTTAGACCAAATGCAACCCTAACGGCCTCGGGCCACCTCTCAGTTAAGAGTAAATCAGGCCTCTCCTTCTTCACAACTGGAAGAAGTTCTTGTATATTCTTGGCATATGTATCCAGTTTGCTTTCAAGCGATTTACCCCCGTGCTTTCCCACGTTAACAAATTCTATGCCTCTTGCCTCGAGTATTGATGAGATCCTGTCATGCTCTCTGGCAGTGACAATAAAGTCATAGTCGTCAGAAAGCCTCTCTATCAGGGGTGCAAAGAAGTTAGCCTGGAAGGGGGTGCTCATTGCGACCCATATCTTCCTTATTTTCCTGTCCAGACCCATCACCCAAGCATGAAGAGCTGAACAGCAACAGCTATGACGCAGTAAAGGAACTCTGTGAGAAGAAGCATCTTCACTAGACTACTTTCCTTTATTGGTGATACAACCATGAATGCGTGCGAGAGGCTCGGATAAGGAGGAGGGGAGAGTGTTCCAACCTCCATAATCTTTGTGTCTCCAAAGCTAGATCTCTGTTTGAATGGGTTCCTGTTCTGCATCTTAAGTGAGAAGTCTATTGCTGCTGGTATGCTAACAACTATCGCTGCAAACTCGACCCCTGCAGTCAGACCGATGACAGCTATAGAAGCGCCTGAAAGAAGTGTACCCGTGTCTCCAGGAAATATACTTGCTGGGTACCAGTTAAGGAGCATTAAACCAAGGAACGCTGAGGAAACGCCAAATCCAAGCAATGCTATACTGCTCTCACCCTTCAGAAGTGCGCATAAAGATACTGTTGCAGTGCCAAGAAAACCTATTCCTGTTTCAAGCCCGTTAAGTCCAGCAAGTATATTCGTGAAGTTAGAGGAAGTTGTGACAGCTAAAGGCACAGCAACAAGGGGATAAAGCAGCCCAACACTCAACTTCCCAGCTATGGGGATATCGACACTAGTCCTTCCAATCAATGAATAGATCACTGGTATGCTTGCAAGGACAACAAGGGTTGGCTTTAGCCTGTGGTTCAGGCCCCTTAGGTCGTCGTATATTCCAACCAGCCCGACGAGTATCAACGTAACTATGGATGCAGCTACCCTAATATCGGGAGGGTCGGAGAATAGAATCGATAAGCCAAGGATGGGGAAGAGAGAAAAGAAAACAGAGAGGCCACCCATCTCGGCAACCTCAGGCATATCCTTCTTGTGAACATCCTTTCCAGTTATTCCCGCATCCTTCATCCTTCTGGAGAGATACTTTGCGACAAAGTAGGATAGCAGAAAGGCAGGAATTGAAACAAAGGCAAAAGAGAATAGGCTTGTCATCTTACCTTCTCTGAAATAACAATAAGCCATAGCAGCCTAGACGCAATTGCAAAGCCAGCAATCCAGAAGAGGACTATTGCAATACTCCTTGAAATATAATCAGCCCACGAAAAAATGTACATGGCTGCAAGGGAAAATAGTGAGGAGAGTGCAAAGACAAAGAGGGAGAGAATAACTACTACGTAGTGTTTATTCAATGTTCTTCGCCACGCTCGCAGGTACATGCCCGCCCATCGAGAGAAGCTGGTCGTTTACATTTTCAAAGTCTGAAATTGTCCCTATGTCTGCCCAGAAAGCATCCTCGTAGTAAGCATTTAGCCTGTAACCCTTTTCAAGCAGTGCTGGGAAAACCTCCCTCTCAAT
>CADDZR010000055.1 GCA_902812495.1 archaeon | reverse complement strand
GTTACTGACGCTGAGGCGCGAAAGCTAGGGGAGCGAACGGGATTAGATACCCCGGTAGTCCTAGCCGTAAACGATGGGCACTAGGTGTAGGAGGTATCGACCCCTTCTGTGCCGCAGTAAACACAATAAGTGCCCCGCCTGGGGAGTACGGCCGCAAGGTTGAAACTCAAAGGAATTGACGGGGGCCCGCACAAGCGGTGGAGCATGTGGTTTAATTCGACGCAACGCGAAGAACCTTACCAGGGCTTGACATCCACAGGATTCCGAGGAAACTCGGGAGTGCCCGCAAGGGAACTGTGAGACAGGTGGTGCATGGTTGTCGTCAGCTCGTGTCGTGAGATGTTGGGTTAAGTCCCGCAACGAGCGCAACCCTTACAATTAGTTGCCAGCACGTAAGGTGGGCACTCTAATTGGACTGCCGTTGACAAAACGGAGGAAGGCGGGGATGACGTCAAATCATCATGCCCCTTATGTTCTGGGCTACACACGTGCTACAATGGTCTGTACAGAGGGAAGCGAAGCCGTGAGGCGGAGCGAATCCCAGAAAGCAGGTCACAGTTCGGATTGCAGGCTGCAACCCGCCTGCATGAAGTCGGAATCGCTAGTAATCGCAGGTCAGCATACTGCGGTGAATACGTTCCCGGGCCTTGTACACACCGCCCGTCACACCACGAAAGTCGGCAACACCCGAAGTCGGTGAGCTAACCGTAAGGAGGCAGCCGCCGAAGGTGGGGCCGGTGATTGGGGTGAAGTCGTAACAAGGTAGCCGTATCGGAAGGTGCGGCTGGATCACCTCCTTTCTAAGGAGAAGGTCGAACCTGCCACTGTTTAGTTTTGAGGGACCCTTGAGGTTTCTCAAAGCTCCTTGAAAACAGCATAGCATCAAAGGGTAACAAACAGGTACGCGCGTAAAGGAAAAGTAAGGAAGGGCGTACGGTGGATGCCTGGGCGCGAAGAGCCGAAGAAGGGCGTGGGAAGCTGCGAAAAGCCACGGGGAGCTGCAAGCAAGCGTAGATCCGTGGATGCCCGAATGGGGTAACCCGGCGGAAGCAATATTCCGTCACCGTATACTGAACACATAGGTATACGGGGGGAACCCGGGGAACTGAAACATCTAAGTACCCGGAGGAAAAGAAAAAGACATTGATTTCCCAAGTAGCGGCGAGCGAACGGGAAGGAGCCCAAACCTTAGACATGGGAAAGCCTGCAAGCGATGTGTTTAAGGGGTAGCGGGGCGTTTTGGTCTAGGTTGCAGACTAGGCGAGTAAGCGAAATCTCTAGTAGAAGAGGTCTGGAAAGGCCCACCACAGGGGGTAAAAGTCCCGTATACGAAAGAGAAGTGAGCTTACGAAACGGACCCCAAGTACCACGGGACACGGGGAATCCCGTGGGAATCCGGCAGGACCACCTGCCAAGGCTAAATACTCGAGCGACCGATAGTGAACGAGTACCGTGAGGGAAAGGTGAAAAGCACCCCGGGAGGGGAGTGAAAGAGAACCTGAAACCGTATGCCTACAAGCAGTCAAAGGACGATACCGAAGGGTGAGTCTGATGGCGTACTTTTTGTAGAACGGACCGGCGAGTTACTAAGTCAAGCGAGGTTAAGTGGGAGACACGGAGCCGGAGCGAAAGCGAGTCTTAAGAGGGCGCAAGTTTGACTTAGTAGACCCGAAACCGTGTGATCTACCCATGTCCAGGGTGAAGCGTAAGTAAAATTATGTGGAGGCCCGAACCGACCGTCGTTGAAAAGGCGGCGGATGAGGTGTGGGTAGGGGTGAAATGCCAATCGAACACGGAGATAGCTGGTTCTCCCCGAAATAGCTTTAGGGCTAGCCTCAGTGAAGAGCTATGGAGGTAGAGCACTGATTGGGCTAGGGGCCGATAAGGTTACTGAACCCAGACAAACTCCGAATGCCATAGAGGGAAGCACTGGGAGTCAGACTACGGGTGCAAAGGTTCGTAGTCGAGAGGGAAACAGCCCAGACCGGCGGCTAAGGTCCCAAAGGCATGGCTAAGTGGGAAAGGATGTGGGGTTGCCCGGACAACCAGGATGTTGGCTTAGAAGCAGCCACCATTGAAAGAGTGCGTAATAGCTCACTGGTCGAGTGACCCTGCGCCGAAAATGAAAGGGGGCTCAAGCCATGCACCGAAGCCACGGATTCAAGGAGATAACATCTTCTTGGATGGTAGGGGAGCGTTGTATACGCGTAGAAGCTATACCGAAAGGAGTAGTGGAGCGTATAGAAGTGAGAATGCCGGTATAAGTAAGCGAAAAGGCAGGTGAGAATCCTGCCCGCCGGAAGCCTAAGGGTTCCTGGGGAAGGCTC
>CADDZR010000054.1 GCA_902812495.1 archaeon | reverse complement strand
GTAGGTGGAAGTAGTGCCCCCTTATTCTCCTCAGTTCCTGCCCGTAGAAGTTGGTCTTGCCCGACTGCGTGTCCACAGAACACGCAATGTGTCGGATACCCATGTCCACTGCGAGAACCGAGGAGTAGGAGGTTTTGACTTTCACCTCACGCTTGACGGTGAGGTGCAGGAAGTATTCGCCGTTCCGCCTGAGCAACTTGGACTCACAAATTTTAAGGTCATCAGTGATTTCACAATGAGGCTTGATGGCGACCCAGACCCCTCCACGCCTGAGCCTGACTGGGATACGAACCCAATATCTTGCAATTTTCGTGTTCTGATGTGCGACTCGGATGAGGTCTTTTCGGATGGAAAGCGGATATTCCCGTTTGGGCTTGATTACTTTGTAGAACCGTTTTGCTTGCTGGCGGTTCGCCGAGTAGAGTTCAACGCTGGGATCGCCCTGCAGGAACCGCTGGAGTCCTTCGTATTCGTGGTCGAGGATTTGACGTTTAATATTGGTCAGTCCTATAACCTTTGCCTTGATGACTTTGCTGACTTCCACCAAACCACAAGCATTATAAAAACTATTATAAAAACTACCGTTTAAAAACGGGGGTCTTCTTGAGGTGGTTTCTATAAGGTAATCAACAAACCTCGTCCTTCAGGGCGGGGAGGAGGTCATCGTATCACAAATGTTGCATCTACACTTCCTATAATGGAGCCTATCAGAGTACCAAAGGAAACTCCTGGTCCAAATGGAGCTGTGACAAAACCTCCTGCAGCTACTGGAATTACTGCTATAGTTGAAGTGCTATCAAGGACAAGAAGCGTGCCGGGTCCAGCTGTAAGCCCACTTTCACCTGAGGCATTAATAAGATAGAGGATGCCAGGTGATGCCTTTATCGTGGCTGAAACACTTGTAAAGACATACGAACTTGCAGATTGTTGATCATTATATATCATAATTTTACCACCTCCAAGACGTCAGTTACAAACAAAGTGTGTGAGGATATCAGCTCATAAGCACCTTAGCCCTAATTATGTTCGCTGGAGGTGTGGTTGGAGTATACTTCAGGGCAAGCCAGGGGGCTTCGACCTCCGTTAAATACGAAAGCAAGGTGTTAGCCGATACACTTACGGAGTCATATCGGTCTAACGCATTATCTCCATAATCAACATAAATTTCGAGCGTACCGTTTCCAGTTGCTAAGAACATTATCTGCTTTTTATCGTAGCCAGCTATAGGCACTCTGTCGCTTGTAATATTTGGGTTAACAGCAGTTCCCTCCCAATTAACACCATTAGTGTATAGAAATAAAGTTCTTGGAGGTGCGGGGTCTCCATCAGTTATGGAGATGTTGGCAAGCTGTATGTTGCTTATGCTCCCGATATACTGTTGTGCGGAGCATGCATACTCCATCAGGCACGGCTGGTAAGCTGGAACGGCTCCACCAAGCTGGCCGAGATAGTATGGCGCTGTAGTCCTCACATCGTAAGTATTACTTCCAGGTACAAACTGGACTATGCCGACCAAACTACCCTGAACCCAGTACTCGACGCTGGCCCTGTTCACTTTGACAAGGTAAAGGTATTGGTCAGCAGTAGGGTTTATTGGGAGTAAACTGTTAACAATCGGTGTGCTGAAAACTCTGTTAATCGCAGAAGTGTACAGATAGGTGTTGAGCACTCCAGCCCCTGCTTCGAAAAAGAAGGTTGTTATTCCACCTGGAAACCCACCGCTGGTCTCACCTCCAACCCATGATCTAAAGAAAGTTGGGTCTGTGGATGGGTCTGGAAACCTTAACCAGAAAACATAGGCGCCATATTTGAACGCCCTCTTGCTGTAGAGCGCCGTGGTTTCATCAACATAGGTTAGGTTTGGCTTAAAGGGCGTCCAGTTCCTAAACGGTTTATTAGCATCATCCCAAAGAACAATAACTGCTGGCGAAACAAAAGAATTATCGTGCCTCAGAGTGAATATGGCGTTTTTATCAGGGTGGTAGAGTGAGTTCTGCACACCTATATACTCGAAGCCAAATTCATCTCTAATCGCAGCACCATTGACACCAGGCCAAACACTCATGCCGAGATCCCTGTGAAATGAGCAACGTAATTTGTTGAGGCGCCTGCCGTAGACGACCGCACTCTGAGCCTCAACAGTATATACGGTATCTCAGTAATGAAGCCTGCAGAAGACCCAGCTGGCACA
Source organism: archaeon (assembly GCA_902812495.1). Taxonomy (GTDB): domain Archaea; phylum Thermoproteota; class Nitrososphaeria; order Nitrososphaerales; family Gagatemarchaeaceae; genus CADDZR01. The sequence goes on along the minus strand of CADDZR010000054.1, from coordinate 148 downwards.
GAAGTTGAAGCACCTGTCTGTGGGTCGTCAGCCCAGTTTTGTCCGTCCAGAGACCCCTGTATATTGACGTTCATGTTGTTGGGGCCGAGATTGAAGACTATGACCGACTTCCTTGCACAGTTAGGAACGTAGAGGAACGGGTCTGTGA
>CADDZR010000053.1 GCA_902812495.1 archaeon | reverse complement strand
CAACCCCTTCCACGCTCTGGCCTCGCGCGCGCGTGTGTGCGCGTACGTGTAGACATATATTTGGTTATTGAATATATATATATATATACCAACCATTTACGCTATAACCCCGGCAGTCACCAATAGCTAAAGGTCTCTCACCACACCGCCCATGCGTTGTTAGAGGGTCTACCAGAGGGAAAAAGGGGTCTCTCACCACTAACCCTCTACAGCCTCTTCTCTCTTCCGTGGATTGGATTTGGCCCGTGAATGGGGTTCCCTAGCTGGTAGAATGGGTGGTGTCTCCGCTTAACGTATAGTACCACCCATCGGAATATTGACGCGCCTTTACGCCTGCGGGCTTGAGAAAGCGCGTGTAGAAGTGGTTGCCTTCCACGATATTTTTTAAGCCGAGTTCCTCCCTAAACTCTTCGCACTTCATGGAGCCGCCCGCTCCGCTCAGTAACTCTAAGGACTTGCCGACCAACCCCTCCCATTTGGATCTACGTCTCTTCGCGGCCGCCTCTTCTTCCTGATCCTGGAGATATGCATCCGCGTCTACCTCCACGGGAGTCTGGAGGCGAACAATCCCTTGGTCGTCAATGGTAAACGGAGTTACGGGATCCTGGGGTCCTCCTTGGTTCCATTGGTGGGCCCAGATTCTGACACCGTTTTTAGTCCTGCCGACGAATATGCCGGAGGTGCATGCGGCCTTAATTGCCCCGGAGCCCGCAAAACTAGAATCGCAGGAGTAGAGAGATTTCGATTTAACCGCGTGGTGCACGAGGATGATCGTTAAGAAGTGCCGTACACAGAACGATTTGAGCTCGCTAAGCACCGGTGCGATGAGCTCGGCCTTGTTTTCGTCCACGTGGAGCCACAGTCGCATAATGTCTAAAACCAAAACCCCGAATCCGTTGCGGACGGCGAACCTCGCCAGCGACAGCGGCTCTATGGAATGTTTCCATTCCACGAACTTAATCCGCTCCTCATCCCCACCGGACGCTAAGTAGTTGCGGTAGATGGAGTGGATAGCGTCGGCGTCCGACAATCCGTAGAGGACTTGCGCATCCGTGGCGGCCAGTTTGGTGGCGAGGCATAGGCTTTTCCCGGCCTTGCCCTCGCCGTACACGATGCTGAGCCGGTGGGTGGGTACGCAGTGCGGTATGATGTAGGAGGGGTTATAGGCGTTGTTCGGATGCATGAACATCCACTCCTCCTCCACGTCCGCAGGCGAGGTGACGATGGAGGAGAGCGGGATACCTTCCCGCAGTATGTCGTAGCAATCGGCCTTTTCTGGCCACCTCTTGTAGGGATGGACGACCTCGAACCGGATTTTACGTTCTCTAAGCTGTGCGGCCACCGTGTCCATGGCTTTGAGTCCGGGCGCGTCGTTGTCCGGCCAAAGTACTACCCGTTTAGGCTTTAGCTCGGATAATAAGCAGAAGAGGTCGTGCCAATCGGCGTGGTCCACGGCGGCGGCCCCGCCCATCCAGCAGACGCCGGTTTGTCCGGCCTCGGATATGGCGTGGGCGCATTTCGGTCCTTCTACGATCCATACTTCCTCCCCTTCCCCTATGGCGGCCCACGGTTTGCGTTTTGGGGCGCTACAGGTTCCGTCCGGCAAGTATGGCCGTATCTCTTTATGGCCGGACCCGTTCTGGTACCTGGCTTCGTAACTGCCGTCCCTAAAACGGGTGAGTAATGTCAGCGGCAGCCCACGGAAAGAATCCGGGATAACGGGTGTGGGTTTCTCGGTATGTCCGCCCGTGAGTATGCCTAACTTACGGAATTCGGCTACCAGGGCATCCTGGCTGCAGCCCGCATGACAATGGAAGAGCAGCTTGCCGTCTACGAAGGAAATGGACAGGCTGGCGTGCTTGTCGTCGTGGCAGGGACACCTGCCGTACGCCGTATTCGGATTTTTCCCGGGGGTGGCGTTTAGCGCCTTCACCGCTTTTTCGAACGATTCTTGTTGCATAGGTGTTGACATTTTCGTTCCTGGGTGTAGTTTAGGCAAGAAGGCTTGCATAGGTCCTTCCCCCTCACTGCACATGGTGGGCCGCCGTTTGGGTGTCGGCGGCCCGCTTCTTTTTAGGTTAGTCCACGTCGATTAGCGCCGGGACCGTATGTTGTTCCAAATAGTGATCTAGCCACTCCTTCTTGAAGCGGACGGATTTGTGTCCTATACGGATGTATGGTATCACCCGTCGGACGACCGCCAGCCTGTACAAGGTGCATCGGTGGACGCCCAGATAATCCGCCGCTTGCTGCGCCGTAAGGAGTACGCTAATGTTCGGAGCACTACGATCTAGGTTGGTAGTATTCATGCCACACATGATACACACATCGACCACCCACG
>CADDZR010000052.1 GCA_902812495.1 archaeon | reverse complement strand
CTAAAATATACATCCGACAATATGAAATATAGCTCAGTTACAGCCTTCGCAATTGAACAGAGCAACATTAGGCATAATATCAGTACTTCTTTTCACTTTTCTGAACCTTATCGTATTTTCAAATATACTGCAATTCTATGATACATTCCTTTTTCTGAGGATAAACAGCCTTAGCCTTCCACAGCTTTTTGAAGAGCTGAATATATATGCCTCCCTCTACGGGAGGGAATACTTCTGGGGGTTAGTCGTTGTTTTAATTTTCCTGCTTGGTGACAACACCTCGAGAACAAAGATGATTGAACTCGTTGTCCTCTTTGTTATAGGGATCCTTGTTGGAGATGTAATAAAGGGAGCTGAATTTAGGCCAAGACCATTTGAAATACTTCAGAATGTTACTCTAAGAGTTCAGCCTGATTTTGACTCATCATTTCCCTCGGGTCACGCACTTATAGTTTCTATTGGTGCAACATATACGTTAATCTCCTTTACAAGAAAAAGGTGGCTTTCAATAGCACTCACAGTAGAGGCAGCGGTTGTATGCTTTTCTAGGGTATACGTTGGAGCCCATTATCCTCTTGACGTACTAGGAGGAGTTGCTCTGGGACTCTCAATAGCACTGCTTGGATTCGAAGTGCTTGAAAGGTATGCTAGAAATAAAATTGATTCGCTAGCTAGTTATTTTTCCAGGATGCTTGGTGCAGGACCGCTAAGGGTTTAAGGGATATCGAGATTGATATCGAGTTCGATATTATCTAAAGTGGCTAGAAAAACATCTCTTCGCTAAAACAGGGAAACGAAGATGCAAACAAAAAAGATGATAGCTGGACTTCTTTTAGCAAATTTCTTTTTCGCAATTATACAAACTGAAGTTTCCTCGCTATACCTCATGATCTCAGCTGAGTTTGGTACTGGCACAGATTACCTTGGCTTGATGCTTTCCTTTTTTATTTTAGGTTACTTTATCGCTCTTTTAATTGGCTCGCTGCTCTACTCAAGGGTAAGTACTAGGCTTATTCTTTTATTTGCTTTATTTATCTCAGGGCTTTCTGTTATTTTCTCATATATATCAACCACCACTGCAGTACTCCTCACCCTCAGGTTAGTTTCCGGTTTCGGCTACGGGCTCTTCTTTCCTGCAGCCATTGTCTATTCCCTTTTAGAAGAAAGTCGAACAGTTGGAATGAGGATAGGCCTCATAAATACAGCATTTACACTTGGCGCAGCAGCTGGAATAGGCCTATGGTCTCTTCTTGGAGTACTCATCGGGTGGAGGCTCAGCTATACTCTAAGTGGCTTTCTTCTGTTTTTAGCCCTGCCTTTCCTAGCGTCGTGCAAAATATCCATTGTTTCAGAACCAATGAGCTTTGCTATGTTTAAGCAGGTAGTATCTTCATTCAAAACGTTTGCAGTTTTTTTAAACGCTGTTCTGGGCGCCGCTACAACCTTGCTGGTCGATAACTTTTCAGTCTATTACCTTGAAAGCATGTTATCCGTTCCAGCTGAAACAGCTGGCCTTGTAGGGACAGTTGCATTCCTTACTACAATATTTTCGGCTCCTTTGGCTGGAAAATTTTACGACAAAGGAGTAAGCTACAAGACGCTTCTAGTTTCCTCAGGTTTAACAATATTCATTGGTACTGCGCTCATGGCCGGGCATTCAATCTTTTTTTCAGTAATAAGCGCCTCTCTTGTTGGAGTGGGTACTGGCATAGCCAGTACAACAATATTTGTTGCGGCTGCGGGAAAAAACCAAAACAAGACAGAGTCAGCCTTAAGGGTAAGTATCGTGGATGCAGGAATATCGATAGGTCTGCTTATCTCGCCCCTTTACTTTCCCCTCCTTGTCCAGGCATTCGGGTTTGACTTGGCGTGGGTAGCAGGTAGCCTTGTTCTTGTGCCAGCCTTTTTACTTGTTCTAGCTCTTAGGGAATAGGTGTGAAGCCTGCAGTCCGCAAGTTCCCCTTCAGGGTGGAAAAATTGTCGCAAAATCAAAAACGTTTAGTGTACCCTTAAGGGTAACAAATGTACCCCTGTAGGCAAAGAATCTCCATTGACTGGCGAAGCAATTTTCATAGTCTTTCAGTAACCTTACAGGGGAACTGACCCCACATTAGTCTAAGCTAAAAACATTTTACGGAAATATAGACTTGGCCTCGAGAGACCGTGGCATATCCGAGATTGGCATATTTGAGACAAAGACACCATGCCTCCTCATCCTCATTTTATGCCGTCGTGGCGAAGACACCTTTGCCTGTCCGAAGGTTTTCCCTGACCGGGTAACGGCCAAAAAAAGAATAAACCAACAGCTGCCCTTACACATTATCCTACAGAGCTGTCTGGGTTGGTATAGATAAAACTCCTTGAGTTACCTATGCACCTTCCACT
>CADDZR010000051.1 GCA_902812495.1 archaeon | reverse complement strand
GCCGAGGGCGCCGTGACCGCCGGCCGCGTTCGTGGCGGTGTTCGGGTTCGACGCGGCCGGCGGTCACGGCGCCCTCGGCTCGGTCGTCTACCTCGACGGCCTCGGCGGCGTCTTCCTGCTCGCCACCACGGGCGTCTACGCGCTCGCCGCCGTCTACTCGGCCGGCTACCTGCGTCCGGGGGTCGGGCACGTCCGGCTGCGGCGCCTCTACTGGCCGCTCCTCAACCTGTTCGGGTTCGCGCTCGTCGCGACGCCGCTCGTCGACAACCTGGCGCTGCTTTGGGTGATGGTCGAGCTGACGACGATCGTCTCGGCGCTGCTCGTGACGAGCGAGGGCAACGACGCCTCGCTCGAGGCGGCGTGGAAGTACGTGGTGATCGGGTCCGCCGGTCTCGCGGTCGGGCTGCTCGGGATCGTCGTCCTCTACGTCGCCGCGGTGCCGGCGCTCGGCGACGCCTTCACCCCCCGCTACACCGAGCTCGCAGGGGTCGCGGGCCAGCTCGACCCGACGCTCACCAAGGCCGCGTTCGCGCTCGTCGTCGTCGGCTTCGGCACCAAGGCCGGGCTCGTGCCGATGCACGCCTGGCTTCCCGACGCCCACGCCGAGGGGCCGAGCCCGATCAGCGCGATGCTCTCCGGCGCGCTGCTGGCGGCCGCGCTCTACGCGGTCCTCAGGATCGGCTCGGTGGCAGAGGGCGCCGCCGGCGCGACGTACGTGCGTACCCTGCTCTTGGTCTTCGGGGCGCTCTCGCTCCTGCTCGCCGCGTTCTTCGCGCTGCGCCAGGAGAACTTCAAGCGCCTGCTCGCCTACTCCTCGATCGAGCACATCGGGATCGTCTCGCTGGGAATCGGGATCGGCGGCCCGATCGCCGCTTACGGCGCCTTCCTCCACGTCCTCGCCCATGCCGCCGCCAAGGCGCTCGCGTTCTTCGGCGCCGGCGAGCTGCTCTCCCGCTACGAGTCGCGAAGCGTCGACGAGGTTCGCGGCGTCCTTCGCGCGGCCCCGCTCTCGGGGATTCTGGTCCTCGCCGGGGCGATCGCGATCGGCGGCATGCCGCCGTTCGGGATCTTCCGCAGCGAGGTCCTGATCGTGAGCGGCGGCTTTGCGCGCTCCTCGTTCTTCCTCGCTGGGCTCCTCGTCGTGCTGGCGAACGTCGCCTTCGTCGGCGTCTACCGGACCTTCCACCGCATGGTCCTCGACGGCGAGCCGCCCGCCACCGAGCGCGCCCGCCGCCGCCAGCAGCCGCTCATGGCCGGCGCGATGCTCGCCTGCCTCGCGGTCGTGCTCGTGCTCGGGATCTGGATCCCGGGACCGCTCGACGACCTCCTCCACAGCGCCGCGGACGTGATCGGGAGCCAGACGTGATCGAGGCCCAGACGGAGACCGCTGCCGCGGAGCGGCTCGCGGACGTCGTGGCGGCGAGCGTCGGCGCCGGCGGGCGGCTGATGGCGCTCTTCCACGCCCCCCGCGAGGGCGATGGCGAGCTCGTCGCGCTCGTCTTCGCGGACGGGGCGGTCCGCTCGGTTCGCGCGCGGGTCGGCTCGGAGTACCCGGCGCTGACGCCGAAGGTGCCGGCGGCCCACTGGTACGAGCGCGAGATCCACGACACGGCCGGGATCGTTCCGGCGGGTCACCCACGCCTCGAGCCCCTGCTCCGCCACGCGGACGTCGGGCTCCTGGAGGAGCGGGGCGGGCTCGAGCACCGCGGGCATGCGCGCCTCGGCGGCCCCGGGGTCTTCCTCATCCCCTATGGCCCGGTTCGCTCGGGGGTCTTCGAGACCGCGCAGTTCCTCGTCCAGACGAGCGGCGAGGACATCGCCTACTGCGCGCAGCGGCTCTTCTTCAAGCGCCGGGGCGCCGAGCGGCGGCTGTGCGAGGCGCCGCTCGAGCTCGCCGTGCTCGTCGCCGAGCGGGTGTCGGGGACCTCGAGCGTCGCCCACGCGCTCGCCTTCTTGCAGGCGCTCGAGGCGATGGCCGGCTGCGAGCCACCGCCGCGGGCGCTCGCGATCCGCAGCCTGCTCGCCGAGATCGAGCGGCTCTACAACCACGCCGAGGTCATCGTCCGCGAGTGCGAGGACGCCTCGCTCGCCGTCGCCCAGGCGCAGTTCGCGGCCCTCAAGGAGCGGCTCCACCGCCTCGCGGCTGAGCTTGCCGGCAACCGCTACCTGCGGGGCGCCGTCGTGCCGGGCGGCGTCGCGGTGAACCTGAGCGAGTCGGCTTGCGAGCGGCTTCGGCGCGAGCTGGGGGCGTGGGAGCGCGACTATCGCTCCGCGCTAGGGCGGCTGCTCGAGACCGACAGCTTCCTCGACCGCCTGATCGGCGCCGGTCCGCTCGATCCCGCCGACGCCCGCGACTTCGCCTGCGTCGGCCCCGTGGCGCGCGGGTC
>CADDZR010000050.1 GCA_902812495.1 archaeon | reverse complement strand
AGAAAAAGGGGTACACTTCAGGTAAATCACCAACGGGACTTGCTGCAAGTATTCTTTACGTAGCATCTGCATTTGAAGGAGAAGGGAAGACACAGAGAGAAATAGCAAATACAGCAGGCATAACAGAAGTTACAATAAGAAACAGGTATCTGGGGCTAATACGCATTTTAGGATTAACGAATATAAGGAGACTAAGGTCGAAAAATTTCAACACCGACATTATTAACAATCTGCTGTCTTCACTTCCACAATAGGGGGGAAGTCAGTTAAAGAGCTACGTGGATGAGCTGAGTAGGGAAGGCTTAAACGCTGAGTATAAGAAACCCACCGTCAATGAAGGAAAAAACCCACAAGCTGAACATTTAAAGAACGGAGCAAACAAACAGCTCAGCTATCTCCTTGTTGTTTGCGCTTATAACGAGGAAAGGCATGTGTCGAGGCTACTGAATAGCGTCAAAGCCATTAAGGATTTTCTCATAGTCGATGACGGTAGCACAGACGCAACATGCTCGATTGCTTTGCAGAATGCGATTTGTGTTCTCTCACATAAGAGGAGAATGGGTAAGCAACTCTCTCTCAAGGATGCAATCAATGTTGCAGTTCAAAATAATTATGATGTTATAATAGAAGCAGATGCGGACGCAAGGTTTGACCAAACCATCATTAAAAAAATCCTTTCATGCCTTGAGGAAGAGAGTATTGGTGCCGTAACAGTAAGACAGGTGCCCGTGGGAAAGGGATTTAGCTGGTTTGTTGAGAAAATTTTCTGGGATACACTTGCAGAAGCAAAGTTGCTTCAGATGAGACGTTTTGGAAGCTGTTATCTCGGAGGTGTGATGTACGGTTTCAAAACAAGTTGTTTTAAAGAGTACAAATTCAAAGGTTACCTAATTAATGACGATGAGGAGCTTGACGAAATAATTAGGCTCTCTGGTCTAAAAACTATCTTTCTACCCGACGTTTTGGTTTCATTTGACAGTTCTGTTAGCATGAAGCACCTCCTTTTGAGAAGGATAAGGATGGTTCTAGGCCATCACTTAAAAAATAACTCGAATGCTCCAAGTATGTCAAGGTCGGTTACAATTGAATCTATGCTTAGAGCGATAGTCAGAGATCCAAGGCTTCTGCCATTCTCCGTTCCTGCAGTTCTAATAGAATTGACTTCCCACTTCTTTGCTTTTCTTCTCAGGAAAGACAATAGGATGATAAACAAATATATGCTTTGGCCAAGGCCAAGTAGCTAGAAATGCTCAAAATACAGGATAATAGAAATATATTCATCATACTCGCTGTGGCATTTGTGAGCAGATTTGCCCTTGCAATTTTTAGATTAGTTTTCGGTTTCTCAACAAACTTCAACTTAGAGCTCTACAACGATTTTAATGGATACTACGTTCAATGGCTTAACTACCTACATCATGGCTACATACCTTACAAGGACTTTGAATATACATATCCGCCAGGCTTTCTTTTCTTTCTATACCCTTTCTACCTAGCAGGTATACCAATGTTTGTCATCGTTTTTTTCGATGCAATCACAGCTCTTATGGTGTATAAAATTGCAAGCTTTGTCAGTCCCAAAAATTCTTTCTATGCTGGCCTAGTATATGCAATCCTTCCAACCTCATTATTATATGAAGGATATGTCTGGTTCAGTGTGCAACCATTTCTCTTCTTTGCTCTTGCCTCTATTTACTTTACAATCCTCAACAGGGCATACCTCTCAGGGATCTTTCTCGGTATATCTTTTTTAATGAAGCAGGAGTCGTTAATTTTTCTGTTACCTCTTGTCATTTATCTTATCTACCAGAAAAAAGGCATGGCTATAAAGACAACAGTACTTTGTTCTTTTCTTGTGTTTGCTCTTGGATCCCTTCCTTTCTTTATTACCTTCCCTTCCTATTATATCTATTCTGTAACCCTCCATCTATTTGGTTCTCCTCCAAGTTCATATCTTTTCTCCCCCGGTCTTTTTCAAAATATTACATGGAAGCTAACAAATGTTAGTGTTTCGTATGTTCCTACCTGCACCTCCCTTGCCCCAAATACAAGTTTTTGTGTAGCCGACACACTCACTTACACCCAGATCTACTCCCCTCCTTCTGTTCTAAACATGTTAATGCATTACTTTCTCATTCTATATGGCCTTGTTGCTTTCGTAGTTGCTTTATTAGTGAAGCTTAAGGGAAAGGTTGGTATCTTTTCCTTTTCTGTAGTAGCCCTTAACCTGCTATTCTGCGTTGTCTTCTGTTTTTACATAGAGTACCCCTACAGATATTACTTCATACCTCTCTACCCTCTTCTTATCTTCGGGAGCACGAGGAAAATTCAGCTTCTCAGCCTCACTGCCTTTTCGGCTATTAGCCTCATCCTTCCATCCGGCCTCATTCAGCCCGTAATTTT
>CADDZR010000049.1 GCA_902812495.1 archaeon | reverse complement strand
AGAGAAGCTGGTCGTTTACATTTTCAAAGTCTGAAATTGTCCCTATGTCTGCCCAGAAAGCATCCTCGTAGTAAGCATTTAGCCTGTAACCCTTTTCAAGCAGTGCTGGGAAAACCTCCCTCTCAATATTCGGATGAGTCCTCCCTGTTGACTCCAAAGCACTGATCGGGTCCTTAACAAAGAAAAGTGCATTCCTATAGATTAACTTTGCATCCCTTTCGAGCTGCTTGAAGACACCCCTTCCAATTATTTTTCTAAAAGCGTCAAACATAGATATACCCACCATCTGCATTATAGATGCGTAAGTTGTAAAGAAAGGAAGCTCATCGTCAGCAGCCCTCTTCCTAAGCGACCTTTCTGAATGGTCTATCCTCCACCAAGCTCCCGATCTTCTTGATTTATCCCTGAGAGCCGATAGAAATCTCTTTGTTATTTCTCTATCTTCTTCGATATTGTAACGTAACGCCAAGGGGAGCCATTCAGCCCTCGTTTAAGCACTATTTAACTGCTAGCCTCACGAGTATGCAATAGATTAGAATAGTAACTTTTTGAAAGCGATGAATCAAGTTTTTCAGATTTCGCATATTATTTCAATGATTCTTTTCATGAATTTTCTAGACTTATAGATGCACGTACTTCCCCAGAAAATCCCTCCTTATAAGTACAACGAGAACTGCTGATAAACCGATCAGTGTTACAATTCCAAGAGGAAACTCGGGAACCCCTTGAGTAGGAGGCATGCTACAGTCCGAAGAGCCAGTCCAGATGTGGTCTATTATATTGCCATTAAAGTCACTGTTTCCTGGTGTCCCTTTGTTAAAGTAAATGACTTTCTGAGGGGTGGTGAAGCAATTGGAGCCTGACAGAGTTGGTATTGTAATTACGAACTTAACGTCCATATTAAACGCATCATTTTCTAGTACAAATTCATCTGTCCCGATCGAGGTAACTTCCTCAATAAGGCCAAGTAGCATAGATGTCTTTGCAATAGTTAACGGGTCGGAGACAGAACTTCAGGTCTCAGTTATCAAAGGAAGGTATGGAAGCCAGACAGCCTACGACTTTACACTTCCTAAAGGTACAACAGGCTTTTCTGTCTTGCTCAAGGGTTCGTTCAACGGTTTCAGCTTCCTCTGGAGATATGTTACGTCTGTTCCTTCCGTTTCTGTTAGCGGTGCATTTATCCCCTCAGAATACACTACTGTGATGAGCATACCTAGGGGTAACCAGGTCTCCCACGTCTTTGACTTTTATGGAAAGGAGATAAATCCTGGATACAAATTGAATAAGACAAATGTAGGCACATATGAAGCACTTGTTCTGGACCCCTCATCATACTACGTCCTTGTACAGTCAGACCTCTTCTTCCCTCTCTCTCTTGTTATCACAGCAGCTGCGCTAGCATCAATATTTTTTGTTGCCGCAGGTTACTTAAACATCTTAAGAGGCACAGTTTCAAGGATCCAGACACTTAAAAGGAAGGTAAGGTTTGAGAAGCTAATCTCTCATGCAGTGTCATTATTCAAGCCAAGGAAGCTGCTCTTAATGTTCCTTGCTGTCTCTGTCCTAATGGTTTCCCTCTCCGTAGTAACAGGTCCTGATCCAAGGGTAAAGGCATACGTGATAGCCTCACCAAGTAACGTCCCAGCGATAGAGCAAAGCCTTTCAGCCATATTTGGCAAAGTTGCTGTAGTCTCCCCCTCTCAAGACTATACAGACTTTGGAACAATGTCAAGCTTGGGTCAGTTCCAGATAGTTGTTGTATCCGACTATCCATCCCTTGCCTTACCTTCTGTGAGCCAGTACGTCTTGCCATACCTTACAAATGTGCCACTTATTGTTATAGACAAGAAGGCAGACAGCCTATTCTCAAGCCAGATTTCAACGCTATACCAAGACAAGGTTGTAAATGTCAACGATGCAGGCTCTCTAACCCAAGCAGAGATGCAGGAGATAGCTACCTTTGCCCAGAGCTCTTTAAGACATAACGTACTCGGGCTTCATATCGGAACAACGCAGTTCAAGATTATTCTTGCTCTTGAAGGCCTTCTCTCCTTCGTTCTTATCTTTCTCGGGTGGGCATACCTTGGTTCAATTCTAACACAGAAGACAGATTCTGAGATAAACATGCTAATGAGGCTCCTTGTCTCAGGCATCTTTGTCTTTGTCTTCAGCGAAATAGTTTACGTTCAGACAAGCTCAGCCCTTGCATTTCCCCTATCTCTTCATGCAGTTATTTCTGGTGCAAGGGACGTAACGGCAGTTGGGCTTCTTGGTTTTGGAGGTGGAAGCACGCCAAGGCTTCTTTTTGGTCTCGCAAGCTGTCCTGAAAGGTCTGACCCAGGCAATATAATCAAGAACATGTTCTCTGTTCCGAGGGTCGTAGGTGCAACAGATAAAAGAACATGCGACATAGTTGCAGAAGTCTACAGG
>CADDZR010000048.1 GCA_902812495.1 archaeon | reverse complement strand
ACTCTCTCAAGCGAGAGTATGTCACCTTTATGTTCTTTCGTGATGACAGTATCTGACGTTCTTGTTATTACTATGTTGTCGCTCATATTTTACTCACCTCCTAACACCTTTAAACGAACCCACGTTTTTAGACATGGGTAGTTGACCTTTCTCTCTCATCTACTTGGATTTTGCCTGAAGCAATTTGCCGTACAATTTCGGCACGCAAGTTTTCGAAAACCCAACCGGTATCCGAAGCCGTAGCCAAAGTCTTTTGTGCTTTTTTAACTGCTTCAACTTCTAGTTTTGTCAATTGTTCTGGTGTAATGTTCAATTTATCACATATTTCGTCCGTGTATGCGCGTATAGGTAGATATTTTGGCGTAAAGTCGGCAACCGGTATATACGAATAGCCAACACATGCACACGGACACCATTCTTCATTTTCCTGTATTACTGCAGTATCAATTACATAAGCCCCGCCTGTATGCAGTTGGCAACTCCAGACGTATAAGTGAATATACTTCTTGCTCATATTCTCACTTACCTTTTTGTCTATTCTCTTCTGATCCGCTATAACAAATTGGCAAATTAAAAAAAGAAGGGTCGGGTTGTGGTTTCAAATCTGTCTACCTCATTGATAGGGATGTCTATTGAGTTTTTTGCATTTGATACATTCGTTAGACTCGTCTGGTGAGAACACATGCGCTGTTCCAACAAGTGTGATTTGGTTTCCGTATGGATGGTAGATTTCTATTTCGTCGCCTCGTCCAAGTGTTATGACGTAATTGCCATTTGATTCCTCGATTGCACGAAGTTTTCTGAGGTCAGTTAGAGATTTCACACACCTATCCACCTATCTATCACCTCCGCTATACACATGTCTTTATAGGTATATAAGACACAACCTACTGTAAAATTCCCATCCATATTAGATACTTTTAAAAAAATAAAAAATAACTATCGGGGGTCAGGGTGGAATCTTTCGTAAAGAAATCTTGCCACATCCTTTAAACGAATTGGCTGTATTCTGTTAATTGGCTTGGGAAATAAATCCCACATCCTTAGGTAAAATATCTTTTTTCTCGAACGCCGTGTTATATGTAGATATAAGTCTATACCTATCCACTTTTTTTCGTCGGGTTTTGTTTCGTATATGCAGATATCTTTTGTCGTATCTAATACAGCCCGTGTTCCATCCAACAATTCAACACGATAGCTACGCACATCAGTTTTTTCTCTTTTTATTTCGTCCATGCGTCATGCCACCTTTCCCAGAATCCACCGAACAAATGATCCTCCACTTTCCTGTATGTCCCTTTGTAGAATGCGAAGGGCCTCATCACTAAACCATTCTACCCTTTCCCAGAACCCGCCAAATATATGCTCCTCTACTTTTATGTACGGCCGTCCATATATACGAAACAATGCAAATGAAATATCTGCGTCGTTAACTTTGTATTTCTTTTTACCCTGATTGTATTTTTCCAGTTCCTTTTGGGTGAAAAAGTCTTCAGGCCATACATCCGTCCCCGCCTCTCCTTCTTCGGTTCGTGACACGTCAACGAAAGTCGCTGGTATTACGAATTCGTCAAAGGCATCCTTGACATAAACGAACACTCGCTCTGGTGGATTGACAGGAATTGTATGGTAACGCCCACAATAACGGCACATTATTTCCTTTACTTCAATGTTGTTTTCCATCTTACTCACCCTTTACACGTACATCAGTTACATATACTTCTCCGTCTTTTAGCCGTCCAGTTTGCTTATTTTGTATGAAGAATACCTTGACGCCGTACTCACGTTCTCCATCACTACCTTTTCCCCATATTGTCGCGTAGTGAACACGCTCTGTTTCGTCTTCGTGTACTTGAAAACAGACACCAAAGTTACGGCCAGAATCTGTGTAAACAACTCTGTCGTTTTTTAGGTCTAGTACATATTGTTTCCCAGTTATTGTTCTGACTGAGATTATGTTGTACTTTCGTATCATGTCTTCCGTGAAAATTATGTTAGGCTTGAACATTCTCACGAACGCGTTTACCCCCACGTCAAGAGGGGAGGGTTGACCTACACCCTCAAAGTTTTGGTTTATGTTCATATTTCTCACTCTTCTTCTGAAAAGTATACAACGATATCGTCGCTACCAAAGCCAATGTCTTCTAATGTGAAGTTGTGCTCGGAATAGTAATCGGATAGTCTATCGTGTACATCGTCCATTATGTTGTCTTTATTGTATGAGTCGTCTACTTCGTCTATTACCCAAAACTGTTTATACAGTTTTTCTGCTGCTATGTAAAGGGGAATACTGTGCTCTTTCTTTTCGTCTTCGTCCTCTACTTCCTCTGGATCTGTTAGTGAACGCAAAGTAAATACTACTCTTTCTTCTTTTACTATTGTGCCTTTTACAAGTTCCTTAAGTTTATTTATGTCCATTTTTCTGTTTTCGCTCATATTCTTACTCACCCCTTACATGAACCCCAGTTATGAATACTTTCCCGCTTTCTAT
>CADDZR010000047.1 GCA_902812495.1 archaeon | reverse complement strand
TTTTTCCATCCCTCAATAGTTAGTATTGTTTCATTTTCTCCTCTTTCAAAGCCTCTGAATGTTGGCTGCGAAACAGGTGTAAGTTTTAGCGAATTAGAGATGTCCTTGTACCATAGGTTTACTATTTTTGCACCGTATTTTCTGATAAATAATGCCCTCAAATCTTCCTTCTCCTTTTCTGAAGGTAAATCTGCAGATACTGGGTAAACTAGATTGCCGAGTCTTACTTTTGCTGAGCCTGAAGAAATAGCATTTTTGTACCAGTCTGAACCTTTATGGCCTGCGACAACATAAAATGAATTATCCATAATGATAAATCTAAGCAAAACTATATGAGGAAGTCCTGTCTTCCTACCGTATGTTATTAGCTTGATGAACTCCGGTTCTGGGTGTGAGGTCTTTTCTATCAATCTATGCTAATTATCGATATGTTATGAGCTATTAGAATTTTTAGTTAAAAGAAAACATTCATCTATACACTTCTTCGAGTTACTTCTGTGCCAACTTGTCCCAAATGTGGCAAGATAATAAGCGAGAAAAAATATGTTAGACACATTAGGAGATGTGGTACCAAACACAAAATGTCTCCTAGACCCCTAGACCATCCAGAGAATTTCTATATGAAGCTCTAAAAAGAATAGCATGATGCCTAAAAAACTCTATACAAAAATCTGTAACTGGGTCTAAATAGTTTATGTTGTTCAGTATTGCATTCTGCTTTTTTGTTTCATGCTTGGGTAGAATACAGTGTCAAAAGTGTAGCCTGTCTTTTTCACCCCTTGATTCATCAGATATTCTCCTTTCCTGCTGTGATCTTTATAGAATACGTTACAACATCAGCCAAAGCATGGGAGAGCATGGCTGATAGAAGTCCAAAATATAAGAAGAGGTAACCGAATACGATACCGGCAAGCGTATTTAGGGCTAAGGTTCTGCTGATAACCCTTGCCCTAGTTATGGCTAAACTAATAGCAGTAGGTAGATGTCCTACTGAAAAGGCCAAAGCAGAGAGGATTACTGCTAACCATTCCAGAAGTAGCCCCGACATATGAATGAGTCTACCCATGTATACTAATGCTGAAAGAGCAAAAAGCCTGGTCATTATTTCTTCGGAAAGCCCTCCATACAAGGATGCACCGAGCAATTCTACACCTCTTGGTCTTAGTTCAACAGGAAAAGCCTCTGCCACTTTCCCGAAAAATGATGCATCTAGAAACAGAATAGACAAACCAACAAGTAATCCGGATAATGCTCCTATCAAAATCAAGAACAACAGAGATTCTGGGAGAGGCATGAATGTATAAGCGATCCATGTATAACCATCAGAACTTGCAAGTGTTGACCCAAAGTAGGAAAATAGTGCCATTAAAATGGTACCTTGAAGAAATACAGCTAGAGCAAGTCTTTTTGAGCTTTTACCTTGCTGGTCCTTTCTTAAAAATCTCAGTATCCTTACAGAATAAGGCAGTATTCCCACAACTCCCAACATTGAAATTACAAATACAATTACTGGGTCAAACATCTCTAGTTACTCCATTGCCATTTTGCCAAATGGGAATCCCCATAAAATTGTTTCCACTGAACAACGTTGGAATCTGTTCTGTTGCACCGTCGTCTGCGCGCATTCTTAGACCAGAAGGTGAATTAGCAACGTCGTACACTGTTCTCACCCATCAGATAATTCCAGTTCCTATGAGCGAAATGGTGGAGCCTCAACCTGAAGGAGAGATGAATCAAGCCACGACTATCACTACAGGTAGGCTCTGCCAGTCAGATGGAGAGATAAACTTTCAAACATCTTTCCTAATGGAGAAAGTGAGTAACGCTAACAGTGCAGATCAGTAGAGAGAACCAAAAGAGGGTGATATCAGTTAGTGCGGAATTTGATAAAGCTTGAGGCCATTCCGTTTTTGGACTCATTCTCCTTTGTTTGAAACCTTTATACCAGTTGAATTTACTGCAATGGCAACATCTTTAGCAGTATCAAAACTAAGGTAGATATCCAGCTTTAGCTACCTCCACCATACAGTTTTATAGTCATCTTCTGCTTCTTTCGTCTTGAATATATCTATATGCTCAGCGAAGACTCTTAGAAACCCATTTATCGGCTGCAGAGAAAGAGGTATGCACGAATGGGTGCGAGCATACTCATTAATGACTTTTCATTCTGTTTAACTTCTCTTCCCATCCAGATAAAAATCAAGGTTGAATGATAACACTCTTTTTATTAATCCTTTGTTGTACTTCTATCAGTCCCTCTTCTTAGAGGTCGTTAACAGACGAATACTCGTTCGGGTAAACACTCCAAAATAAACAATGACAAACGTGTCTAGTTATTCGACACAACAGGACGTTTTAGTTATTACCACGTCCAACGTGACTTTCTACATTCTTCTTATATTCGCTGTTCTCATATGCTGAGTAGATCTCTTTTAGCCTTATCCCGCGATAAACAGCCATTGTAAAATCTATTTGGTAGAGAAACTCGATAGGCTTCTCTGTAAAAGTGAGAGGATGTATCATGACTTCCCATCCA
>CADDZR010000046.1 GCA_902812495.1 archaeon | reverse complement strand
GGAACTCGTTGAAAGATAAGCATCTTAACTTACTTGCAAAGTTCCCTATCTTAAGGAATTAAAGAAACGTTGATGAGATTGTGCTGCTGACCCTTCACTCCCTTGAAAGTAACACTCGATATTCATGAAGGTGTCTCTTTGGAATTGAGGCTTGGCCTAGCACAAACAATTTAACTGCCTTTCTGTGCCATTAGTTGCAGGTTGAAGAGTCTGGGCAAGTACATCAAAGAAAACTGGGGAGCGCCTTTCGTGATTGTTTTTATAATCCTTCTCATCATAGCTGCAGTTCAACTGAGCTTGGGAGCAATTGATGAAGCATATAACACAGTTGTTTACTCCTTCTATGCTCTTATTGTTGCGATTGTACTCCAGATTGCTTCGCATGTTAAGATTGAGATAGTTAAAGAGGGGGAAGAAGAGCCAAAGGTGGTAAAAGAGCCTATACCACCCTTATGGACAAAATGGGATAGAAGGAAGAAGATACTTGCAATATCATTAGCTTCCCTTGTTGTGCTTTCTGCAGGAGCAGGGCTTTACTTCTTTTATCCAAAGGTCCAGAGTACTCTATTTAATGAGAATTATCCTCCTCTTACTGTAAACTTATCCTTCAAGAATGCTCTCAAGGAACCAGATGGGAGTGTAGTGCTTGTTTTTGGGTTGAGTTTAACTGGGGGGAAACCGCCATTTAAGTTTGTAGCTACTTGGTCAGACGGTTTTGTACAGAACGGCACTGACGGTGTCTTCAGCAGGACAATAGTTAACAGCATCTTACCCTCATATGTAAATGCTACAGTAATAAGCTCCGATGGTCAGAAGGTCACAATTACTGTCCAGATGCCAAAACCTTAGCTCATCCTATCTTGAATACCTTTACATCTTCGTTGCTGTAAACAAGGGTTAGGTTTGACGATGGCTTTAACGTATTCCAGAGGAAGAGAGAAGGGTCAGGAGGTATTGAGCATGTAACACCCTTGGTTATTATTATGTAAGTGAAGTTACCTTGGAGTGCTGCAAGCTGTACCTCTCTAGTGTTAGTAAAACAACCTATTAGAGATGGGTAGGCTGTAGTCCTTCCAATAATTACATCGGAGAAAGTGAACCTCCAGTCTGTTGCTGAAAGGTAGTGTGAGTTTGCTGGAGTATTTGCTTTTAGCCAGACCATTGCTGAATAGATATCCTCCTGTGCCTGATTAAAGGCTGAGGTATTAGTAAGTGCATCTGCTACAGCTGCTGTACCCCATGAGCCTATAACAAGTGGTGTCAGTAGTATTATGAGAACAAGAAAAGTGATAAAATTATTCCTTACCCTCTTTCTTGGAGAACCTCTGTTAAGCCTAGGAAGGAGCATAGAGATGCCTCCTCCAGCCATCAAAGTTAGAGGAATTATAGCCTCGTATGAAAATCTCCAAGAAGAGATGTTGAGTGGGGCTGCAAGAAAGAGAGCCAACATCCAGACAAGGGGTACAAGCACCAAGATGTTTCTCATTTGGAGAGACTTGTAGAGACAGATAAAAGAAAAAAGTATTAAGAAAAATAATTCAACGTCATCGTTTACAAGCAAGGCAAGGTTGCTCAATACAGGTAATGCTTGGAATGCTGAAGAGAGAGTCGTACTTCCTATAAGAGAACCGCCAGGGACCACAGCCAAGCTAATGAGTGTTTGTAGCAGGTTTGGGAAAAAGGCTAGACCAACTATGCCAGGAAGTATAGCAACTACTGCAGGCGCCAGATAGCCTATTACCTTTTTCTTATCTTTAAAGTACTGGAAAAGTGGAAGCATTAATAATGCTGGTAGGATAGTTATTACAGTGTAGTGGGCAAAGTATGTCATAACTAATGAAAGGATAAAGATAATCCAAGCTCTTAGAGACCTAGCTGAAGAGGCTACATCTACAGTTGCAACTAGCAAAAACAGAGCAGCTAAGATTCCAAAGAAGTTGGGATAGAGCCCTGAGTTGAAGACACCTACGAACCAGACAGTTGCTGAAAAAGCGTAGAGACCTGCAACAACAAGAGCTGGCTGTCTTTTTCCAAAGATTGCCTTTGCAGCAAGATAGAAGAGCATAGGTGAAAGAACAACAAGCAGGGCCATAGTCCATCTCAATGTTACAAATGGTTCCCCGCCTACAAGCAGAAGAGCTGAAGCTAGCTGGTAATGAACAGCAAAATAGAGAATACCTCTTGGTATGGAAGTTTCTGCTCCTGAAGTGAGCCACTGGACAAATTTTACATGGTTGCCAAAGTCACCGCTTTGATACTCTGGGAATATTGGAAACTTCGAGAAGTGTAGTAGTTCTATAATTGCAATAACAAACATCACAAAAAGAAGTATAACATCTACTTTGTTAGGCTTTATGGGGAAGTTAAACCTCCTCCTGATTAACACTGATAATAAGAGAAAAGCTGTTCCAATGGCTAACAGGAGGTAAATAGAATTTATGCTTATTCCCTTCAGCACAAAGCCCCCGACATTCAATCCTGAAGTTAAAATGAGAAATACAAGTGTATCTACCGAAAGCCCGATGCCGAAGGAATATGCCAACCTCTCCATTAAAGTACTTCCTCTTGGCCAGATGTTAAGCAGCTCACCAAGCCCAATGCCTGGAAGGAAGACAGTTAGCAGGTACATGGCGTATCCAAGAAGGTTGGCTGGAGGCAAGACCATTTGTCTAGCACTCTTCTAATTTATTTTGAGCATGAAGCTCGAGAAAAATGTTCATGATAGTTTGTCTTCGGATGAAAGAATTTTTGAAAAAGGTACGTTTTCTAATCTTTTCATTTAGGAGAAGAACTGAGTTAGGCTTATTACTGGATGGTAAATGTGAGGTCCTACAATGTTGACCATCTAAAACCATAACGGAGCCACATCAGCATAATGAATCTGCACACAAATAAACGTTTAATGGAATAATTAAGCCT
>CADDZR010000045.1 GCA_902812495.1 archaeon | reverse complement strand
TGGTGCAATAGCCTTTACTATGACTAAAGCGACTGAATTTACTGCAAAAAATACGTTCAACATGACTATCCTCTTTACCTTGGCCGTTTTGGCAATTGTTTTCACTCAGTATTTGCCTAGCTTTTCTTTGTCTCTCTTTTCTTTGTTTGCAACGATAGACTTAAAGTAATTCCATACTATACGCGCTTTAGCGAGTCTCTCTTTTCTTTGTTTGCAACTACGGACTTTAGCTTGATTGTTCTTTATGTATTCTACAGTCTCTCTTTTCTTTGTTTGCAACAAGGATGACGCCGTTGATGAGGAATCCAAGTATTGATGTGTCTCTCTTTTCTTTGTTTGCAACTGACGTGTTTTCTTGCTTTGTTTCTCTCAATTCGCTTATTTTGAACTGTTTCATGTTATCATTCTGCGTTGCTATGTTATCTGTTTCTCTGTATGTTTCGCCACAGAGCCCCATAGACCCGACGGGTTTCCCGCACCGTGCTACGAGTTCCCCAATTTGGTCTGCATCCTTTATCCCGCCTGTTTGTTGCACGGAAGGCGGAGGATGCGTCAGGGTTGTGGCAGGGGGCAGAGATTGTTCCCCCTCCACTCCAGAGGCAATTACTTCCTCCAGAGCGGGCTGTCCGCCTTTCGGCGGAACACGCTTTCCAGCCTCAAAGAGGTCTGGGCGTGCTGCCTTTATGGCAATATTTAAAGCACCATTTATATCAGCATTCGAAGAGTAATTACATTTTTGACAAATGAAACTATTTCCTTTTCTGTTTTTCTTTCTTATAGTTGAGCATCTTGGACATCTTCGAGAGGTATCAAAACTATTGACTTTTATGAAGTTAAATCCGTTCCATTTAGCTTCAAGCTCAAGGTCTTCCAACATCCTCTTATATGGAAACTTTGAAATCAACCTTCTGTATGCTTTTTCTTTTACCATTTGCAAATGAGCAGCCCTTTTTCCTCTTGCACCTTTCATTAGTGTCTTCTTCCAAGCTTTGTGTGTTTTTATTATTGATTTCTTAAGCTGTTTTGATGCCAGACCTTTCAGATTTTCAACAGCAATTGTATCAACACCGTATTGTTTTGCTATTTCAATGAGCTTGTTTATAGTCTGATAGATGTATTGATTAACCTCTTGAGTATAGAGCGAATCCCCTAAAACTGTTTTGTCTGATTTAATTTTCCCATTACGTTGTTCAACTGCCCTTCTCTCTACATAGTCTAAAATGAATCTGTCAAGGTTACCTATATTTCCTGCACTAAACCTTTTTATTGAATCGTCTACATCAATAATGAAATATGTAGCAAGGCTCTTCAGCCCAAAATCTACGCCCATAATCCTTTTTGGCTTGAAGGATTGTTCCTTGAATTCCTTTGTGAAAGACAAATGAAGAAAAGCCCGTCCTTTTTTAATTATCAAATTAGAAGGGTCTCCAAATGCTATATCAGTTTTACGACTCAATATTTCCTCAATCTGCCCGAATGCTTTTTTGTCATAGTTTACGTAGAATCTTATTTTTTTCTTCTTGATGAGGTTTGCTTCAAAGAGTAGGTTGTGATTCCACAGCTTTAAGGTACCTGCCCTGCGATGATAACTATCGTTCACATGTTTTGATATTCTGACAGGTATAGTGAGGGAGTTTTTCATAAATTTTCTCGGCAAGGAGCCGTGATTTTTCCTTGAGTATTCAAAATTTCGATAGCATGTATTAAAAATCATTGTGGCAGTTTCCTTGTTGAGAAGTGAGCCAGAAAAGACAAGCATGCTTCGGAACCTATTGAGATGGAGCTTGTATTCATCTTCATTCGATAAAGGCAACACGTAACGCAAGTAATAAAATGCAAGTCTCGAAACCTTAGCCCCTTCATATTCTAATTCTTTCAATAATTCCCTATCTTTCGGCGTAAGAGGGTAAAGTTCTAATTTGGTTCCAACCTTGCTTATTTTCTGAGTCTTTAATTTTATCACTCCATCATATTCACTATTTAGAATATTTAAACCCGTCCGGTACTGTGAAGTAAGTCCGCTACCTGTTGGGTCTGGCCTTCGTCTGCCTTGCTTCCTGTGCTCCCTTTGATGCGCCAGGCGCAGTTTTCCAGAGGAAGCATTATAGACTCCATCCTCTGACCTCCTCCCCGTCTTGAATGGCGAGGTTTTCCGCCGTTATAAAGGAACAGAATCTTTACTTATTAAATGAAACTATCACTTCAAAGAAAACGGCCTGCACTCTCAGAGATAGTCTCAACTATCCTGATCATAGCGATTGCACTCGTAGCCATAGGAATCCTCTACGCATTCTTTACATCCACCACTAGTAGAGCACAGAATACAACAACATTCCGAGTCACAGGACAACTAATAGCGAGCGGTAGTTCTCCTCCTACCCTTACTCTTACAGTAACCAACACAGGTTCAATTGCAATACAATCGATCAATGTCATAGGGAACATTGTTTCGGGTACTACTTTTTCTTGGACTACGACTCCTTCAACCAACAGTCTTATACAACCTGGTCTAAGCGCTGGCGCCACTGTTCCACTTACTGCTACTTCCGTCACATCTGGGAACACTTACACTATTACTATTCAAGCAACATTTGTTAACGGTGCAGTAGTAACACAGCTCCTTCAATTAACTGCGCAATGACACCCTCTCACGCTTTAACGTGAGAGGCCCTTGCTTTTTTTCTCTACAAGTCCCTTGTTGGGTGGTAGTTTACGTTAATTGGTAAACTTGAAAAAAACAAAATTTATACAATTGATTGTTTAGAAGGCATGAAACTCATAGAAAAGAACTCCGTTGATGTTATTGTTACATCGCCACCATATAACATTGGGAAGCCCTATAACAGCTACAATGATAAACAACCAAGAGAAAAATATCTTGACTGGATGGAAGAAGTTGCAATAGCATGCAAAGGAGTTATGAAAGATGATGCATCTTTCT
>CADDZR010000044.1 GCA_902812495.1 archaeon | reverse complement strand
ATGCTGATGTTGTTGTTGGCGCAGCGGAGACAATGCTTATGGAGGCACTTGTTCTGAAAAGGCCAACTGTCAGCGCCATATACTGGGAACTCTCCAAGCCTGTAATAGAGCTTCACAGGTACGTTAAGCACTCAACAGACCCCAGCATGCCTGTTCTAGTTTTAACATCTGCATTCCTCCTTCCCTCTGGAACTGTTAACACACTTTCTATAGTTACGCTGGTAGGAATACCTGTAATAACTGTTGTAGCTTTTATGATGATACAGCAGGCTCAACCAAAGACATATGATATTGTGAAAGGAAACTGGAGGCTTGCTATAGTGGCTGGTATCGCATCATTTATTGTAACGCTGGGCCTAAGACAGCTATTCATTTCCATTGGCACAGCAATAATAGCAGCAGCCACAGTGTACGGCTTTGGTGTAACAGCTCAGCTGAGGGAGATATCCTCGATAGAGAAAGCTCTGCCCAATTTCATTAGGGATATAACAGAGTACAGAAAGATGGGATATGCAAGTCCTCCCACTAATCCTTGCAGCACCGGGACTCAGTCGGGGACAGTGAGCAGCTTACCAGGGCTTCTAACACAGAACAGCAAGACAATAACTGTCTATACCACAAATCAGAATATACAGATAACCTACGGGATATGTTTTCAGGTTACTTTTGGAATCCACACTACTCCTACAATAACAGGAAACTCCTGTGGTAACCTCATAATTAATAGCTTTACTCTTTCTCCTATATGTGGAGCAAATGCAACAGGTTGGTTTGCTCCAAACACAGTTTTCACGATAAACGCAAACCCGGCAACAAGTAGTGCATGGTTCTTCCAGAACTGGAAGGGAATCGGTCCTAATTCATACACAGGTGTCAGCCAGAAACAAACACTTTCGGCTCTTTCGGGTCCACTTACAGAAATTGCGTACTTTATCCGTGGTGCGTTCATCTACGACAATGTTAGGTTCACGGACGGAGTGGCAGCAGGCAACTCAACAGTATCCCAGTTTAAAGTTAGTGTGACTGGAGGCAACAACATCTACACTGGATATACTGTTAACGGTGTATATGTCTTCGGAAACTTGCTTCCAAATACATATAGTTTTATCAATCCTTTACCTTGCTCCGGAAGTAAATGCTCTAGTTCAAGCTCGTTTGTTTACACAGCCACGATTGGAGGCAACTCATATACTTGGAATGTACCATTCTTCACAAGTATACAAGGGTCTGGCTCTTGTGGTTCTCTACCTTCAAGCTACACTCCAATAAGTACCATAACGGTACAAGCTGGGCAGACCTACTATCTTTGCCAGTACTTCAAAACCCCAATAATATCATCACTATCTATCTCCAAGAGTGGAACAACTTACACAATCTCAGGTACGGTTCTTGATGTGGTCCTAAACAGTGGCGTAGGAAGTTTGACTGTGTCTATATCCGGACCTGGCTGCCCCACAAGTACCTCAACTAATAGCGCGGGTCAGTTTTCATTTAGCTGTACGACCTCTAACCCAGGAACAGTTACACTCACAATATCAAGCCAGAAAGGTTACATGGCTGCTTCAGGTACATGCAGCATGTCCAGCTCGACCTGCACAGTGCCCAAAACCTATAGCGTACCGGTAGGCAACATGATAAGCAAGGGGAACGATATATACACCACTTCTCTTCTACCTGCAATTTTGTTATTTGTCCTTCCGAGGAAAAAGAATTGAATTCCCAGCCCAAATACAAAGTAGATGTATTTGTAGCAGAGAAACCCAGGAAAGTCCCAAAGGAGGTTGTAGGTGAACTAAAGGGAGCAGTTAGCTCTAAGATGATGTCAAGGATGAAGAAGGAGAGTGTAAACTGTCCAGTTGTCAAAAAAGAGGTTGCATTCCTCGTCTGCTTTGCCTGCCCCTCGTTCCTGAGAAGGGTAAAAGGTGTCGTCGACTGCCTTGGAGAGAAACCGCCACCTGCTGAATGGCTTGACTAGCCCTTAAAGAAGCCCAGCGCTGCACCTATGAGGAAGGTAACAGAAGAGTAGGGTAGGTAGCCAGCAATTTCCTGTGCCTTTGCTGAAACAGCGCTTCCAGACTTTATCAAAGATACAGCCCATCCAAGAACCTGATTTGGTGAGAGTATTCCGAGAAAAATTAGGAACAGAACAAGGAAAAGGAGTGCAAGACCTATCTTTACCGCATTTTTCACAACAACCCCTACTACGAACCCAATTATGAAAGGCGCTACAATTGAAACAAGGAATGTTGTGGAGAACGAGGGAGGAAGTATAAGTACCATGGTTTAGGCATTTATCACCTGTTATATATCGTTTACCTCTTCTTTGCCTCTCGCTCCGATAGGAAAAGTTAATCTACACAGCCCATTCAGCAACCAAGTAATGGCCTCCGACCCTATAATAGATGTGACAAAGGTTTCTGACAAGGGGCAGGTTGTCATACCCAAGGAAATAAGGGACAAGTTAAACTTGAAGGTCGGGACAAAGCTTATAGTCGTTGCAACTGATGATGCCGTTGTTTTGCAGAAGGTTGAGCTTGTGGCAGGGAGGGTGAGGATGAGGGAGATACTTGACAGGATAAAGGTTGTCACAGAGAAGCTTGCTTTTGGCAAGCCCTAAGTGAATTCTGAATCCATTTAGCAGTATCAATAACTCATATCCGTTATATAGAGAAACAAACAGTATCTATGAAGATGAAAGTAAAGGCAGTCCTAGCCTTAGTAATTGTAGCTGTTTTAATGCTTTCAATAAAGGGTGCTTACGCATCCTCTCCGCCTTCAGGCACATGGATGATCCAATATTTTACAGTTTCAGGGGGGAGCTGTACAAATATACCATACACACCAACAGCAAAGGATGGAGGTGGACAGGGTCGACGCCCGTATAGCATTTGGTGCACTCGCTGCATCAGGAGCTGTTGCTTCATACCTTGTTTACAACGTAATACAACAACTACCTGCAGCCTCGGCAAGCAGGCTCATCGCGACAATTATGCTTGGCATTTTCGTAGGTGAAGTATTTGGCGCACTTAACTACATGAGGACTTACTGGGGGAGGGAGTTCAAGGCAGAGCTTGGTTTAAGGCTAACAAGAAAGAAGGCAGTGACCTCACTTACTCGCAACCAACGATGGCCTTTCGCCTCCATCACCACCGCAGCTTTCAGGGAAACAGTATGGCCTCGCTTACTCCCCGACGCTCTCAACATCGCAGCAGACTATATGGCTTGATGCGGGGAGCTCATATTCTCTTCCAACTCCATTGCCCGGTTCAA
>CADDZR010000043.1 GCA_902812495.1 archaeon | reverse complement strand
AAAGGTCGCCTTCAACAACTCCATCCATTATGTCAATCTCTGGGTCAGATGCAATAGCAGATGCACCTTCTTTCAGATAATCAGGAGGAGGAATAGTATCATCATCTACAAATACAAGCCATTCACCCTGAGCATACTCAACAGCTTTATTTCTTGCCTCGTATTCATTTACGCCTCCTGTAGCCTTCAGAATTTCATATTCCTCTTTTGGAAAATCCTGAGCCTTTAATGCCTTGACACAATCTTCAAGAGAAGGCCTTTCAAGTGTCGCAATTATAACAGAAAGCTTTACCAACGTCTTCTCATCTCATACGCAAATTTGATGTAATCATCAGCCATGCGGTCTGAACTAAAGTATTCTCCACGTTTCCTGCATTCTTCTGGTTTCCAAGCTCCTGTTTTTGCTTGCTCAACAGCATCAAGATACTCTACAAGGGAAATACAAACAGCTCCACATTGCTCAGTAACTATTTCCTTCAGACCTCCGTCCCCTGAAGTAATTACAGGAGTTCCTGACATCAGAGACTCAACAGCAACTATTCCAAAGGATTCTTTGGAGTTAATAATTGACCAGTCAGAAGGGACAATCGTAGCTATAGCCCCTGCAAGTAATTCTTTTTTCTCTTCAAGGGTCGGATTTGCTATAAAATGCGCTCCTTCCTGTTTTTCGCACATTGCTTTAATCTCAGTAGCATAGTTTGGATTAGGCCATTCTGAAAAACGTCCTACATGTCCAGCTATTATAACAGGAGTTCCAGAGAGACGGGCTACTTGTAAAGCAATTTCACAACGTTTGAAAGGTGCAATTCTTCCCAAGAAAAGAAGATACCCTGATTTGTCCTTACGATATTCATAAACATTTTTGATACCCGGATATATCACTGGAGCATCTTTAACGTATGGCTGGAATTCATCCCTTACTGCTTTTGTGGGAAAGATATCATTAACAAGGCTCAGCCTGTCTGTAAGGAAGACTGTTGCAGCATAGTTATATGCTGTATAGTTCTGTGCAAAAGCTTTCTGATGTGTGAAGTCAAAAGTATAATCATAATTCTCCCTTATGAAGTCAAACCCTTCAGGATAGTTGCAGAGTGTTACTTTGTCCAATGAACCTTTATCATGATTGCAGTAAACATATACCTCGTATCCTTTTTCTGCAAGTGAAGTTGCAAAATCCTGAGCTATAAGTTCTATTCCAGCATAGCTTTTTACAGGTAGAGGTATCTCAGGGGGAGATAGGACAGCTATTTTTTTCAAAGAATACCCTCCTCCTTGAGTTTAGCCTTCCAGTAAGAAATTGTCTTTTTTAACCCTTCTACCAAGCTGTATTTTGCTATCCATCCCAGCCTCCTGCGGAACTTTGAGCCATCAACATCAAGGTGGTTTGGGTCCAGAGGTCTTGGATTAAGCCCCCATTCCACTTCCAGATCTTCTCTGCCTGTTAATTTCTTTATCAGCTCTACTACCTCTCCAAGAGATACTGCCTGCTCGTCAGGTGCAACGTTAAATACTTGATTGTAAGCCTTTTTGTTCCCTATGACACGTAGATAAGCCCTAACATGGTCCTCTACATACATAAATTTTCTCGTACTTTCAGGATAACCGTCAAACTCAAGCTTTTTCTTTGTGAGAGCTCCAATTATGGCCTTCTCTATGAAATAGCCCCTTGCTTCTTCTGGAAGGTTGAAAGACCTCCCGTATGTATTTGTAGGCCTTAAAACAGTAAAGTTAAGCCCACGTTGATTTGCATAGCGAACATAAAGCTCAGCAGCAAGTTTTGAAATACCATAAGGAGTTGTTGGAACAGCTACAGACTCTTCATTAACAGTATGTGGGAATTGATATGGACCATATACCTCTGCAGAACTTGCAACAACAAATTGCTCAACCCTTCCATAGCTGAGTGTAGCTTCAACTAAATTTATTGTCCCAACATAGTTAATATTTGCATATAAAATTGGGTTGTTAAATGAAAACCTCACAGGTGTATACGCCGCCAAATGAACTACTACATCAGGCATACAGTTTTCTATTACAATTTTCAGCCATTCATAGTCAAGAAGGTCGCCACGAACATACTCTATTCCACTTATCCGATTCTCATTGAATTCATCGTTTCTCGTTAGAGCATAAACTATGTTGGAAATACTAAGCCTTTCTGCAAGCTTTGAGCCGATAAAACCTGTTGCCCCTGTTATTAGAATTCTCAAGGAACCTTTATTCCCCACTCTTTTTCATGTTCTCTAAAAATCTGGATCCATTTTTCCGCTACTCTCTCCCAAGTAAATATGCTTCTTGCCCTTTCAACCTGCTCTTTTTCTCTTTCCTTTTTCTTATCATCGTTCTCATCAATCATTAACTCTATCCCCCTTGCAAGCTCTTCAGCATTTGCATACCAGCCCCAAGACCAAGCTGTTGGTGCTTCTCTGTGTGCTGGAGAAAGGAAAACATGATTACTACCAACAACCTCTCTGTGGTTTGGATGGTCTGTTGCTACACATGCCGTTCCTGTTGCATAAGCTTCAAGCAAAGGCATATCAAACCCCTCTTCAGCTGAAGGAGAGCAATACAGTGTTGATAGCCTGTAAATATCTGCAAGTATCTCATCGTCTACACCCCACGTAGAGGCATTTTGAGGTATAACTACCAAGCCACTCATCCCATACTTTTTTACAAAATGTGGTATATCTGAGGCCATCCCAGCAAGGGATGTGTGCAGATACAGTTCAACATCATACTTCCTCCTAACTATAGATGTAGCCTTAATCAGTGTTGGAAAAGCCTTTCTTGGCTGACTACTTAGAGCTACATAGCTTATTGTAAGCTTTGAGGGGTCTAATCCATAGTCCTCTTTTTTTCTTTTTGCTTGTTCAGGCTTGAAAATATCAGGGTCAAAACCAGCATAAGCATAGTCCATTCGCTTTACAGGATAGCCTTCAAATTGCAGGATTTCCATAGACCACTTTGTCATTGTGACGAGAAAGGAACAGTCATTAAGAGCCACATCCAAAAATGCATCTGGTAGCAGGTCATTTTGCACAGGACTATACAGGATAACATTCTTTGGACAATAAGGAACTGTCATTACCCTGTATGCAAACTGAAAATGAGAAGAACTCCCATAAAAAGCATCCCTTACATGTATCAGTATATCTGGACTAAAATCCTTGAAGGACTTTGCCATTCCATTTGGAATTTCAGCTCCTCCATAAACAGGATAGATGTCTGTATTATCGACCCACGCAAGGGGTGCTCCTTGACTTTGGAGAGACATTAATCCTACTTCAATCCCTCTTTTTTTGAATTGTCTTGCGAGGTTCTTGATTATCTTTGCGTAGCCTGTAAAGAAATTTGGGCCGTCCCCAGCGAGAAGAACTCTCACGCATCAAAGGTTAAAAATAAAAACATATAGATATTAATGTGTTGAGTTGATGAT
>CADDZR010000042.1 GCA_902812495.1 archaeon | reverse complement strand
TTCTACGCCTAATCTTTCCAGAGGCTATGGGAACGGAATCTTGATGGCGGGCGCGGTGGGATTTGAACCCACGACATGCTGGTTAAGAGCCAGCCGCTCTGCCTGGCTGAGCCACGGGCCCTTCCAAGGGCTACCCTCTACGTTGCATATTTACTTTAATTTTGGTTTATGGATTGGACAGAAAACCAAAGCTATTTTACAGCTTGAAGGAATGGTTTGCTAGCGATGGGAAGACTTATCTTTGTTGGTCTGGGCCTTGGTCCAAAGGGTATAACAGTAGAAGGCATTGAAGCAATAAGGAACTCTGACATAGCTTACCTTGAGTACTACACCACTCCCCATGAACCGAGTGTCGAGGTAAGTATCTTCTATATTTGACATCGGATTAGATGCTTGTTTTATTAACTTGAGAATTTGGCTTTATAGCGTCATAAAAGTAAAAAATATACAATAAAATACGCTATGAGGATAGCGCCATGTCAACTATAGCTATCTTCCAAAGCAGAAGAATGACATATGGCTACGCCTTCTTTGGACTCTCAGCGGCGTTACTTGCAGCGATCTTTCTTTTCGCGGAAAAATCGTTTTCGACGAGTGCCGTCGTAGTCCTCTACTCGGAAGGAATCATCAGCTTTCAATCAGCGATGGTAGGACTAGCGGCTCTGTTCGGATCGTCCTCCCTAACAGTTGCCATACTGGCCAATGTCACAGTTGGGAACGTCCTCGTTGATGCGGCTGCCGAAGAGTTGGTCAACATGACTCTCATAGCTTGGTTGGGCCCTTGGGCTCTAATTATATTCGCGACAATCATAGGAATCGCGTTTGAGAAGTTGGGGGTAGATGTATATCATTCAGCGCGAGGTGGGACACCAAAGGAGTTGCAATCCAGTGCAGGTTTCCAAGGACCTTTTTTATCCACATCAGGCAATATTGCGCAGAGGAACACTGCACTAACTCCATCATGAGGTGAACAACATGCAAAGCAAGTCTGGATCTTTATCACAATTCTTGATCATTTATTATATTTCTTTGTTCATGGCAATCATCATAATAGCCATAGGGAACATTCTTTATCCTTCAATCATAGGCATTGCACTCCTTAGATATACGCTGATTGGACTCTTCATGTACGTTTCATTTCTTTTTGTGGAGTATCCCGGCAAGAAGAGTCGTTCCTTCCTTGCAAGCGTGCTAGACATTACCTTTTTTGGTCGGGTTATAGCGATACTTAGGAGGAAAGACTACGTAAAGCCCAAAGTGCAAGAAGAAATGCGTAGTTTGTTTCTTTACGGATTAGTATTCTCGATAGTTATCGTAGTGATCCTCTCATTGTATTCATTCTTTGCACTCAACGTTCAGACCTCAACACCGCCCATTTTGGTTAACTCTATTACACTATCAAACACCACTATTATCGATCCCGCTTTAGTTACTAACAATCCCACGTTTATTATAAAGCACAATCTCATATTCGTCGCAGAGATTCTTATCGGGTCTTTGTTCTTGTACGGTCCTGCTTTCGGCGCGTTGTTGTTCAATTCCGCTGTGTTAGGACCCGCAATTGTTGTAGCTTTAGAACACGGAGTGGAGAATCTTCTCTTTCCACACCTGGTGCTTGAATTGTTGGGTACTTCAATTGCTGCTGGCACAGGATTGTTGATTTTCTATTCCGTGTGTAATCTATTCGCAGTCAAAGGTACCGACGACCCTAGATATAAAAGGTTTGAAAGATTCATGCAATACTCGATCGTTTTGCTCGCAATTCTTGCAGCATTTGCGTTCATATTGGCTTGGTCTGTCGAATACGCTATACTCCAGAGCATGTCTACAGGGCCAAGTCTTCCTACGAAATGGTTTGCATCCGTGTATCTATCTGACGCGATTTTGGTTCTTCTGTATGGTCTAGTTGTATATTCGATATTCTGGGAGAAGTTCTTCTCCCCAGTCAAGGTAGGTTTCTATCTCGCGTTGCCGTCTGCACTGTTTTTCATTCTCAGTGGAGGCAAATCGTCTTTTTTGACATACGAATGGCTGATCTTCGCTTACGCCGCCGCAAGCATGTTTATAGCAATTAGAGAAATTCTTTTAAAGTCTTTTGGCAAGATTCTTTCGAGAAAAGTAGCTTCGAAACTCAAAGAGCTTGAAGAATGTGGATTTGGATTCCTTTTTACTCTTGGAAAGAGTATGAAACCGACAATAGAGTCGGGCGATTTACTACTCACCTACAGTAAGATAGATGGTCTTCCGCTTCAAGTAGGTGATATAGTCAGTTATCGTCCTAGCATGAAATACTCTTCACTGATAGGCTCCCAGTACGTCGCGCATAGAATCGTTGCATTGACGGACAGAGTGATCATTACTAGAGGAGATAACTTACGACGCTCGGATCCTCCAACTTCATTGGAAAACGTCGATTATCTTGTTGTAGGTAAATTGAGCCGTGACGCCAGCTCAAACGCCTTTAAGTACACTCAACTGACTAATCATTCCGATATTGCCAAAGAGGGCGAACGTCTGGTATCCAAAATCTGCGATGTGGACTTTCTGAAGTCGTTGGTGATATCTAGAAGAGCCAACATGGTAATACTTTCATCCAGCCTTTTCGTGGCATTTCTGGTAACGTATCTGGTTCTAATCTTGTAATTTGCTTATTAACTCACGTAGGTTGCAATAGACTTTTCCCAATTGTTTTTTGGTTTCTCAGCCAAGAAAGTAAGCTGGTCTCTACTTCCAGATTGGTCTGTATTGTTTGGCTTAACCAAATTCCTTGATTATTCGATAGAGAGACAAGCTTTCCTACGCAGAAATCTTTTGGAAAGCTTCCTGCCTCAAAGCAGTACCTATGGCCTTTTGAAAATGCTGTGGCGATTCCCAAAGTGCGACATTGATGAATCTAGACCTCGATTCAGGGTCGAGGCTCGTGCGGCTTTGTGGAAATGTAGCCAAGCTCATTTTTAGAAGATCAGTTGATTTGTCCCACGCTGAAAGAAATGGGGAACTTGTTTGTGAGGAATATGGAAGGAGCTAAGGTGAAATGGAAATTAGTACAATCAACCAACACTCCGAATTTGTAAACTCTGTATGGAAAGCATACGAAAGCAACGATAGCTTCTACGGAATCTCCTGGAGATTTTCTTCTTTCTCTTCAAAGATATCCCACGCAGCAGCTAGAGCGGATCGATTTGGTTTTGGAGGCAAGGGGAAATTGATAGAAAGATCTTTTTCCGCATGATTCTCCTGCGATGCAGCTGGATTTTAGTAATGCACAATAATTGAATGGTGTGAGATATAATGCTCTGCAATCCAAAGGTAGAAGAAAAAAGACTCGAAACCAAAAGGTAGCGGGCCCGGTGGGATTTGAACCCACGACATGCTGGTTAAGAGCCAGCCGCTCTGCCTGGCTGAGCCACGGGCCCTTCCAAGGGCTACCCTCTACGTTGCATATTTACTTTAATTTTGGTTTATGGA
>CADDZR010000041.1 GCA_902812495.1 archaeon | reverse complement strand
CCTAATTAAAGGTTGGCTGCATTCATCCAAGGGCTAAATAAAGCACCTTGGCTTTCTGCGACATCAAGTAAAATTAAAGAAACAATGGGATAGCATAAGGAAGCTCGAGAGCTTGAACCTTAAAAGTAAGGGCCCGAGCATTGTACTCAGTCTTAAGAATTGTAAGTGTTTAGTCAAAAATAAGAATTACGGCATGCTAAGAGCTTGGAAGATAACTTAAATCTTTCAGCCCTTGCTCCTTAACTTATCTCTAAAAAGCTTTGTTTTTGTTTCGTCTATCTTCATATCAGGAGTTATAACAACACCGTAATCCCTTTCTGCTTGTTCAACTGTTATGTAGCCATCTATAACATCTTCAAGGACCCTTTTTGGATCTCTGTCAAGCGGATTCCCGTAGCCACCCCCTCCTCCAGTCTTTAGTCTTATCAGGTCTCCTTTTCCAAGCTGGAGTGCAGCAACCTTTCTTGTCCTTAGTGGTTCTTTTCCCTCCCTATACACTATAAAGTAGTTTGGAGTTCCGTTGCTTCCTCCGTTCATACCCCAGCACGGGTAAAGGCTTCTACCGAAAGAAGCGGTGAACGTTGCATTAGAGTTGTTTATTCTGTAGTCTTTGATTAAACCAAAGCCCCCTCTAAATTCGCCCTTTCCGCATCCGTCTTCGACGTTGAGAGCATACTGCTCGACTATTATTGGATGCCTTACCTCTATTACCTCGTTTGACATTATGTATGTCTCACCGTCACCTGAGCACACAAGGCCGCTTTCTCCGTCCTTACCCTTTGCCCCTCCCCACCCTCCTGCCTGGGGTTCAACTATTGCAAAGGGTTCGCCAGTCCTGTCGTCAATACCCCCAACAATTGTAGCACACACAGATAGGAAGTGACCTGCGGAAAGTCTGTCAGGGACGAGTGGTGCAAGTGCTTTCCATACAAGGTCTGTGACAAAAGCCATCGATTCCCAGTAGGTCGAGGTTGGTGCAGGAGGTATCGGGTTGAAGATTGTACCTGGAGGCGCAACGACGTCTAAGAGTCTGAAGTTTCCGTCATTTGCGGGACCATGTGGGTCTGTAACTGCTTTGAATATCGCCCTTGCAGCGGAAACAGTTGCACACCAAGGCGAGTTGATTGAACCCTTTGCCTGCCTTCCAGAGCCTGTAAGGTCTATCTTGAACCTTTCATCAGATATGGTTATCTTTGCACGCACTGGAACTGGCGTGTCAGTTATGCCGTCGTCATCAATTGTATCTTCTGCCTCAAAAGTTCCATGAGGTAAATCCTTCAGCTTGAGCTTCATCAACTTTTCTCCTTTTTCCATTATTCTTTCTATTGCTCTTAGTATGACATCAGTACCGTATTTTTCGCATAATTCTACAATCCTCCTTGCTCCAACCCTCAGGGCAGCTGCATGTGCTTCCATGTCACCCAAAGTCATGACTGGTGTTCTGACATTTGCTCGTATTATGTCTATTATCGAGTTATTTGGCTTACCCTTCTCAAACAGCTTCAGAGGAGGGAATATGAGCCCCTCTTGGTATATTTCGGTAGAATCTGATGTCCAGCTTCCAAAGTGCATCCCCCCCACCTCGCTCCAGTGACCCTTGATTGCGGAAAATGCTACAAGTTCCCTTTTAACGAAGACTGGCATTACCAATGTCACGTCGTTAAGGTGTGTACCACTTGTGTATGGTACATTTACAATGCAAATGTCGCCTGGGTCAAACCCATCCGTGCCGAACTTCTTTATGCAGTCCTGAGTTGCGAGGTCAAGCGTACCAAGGAAACCTGGAACACCGTTTGCCTGCGCAACCAACCTTCCGTTGCTGTCCGTCAGGCCAGCAGCATAATCAAGTACCTCATAAATGACTGGACTCTTGCTTGTCCTTCCAAAAGCAACAAAGCATTCTTCTGCTGCAGCTATTAAGCTGTTTTCTATTATGTCAAGTGTAAAGCTGTCTATCTTCATTATCCAACCTCCACCACCAAATTCCCGTACTTATCTACTTGGAGTCTGTCTCCCTTTCTGAGTATTGTTGTCGATGTTGGTTCTTCAACTATTGCTGGGCCGAATATCTTGAATCCTGAGGGCAGCACTTCCCTGTTGTACACCTTGGCAACTGTCTCTCCCCCTTCGAGGTATACCTTTCTTTCTTTGCTAACTACCTTGTCTTTCCTAGGTTTCCAGACAATCAGACCCGGTTTCATGACCTTGCCGAAGGCAGTTAGATGAACGTTAACCACCTCCAGCGGGTCGGAGAGGGTAAAGGTGTATTGCTTGTAGTGAAGCGCCCTGAACCTCTTTTCTATGAGTGAAAGAAGTTCCTTTGTTGGTCTTCGAATAGGAACAGGTGTGTTTACTGTATGCTCCTGCCCAAGATACCTTATATCGAGAGATGCTTCGAATCTGGTTTTCTTGCTTGATATGCCTTCCTCCTCAAGCTGCTTGCGCGCTTGCGCAACCATTCCTTCCAAAATCTCCATTATTGATGAGAGTGAATCTATTGTGAGCTTTGTTACACTTGTTTGAATGTAGTCGTGTCTTATGTCTGTCATCAGCATTCCCCAAGCTGAGAAGACACCGGGAACACGTGGAACAATAACCCTTTCAATACCAAGCTCCCTTGCAAGAGACGTTGCAAACATTGGACCTCCTCCTCCAAATGCAATCAAGGCAAAGTCCCTAGGGTCGTATCCTCTCCTAACAGAGACAAGTTTCAGAGCATTGACCATGTTTGCTGTTGCTATTCTTATAGCACCAAGAGAAACTTCGAGCAAGCTCATTTTCATTTGCTTCGAAATTTTATCAAACGCTCTTCTCGATAGCTCACCATTAAGCTTCATTTCTCCTCCAAGGAAATAGTCTGGGTCTATCACATTACATATAACAAACGCGTCCGTAAGCGTTGGCTCTGTTCCTCCCTTTCCGTAACATGCTGGTCCTGGGTCTGCACCAGCACTTACGGGCCCAACTCTCAAGCTTCCTAGTTCATCAACCCATGCAATACTTCCACCACCGTTACCTATCTCAACTATATCGACAACAGGAACCTTTACAGGATATCCAGAATAAAACTGTGTTCTTCCAATGTGATAGTCAGTGTTTACCTTTATCTTTCCAGAATCAACGAGGGATGTCTTCGCTGTAGTTCCCCCAACATCAAGAGTAATTAGATTCTCGATGCCAAGCTCTTTACCAACCACAGTTGAACCTATTACACCACCAATTGGCCCAGACTCAACTTGGTAAATCGGCGTCTTCTTTGCCTGATCAAATGTACTTACTCCTCCGTTACTCTGCATAACGTGCATGCTTATCTTCACACCCATCTTCCTAAGTTCTTTCTCGAGTGTTACAAGGTACTCTTCGACCTTTGGCTTCACGAAAGCGTTCATCACAGCTGTGTTTGTCCTTTCATATTCTCTCCATTCCCTTGTTAACTCATGAGACATAGTAACAGGTACGTTGAGCTTTTCCCTGATTATCTTAGCACATTCAATTTCGTGGCTTGGGTTAGCATATGAGTTGTAGAATGCAATAGCGACAGATTCAACCTTCTCGTGTAAGCATATTTCAATGGCTTTAAGAATATCTTCCCTCTTTAACGGTCT
>CADDZR010000040.1 GCA_902812495.1 archaeon | reverse complement strand
AGGACCTTCCTCACTATTCTTGCAACATCGAGAGCAAACTCCCTCCTTGCTGAGAAGCTCCTTCTGGCTGTGTGCATCCTTATCCTGGAATACTTTTTTGTATAGTAGTAGTTGTCAGACCAAGCCATTATTGTTATCGCATCCGTTACAGGAATCTTTACTTTCTTGCTTGCATTTTTCTTTGTAAACAGGAACTCCTCCTCGTGATAGTTTCTAAGGAACCTTGGCTTTCTTCTGATAGACGCTATCCTCCAGTACTTGTTATCAAAACTCCTGACCCTCCCTATGAACTCAAAGCCTTCTATGTTTGAGACAGGTGTTTCGTACATCTCTGTCCTTGCCTGCTCCCCGCTCCAAACTATATCAAGCCCGGCACTTTCCTCCATAACTATCGCATATATCATGGAAAACTCAACTATCCTCCTCTTCTCCTCCTCAGTGAAGTTAGACCTTTTTCTAAGGATATAGATTAGCTCGCTGTTCTCTATTCCAAGCCTTCTGCCCCACTTGACAGCAAGCTCTATGTCTTTTTCGCTCAGCTCCATATTCCTCATTGGTTTCACTCTCCAAGGAAACTTTGGGAGGCTTCCTATCTCCTGTGTCGTGAACCTACCCATCTAGAAGCCTCCTTGCCTTTTGAAGTGCAACAAGCTTCATATCAGCATACTCTCTTGGTATGTAGTGAAGGTCAGAGGAGGGACATGCAATTACATTATTAAATTTCTCGGCAAGCCATTCAAGAATTT
Source organism: archaeon (assembly GCA_902812495.1). Taxonomy (GTDB): domain Archaea; phylum Thermoproteota; class Nitrososphaeria; order Nitrososphaerales; family Gagatemarchaeaceae; genus CADDZR01. The sequence continues at coordinate 3,277 of CADDZR010000040.1, read as the reverse complement.
TTGAGAGATGGTTCGGCTTCTCAACGTAGCTGCTCCTCGAGTTAACTATCCCAGCAATCAAACATTTCTCAGATGGCTGTATGTTCCTAAAGTCTGTTTCAGTTAGGTCAAAGCCTATGTCTTTTGTTGGTAGAAGGTCGTATATGTCAGGAATGTAAGGTGAAGCATCCCCGAAATAGCAATAGAATCCGCTTCTCATGTTCACCTTTTTCAGTGCTTCCCTTATTGCTTCTCCAAGTGCGATAAGCTTCTCCCTTTCAACCTGCTTCTTCCTAAACCTTGCAACAAGAGAAGGGGAGGAGAACTGAACATATTTTATGCCTGAGGACTCAAGGTTTCTTAGCTCGGGATTCAGCAAACCCTCTGCGTACTTGAACATAAGCTCCTCCTCCTTCATTCCTGTTCTGTTTTCAGAGCACTCAACGAATGTAAGAGGGTCCGGGACTACTATCTTTCCTGCCCCTGTTTTTAGAATTTTTTTTGATGTTGACCTTAGAATTATTCTTCCTTCGCTTACTGGTTCGTCCTCAACAACAGGCACATAGTAAAACGTGTTTGTGTTAAACCACCTAACAAGGGGTCCCTTCCTTATACCCCTAGCATTCTCAGTGAAAGGCCTGAAGATATCGTTCCAGATCATTGTAATCTGGCCGTCCGAGATAAAGTCGAACCCGAGCTCCTTCTGAAGCTCAATCAAGGAAGATATGTCCTCCTCAAATACTTTTTCAAGGGTTTTCCTGTCTATCCTTCCCCTCTCCCAGTCCTGAGTTGCCTGAACTAACTTCTCTCCCCTTGGATGCTGGCCTGAAAGGCTCAGGAGAATATTCAATAGTTTGCCTTTCACGGCTGTGGTTTATAGGATAATCGGTGGTATGCTAGAAAGCTATTGCCCATCCGCTCTTTTCCCCTAGCTGCATGAAGCTTTTGTTCTTCTTGAGACGTTAAAAGAAAGGGTTGATCAATATAGTGTAGGAAAATGTATCCCTTTTGCTTCTCCTGTTGAGTGCTTCAAATGCTATCTCAAAATCTCCAAGCATTGTATAGAAGTAAATTTCGGCATAATTCCCCATGTCGTGGGAAGGTTTGTTGCAGCGATTGTTCTCTCTGCCTTTGCTGTATTCCAGAGTTTGCTTATCAGCTCCATCCTTCTGTCAATCCAAACACAAAAGGTAGGGCAGCCACCTTTCTTGAGAAAACGGTAAGCTTCTTTGACTGTTGAAATAAATTAACATGTAAAAGCTCGTCCATGAAAAGGATCAACCAAGTATCAGAAGCAATGAAGTCCTCCTTTTTGAATTTCGAGGAGGTGTATTTGCCTATTATTTCTTTGCCATGCTCTCTCAGGATGAGGTAAGCGCTCCCTTGCATGACCTGATGTCAAGGACAGGACTCCCCTTTCCATTTCTCCAAGCAAATTTACATGCTATGGATTTTTCCTTGACTCCCCGGGAAGCAGGATTGTCCTCTTCTTCGGCCTTAGCCTGTCCCTGAACCTATAAACTGCAAATGCAATTATGATACCTGCGGCAACACCACCAACTACTATCAGGAAGGCGGAGAGTGGCAAGCCGAGAACAGTTGGCCCCATGTTTGTAGTTGTAGTGGTTGTTGTTTGCGTCGGTGGCACCTGTGCTAGCACTATGACCTGGAATACCTTGACAAGAGAGTTTGCTCCTTGTCCACCTACAGAAGCAGTTACATTGTAACTTCCAGGGAGGCGCGAGACAAACATGTTTGATGCCACTCCCTTACTGTCTGTCCTTGTTATTGTTGAATTCAGGGTACCCCCAGTTGTGTTCCATAGTACAGTAACGTTTGGAAATGGTTCCCCCTGGATATCTACCTGAACTTGCAGTGTTACAGTTTGATTGAGGTATGCTATGATGCTCCCAGTTCTCCCGATAAGGGAAACTGGATACGGTACGAATGTTGCCTGAACGTTTGCAGGGCTGAGCCCTGGTGCTGAGGCTGTGAGTTTTGTTGTTCCGGGGCTATTAGCCTTGAGTTGAAAGACAGCGAGAGCTGTACCTGCTTCAAGGTTGACAACCATTTGCGTGTGTATTACTGTAGTATTATCGGCTGTTATGACAACAGGAACATTAACTTTTGCCCTAACTGGGTTGCCGTTTTGGTTGAGGAGTTCAAGTGCAAATACTCCTGCAACGCCTGACGGCGTTATCATACATATCTGGGGCGCAACTTGGAAGCTTAGCTGTGAAGCTCCAGGCAGGAATGTGCTGAATTGTGTTGTAGACGAAGCAAACCCAGATGCCGTAACAGTTATCGATGCAGTGCCTGGTGTGTAGGTCGTGCTAACAGGGACTATCACTGCACTCTGCCCTGTGTTAATTGTTATTGTTGTGTTTATCGGTATAACAGAGGGGTTTGATGATCTAATTGCGACAGCTATAGGTGTTGGTGCGTTTGCCGGAAGGCCTGACTGACTCTGGAGTGTTATCAGGAGTGAGGGATAGGTGCCTGCATTTGCAGGTAGGATCTGAGGAAGAGCTGTTGCAACTAGTGCACTTGGCGCATTTCCGTACGCTGTTATTGTTTGTGGGCTAGCAGGCAGTAGGTTCTGGGCAGATGCTGTTATCTGGCTCGAGCCAACAAAGAAAGAGGACTTGACGCTAACTGATGCGAAGGACTGGCCTGCAGGAATTGTAACATTGGTTGGAATGCTTGCAATTGATGGATTCTGTGTGGAAAGTATCACATTTATATCTGACACAGCTATGGAAGGAGCACCGTTTCCAAGCAGGTAGACAAATACGGCTGTAGTGGTCCTATTGTTTGCAAGGATGGGTTGAGGTGCTATAACAAGCTGGAGGGATGTTGCTGGCTTTGGTTGAGCTACAAGAACAGTTGTTGTTCCTGAGTTAAGCCCTGAGCTTGAAACTGTTATAATCGCGTTTCCTGAAGAGTGCGCTTGGAACGGGATGTCGATATAGTTTGTTCCAGCTATGATTGTTGCCTGACTCTGCAGACTTACAATTGAGCTGTTTGAAGATACGAGGTTAAGCACTACGTCGGATGAAGCTATGGTCGGGTTTCCGTTCTGGTCTGCGAGCCAAACTACGAGTAGCCCACTTGTACCGAAAGCAACTGTAGGGGGAACGGCCTGGACCCTGATTTGAGCGGGTGTAGGGCCTAGAACATTGATAGGCGCGTTTGACCCAAGGAGACCTGGTGCGGATGCTGCTATTGTTGCCCCGCCCACTACTAGCCCTGAATGGTACGTTCCCACTGCAATTGTCTGTCCAGGCTGGAGCACAAC
>CADDZR010000039.1 GCA_902812495.1 archaeon | reverse complement strand
AAAGAAGTAAGCTACCAGTGGATGCTTGATATCCAAGGTGACACGCCCAGTTCTTCCCAATCCAGCCGGAAGGGGGTTCTGTCTCGTTAATTACCTTTACAGGAAAGCTTCGGACAATTTCTTCTGTACCATCGTCAGACTTTGCGCAGACAACTATTATTTCTTTATTTGGGTAATCCAGTTTAACAATGGAAGAAAGGCAGGACGATACTGTATCCGCTTCATTTTTCACTGGTATGATAATAGAAATTTTTTCTTCTAGCTTCATCTTCGACCTCGTTAAATTTACAAGTGAAGGTAATCCTTTCAATGAAAAATAAGTTACGACAATAATTATGAAGAGAACAAAGGTAGAGGTAAAGTCAAGAAGTAGGAGCAAGGCATTCAAATATACTTTTTCCCTTCAGAAGACTCAGCTGTATTAAATAGTGTACATAAATGTATAGAAAAACAGATACTCATAATAACTTTTAACATGAAAAAACTTTTTGATGAAAAGTGAAACAGAACTAAAGAAAGAAATAGGACTCTGGGGACTGGTTTCCCTTGGCGTTGGAGGAATCATAGGTTCAGGAATATTTTCCATGCCTGCAGTTATGGGTTCAGTAGCTGGCCCATCTTACATCGTGGCGGTTGTTCTTGTGGGTGTTATTTCACTACTTCTCGCTTTGATATACGCGGAACTTGGTGCTTCTTATCCGTTAACAGGCGGCCCGTATTCAATACCAAGAGTAGCTCTTGGAGACTTTGCAGGATTTACAATTGGGTGGGGTTACTTTCTTTATGCATTTATCGGGACAGCAGCCATAATAGATATTTTTGTCACATACGCTGGATTTTATTTTCCCAGCCTAAGCAAAGGATTAACACTAACACCATTAGGAATTACAGTTTCTGTTGCAATGCTTTGGCTATTTACGCTTGTAAATGTGATTGGAGTAAAGTGGGGTACTAATTTTGGTATCATTACAACAGTGGGAAAGATTATTCCTCTTGCAATTTTCGGAGTGATTGGACTCTTTATGTTCAATCCTGACAACCTTACGCCCTTTGCTCCTTTTGGATTCTCAGGGATTGGATTGGCTATGGCATTTGACTTTTGGGCATTTACAGGCTTTGAGGGAGTAGTAATCCCTTCTGAAGAGGTAAAGGAACCGGAGAAGAACATACCGCGAGCTATGGTGATAACCATGAGTATCGTAATAGCTGTATACGTTATAATTTCACTTGCTTTTATAGGATTGTTAAATTGGTCTGGCCTCGGACTAGGCTGGAAAGATTGGGGCTCCATAGGCAACTTATCTTCTCCCCTTGCTGACGTTTCAAGAGCAGCCGGTCTAGGACTTCTCGCTTCAGGAGTAACATTGGGTGCGATAATCAGCACGGCGGGAGCTGGCGGAGATTGGGTTCTCTTTCAGGGAAGAATACCATATGCAATGGCAAAGGATGGTTTATTTATGAAAGTCATGGGGAAAACACACAGTAGATTCAAGACACCCTATGTTGCACTTATATTTGCCTCCCTGTTAACTATGTTTATACAAATACTGATACCAAACTTTCCATCTGTTGCTCTTCTAGCCTCAATCACAACGCTCATCCCCTATGCAGCAGCTTCGCTTTCTTTACCTCTGCTCCGAAGCAAGATAAACAAAACCAAAGGTTTCAGGCTTCCAAGCCCATCTTTCATTGGTTTTCTAGGCTTCTTCCTTTCTACACTACTTATTTACTGGGCGTCTTGGCCCTGGACCCTCGTGGGTGCCGTGCTAACGCTTATAGGCGTTGCAGTTATGGGTTTTTTTGGTAGAGTGTCCTTTAGAAGAAAAGATATCTGGCTTCCCGTTTACATTATTGGTATTTTACTAATATCTCTGCTTGGAGACAAAAACTTTGTTTTCCAGAATTTCCTTCAAATTAGCCCTATCGGGCTAATTTCCATGCCATATGACATTTTAACAATCACGATATTCTCAGCTGTTGTTTATGTTTGGGCTATGAGGGCAAATGGAGGAATATACTATGAAGACAAAGGTTCAAGCTGAGTGGCATTCATTGAGCGAAGTGATGATCCATAGGCCAGGTATAGAGATGTTCTTTGGCCTTCTTGAACCTGATTCTTTCCTGTATGAGAGAGCATTCAGTATGGATGAGGCAATTCACGAGCATATGGAGCTAGAGCACCAACTGATCGCAACAGGAGCAAAGGTATACAGGCTAAAAAGACTTGCAATAACTCTCTCAAAGGAAAAACCTGAGCTTATAAATAATGCAAGAAGATATGCAAGCAGGATAATAAGATTTGAGGGGAATAAGCTAGCTGCGGAGAAGGCTTACAACTCATTCAAGAAAAACGTTGAACTGATGGACCCGGAGACTATATTCAACATACTTTTGCTTAGACCGAGTGTTTTTCTTCGGAAGAAGGTGATCAGAGGAAGTGAGGTTACTATGCCTGAGGTTAGACTTGCAACACCCCTTTCAAATCTTTATTTTATGAGGGACCAACAGGCAGTAACTGATGAAGGAGTGGTGATAGGGAGGATGTCAAAGCCCCAAAGGTCTATGGAACCTATTATAACTGAGGCCGTACTCTCCATGGCAGGAGCAGAAATTGTTTATCATGTAAAGCACCCAGGAATATTTGAAGGAGGCGACTTTATGCCTGCTCTCGAATTTGCTCTAATAGGCATGGGAGATAGGACAAATTTTCATGCTATTAAGCAGATTATGGATAATGGTCTTGGTTTCGAAGAGGTTTGCATTGTGCACCAACCAGCACATCCTCTTATTCCATACGACCAACCTGACCCCATGGTCAATATGCATATTGACACATATCTTAACTTTGCCGGAAACAGGCTTGCAGTAGGGTGCATACCTCTAATCGGAAAGGCAAGAGTTGAAGTATACAGGAAGAATTCAGGTCAATACAAAAAGGTAGAATCAAACAAAACGCTTCAAGATTACTTGGTTGGGAAAGGGTATGAATTCATACCCATCACAACCCTCGAACAGCTTTGTTATGCATCAAACTTTCTGTGTGTCTCCGACAGAAAAATAATAGCTGTTGAGGTTGAAAAATTAGTTGATAAGGTTATCAAGAATCTAGAAAAGAAAGCTTCCTCAGATCCTCACAGGTATTCACAGCTCTTTAACCAGGCGGTAAAGGATTACAGATTACTTAAGGAGACAGGTGAGTTCTTTCCACACAAAAGAGATTTACGAGAAAATGGTGTTGAATTTACACCTGTGTTGCTCCAGGAGATAACAGGAGGATATGGTGGAGCACACTGTATGACATGTGTTCTTAGCAGGAAAGGTTAGGATGATATTACAATTGCTTTGATACATTTCTGGTCCATTGCAACATCAAATGCTTTAACAGCTTCATCCAGAGAAAACTTGTGTGTTATTAGGTCCTGAAGCTCTATCTTTCTTTCTGAGAGCATCTTTAATGCTATATTTATCTCAATCTCGCTTGTTGAGTATGATGAAAGGATCGTCAAACCTTTTAAGAAAACAGTAGGAAGTTCTATGCTTGCCTTTGAGCCCTGGGGCGGGCTTCCGAAGATTAGTATTCTTCCACCCTTTGAGACTGTCTCCATTGCGTCTGTAAAAGCAGCCGTGCTTCCCGTGGCTACTACTGCTACTTCAGGTTTTCCCCTTAGGCTGTCCAATGCATTTATCTTCGCTTCCTTTACCCTTGGGTCAAAAGCATATTCTGCACCAGCCTTAGAAGCAAATATTCTTCTGTATTCTGAGGTATCTGCAACTATTACACCACATCCTTTCATTTTCAAAAGTTTCAGGAATATAAGACCTGTTGGACCTGCACCATAGATCACAGCTTTTTCTGCCCCTTCAAACCAGAGTTTGTTTAATCCTCTGAGGCAACAACCCAGAGGTTCTACGAATGTTGCAAGCTCGTAATCTAGGTTATCTGGAATCTTCAGCACAGCGCCCCTTTCAACGTTCCAGCGTGGAACCGCATAGAATTCAGAGAAACCTCCAGGTCTTATGTTGTGCCTTGGAAATTCTTCACATAAAGTGTATTCTCCTTTTTTACAAAGGTCACAGCTGTAACACGGTGTATGATGATGGGCAAAAACCCTGTCACCTGGCTGTATATCTTTTACACCATTTGAAACTCTGTACACCTCGCCAACAGCTTCATGACCAAGGACAGGAGGCGTTATTGCTTCCCCCTTTACTTTCTCTATGTCTGTTCCGCACACGCCGCATGCACGCATCCTTACCATAATCTCTCCTTCCTCCAGCTTCGGCTCCGGTACCTCTTCAAGGCTTAACTTTCCCTTCTCCATGAGAACTAGTGCCTTCATAAAGTATCTATTCCAACAGATGATTATGTACTTTTCTGGCCTGACGCCTGGTACTGAGGCATTCATTTACCATGAGAACGAAGATGAACATTTTATAATGCAAAAAGCTCAACTTAAAGCCTACATTGCAATTTTTTGCCGTTTAGCCCAACTCGAAAGCCTCGTTAAAAGTCCTCGGATCCGGTATACTCAAGCCAGCCATCTCAAACTGCTTAACTATATTTGATGGGTTGAGGTATGTTGGATAGCTGTATTCTTTTAGCGAACTAACTACATATTTTACTGGATATCCTGTAATGAGTGAGTATGGCTCTG
>CADDZR010000038.1 GCA_902812495.1 archaeon | reverse complement strand
CTTCCACTAAAATACTTTTGCGAACTCTTTTTTATCCAACCATGAGTCAAGCAATTCCGCTGAACCTGTATGATATCGGCATTGATATCGACGTCGTAACAATTGTTTAGGCAAAGCTTTTTTTGAAAAAATTGTTAGAAAATAGATTTCAATTACATTATGTTAATTATGGTATTCAGCCCAGCTAAAAATGAATGAAAGGATGCGCTGCTGCAATGATCCTCGTTGTCCTTATAGGTATACCTGCCACAGCAATTCAGACAAGGCAGAGCATTACCGGTAACATAAAGATACAGCATGTCGTTGTTATAATGCAAGAAAACCATTCATTTGATAACTATTTTGCACTGTTCCCAAATGCAAATGGCCTATCAGGCTATCCAGATTGGGCAAAGAAACTTGCACATACTATTACCTCTACTGTTTCCCATGATTTGTGTCATTCCTATGAATGCTCGCTAAAGTATTATGACAATGGCAAGATGGACGGATGGAAAGACAGAGAAGCTTTTTCATACTACACACCTTCGGAAATTTGGTATTACTGGATGCTTGCAAAGAATTACACACTCATGGATAACTATTTCAGCGACTTCATGGGGCCAACGCTACCCAACAGGATATTTTCTGTTGCAGGAGATAACTTCGGTATAACGGAAGACTTTCAAGGGCATCCAGAATACTATCACAGTATAAAGGGTAAGACAATATTTGACCTGCTTGAAAAAGCAAAGCTGACTTGGTCAGTATATGTTCCATGCATTTACTGCAATATGAATCCGCTTGAGGCCTTCTCAAACTACTCAAGGTACCGCAACCATATCTTTTACACCGGTAACTTTCAAGACAGCTTAAAGAGTGGAAAACTTGACAACTTTACCACGATAGGTCTGCCTGACCCATACAATGAACACCCAGTTGCTGACGTTAAGATGGGTATGAAAGAAGTGAGAGATATAGTAACAGCAATTCAGAAGAGCAAGTTCTGGAGCTCCACTATTATACTGCTAACCTACGACGAATCAGGTGGCTTTTATGACCATGTTGCTCCCCCCAATGCTACATACGGCTTCCGTGTTCCAATGATTGTTATTTCCCCCTACACGAAAAAGGGATTCGTCGACCACAGGTTCTCCTCGCATTCTTCTATTCTGAGATTCGTAGAAAAGACCTTTCATCTAACATGTCTTGCTAGGGATTGCCAAGCCTCAGACCTTAGCGAAACATTTAGTAGAATTACATGTTTTGGATACGCTTCTCAACTCTATACGTCATCATATACTAACAGAAGATACTGTATTTTGTGAAGCTGCCACCGTATTTTTAATCTTTATGTATCCACCATCTATACATAAAGTGCAGACCGATTAAATACTTCATGACAATACTGAGAAAGCGATGAACACAAAAACAAAGGCTGTAATGATAGCGGCCTCAGCTGCACTGCTGCTTGCGGTGCTCTATCCTATAGCAACTGCTGCAATGCCTCTTGCAACATCCTTAACATCAACAAACAAGACATCAAACGCTCATTCATTAACAAAAACTTCTATCCTGCCCAAGCCTCCAGCTCTCAGCCAGGGGCAAACACTGACATTCACAAGTAATGAAGGCATCTACAGAGTAATATCTGGAGGAAAGGGAGTCGGCAATGCGTCAGGTACTGTGACTTTCACAGTTTCTGGCGTGTTTAGCCATGGCTACACTTTAACCATCACAGGCGGCTCGCTAACAATAAACGGGACAACCTACAGCATATCTTCTGGAAGCGCCCAGATGGGAAGGGGATTGGCGCACATCGTGGGGCAGGGAACACTCTCTAACAACGGGGCATTCATATTTGCAGGAAATGCGCACGCCAACTTTGCAGGGCAAGAGTACAACACACTACGCTTTGACGTAGAGATAAACGGCGTAGAATACGGGGTCCTCCTGGTCGTTAATGTGAGCATGTCATGAGGACCCATCCATATTTTTTTATTAAGTTCAAATCCCTCTCAGCTTTAGTGGCAAGATTTCTAAACCTTGCAGCACTCTTCATCAATTCGAATCCGTATGCTGTTCTCTTCTTTGATGCACTTTCCCTTTCATTAACTTTGGTTCTTTTCTCATGAGAAATTCGGGAATATGTAGATGTAGAATAATGCGAGAGCAACTATAAACAAAGCAAACAAAGCTACCCAAACAAGCTTTGACCATGCCATGACCTTTGCCCCATCCAGAGGCATCACTGGTATCATGTTGAAGACAGCGAGTGTCATGTTAACCTGATAACCGATGTAACCAACAAATTGAATTACACCACTTCCAAATAGTAAGAGGGGTAAGAAAAGGATACCTATCACAAAATTAGTTATAGGTCCAGAAACAGACACGAGACCATTTTCTCTTCTGTCGATCTCAAAACCGGATATGTACGTAGCTCCCGGAGCAGCAAAGAGGAAGCCAAACATGGAGATTAGTAAAGCAAGGAGCAACCCCGAAGGCCACATTCTGAATTCAGCCCAGAAGCCGTACCTTTGTGCTGTAAACTTGTGCATCAGTTCATGGAGTACAAAGCCAGGACCTATTGTTACGAGTGAAATTCCGTACAGCAAGAGAAAGCCGTTGCCTGCAAACCTAGTGATTGCTCCAAGAATTCCTCCTGTTAGCCCAAAAACAAAGGCAACACCCAGCGCAAGCCACGCGACAACTATGTCTCTTACTTCGATAGAGGAGAAGACAGACCTTTTCGGTTTCGAAGTATAATATGTGTCTGTCCAAGAGTAGGTTGTGGTTTGCTCCGGCAATAGAATCCTCCTTGAAAGGTCACCTTTACACTGGTGATTCTCTGGAAGCCTGTGCTCAGTACAGAAGACACCTCCGCAGTAATAGCATACAAAAGGAAGCGGTTCTTCATTGGAGCAAAAATCGCATTTCAAATCTTTACAGTGCAGGATTTTTTGCTGGTAATTTTAAACTTATTGTATCTAGTGGCCTCCTAGGCAAATTTTGAATTTGAACGTTCAAGTATTATTTCCACTATCTCCTGCGCGGACTTCTGAATAGTATATCCAAAGTTAAGTGCTTGCTGCGATGCTTCTACACTCAGTACATCCAATTCTTTTACTGCTTTCTTAAGAGCCTCAAGGAACTGCTCCTGACCCTGTTCAGCATATACTACACCTCTCAGCCTTCCCTCAAGGAGGCTTAACTCCTTTGTTCTTGTGGCAACTATCGGTTTGCCAACAGCCAATGTTTCGAATATCTTTGTGTTCGCTATAATCTGGGTGAAAAGGTATACAGTATCCATGGGACAAAGAAGTAGGTCGCATGACTTTATATAGCTGGGCAAATCACTGTAGTTCACAGGACCTAGAAAAATAAGCCTTCCTTTGAACTCACATTCCGCCATTTTCCTTAGCTCTTCTGCTAGCTTTCCTCGTCCGCCAACAATCACTATACTCTCTTTAAGCATAATTTCGTCAGATGTAAATATCCCGCGCAAGATAGCATCAAGCATCCTATATTCTTGAAGCATACCAAAGTAGCCAATTACAAGCATTCCTTGAACTCCAAGTTCCTTCCTTCTGTCCTTTACTGATGGATTGAACTTTTCAGTATCAACTCCCCTGTATTGCTGAATGACCTTACCTTTTCTATGACTTTCATTTTTGATGATTTTTGCTTGAGTTAAGCCAAAAACAGAAATAACATCAGCAAACTTTCTAGCGGTCACAGCAGTAAAGAAAAGTTTCGAACACTTGAATGTTCCAGGCTTGACATACCCTGTCGCTATTTCGTAGAGTGGAGCAGGGTCCCGCACTAGGAAAGAGATGAACACACCGAATAGCTTGCACATCAGCAAGAAGAGGAGCTTCTTTGTTGACCTTCTGTAAAAAAGCCATTCGTCGAAGTAAAGGTACTTGATACCCATCTTTCTCATGAATATTGCTGGGGCAACGGATGTGACTAATGAGCCGAAAAGCCGAAACTTTTTCCTCTCAAAGACTTCAAGTTTCACATAACTGGGTATATTGTACTTCTTTACATCATACTTGTTCTTAATAACAAGAAAATAAACCTCAAAACCTTTTTTCCTAAATTCGTCGGCTATGTATAATACAAATACGTTCCCAAGTTCAAGTGGGAAACGAATACCTTCGTCAAAAACGAATGCTATTCTTTTCAATAAACTCAGTAGAACATTGAGGCTGGCCTTCCTACTCCTCGATAAACAAAGCCTGAGGAGGTAGCTCTTCCCGGGTCAAAACAATTCCTTCCGTCCACAAGCGCTGCCCTCTTCCCTATTTTTCTTGAAAGCTCCTCAAGGTCTATGCTCCTGAATTCCCTGTGAGCTGTTAGAACGATTAAACAATCAGCGCCTTCAACTGCCTCGTCCACAGTCTGCTTGACCCTCCGCCCAAAAACATTCTCGTTCTTGAAATACGGGTCGTAGAGAGACAGATTTGCATGCATTGAGGCAAGCTTCTTGACTATCTTTTCGCTTGGTGCAAGTTGCACATCCTTAACCTCAGGCTTGTACGATAAGCCGAGAACAGCTATGTTTGAGCCCCTAACTGTCTTGCCAATCTCATTCAGCGCTTCCATTGTCAGTCCTACTATATGGTCTGGCATCCTGTCGTTTATCTCTCTAGCAAGTCTGATTAGGTATGGTATATTGCCCGTCTTCACTCCTTCAGATATAAGGTAGTAAGGGTTTGAAGGAAGACATGGCCCGCCAACACCAGCGCCAGGATAGTGTGGCATGAAGTTGTATTTTGTTGCACAGGCATTGATGACCTCAAAGGCATCTATGCCAAGCTCTTCGAAAAGAAGT
>CADDZR010000037.1 GCA_902812495.1 archaeon | reverse complement strand
AAGCCACATCCTAGCAATCTATTTATCCCCTCGCTAACCAAAGGTTAGCTGCATTCATCCCAGGGCTAAAGCATCCTTGCTTTCTGCAGTATAGGGAATGCAGTTTACATTCCATTTGTTGATAGTCTTTACAAAGCGCCGGTTGAAAGAAAAGAAATGAAGATAGTGTAACATATAAACGATAATTTAGGACTAATAGTTACTAGCCATATAGCTTGGACAAAAACTCCTAAAACGGGTAAGTTGTTCAGACCCAATACTGAAAAGGGAAGAATACAGTTTAGCCACGCAATAGTTAATACAAATATATTTGTAACCCCAACCTCTGGCTATGATATAGTGTAAATAGCTGTCCGGCAGCAAGTATATTGTTTCTTTATTTCTTAGCAAAGTGTACGCTATGTAAAAAATATGAGGGATTGCACTATTACTTGCCGTTAGCTTAGACCAATTAGCCTATCTATGGAGATTGGACCCGAACCTATAACAAGGATTGTTAAGGCAAGAAGAGTATAAAGAAGGTCAACCTCGTAAGATGGCTTATCGATTGCTATGAATGAGGCTTTCATTCTTGTCTTTTTTGCTATTGTAATGCTAAGAAACTGTATTATCATTAGTGTAGACACAATGGGCACGATAAATCCTATTACCAGAAGTATCCCGCCAAAGAATTCGTTTATTGCTACGAGACTCACCACAGCACTTGGAATACCGATTGACTGCATCCACTGCACCAGTCCCTGCCTAACTTCTGGTTTGAACTTTGGATACCCATGTATAATTAGTGCAATCCCAAGTACTAGCCTGAGAAGAATAGCTAGGAAAGGAATAAGCTGAGCCAATGAGATAAGTGGTGTACTCATGATCAATGCTGGGATAACTTGGTTTTTTAAGGTTAATAGTTAATTGAAACTTAGTAAATAATTATGACCTATACTACGTCCGAAATTAGTACTAACAATGAAACATAAGTATGGCATAGCAACAAAAGATAGTTTGTTAGAATTAACATAATAAGATTTCCAAACATGCGAAAGCTATTAAGAAAGATTTGGAAGCATATAATCAACAAATTTCTTATTCTCTAGTTGGATTCTCCTGTAGTAAATGGATGAAAACTATATTCTTACCCTAAACAACACAAGCAAAATGGGCCCGGTGGGATTTGAACCCACGTTCTTCAGCTCCGAAGGCTGACGCCTTGATCCGTGCTAGGCTACGGGCCCCATCTAAATGGCTGGGGAAAGACTATTTTAACCTCGTTCAAAATAAATCTAATTATGACCTGTCTTTACCCCCAAAATATTTTCTGAGGTTCAGTTCAACGGGTTTCTCAATCAGGCCAACGTCAGTAATGATTCCATCTATTAGCTCTGGGGGTGTTCTGTCAAACGCTGGATTTAGAACCGGAACGCCGCTGGCCGCTATCCTTCTGCCCCTTATCCTTACAACTTCATCTGGGCTCCTCTCTTCTATAATGACTTGCTCATTGTCATGCTCCATGTCAACAGACGAGTGCGGGGCAGCTACGTAAAATGGTATACCGTGCTTCCTTGCGAGAACAGCTATCTGGTATGTACCTATCTTGTTGAAAACGAATCCGTCCCTTGTTACCCTGTCCGCTCCAACGATTACCTTATCGACGTATCCGTTTTGCATAACATATCCCACAGCAGTGTCAGGTATAATCCTGCACTCTATGCCATCCTTCCTGAGTTCAAAAGCAGTTAGCCTGGAACCCTGGAGCTGAGGTCTTGTTTCAGGAACAATGACCTTTACAACCTTACCTTCCTCCACTGCTGCCCTTATCACACCAAGGGCCGTGCCGTAGCTAACAGTCGCTAGAGCTCCGGCGTTGCACTGAGTAAGAACTGTGTCACCTGGATTTATTAATGCGTTGCCTATCTTTCCCAGCCTCCTGTTTACCTTCACGTCCTCCTCCTCCATCTTCTTAACTTCAGAAACAGTTATTGATTTTATTTCGTCCGTACTCTCAACTTTTGCTGAATACACTTTTTTCATTATTCTGTCTATACCCCAGAAAAGGTTGACTGCTGTAGGTCTAGTTGATTTTAGAAGCAGGGCAGCTTTTTCCATGTCATTCAGGAGTTCTTGTTTGCTCTTTGCACTTGACCTCAGGGCAGCTAGCGCCACACCCATTGCGGCTGCCACACCTATTGCAGGTGCTCCCCTTACAACCATTTTCTTTATTGCACTTGCCATCTCCTCCGGACTTCTTATCTCTGTAAATACGAACCTGTTTGGAAGCTTTGTTTGGTCTATCAGAACAACTCTATCCCCCTTCCATGAGACTGTTCTCAGAGTGAAGAAGTTTTCCACAGCTGAAGCATATCTTGGCAAAAGAAAAGTATTTCGAATCTTTCCAAAGGTTAAAAGCGAACATAAAGGAGTGATGAGAGCAATGGAAGCCGATAATGAAAAGCTTGTGGCAACGTACGACGGAGAGAGGATAAAGGTAAGCGGCGAGGTTTATTCTCAGCTAGCTCCGTCTGGATATGGAAGGAAAGAGAACAGGAGCTTTGTGCTTGAATTCTACGAGGCGATGTACCTTGTCGATTTAGGCAAACTTTCTGTTCTTGACAAGCATGGGAGAAACATGACATTTGAAGATCTTGCAGAGCTTGCGCAAAGAAGGCAGGAGGATTCTTGGACAAAGTATCTTGTCTACAGGGACCTTAGGACAAGGGGGTACGTCGCTAGGGAGGGTTTTGGTCTCGGAACAGATTTGAGAGTTTACGAAAGGGGAGAGTATCCCGAGAAGGCAGCAAAGTACATTGTTTTTGCACTTGATGAGGGTATAGAAAAGGAAGTTGAGGAGCTAAGAAATTATGTCAGGGAAATAAGCATCATGGGAAAGGAAGCAATAATTGCTGTGCTCGAGAGGCGTGGGGAGGTAATCTATTATCGTGTCAGTACGACGAGGTTTTAGTGTCTCAGGATATATCTCGATACTCAGGCCAGTTAACTGCTTTATGATAGGCCTCGCAGTCATAGTTGGTGAGGTAATGGTTACAAATGCAAGACCAGACATTGTAAGACTTGCAGAGGGCTTTTTAACAGGTTTTTTCATCTGCGGTTATTCAATGGTGGTTAACGATATATACGATGCAGAGATAGATGCCATAAATCAGCCAAGGAGGCCAATACCAAGCGGGCTTGTTAGCATGAAGGGAGCAAGGTCCCTAGCGGTTACACTTCTTTTTCTTGGTATTTGTTTTTCTGTAGTAACAACGAACATATATGCTGTGCTTATCTCAATTATCTACTCCCTTCTTTCATGGCTTTATAATTCAAGGCTCAAGAAGAAAGGACTTGCAGGTAACGCGTTAGTTTCCTCGTCACTTGCAATACCCTTCATATACGGTGGATTCCTGTATGGTGTGAAAAATGTCAGCACACTTCTAATCATAATGGCCCTGACTTCTTTTACTGCTGGTATGGGAAGGGAGATTGTTAAAGGAATAGCAGACATAAGGGGAGACAAGGAAAAGGGTGTGAACTCGTTTGCTGTCGTTCATGGTGCAAAGAATGCGTCAAGGCTTGCTTCAATACTTTTCGCTGTTGCTGTTGCGTTGAGTCTGCTTCCAGTTGCAATGGGGAATGCAAACATCTTTTACACATCAGGTATAGTTGCGCCCGATTCTATATTCGTGTATCTTGCTATTGCATCCCTAGGAAAGCTGGACGAGTTAAGCGCAATCAGGATAAAGAACATTGCACTTCTAGGCATGCTTTCAGGACTTATTGTCTTCATAGGTGGGGCTATATGATGTGGGTGGAGAAGTACAGGCCGAAATCTGTCGAAGAGATGGTAGGTAACGAGAAGGTTAGGATTTCACTTATCTCGTGGCTAAGGAAATGGCAGAAGGGGTCGAAAGCAGCACTCCTTGTTGGTCCACCTGGAATTGGAAAGACAACACTCGCAAGGCTACTTGCGAAAATGGAGAGATACAACATGGTTGAGCTGAATGCAAGCGACACAAGGACAAGGGAAACACTTTCGAGAAAGATAGGGGAGGCTACAAGAAGCGAGAGCCTCGTTGCGCAGAGGACGCTTATCTTTCTGGACGAGATTGACGGTATCACAGGGAGGGCAGACTACGGAGCGGTTGAATTTGTTAAGGAGGCTGTGAGGCAGAGCATGAACCCAATCCTGATGGCTGCAAACGACGAAGAATCAGACCAAGTAAGAAAGCTGGGAGAGGTTTGCCAAGTTTTCAAGCTACGCCCTCCTCCGCCTAGAGAGATAGTCATGTACCTTAAACATATCCTTGAAGAAGAAGGGCTTGAGATAGGAGATGAGAGGCTGTCCGAGATAGCTGTTGTTTGTAGGGGAGATATCAGGTATGCAATAAACATGCTCCAGGCGGGGCTATCAGAGAGCAAGGAGAGGAGCATTACAACACAGGAATCTATAACACTCTTTCTGAGCTCCAAAGATGAGTCGGAAGCAATGGATGCCCTCTCTATGTACCCTGGGCAGCCAAGGGACAAGGTCAGGGAGATATTTTCAAGTATAGTTAGGTCGAGGGTAAGGGGTGAAAAGAGAGGAAGGATGTTAAGGTGCATATCTGACGCAGATATACTTCTTGGAAGGATAAATGCTACTGGGAACTGGAGGCTCCTGAGGCATCTGGACAAGATACTTGCTGGATGCATGATTAGAGAGTTAAGAGGGGAGAAGATAGCATACACAAGGGAAAGTATTCCATGGGAGCTGCAGGTAAGGATATGGAACAGGTCGAAGAGGCTGAAAGAGGTTTACGGCTTGCTTGCCGGGATGCTGAGAACAAGTTCAAGTCAGTTTGTCAGTGGCTTCCTGCCATATATTTCAGTCATGCTGGAAAGCGGGGAGTTTGCAGAAAAAATTTCGTCTATTACTGGAGTTGGAACAGAGGAGTTGGATTTGCTCAAGGAGTTTGGGCAGATATGAAGATAGTTCTTGGAAACTGGTTCAAGCTTCCATTCTTGGGCAAGGACGTTTTTTCATCCCTAATGAGGGCAGGTGTAAAGTACAGTACGGGGAGCGGCTTCATGATAACAGAGGACACAGACGTAAGGCAGGCTGTAGCTGTGATCTCATCCGCAACTGGTGAAAATGTTGAGATTTTTCTAAAGTGCTTTGTATGCGGAAAGGAGGCATGCGCTGACTGCCCCTACGTATCGCTTTGCGACAGGACGTCAGTCTCTGTTAGCTGCCTTTGTGGGGAGCACTCTGAATCCTTCGCTGCTTACAAGGCATTATTCATTAGCCTGGTCGATTGATATACTCCTTGAG
>CADDZR010000036.1 GCA_902812495.1 archaeon | reverse complement strand
CCTGAAGAATACTTGAAGTGAGCTCAAAGCTAAATTTACCAAGTTGGTACCTCCAGTTGCGTAGTGTGGTTCATTATCTGTCAATATGATTTTGGTATGCCTAGTACGTTATGTGCTATGTAAGCAAGTACTAGATTGTTAGATACGGGAGCAACCTTGTAAAGCCTAGAAGCACGGAATTTTCTCTCTATCCCTGTATCTACAGCCATACCATACCCTCCATAAGTGTCCATTGTAACGTTAGCAGCCTCCCAAGCACATTCTGAGGCAAGGTACTTGGCTATGTTTGCAAGTTCACCAATCTTTTTCATATCCTCCATTCCTGAATCGTAAAGCTTTGCAGCTTTCAATCTTACAGCATCAGCCGCAACAAGCTCTGCATACACCTTAGCAATTGGAAACTGTACTCCCTGATTCTGCCCTATAGGCCTTCCGAACACATTCCTTATTTTTGCGTACCCAACAGCCTTCCCGATAAACCATCTTGCATCCCCTATGCACTCAGAAGCGATAAGAATTCTTTCTGGGTTAAGGGCATGCATAATATAGCTAAATCCTTTCCCCTCGTCACCAATCAGGTTCTCTTCCGGAACCTCTACATTTTCAAAAAATAGTTCATAGGTTTGGCTGTTGAACATAGTTTTTATCTCATTAATAACAATTCCCTTAGTTTGCCTGAGGTCAACAACGAATATACTGAGACCGTCTGTCTTCTTCTCAACATTTTCATATGGTGTGGTACGTGCAACAACAACAATCAAATCGCTGTATTTGACCCTTGATATGAAAATCTTATTTCCATTTATGACATATTTACCATCTCTCTTCTCTGCAAACGTCTTAACCTTTGTCATATCTGACCCTGCTTCAGCCTCTGTCAAGGCCATGCTTTGCATCCTTATCTCTCCTCTCGCAAGCTTTGGAAGATATTGATCCTTTATGTAGTTGCTTGCAAACTTTGAAACAAGCCAAGAGAGATAGTACTGACCATGGAAAGGCTGTGCGTTGCCTCCGTTTGCATTTATCTCCTCCAAAATTATAGATGCTTCAGTTAGGCCAAGACCACTCCCACCATATTCTTCTGGAATAACAGCCCCCATAAATCCAGCTTTAGCAAACTCATCTACAAACCTTGAAGGATACTCGTTTTTGTTATCTACTTCCTGCCAATAGCTTTCACCATATTTGTCTAGGAGCTCTTTTATGCCGCGAAGGATAAGCCTTTGTTCCTCTTTTAGTTCAGACTCGTCAAGTACCATGTTTAGTTTTTTCTGTTGTTATTATTTATCAGTTCTGATTAGAAAGCTCATCCCTTTGGGTTAGCTGTTGGTGCTTAGATACCTAACTTTATTATAACGTACTTTTTCAAACATAATAGCTAACATCTTAAATATAGTGGTAAACCCTTTCTAGATATGGAAGGAAGTGGCCCCTTTTTTGAAGACCTTGCAGTTGGGACAAAGATAAGAAGCAAGTTTGGGAGAACAGTTACGGATGCAGATAATATATGGTTCACTCTGCTTGCTATGGACAGAAACCCGATTCACTTTGACAAGGAATATACAAACAAGCACTATAGTAGAGAACCGTTCAATGGAAGGTTAGTTTTTAACGGAATAGCTACACTCGCAATCGTAAATGGCCTTGTAAATGAATATACAAGTGCAGGAGGTATCGTTATATCAGTTGATGGTGTGAAGTTCTTGAAGCCTGTATTTGCAGGTGATACACTGTATGCTGAGGTGGAAGTTGTAGAAAGCAGACCTTCAAAGAGCAGACAAGGATTCGGTATAGTTAAGACCTTGACGAAGGGATTTAATCAAAAAGGTGAACAGGTTATCGAGTTCTACAAGACATTCATGATTAGACAGAAGAAGTCTTAGTAAACAATACAAAGTAATGTCATTGCGACTCTTGCTTTTTCTAGATTGAGGTTCTCACTAAGTCTCTTGCATGAAGTCGAGAGCAGCTTGAAAGTCGAACGGTATGTGGCTAGATGAGTTCTTTGCTCTTGTGTAATATTCAAACAACTTATCTCGAAACTTTGGATGGCTAATGTTGATTATCTTTTCAGCCCGCTCTCTTGGAGAAAGTCCCCTAAGGTCTGCTACTCCAAATTCTGTAACAACAACGTCTACATCCTGCTTTGGGATATCTATGTTAAACAAAAATGGTACAATCCTTGAAAACTTCTCATTTGCAGCTGTAGAAGGCAATGCAACTATTGTAAGTTTTGAAGCTCGTGTAAAATCACCTGAACCTCCTACCCCATTATGTATCTTCCCTTTTATATGAGAGACGTTAACATTTCCAAAAATATCTATCTCAATAGCTTGCTGTACAGCAACAACTCCAAGCCTCATAATAACTTCCATGCTATTTGTCACTTCGTTAGGCCTGAGCACAACATGCTTTTTCACGAGCTCAAGATTATTAAAAACATAATCGAGATATTTTTCCTCACCTGGCATAGTGTAAAGGGCTGACGCACTTATACAGTCGACTTTAGAGTCAAGAGATTCTACCCATCTTGCAGGTATAATTTCAGACCATATCTTAAGATGCTCAATACTTAGTTTTTCCATGGAAGCACTAGCTAAAGGCCCAGCACCAAACTGGAGTGGATTTTCTCTTGTGATATAATCTCGACTGTATTCCTTCTCCAAGAATCTGCTTATGTTCTCTGCTATCGAAAGGTCCTTCTTTTCGACTTTACTATAAGATCCACTTGCCTCCTCTTTTTCTGAGTTTATGACAATTGCTGCTATTTTAGATTTGGGCACTTTTATTGTGGGGGAACCTATCCTGTCAAGAACTTTTGTAATATTGATTGGCTTTCCATGTTCAGGAAGATATATGTCATGAAGCCCGCTTAAAACAGGTTTAGACTCATTTACCTCTACTATTAGCCTTTTACAAGCTTCTACAAAAGCAGGTGAAGTATCAACTGAAAGAGACGGAACTATGCCCCCATCCTCTTCAATTCCTGTTGCTTCTATTACAGCAACATCAATCTTATTGCCGCCTGTAATAGTGCCTTCTCTAACGGAACGAGAATATTCACTCACCCAGTAGTCGAAAAATTGAACTTTTCCCTGGTCGACCTTCTCCCTAAAATAATCCGCACTAAGATAGTAATACCTTCTAAGTACATCTATTTTTGAAAGATTCTCTTCAAACCTTGGTGTTGTAGCGCCTCCTGTAAATACTGCGAAAGAGAAATCTATATTTTCGGTCTCTTTTACTTTAGCAATCGCATCTGGGATTGATTTAGGTATAGATTGCCCCCCCATTCCTCCAAATGCTATGCTCGATGCGCTTAACAAAAATAGTTTTACAGCCTTTATCGGGTCCATTATCTTTGATTGCAGTTCTTTGCTTCTGATTCTTTTATCCAACAAAAATCACTCAGCGGAAAAAGTACACATAACTTTTAAGGATTTGTCTTAATGTATTTCATTAAACTTTAGAATTTACAGCTAGAGATACACTCAATTAAAGTTGTTTGTTGCTGTAGCTATTTTGCTTTTGAATCTGACATTTTAGCTATAGTTTCATTTATAGCTAACGTTTCTTTTGCCATTTTATACGTAGCTTCATCAATCATCCTTCCTTCAAAAGAATAGGCACCTATGCCCTTCGCTTTGGCTTGCTCATACGCTTTAATTATTTTCTTAGCCATTTTAACCTCTTTCTCTGACGGTGAGAAGACTTGGTTTATTGGTTCGACATGACTTGGATGGATACACATCTTTCCTCTGAATCCCAAGCTTAAGGCTATCTTGGACTCTATTATCAATCCTCTCAAGTCATTCAAATTGCCTAAGAATGGTGTGTCTATTGCAAGCACATCAGCAACCCTTGCAGCTAGTGCTAAACGTGAGCGGGGATAAAGAAGTTCTATTTCGTTGGTAGAAATGGTAAAGTAACTTCTTCCAAGGTCGCGCAAATAGTCAGCAGCTCCAAAACCTATTGCGACTATGCTCTTACCTGCAAGTACTATTTCATTTACATTTAAAATCCCCTTTGCACTTTCAACAAGTGGAATAACTCCTATCTTGATTTGTCCTTTTGATTCGTTCTGCATAAGTCTTTCTAGCTTTACAATATCTTTTTTTGATTCTGTTTTTGGAAGCATTATAGCATCTATCCCCTCGCAAATAGCAAACTTTAGGTCATCAGTAGCAAGCCCAGTTGTTAATCCGTTTATTCTAACAGCAACATTCTTACCTGTTTGCTTTAATAATCTAGCTGCATCCTTTATCAATAATCTTGCTTTCTGTTTTTCTTGGGTCGGCACAGAGTCCTCTAGGTCTAGAATGACCATATCTGCTCTTTTCTCTTTAGCGCTCTCAATGAACTTGAAGTTATTTGCGGGAACAAAGAGCATTGACCTGAGCAATCTTGGTGTACTCATGTTATGACCTTCCTTCTACCCTTAATTATATCCAAGACCTGTTAAGTGACGTTGAAGACCATATGAGCCTTTCTTTTCTAAAAGTTTTGCATTTAACAGCATCACAAGGCTGTCAAAGATTTTCTTGTCAGCAAGGTAAATCCACAAATGCCTCCTTAATTCTCCCAAGCAAGTCAAAGCTACAAAACACTTGTTCTTTGCGATTGCTAGGCTGTTATACTTATATCGACTACCGATGCATACGCCCAAGCCTTTAGCTATCCTTTGGACTTCATAAAAGCGAAATGATGGAAATAAGCAACAAGAGACTCAAAACACAGAGCAATTGACGACTCATACATAAAAATGGTGCAGTTCAAGTATATCATACAATGGGCTATCCTTTTCGTCTTCCTCTACCATACACCAAGACCACGTTTGAATGAAATTTGCAAGCTGGCAGAGGAAACTGAACCCCGGCCCTCTCTCATGCAAGGCAGATGTTCATACAACTGAACTACTTGCATAGCCTATCTAAGGGGACTAGACGCCTTACCAAATGTAGAATAATGTCCCATTCCCTCGGTGCACAGTTTACTTTCCGAGTCAGACATACTTAGTTGGTTAGAGAGTAATCCTCAGCTTTCCTCCATCAACAATTTTGAAAAACTCAGTATCTATCCTCATTGCAAGTCTTTTTACTTCTGGAATTCTAAGCTCAATAATGGGGTCTGTACTACCTTTGTCATCTGTAGTGTGAAACATAAATTGTTAAAATTAGTTGCATAGTCAAAAACTTCGGTACTGGATAATACAATTAACTTAGTGGCAAGCTATCAACAGTATCTTTTGGCATCCTGTCTATTTTGACTATTCGAAATGAGCCGGCGGAGGGCTTCGAACCCTCGACCCCATGCTTACGAGGCATGTGCTCTACCAGGCTGAGCTACGCCGGCACGGAATATCGAAGCTAGTTCAGGACATCATTAAATCCTTATTCTTGCGTTTC
>CADDZR010000035.1 GCA_902812495.1 archaeon | reverse complement strand
GTAACCCTCCCTGCACTCAGCAGCATATTTGAGAGGGAGTGTTACGTTGCAGACGAATCCATAACAATCCCTGTTTACCTTGCAATAAAGATGGAGAAGCCCCTTCTTATAGAAGGGGAAGCAGGCTGCGGAAAGACAGAGATTGCGAAGGTTCTTGCAGACGGCCTTGGAACAGAGCTGATAAGGCTTCAGTGTTATGAAGGGCTCGATTCAACATCCGCAATATACGAGTGGGACTATCTAAGGCAGCTCCTAAAGATAAGGGTAGAGGAGTCTAGGAAGGACCCTGAGGAGATAGAGCATGAGCTCTTCAGCGAGAAGTACCTCCAGAAAAGACCTCTTCTTAGAGCTGTATTGTACGAAGGCAACCTGCCTCCAGTACTCCTAATAGACGAGATAGATAGAGCTGATGAGGAGTTCGAGGGTTTTCTGCTTGAATTTCTTAGCGATTTTCAGGTAACTGTGCCTGAGCTCGGTACCATACGTGCAAAAACAAAGCCAATTGTTATACTAACCTCAAACAGGACAAGAGAGCTTGGGGATGGCTTGAGAAGAAGATGCCTATACCTCTACATCGGCTACCCTTCAAGGGATAAGGAGCTTCAAATCCTCAAACTCAAGGTTCCTAACATACCTGAGAAGCTTGCAGAACAAGTTACAGGCATAACACAAAATCTCCGTTCTCTTGAGTTGATGAAAAAGCCTGGAATATCTGAAACAATAGACTTCGCATCCTCACTAATAAACCTTGGATATACTGAAATAAACAAAGATGCACTTGAAAAAACAGTAGGCTTTTTGCTCAAGAATCCTGACGACATGGCTCGTGTTAGGAGTAGCTACATGGAAGGTCTCCTGAATCTTGTTCAGCGCTGAAAATAAAGAAAACATAACAGTTCAGGAGTTTGTTGTTGATCTAGCAAGAAGGCTAAGGGAGTCAGGCCTTAGAATTGGTGTCTCTGAGGTTATAGATTCCGCAGTTGCACTCTCTCTAATAGACTTATCTAACATAAAACACGTTTACCTTGCACTTTACTCAACAATGGTGAAAGATAGCAAAAAGTATGAAATACTGAAACACTTAATTGAAGAGAGGAACAAAGAAACAAACGATTTTAAAGTTGAGATTAGGATTGAGGGAGCAATTAGGGATGCAAATACCTTAACCTCATACAGCCATGACGATATGGCATCAAGTCCAGTACTTGCTACAAGGGTAGCTTCAGCAAAAAGATACAGACTTTCCTTTAAGATACTACTCAAAAGGTTTGGGGAAGAGCCAGGAAGGAGGAAGAGTATTGTTAGGGCAGGCAGGATTGATTTTAGAAGGACAATGAGAAAAAGTATATCAAAAGGCTGGATTTACAGAATAGTAAAAACAGAGAGAAGAAAGGCTAGGGGCAGGATTGTTGTTTTATTTGATGTGAGTGGCTCCATGCATGATAGCAGCACAAGGATACTCCCAGCACTCTGGGCATGCTGCACAATAAGCAGGTGCAATGCTTTCATCTTTAGCACAAGCCTTATGCAAGTATCAGACTTGGTTCGTGGGAGACCCATTACTTCTGCAATTCAAACTCTCAGGGAAGCCACAAAGCATCTTGGAAGGGGAACGAGGATAGGCTCATCATTAAACTTTCTTGCAGCAGAGTATGAAATACTGCTCAAAGGATGTTCTCTCCTTGTTATAGTGAGCGACGGTTGCGACCTAGAAGAAGCAGAACTTGTAGGAAAAGCAATGAGCAGGATAAGAAAGCTTGTGGGTTCTATAATATGGTTCAATCCTCTAGCAGAGCTCGAGGGCTATAAACCTGAGACAAAGGCTATGGTTGCTTCTCTACCCTACGTTGATATGCTCTTGCCCCTTTCCCTTCTTGAAAATCCACCTATGCTAAGGAAGAAGATTGTTACTTGCTAGAATGTTCCCTTATTGCACGCCATACTTTTTCAGAGGTTAATGGCATATCTATATGCTTTATACCGAGATGAGAGAGAGCATCTACAACAGCATTGACAACAGCAGGAGTAGCTGCAATAGTTCCTGTTTCACCAACACCCTTCACACCAAGCGGGTTATGTGGTGAAGGTGTTACAGTACTATCTGTAATTATCTCTGGTATCTCCATAGCTGTCGGGACAGCATACTCTGTAAGGCTTGAGGTGAGAAGTGTTCCTTCCTCGTTGTATACAGCATACTCATAGAGTGCCTGTGCGATGCCTTGAGCAATTCCACCATGTACCTGTCCCTCAACAATAAGAGGGTTGATCTGCCTTCCACAATCGTCGACAGCTACATAACGCAGTATCTTTACTGAACCTGTTTCTTTATCTACTTCAGCTATGCAAATATGTGTGCCAAAAGGAAATGTAAAGTTAGCTGGGTCATAGAATGTAGTACTCTCCAGCCCTGGCTCCATCCCCTCTGGCAGCTTATCTGATTGGTAGGAGAGAAGTGCAACCTCTTGGATTGTTAGTGCCTTTGACGGGGCTCCTTTTACATAATACTTACCTCTTTCAAAAAAGAGGTCTGTCTCAGAAACCTCCAGCACACTTGAAGCTATCTTCCTGCCTTTTTCAACTACCTTTCTAGATGCTAGTGCTATCGCACCTCCTCCAACAGGTGTTGTCCTACTACCATATGTTCCCATCCCCCAAGGAATGGCAGATGTATCTCCATGAACAACCTCAACATCCTCTACAGGCACACCAAGCTCCTCTGCAACTATCTGTGCAAATGTTGTTTCTTCTCCCTGCCCATGTGGACTAGTTCCCGTGTAAACTGATACTTTGCCTGAGGGGTGGATTCTAACAGTTGCACTCTCATACAAGCCTAAAGCAAAGCCCGTGCCTCTTACAGCTCTTGAAGGGCCTAGGCCACACATCTCAACGTAGCTTGATATACCTATTCCAACAAGCCTTCCCTGCTCTCTCAGCTTAGGTTGCATCTCCCTCCACTTGCTGTATTCGGAGAGCTCAAGTGCCCTTTCTAGCGTTCTTTCATAGTCACCGCTATCATACTGCAGACCAACGCATACTGTGTAAGGAAATTCTTCTTTTCTAATGAAGTTAATCCTCCTCACTTCTGCTGGGTCTTTACCTAGCTCCATCGCAAGTATATCCATCATCCTCTCGATCAGGTAAGTTGCCTCAGGTCTCCCTGCACCTCTGTAGGCATCAACAGGTGCTGTATTTGTAAGCACACCATATACCTTGCAGTCAACAGCCTCTAACCTATATGCACCGCTTAACATCAATCCGAAGAGGTATGTTGGGACTCCTGGGCTTGCTGTTGAAAGGTAAGCGCCAAGGTTTGCGTATGAAGTAACTTTAAGGCCAATTACTGTACCATCATTCTTTGCTGCAAGCTCAACGTACTGTATATGGTCTCTACCATGCGTAGTTGCTAAATAGTTTTCTGACCTCTCTTCCACATATTTTACAGGCCTTCCAACTTCTCTTGAAACAATTCCAACAACAGCATCTATCCCATAAACAGGTATCTTGCTACCAAACCCTCCTCCAACATCTGGGGCTATTACCCTTATTTTGTTTTCTGGAACTTGCATCATCGATGATAATAAGAGCCTGTGTATGTGAGGAGCTTGACATGTTGCATATATTGTAAAGTCACCTGTGCCTTTATTGTATATTGAAAGGACAGCCCTATTCTCCATTGGTGTTGGCTGGAGCCTATGGTTCACAAGCCTCTGCTTTATTATTCTATCAGCCTTTTCAAATGCTTTCTCAATATCTCCTCCCTGAAGATGCCAAGCAAAAGATGTGTTATTTGGTATGGTATCGTATAGCTGGGGTGCCCCTTGCTTTACCGCTTCCTCCTGATTTACAACAGCTTTTAATGGTTCATAATCAACCTCTATGAGCTCAAGTGCATCTTTTGCTATGTATCTATCCTCTGCCACAACAGCAGCAACAGGCTCACCTTGGTACCTAACCTTATCCCAAGGAATTGGATAGTATTCAGGTATCTTTATTGGTGGTTCTGTTGTTATAGGCCATCCCGTAGGTACAGGCCCTATCTTCCCCTTGAAATCCTTCCCTGTATAAACTGCAATCACACCTCTATGAGCTACTGCCCTGCTTGTATCTATGCTCTTTATCAGTGCATGTGCATACGGGGCCCTCAGAAAAGAGATGTAAACTGTCCCAGGAGGTGTTATGTCAGCAACATAAGTTCCCTGCCCTGTAATTAGCCTAGGATCTTCCTTTCTCTTTACCCTCGCCCCAAATATAGTTGTTACAGCCATTTTACTTAGCCTCCATCTCCTTTGAGGCTTGAATTATTGCCTTTACAATATTCTGGTAGCCTGTGCACCTGCAAAGGTTTCCTGAGATACCTCTTCTAACATCTTCGCTTGTTGGCTTTGGATTTTCTTGGAGAAATGCATATGCCTGCATTATAAAGCCTGGTGTGCAGTACCCACACTGTAAAGCATGGTTCTCCCAGAATGCTTTCTGTATTGGATGGAGTTTTTCATCCGATAAACCTTCAACTGTTTTTATTTCAGCTCCCTCAGCTTGGACAGCAAACATTGTACATGACTTTACTGAAACAAACTTGTTGCTCCAAGGGAACTTTACAAGTATTGTGCAAGCACCACAGTTTGAGGTATCGCATCCAATATGTGTCCCTGTTAAACTAAGTTTATCTCTTATGTAATCCACTAAAAGAAGCCTTGGATCAACCTCAGACTCAACAGCTTTTCCGTTTACTGTTAGCTTTAACTTCATAATCTAACCTCCTGAAATCCTCCTTAGAGAAGTAAGAATAGCTCTCTTTGCTAGTACTACTGCCATCTCCTTTCTGTACTCTGAAGACCCTCTAACATCTGAAGGAGGGTTAATATCTTCCCTTATTGTTTGGCATGCATCTTCAACACTTCTCTCGTCAATTTTTCTACCAACAAGGAGCTCCTCAGCCTTCTTTGCAATGACTGGCTTGTCAGCAACTGAAGTTAGGCCTATCCCTGCTTTCGTGCAAACACCTTTTTCATCAAGCATGAGAAATGCTGCAGCACCTACAAGCGCAAAGTCCCCTGCCTTCCTTTCAAGCTTCTGGTAGCTGCTTGCTGCCCTGCCCTTTACCAAAGGTATACTTATCTCTGTAATTAACTCATCCTCATTCATTGATGTTGAAAACGGACCAGTAAAGAAATCCTCAGCTTTTATCTTTCTCTCACCAGAAACACTTTTAACTTTTATCTCTGCTCTGAGAGCTAAAGCAACTGCAGGCCAGTCGGCTGAGGGGTCCGCATGTGCAAGAGAGCCTCCAAATGTTCCCATGTTCCTAACCTGAGGATCACCAATTAAAGATGCTGCATCCCTTAACACGTGTAAGCCTGTATTCCCAGCCTCAAAGCTCTCCAGCTCTTTATGTCTTACAAGGCATCCAAGAGCAAGGTGCCCATCCGTCGTTCTCTGGTATGATAGGTTCTGGAGCCCGTTGATATCAATTAGATATTTTGGAGAAGCAAGCCTTAACTTCATTATTGGGATAAGACTCTGTCCTCCAGCCAGAACTTTTGCCTCCCCTTTGTATTTGGAAAGTAGTTGAAGTGCTTCCTCAAGTGTCTTTGGCCTAAAATATTCAAAAACTCTCGGAAGCATAAACTATACTAGCAGAATTTATATTTAAATTTTTGCAAAAACCCAACATTCCCTTCGAATTGAAATAAATAATAACAGTAACTTTTTACAAGCAGTTTACAGTTGGTGATC
>CADDZR010000034.1 GCA_902812495.1 archaeon | reverse complement strand
ATAAGTGCAACATACAACATGGGTCTGACTGTAACTGTTACGCCACTGCCAAGCGGTCAGCTTCTCTCTGAAGCTTTTGCGGCTCACACAGCATTCTACATGTATGCACTTGGGTGGATAGATGATTATCCATGGGTACTCGACTTCCTTGGCCCCATGTACGCTCCAGGTCAGGCATATCCAGGTCCTGACGGTTGGAACCTTGCTATAATGCAGAACCTTTACAATCAAGCTGTCAAGGCAACGCAAACCGGAAACGTTTCAGGGCTTGTGGCCATAAGCAACAAGATGAACCAGATAGCGAATCAGGAGGTTATGTATCTCTGGACATTCTACTCATCTAACTTCATTACAATGACATCAAATGTGAAAGGATTCTTCTTCAATCCATCCTTAAGCACAGCTGGTGGAGGCGGCGTAGGTCCTGAATACTTCGCAACCCTCTACATCTCCCAGTGAGAGTAGGGGGTTCTTCCCTATTTTATGATCTGAAATGAAACTGTACGAATATATCATCAGAAGAATTTTCTTAATGGTCTTCGTATTGTTTGGTTTAAGCATTATAGTCTTTTACCTTACAAGAGGACTTCTCCCACCCAATACAGCTCTGGCACCATACATAACACCAAGAATGGACGATGCTGCAAAGCTGAGCCTTGCAAAGGGTCTTGGGGTAGCAACAAGTGCTTGTCAGTCATTCGAAGACTTCAGTATGGGAAAGAGCTATTGTATCACTCCCCTCTGGAATCAGTATCTTTCATGGCTTTTAACAGTTCTAAGCGGAAACTGGGGCTACACACTTCTTCCTGGAATATCAGGAAGCCAGACTACATGGGATGTATTTGCAGGAAGATTCCCATTCACAGCAGAACTCGCTATAGCTGCATCGATACTCACAATAGCTATCGGAATTCCGTTGGGCATAATTTCAGCAACACACAATAACAAGCTACCCGACCATCTTTCTAGGATTGTCTCTCTTGGAGGCTATTCTATACCCCAGTTCTGGTTTGCAGTTATGCTACAGCTTATCTTTGTAATTTATGTGAATGTAAACGGTCAAGGTCTCTTACCAGCAAACGGAGCTCTTGCAACGTCATGTGCTATCTGCATACCAAATCCAGGCACCATATCTACGTTTACAGGATTGCCTGTAATAGATTCATTGCTCTCAGGCAACATTTCCTATTTTTGGGACTCTCTTATTGCACTCATTTTGCCTTCATTAACTCTTGCTATCACTTCAATTGGAGCTCTTACTAGAATAGTTCGCTCAAGCATGATGGAAGTCCTCCGGCAAGATTACATCTTGCTTGCAAGGTCAAAGGGCATCAAGGAAAGGGTTGTTATCTATAGGCATGCTTTAAGAAATGCAATACTTCCAGCAATAACTGTCTCAGGCCTTATAATTGCTTTTCTACTTGGGGGCGCAGTTATAATCGAAATAATTTTCTCTTGGCCTGGTGTTGGTCAAGCCTCCCTCTCCGCAGCATATGTGTTAGATATAAACTTCCTAGAGCTTTACGTTTTGGTCACTGCCTTGATAATTGTGGTGGCGAATCTTGTAGTCGATATAATATACGCAAAGATCGACCCGCGTATAAGATATTAGGTGGTTGCATGAACCAAGCCCAGTCAAGTAGGTTTCAGGAAGCGAGATATGCATTTTACCTTTTTAGAAGGAATCCGGTTGTACTTGCAGGGGCGATTATCTCAATGGCAGCACTGATTTTGTCTATCCTCTCCCCATACATAGTCAACCCAAGCTTGTGGAGAATAACAGACCTGACAAAGAGGCTTTGCTGGAACAATCACATGATTAACTGGGGCATAAGAAATGTATTTGACTGTGGTGGTAGTACTTACATTCTCGGCACCGACAGCTACGGAAGGGATCTTCTAAAGATGATTATAATTGCTATACCACTCGATATGCAGATCTCTCTCGAAGTGGTTTTTTCTGCAGTACTTATAGGTGTAGTTTTTGGCTCTGTGGCTGCTTATGCTGGAGGCATAATAGATGAATTTGTTTTAAGGATAACAGATATATTTCTTGCTGTTCCAGGAATACTTCTAGCCATAGTTATGATGGTTATACTCGGAAGAACAATACCAATACTTACTTTTGCAGTTCTTGTAACATGGTGGCCAACATATGTAAGGCTTATGAGATCACAGGTACTTTCAGAGAAGGAAAAGCCGTACGTTGAGAGTTTGAAGGCAATAGGGGCAGGAAGATTCAGGATACTCTTCAGGCACATAATACCAAACAGCATCTATCCAATAATTGTCCAAGCAACCCTTGACATTGGTAGCGTTATACTAACTGTCTCTGCATTGACATTCATAGGTCTCACACCAAGCCCGCTTCTCCCTGAACTTGGTACACTCGCAAGCTCTGGTGCACAGTATGTATTCACAGCTCCATGGTTGACAATCTTTCCAGGTCTTGCTATTCTCATAATATCACTAGGTTTCAACCTGTTGGGAGATGGGATAAGGGATGTCTTTGACCCAAGGCTCAGAAGATAGGAACAGAGTGGTTCTCAGGGTAAGTAACTTGAAGCTCAATTTCCACACCTACGGGGGTGATGTTAAAGTACTCGACGGGATAGAACTCTACGTCAGAAAAGGAGAGATACTTGGTCTTGTAGGTGAGTCTGGATGTGGAAAATCTGTGACAGCTCTTGCCATAGCAGGACTGCTCCCTCAGAACGCAGAGATACTTTCTGGAGAAATACTCCTAGAAGGAAAGAATTTACTTGCAGCCAAGAAAGAAGAGATTAGGAAGGCAAGGCTTTCTGAAATAGCTATGGTATTCCAAGATCCCATGACATATTTGAATCCAGTCATTCCAATTGGAAAGCAAATATCAGAAATAGTCGAGTCTGACAGGCAACTATTTCTAAAACCTGTTATTGAAGAGCTTCTGAACGAATCCTCTACAAGCAGAGCTGGTTATGTTGAAAGAAAGAAACTTGAAAGAATTTTGAAGGACGGTAATGTATCGAAAAGAGAATTTGGGAAGCTAGCAAAGCTCTACGCTATAAGCATGCTGAGGAAGGTCCGTCTTCCAGACCCTGAACGTGTCTACTCAATGTATCCATTTGAACTCTCAGGAGGAATGAGACAGAGAGCCATGATAGCGATGGCCCTTGCTAGGAAGCCAAAGATTCTCCTAGCAGACGAGATAACGACAGCTCTTGACGTCACTGTTCAGGCGCAAATATTAAAGCTTCTAAGAGAGCTGAAAGATCAGATAGATGCGTCTATAGTTCTTATAACACATGACCTAGCTGTCGTAGCAGAGGTTTGCGACAGGGTTGCTGTAATGTACGCTGGAAATATTGTTGAGGTTGCCGACGTAGAAAGAATATTCTCGAACCCACTGCATCCATATACAAAGGGACTTCTGGAATCTATAATAAGACCAGATGTTGTGAAGGATGAATTGAAGTCAATACGTGGTTCTGTTCCGAACCTTATTAATCCACCTCCTGGATGCAGGTTCCATCCCAGGTGCCCATTTGCCTTTGGAAGATGTAGTATTGAAAAGCCAAATCTTATCGAAGCTGAGCCAAACCATTATGTTTCCTGTTTCCTATATGGGTGAATGTAATGGTTGAGAATCTAATCGAGGTTAAAGACCTTTACAAGTGGTTCCCGATAAGGTCTGGGCTTCTTGGTAGGGTGAAGAATTACGTTAGAGCCGTTGACGGCGTTTCCTTCTCGATCAAAACAGGCGAAACATTTGGTGTCGTTGGTGAATCTGGATGCGGCAAGACAACTCTTGGAAGGACAGTCATAAAACTCACAGAACCGACTTCAGGTTCGATAATTTACTCAGGTAGGGATATCACGAAGCTCAAGGGTAGGAAGATGAAAGAGTATAAGAAGAAGATGCAGATTGTTTTCCAGGATCCCTATGCTTCCCTCGACCCAAGACAGACAATAGGTTCAGCAATAATGGAGCCAATGTTCATCCATGGGCTGGTTAGAGACAGGAAGGAAGCTAGAAGCAAGGCGGAGTTTCTACTCGAACAGGTCGGTCTTAACCCAGATCATTTCAGCAGATTTCCTCATGAATTCTCGGGCGGTCAGAGACAGAGAGTAGCAATAGCAAGAGCCCTTTCTCTCAACCCTGAGTTTATTGTTCTGGACGAGCCTACATCCTCACTTGATGTTTCTGTTCAGGCTCAAATACTCAACCTTCTATCTTCCCTTAGGAGAAAACTGAACCTTACTTACATGTTTATCTCGCATAATCTTGCAGTAATAAGGCAGATGTGCCAAAGGACAGCTGTAATGTATTTAGGAAGGATTGTTGAGATAGCTGAGACTTCTAGAATATTTGAGAATCCAAAGCATCCATACACTGTTGCACTTTTGAAGTCAGTTCCGTTACCAGACCCAAAGAAGAGAAAAATGCTTGTTTCGTTGGAGGGAGATGTACCAAGCCCAGTAAATGTACCTTCCGGGTGCAGGTTCAGAGCAAGATGCAAGTATGCTACAGAACTTTGCGCAGATAAGGCACCTGAACTCATCGAAATAGAAAAGGATCACTGGGTTGAATGTCATTACGATATTGATTTTTCACGCGAGGCTAAGGTAAACACAATAACAGCCTAGAATTTTTTCGTAACAAAAACAGCAACAATAAAGAGGATTATTATTAGGATTATCAACGGAATACCAAGTGTCTCAACTGCAGCTACAAAAAGTGCAATGTAGTCCTTTAGAGCCGGTTTCACAGAACTATGTGAGATGCTTGTTTTCAACGCAATGAACGATATAACAATTCCGTTAGAGAACTTTTATCTGTTTCCCTCTTCTCGAAATTGGGAACCTGACTGTAAGAACACCATTTCTGAAGGTTGCTGTTGCCTTTTCAGGGTCAACTTTTAGAGGTAGCTTTATCTTTTTCACGTAGCTCTCGAATTCTGCCTTTCTTTGCACAGGTCCTCCTATCATTATTGAAACAGGCTTCCTCATCCTTGCTCTTATCTCAAGCTCCTCTTCTGTTGCATTCAGCTCTATACTTTCTTTTTCGGCACAAGGCATGTCAAAGCTTGCAATAACCTCTTGCTCACTCACCTCAATCCTGTACAACGGCTTCAAACACTTCTGTTCCAAGTCAAGTAATGAGCTCTCTATTCCTGAAAAAGTATCCTCTATTAGAGCTCTTATCTCTCTATCTATTTCTGTGAATATATCCTCCCCATCCATGTCCATCACCTATCTGTAAACACTAGGCAAGGATTGGGCTGCCTGTTGCATTGCCTGCTGTGTCCTTTTCATGAGCTCCCTGTTTTTAAGCCTTATTTCTTCTGATTCCTCAAGTAGAGGCTTTATATCAAGTTTCAAGGAGAGTACACTATTTAGGACCTTTATTACTGATGCAGCTGCGCCCGGATCGGGAAAGTCCAGATACGATTCTGCAAGAAGAACAACCGCAGGCTGCTCCAAGTTCATGCAGTTCTTGAGAATCGATGCAAGTGAACCAAAAACAACACCCTCGTCAAATGAAATAGCTCCAGCATTGGCGTACGCTTTTCTAAGGGAATCTGAGTTTGAAAGAAAGAAAACTTTGCTTGTATCCTCTTCCTGCCCCAGAATCCTGTTTCTCGAGGGTATTCCTGTCACTCCAGCTATGCTTTTGATGCCTTTATCCTTTGCCCATAGCGAAAACTCTCTACCGAACTCGTTTGCAAACCTTGCAGAGAAGGGTATTTCAGATAGTAGAACGGAGAGCCTCCCGTTCGAATAAACTCTGATAGGGTATTTTGGAATACCCTGATGTGCCATTAGAACTGGAGGTATCATATCAGAGTCGAAAGCCCCCGCCTCTTCAAGACCAAGCTTCTCTACAATATACGATGAAGCGATAACGCCAACGAGGCCAACCTCGGGTATGCCGACTATCATATCCGTATTGTTAATTCGATTCATCCCAACGCTCCTAAAAACAATACTGTGCTGATGAATCATGCTTGTAATCCCGCTGACTAGGTTAATAATGATTGTTATTACCGGATTTAGATTTTTCACAAATAAATT
>CADDZR010000033.1 GCA_902812495.1 archaeon | reverse complement strand
ATTCAGCTCAACTTCTCTCATGCTAAAAATGAGTTACTCTTTCCTGTAGGTGTTTTTGCTTGGTTCCTACTGCCAATATTTATCACTTTGATGCAGTTTTCCTATGGTGCATCGGCTGGGCCCCAGATAAGGGAGTTTCTTTTAATGCTTCCAGTTGAAAATAATGATATAGACAGGATAGCTTCAAGAGCCATACTCTCAACCATAGAGCTCCCACTTGTAGCATCAGCTCTTGTTCTTGTTGCAAGTTTCTTTGTTCTCGGCCCATGGATAGGGCTTGCTGGTATACTTGCAGCAACTCTCTCCCTTTCTGTTGCTATGTGTGGCATAGCTGCTATCTTTAAGCTCTTCAGGAGCTCAGGCAAGTCAAGTCTTTTCTCGTCTTTAAAAAGAGGGTTGATTGTATTTCCAACTTTCTTGGTTATACTTCTGTACACATATATTCAAACATCAAGTATAGAACTTACATCTTGGGAAAAGATGTTTGTTCCCTTGCTTAACTTAACAGGTGTTGTTGAAGGTAACATTATATCTCTTGCTTTTGCTTTGCTTTACTCATTAATAGCATTAATGGCATCCTATGTTGCGTTTAGTAAGGTTTCAGTCTTAATCCTCTCTCCAATAGAGTATGTTTCGTCAAAAATTGCTTCATTCAGAGTAAAGATAAGGAAGCCAGAGCTTGCCCTGATACTATCTGACTTCAGGGTTGTATTTAGGTCACCAAGGCTTTCTGGACTTCTATTTACTCCTATAATATACACAATCATACTTGTATTCACAAGCTTGATGCATGGCAAGAGTGGTTTTGATCCTTTTACACTTGAAATAATCTTGTTAACATACACCTTGCCAATAGCTCTTATCTCGTCCTTCTTTCCATACATGCTTTACTTGGCAGAGATGAAAGGTTTCTCATACATCAGCATGCTACCTTTTGGAAGATTTACAAACCTTAAAAGTAAGCTTTACGTTACATTAGCATTCTACGGCATATCTGCAGCGATAATGGGCTCTGGGTTCTACATCACTTCTTCCAACGTAGAGTTCTTTGTGCCTCTGGCTTCTCTTGCCCTACCGCTTGTCGCATGTACTATCTATACCTCCATCCACTTTGAAAGGTCAATAAGAAGTATGATGATTGGAACAATTGGCTTTCTAAACCAAGTTGTAAATTACTTTGTAAATTTAATCCTGCTTGGAATTCCATCTTCAGTATATTTTGCAGGTATATTCTTAATGCATAACCTGATAGCACCTGCACCATATTCAATAGCTGTATCTCTTGCTGAGATAATGTTAATGGGTTGGATCCTAGCTAGAAATAAAAATAATGTACGAAGTATTTGAGTCAATCAGCAACAACAAGCAGTTTTTAAATGATTGAGAGCTCATTGGCTATAACATACAAGAGAAAGACGAACGGTTAAACTGGTTTGTTTGCTATTGCTACCGCAATAGTCCCTTCATCCATCATCTTCTCTGCCGCACATTTACAGATTAATGGGAAAAAGCAAGCAGCTATCTCAACGAACCCTGCTTTTGAATACAATCACGGGTATGGTTT
Source organism: archaeon (assembly GCA_902812495.1). Lineage (GTDB taxonomy): Archaea > Thermoproteota > Nitrososphaeria > Nitrososphaerales > Gagatemarchaeaceae > CADDZR01. The sequence continues at coordinate 4,643 of CADDZR010000033.1, read as the reverse complement.
TTGGAGCTTTCTTCACTTACTTCGGTCTGCTCTATTCAATGCTTTCTCATATCAAACTTGTCGTTAAACTTCGTAGCGAAAAGATTGACATCCTCCCACAGTTAAAGCTATGAGATTCCCTATCATTTCAGGAATTCTTGTTTTTACTTCCAATAGAAGCAAGGAGTGTGCTACACTAAGGAAAAACATTTAAAATTTTGTATTATTGATACTATTGACTACGCAAGCTGAAGTGGCTGATGTTTCGAAAAAGGTTCTGGGCTTTAGCATTAATTCCTGCATGTGGCTTTTTGCTTGAATATCACGAGGTGATTGAGGCAGTCATATGCTCTCTCAGCTGCAGAGGTGGTAGCTAATTATGAATTTAAGAGATCCTCCAAAGTGGATATATAGTGGACCGAGAAGATACGGATACCCAGATTCATTCACAAAAGCGATGTATTATTTCACAGTCTTTAGTTTGATAGGTCTTGTACCAACACTTATAGCTTCAGCTTGGGTTATATTTCGTCATTAGCCATTCTTTTCCATTGCAGTCTCGTGGCCAATACTGATCCTTACGTTGTTTGATTTCACAGATTCCCAACAACAGCAAAGTAAAATACCAATAATAATCGTAACAACCTCTGTTATCATAATTTCAATTACACTTATATGGCATGTCTTAAGATTGGGGGCCAGATAGGATGTCTGCTGGTATAAAGAGTGAGACGGACGAAGGCCAGACCCTCTTTCAATTCTCACTATGAGATTCGCGAACATTTAATTGGTAATAATAAACCGCTTCATGCTTTTGGATATAAGTCACATCGAGCAGCCTAAGAGCACTCTAGTTCATCTCATGGCTACAAAAGGCACAATTTATTTCGGGAATTGTGGAAATAGATATCAAAAATAAACTATTTAGCAGTCTATTCCCATTTCAACTGTCCACGTGTCCTGTACTCAGTCACCCTTCTCTCGAAGAAGTTCTTCTCCTTGCGCAAGTCCATAATCTCGCTCAACCACGGGAAAGGATTCCGTGAATTGTAAATCCTTGGCAGGTTGATCCTCTCGAGACGACGGTCTGCAATGTACTCAAGGTATTCTCTAATCATGCCTTCGTTCAAGCCCAAGACACCATGTGGTAAGCTATCTTTGGCATAATTATGTTCCAGCTCTACGCCACGCTTTACCTTCTCTATTATCGAATGCGTGAAGTCACTAGTCCAGATTTCTGGATTCTCTGCTACTATCGTGTTAATCAAATCCGAGCCAAAAGCAAGATGAATTGTTTCGTCACGCAAGATATACTGGAACATCTCTCCAATACCGACCATCTTGTTGTGACGTAAGAAGTTGAGCATCATGGCAAAGCCTGCGTAGAAGAATATGCCCTCCATTATCACGTAATAGCCAACAAGGTCGTTGACAAACTTCTGTATATCCGTTAAAGTCTTGACAGTGAATCCTGGGTCCATGATTGATTTTGTTATTTCTACAACAAACTCATCTTTCTCTCTTATGCTTGGTATGTTGATGTACATGTTGTAAATGTAGTCAGGATCTAGGTTAAGCGAGTCGCAGCAATAGATAAAGGTCTCTGTGTGTATCGCTTCCTCGTATGCTTGGCGGAGAAGATACTGCCTGCATTCAGGGTTACCGACGTGTCTATAAATTGAGAGCACGATGTTATTGGCTGTCAGGCTCTCGGCAGTTGAGAAAAAGCCGAGGTTCCAGATTATCACGCGACGCTCATCTTCACTCAATCCATCTTGCTTCTTCCACAGTTCGATATCTTCCTGCATAGGAATCTCTTCTGGAACCCAGTTGTTCGCAACACCCATGAGGAAATAATCCCTTGCCCACTGATATCTGATTGGCAGTATCTTGTTAGTTTCTGTCTCTGAATAGTTCAATATTTTCTTGACCATAGGTTAATCCTCATCCTCTTTAGATTATTGGCAGGATTCGCACTCCGGATTGCTAACAACGCAAACTGAATTCACCTCTACAGGGGTCACACTCTGAGCAGACTCTGCTATTTCTGCAACTTGTGACTTTGGAGAATATGCCTTCCATGAGGTAATATCGAGGGTACTTTTCTCTATTGTCGAAGCGGCTAAAGTTCTCAGGTAATAGGTTGTCTTGAGGCCCAAACTCCATGCATAGATGTATATGTCTGAGAGCACCTTCCCCGAAGTAGTATTTGTGAAAATAGTTAAGGCCTGGCTCTGATCAATCCACTTGCCACGACATGCTGCCTGCTTTATAAGCCACTCTGGGCTTATTTCAAAAGCTGTCTTGTATTTGTCTTTGAGTTCTTTTGGAATTCCGGGTATTTGCTGGATACTTCCATCCCTAAATTTCAATTCCTCTAATATGACAGGGGTCCAGAGTCCCCTTTCCTTAAGGTCGTTAACTAGGTATTCGTTGACGATTGTGAACTCCCCACTCATGTTGGACTTGACGTATAGGTTGCTGTAGGCAGGCTCGATTGAAGGGAAGCATCCTGCAATGTCAGAGATGGTAGCGGTTGGGGCTATAGCAAGGCAGTTAGAATTCCGCATCCCATGCTCCTTTATCGCTTGCCTTACAAGTGTCCAGTCTAGCTTTCCAGACCTAGTCAACTCTATTTTTAGTCCGCGCTCCCTTTCGAGGATGTCTATTGTATCTACTGGCAAGATACCCCTATCCCACTTCGATCCCTTAAAGCTTTGGTATGGTCCTCGTTCTGCAGCAAGCTGGGTAGAAGCAAGTATAGCGTAATATGCTATAACTTCCATGATCTCGTCAGCAAGCTTGACTGCATCCTCAGAATCCATCCTTATGTTCATTTTATACAGCACATCCTGCCATCCCATAATCCCAAGACCAACTGGACGATGCTTCATGTTAGATTGCCTAGCCTCTTCAACTGGGTAGTAGTTGAGGTCGATCACGTTGTCTAGCATTCGCATTGCTGTCATGATGGTATCTCTTAACATTTCTACGTCTAACTTTCCGTCTTGAACATGCATTGCAAGATTAACAGAGCCTAGGTTACAGACTGCAATCTCGTTAGATGAAGTGTTAAGGGTTATCTCTGTGCATAGGTTGGAGCTGTGAACAACACCAACGTGGTCCTGAGGAGAACGAATATTGCATGGGTCTTTGAATGTAATCCAAGGATGACCAGTCTCATAGAGGGCTGAGAGGATCTTCCTCCAAAGTTCCCTAGCTTTTACTGTTTTTGTAAGCTTTATCTTTCCAGCCACTGCCTTTTTCTCATATTCCAGGTATCTTTTCTCGAACTCCTGTCCATAGCAGTGGTGTAGGTCTGGTGCTTCATCTGGGGAGAAAAGTGTCCAAACCCCATCTGAGATGACACGCTTCATAAATAGGTCAGGTATCCATACTGCAGTGTTCATATCGTGTGTCCGCCTGCGCTCGTCGCCTGTGTTGCGCCGCAGTTCTATGAAGTCCTCAATGTCATAGTGCCAAACCTCTAAATAAGCACATGTTGCACCGCGGCGCTTGCCGCTCCTATTTATCGCAACTGTTACGTCGTTGGCTATCTTGAGGAATGGGATTACACCCTGGCTCTCAACGTTTGTGCTCCTGATAAGAGCACCTGTTCCTCGGATGTTTGACCAGTCATTTGCTATACCTCCAGACCACTTGGATATTTGTGCATTGTAAGTTATTGACTTGAAGATACTTTCCAGTGAGTCGTCTATGGTAGAGATATAGCAAGAACTGAGCTGTGGGTGGGTTGTGCCTGAATGGAAGAGTGTTGGTGTTGAGCAGATAAAACGGAGTGTAGAAAGAACCTCGTAGAACTCTGCAGCCCTTTTCTCCTTCTCCTCTCCTTCATTCAGGGCTAGACCCATTGCAACCCTCATCCAAAATGCTTGGGGTGTCTCGATGCGTCTCTTACCGTCAGAAGAACAGAGAAGGTATCTGTCGTACAATATCTGCAAGCCGCGATAGGGAATTAATCTGTCTCTCTCAATGCGGAGAACCCCTGCTAACCTATCCAAGTTAAACTCTAACATCCTTGAGTCAAGCTTACCCTCAGCAACAGCAGTTCTCAGGTTAGCTATGAACGAAGCTCTGTATGTCTCAGCCAAGGTATCCTGCGTGAACTTGCATGCGAAGACCTCGCGGTAAAGCTTAGCTAGAAAAAGGCGCGATGTAATTGCTGAGTAGATTATTGGGTCTTTCTCAATCAGGGAACGAGATGTCATTATTGCGAGCTGTAAGATCTGTTCAGTTGTTATACCATCGAAAATACCTAGCTCGCACTGGAGTGTCAAATCCTCCACATCAACCACACCTTCATATCCTATGCATGCATGCTTTATGAATGACTTTAGCTTCATATGGTTAAAGGGTTCGCGTGTCCCATCACGCTTGACCACGTTAAGAGATTGCGTATCCATACGCTTTAACAAAACGTTTCTCTCTTCACGCTGTTTTTTGATACGTTCATGGTAAAGTATGTAGGCTTTAGCAACATCAAAGTAACCCGAAGCCATTAATGTTTTCTCTACAATTTCTTGGACTCCCTCAGTAGAGGGGACATGGCGGTCGGCATAGAGCGCCTCTAACTCTTTGAGTACCAGAGTTGTCAGTTCGTCAATCTTAGCTCTGTCAACTCTGCCGCGCACAGCGACCATAGC
>CADDZR010000032.1 GCA_902812495.1 archaeon | reverse complement strand
TCATCTTCTTTGCCGCGGCCTTGACTGATTTTACAATGTTCACATATCCTGTGCATCTACAGAGATTTCCCTCAATCGCCCTTCTAATTTCATCCTCCGTTGGATCAGGGTTTCTCTGAAGCAGGAAAAGGGCAGACATCAACATTCCTGGTGTGCAGTATCCACACTGAAGTCCATGATTTTCCCAGAATGCTTCCTGAAGGGGATGTAGTTTATCATCTTCTGCAAGACCCTCTACTGTCAGTATATCCGCACCCTGTGCCTGAACTGCAAGTACCATGCATGATTTTACTGTCTTACCATTCATCATTACTGTGCAGGCACCACAGTGCCCTGTATCGCATCCTACATGTGTTCCCGTGAGGTTCAGCTCATCCCTGAGAAAGTAAACCAAAAGTGTTCTTGGCTCAGCCATACCTGTGTACGTCTTCCCGTTTACCCTGCAAGTGACCTTTACCATCTCCTCTTTCTTTACATGCATCAACGCCATGCCGCTACAACACACTCCTTAATAAGATTCTTAGGGTCATTAACTAACCCTCTAGCTTAGATTTTATGCAATCAAAAAGCTGTCTTATAATTTTCTCTGCCTGTCCTGAAATGAGCCTCTGACCAACGGAAGCTATTCTACCTCCAACTCTTGCCTCAGCTGACCATTTCATTGTTGTACTTCCCGAGCTCTCAGTCAGATCCATAACTGTCTCGAGGTCAACCGTGCTTCCTATTCCAGAACCTCTTGCCAAAAGTTTTGCATGTGATGGTGGCTCCTTTTCTACAACCTTAAAGTTCATCGTGAACTCTCCCTTTATGAAAGAAATACCGGCCTTTACCACTGCAGTATACTCGTCTTCTGACTTTATATCGAGCCTCTGCAGGTCAGGAAGGCAGCCTGCGACCTTTTTAGGGTCCAGAAGGAACTCGAAGACCTTTTCTCTTGGAGCCTTGACTGTGAAGGTTCCCTCGAAGTGCAACTATCTCACCCTCCCTAGGGCTTGCTTTATTGCCCTTTTTGTGAAAACCTTGATCATATCCAGCCTGTATTCCCTGCTGCCATGCATATCTGACGGAGGGTCTGCCCCGTCCCTTGCTCTTTCACCCACCTCTTCGAGAACTTCTTCAGTTATTTTCTTGCCTGCAAGGTACTTCTCTGCCTTCTTCGCTCTAATTATTGTAGGTGCAACTGCTCCAAGCGAGATCCTTGCTTCTTTGCAAACATTTGACTTATCCATAAGAAGAACAGCACCTACACCTACAATTGCAAAGTCGCCTTCCCTTCTGCTGTGCTTAATATAGGCAGAACCTGACCTCTGCTCTAAGTAAGGTATCCTTATCTCAGTCAGTATCTCATCCCTTGCTAGGGAAGTTGTAAAAGTGTCAACAAAAAAATCCTCATAACTAATTTCCCTGCTTCCCGAGGGGCCTGTTGCTACAAAGGTTGGATTTAAAGCCATAAGTGCAGTTGGAAGGTCTGCAGCAGGGTCAGCGTGACAACAGCTTCCCCCTATAGTTCCTTTGTTCCTGACCTGCTGGTCACCTATCTTGCTTGCTGCATCATTTAGTAATGTGAACTTTGACTTGATGACTTCACTGTGCTCGATTTCATCATGTGTAGTCATTGCTCCAATTGCAAGGTAGCCATTCTCTTCCCTTATGTAGGAAAGATTTTCCTTTACACTGTTTAGATCGACTATTGCTTGTGGGGCTGCAAGCCTGAGCTTCATAAGTGCAATTAAGCTCTGCCCTCCCGCAAGGACCTTTGCATCCTCCTTTTCAGCAAGAATCTTTATTGCTTCGTTAAGGCTTTCAGGTGCAAAATAATCGAACCTTTTTGGGTTCATTGCACGCCTGAATTCTTTTATTCATGTATTTGAATATCTCGTTTGGCATCCCCGACAAAGTTATGTACCCTTTATTTACATGGCAAGCTACCCCCTTTCCACATGAAGCTCGTTACATACCTTGAACCAAGCACAAAGGAGGAAAGGATTGGAATACTTCTGAACGAGGGTCAGCAGGAGTATGTTGTAGATGCGAACCTTGCATACAGGTCTTATTTAACCTATCACGACGGAATAGATTATCCTGAAAGAATGGCAGACGCAACGATACCAAACGACATGGTCCTTCTCCTTAGAACATGGCAGAGATCAATCGAAGAGCTAAGGAAGACAGAGAGCTACATCAAACGTGCTGGATTGGCAAACTTTACGGGCCCGAAGGGCGAGAGAGCTGTTTTTACGAGAGAGAGCGTGAAGGTAATAGCACCCGTAACCAGGCCTGGTAAGATAATACACACAGCAGGTAACTTCAGGGAGCATGCAAAGGAAGGAAAGGAGGCAGGATGGGAGTTTCCGATACCAAAGTGGATCTCGTTCCTCAAGAGTCCCTCCGCAATAGTTGGAGACGAAGATGAGATAATCTACCCTCCCTACACAAAAGAGCTTGATTATGAAATAGAGCTTGCAATTGTCATAGGAAAGAAGTGCAAATATGCAAGTAAGAAAGAAGCATGGGAGTCAATTGCAGGTTTCACAGTGTTTAACGACATAACAGCAAGGGACATACAGAGACAGGAGATGAAATCAGGCTTGCTGAACTTCGGAAAGAATATGGACACATTTGCTCCATTTGGTCCTTGCCTTGTCCCAAGGGACGACGTCGGTGATGTTCATGACCTCGACATAGAGTGCAGGGTCAACGGAGAGGTCAGACAGAAGAGTAATACAAGCCATCTCTCTGTTTCAGTCCCAGAGATAGTATCTCACTACTCCTGGGTGACTCTTTATCCAGGAGATATAGTAACCACAGGGACTGTATCTGGTGTAGCCGCGTTCAGGAAGAACCCGGAAAGGTACTATCTGAAGCCTGGGGATCTGCTAGAGTCAGAAATCGAAAATATAGGTGTTCTTAGAAACAGGATTGTCAAGGAGAAGGAGCGTGTCCCTAGAAGGCTTATTTCTGATTAGGAAGGAGGCCTTGACATGAGCTGGGGCGTAGCACCAGGAAGCATAAAGGTCGAGGGCGAGATCACGTGGAAAAGAAGGGAAACACCTCCTGGCAAGAGACTTGACGGTATGTTTGCACTTGTTACAGGTTCATCTAGAGGCTTTGGCAGAACAATTGCAATTGCACTTGCAAGAGAGGGTGCTAACGTAGCTGTGCATTATGCAAGGAACAGGGAGGCTGCGGAAAAAGTTGTTCAGGAAGTAAAGGGATTTGGTGTCGAATCATTCCCTGTTCAGGCTGATATTAGAGAATACAGGCAGGTAAAGGATATGGCAGAATCTGTTTGGAAGAAATTCGGGAGATGCGATATCTTAGTTAACAACGCAGGAGAAACAGCGTCAACACAGATGTCATGGAGGGAGCTCTCGGAGGATGTTATAGATGAAACTCTTGCTCTTGACGTGAAAGGAACACTCTTCTGCACCCATGAGTTCGGGCAGAGAATGCTCGATATACAAAAGAGTGGGACAATAGTTAACGTTGCTTCAAACGTTATCGTGACAGGGAGCCCAAGGGCGCCGATTTATGCAGCTGCAAAGTACGGCGTAATAGGAATAACAAAGTCATATGCCCTTGCCCTTGCACCGTACGTTAGGGTTAACGCTGTTGCACCAGGCTACATGGACACAGAATCCCTTAGGCAAAGGAAGGACTGGACAGAGCAGAGGAGAAAATGGATAATAGAGCATACACCTCTCAGGTCTATAGGTAACCCGGAGAACATCGCTTACATTGTTGTATTTCTTGCATCCCAGGATTCTTTCCACATGACTGGGAACACAATAATATGCGACGGTGGTTTCAGCATGCCAGCAGCCTAATCATGCAATTGCAGCAGGCCTAACAAGCGAAGCCTCGCCTCCAACTATTTTCAGGGGTAGCACAACAAGCAGTGAAACATACTTCCTGTCCCTAGCAAGTTCCTCAAGGTTAAGACTTTTCATCATAAAGATCCCGTTATCACTTAGCAGTATGTTGTGTACCTCAAAAGGCTTTGGCACACCTGCAGCAAGATTGTCAATTCCGAAGAGCTTTGGCTTCCTCTCAGCTATCCATCTAGCTGCCTCAGCTCCTATGCCTGCAAAGGAGTGAAGATACTTATCGATGTCTGTCCTGAAGTATCTTGAGTAACCTGTCCTGATGAGTATTGCATCTCCCTTCCTTATCGTAACACCCTCTTTCATGAAAGCATTTTCAAGGTCCTCCCTCTTTATCTCGTATCTCTCTGGAAGTACGTCTTGGTTGAAGAGAGTTGGTATATCCAAAAGAACGGCTCTGAGAAAAAGTGGTTCAACCATGTCAACACTTTTCAATTTCTCAGGCAGATTAGTGTAGCCCTTGTCTTGCTGGTACTGTGTTATATCTTCTCCCAGCACCTTCAGATTCCTCGACATGTGTATCGGCGTATCAAAGTGCGTCCCCGCATGCATTGAAGTGACCAAAAGGCTTATTGAATCTGCAAACCCAGGCGCAACATTCTCGAATAGCTTCTTTGTGTGTTCGTGATATCTGTAGAGGTAAAACTGGAAGGGTGGGTCGGCAGGGTGAACCGGCATACCCCACCAGTATGGCTGCCCCAAATCATAGGTCTTCATCCTGTCTAAAGCTTCTATCAGGTCTTCGACGGATTCCATGAAGTAAGTGGGTTGAAGTATTGCCTTATTAAGTAGAGCCCCACCGTTTATATACGAGCTAACAGCAAAACAGAACGTGGAAAGCCTTGAGTTTGTAAGCGGGCTTCTCTCATCCTTTGTAATAAATGAAAGTTCAATAGGAATGGACCTAGGTCGTATGATGTACAGCAGACTTCTACCTAATGGTACATTGGTTGGTCCTGACCCGAGTCTAAGCAAGGAAGAACTGATAGCACTTTACAGGCAGATGCTCTTGGGAAGGAGGTTTGACGAGAAGGCAATGAACCTCTCAACCCTCAGGGAAATAGGCACCTTCGGAGCATGCAGGGGGCAGGAAGCAACGCAGGTAGGATTTATCTCAGCGCTGAAAAAGGAAAGGGACTGGTTTGTCCCGATGTACAGGGACAGCGCAGCAATGATAGCTTTTGGCTATCCGCCTGAAATGATACTCCAGTACTACGGAGGAGACGAGGGTGGAATGAGGATACCCCAGGGAATAAAGATGATGCCAATAATTGCTCCTGTTTCGGGACAGCTACCCCATGCCGTGGGTATAGCAATGGCAATGAAAAAGAAAAAAGAGAACTCTGTCGTTCTAACCTCAACAGGTGATGGTGGTACATCAAAAGGTGATTTTCATGAAGCACTAAACTTTGCAGGTGTATACAGGGCACCTGTTGTTTTTGCTGTTGAGAACAATCAGTGGGCTATATCTGTTAGAAGGGAGATGCAGACAGCATCAAAGACACTTGCACAAAAAGCTGTTGCATATGGCTTTGAGGGTATACTTGTTGATGGTAATGATGTAATAGCATGCCACGAGGCAACATTATATGCAGTAGAAAAAGCAAGGCAGGGAAAGGGCCCAACATTAATTGAATTCTACACATACAGGATGGGACCACATACAACAGCAGAGCTTGTATCAAACAAGCTAAAGGATGCGGAGGAAATAGCTGAGTGGGAGAAGAAGGACCCGATACTCAGGATGGAGAGGTTCCTCGCCTCGAGGGGGCTACTTAGCAGCGAAGAGGAGGGCAGGATCAAGGAAGAAATAGAGAGAGAAATAGCCGAAGCTATTTCAAAATACAGGGCAATGCAGAGGCCAAGGCCCGTAGAGATGTTCATGCACGTTTACGACAGGCCAACGGTAAGGCTAGTGGAACAGATGAGTTATTTTGAAAGTTCCATTCAATTTGCAGGATTCAATATCCAAGAGCCAGAATCATCATCCTTCAAGGAACTGAGACATGGTGTTAACATAAGAAATGCAATAAACATGGCGCTCAGACAAGAGATGGCAAGGGACAGCAGGATAGTCGTATTTGGAGAGGACGTTGGAAAGAATGGTGGTGTTTTCCAGGTAACGAGGGGCCTGCAGGAGGAGTTTGGGGAGGAGAGAGTATTTGATACACCACTTGCAGAGGCATGCATTGCAGGTATATTTGTAGGCCTGGCTGTTGGAGGGTTGATACCTGTAGCTGAATTCCAGTTCGACGGCTTCACATACTCAGCATTTGACCAGATTTTCAGCCATATTGCAAGGATGAGGAACAGGACGAGGGGCAGGTACAACGCAAGAGGTGTCATACGTTTTCCCTACGGGGCAGGAATAAGGGCACCTGAACACCATTCAGACTCACCAGAAGCATACTTCTGCCATACTCCTGGGCTCAAGGTTGTCGTACCTTCGAATCCCTATGACGCGAAAGGCCTTCTTGCATCTGCTCTAAGGGAAGAGAATCCTATAGTCTTCATGGAACCGAAGAAGCTCTACGACGCACCAAAGATGGATGTACCAGAACAAGAGTACACAATCCCAATAGGCAGGGCAAAGGTCTTGACCAAGGGGGATGACATAACAATTGTATCTTACGGTGCAATGATGATTCAAGCGAGGGAGGCTGCAGCAGAATTACTTGAGAAGTACTCTATTAGCACAGAGCTCATAGACCTGAGGACAATTTCGCCTCTCGATACGGAGACACTGATAAGCTCTGTCAAGAAGACAGGCAGGATTGTGGTTGTACATGAAGCACAGGGAAACTGCGGCGTTGGGGCAGAGGTTGTCTCTACTGTGTGCGAAAAGGCCATAGAGTACATGAAGGCTCCCCCAAGGCGTGTGACAGGTTTTGATACATTTGTACCACTAGCGAAACTTGAAGACAGCTACCTTCCGTCAAAGGAGAGGATAGTTAACGCAGCATTAAGTGTCGTAAGATACTGAATGTCTGAAGTTAATGCAATCCACGATATTCTTTACAGAGCAATCAGGCACAATAATGCAATTATCGACGTAGAGCACGGAAGGACGATAAAGTACTATGAGCTCATAGACCTTACAGAACACTATGCTTCCTACTTGGTAGACGAACTAGGTATGCAGCCGGGTGAAAGAGTTGCAATCCTCCTACCAAACTCCTGGCAGTATGTTGTCTCCTTTTATGCAATTTCTATGTCTGGATGTATTGCTGTGCCGATAGATTACAGGTTAACAGAGCGAGAGGCGTCTTTCATTATTAACGA
>CADDZR010000031.1 GCA_902812495.1 archaeon | reverse complement strand
GCATTTCCATTTCCAAGTAGTTTCTGATATCCTAGATAGCTGGACATCTATTCCTTTTGCTTCTTCCTCAGGGTCAGGAGAAATCTTTTCTTTATTCATACCTACAGCAATAATGTATTGTTCCTGATAGATAGAGACAACCTTATCCTCCCATCCAGTAGAAAAACACTTGATATGAAATTGTTCAATACTTTTCCAATTTTTATCTCTCAATCTTATGGGGCTTATTTGTCTGATGGTGGGGCCGGTGAGATTTGAACTCACGATCGCCAGCGCCCCAGGCTGGTATCCTAGACCAAACTAGACGACGGCCCCGTCTCTTTGGTTGGTTATTCTTTCAGCATTTTTAATTTGTGCTTTAAGTTTATTGTGTTAGAGCCTCAAAACGCCTAGGAATAGGGCTGAGATAACTGCAGAAGCAGGTATTGTGAGAATCCATGCCCATACTATCCTTCTTGCAATGCCCCACTTCACTGCAGAGGCACCCATCGTTGCACCTGCTCCGAGGACAGAACCACTCACGCAGTGTGTAGTGCTAACGGGTATACCTAAGAGTGAGGAAATTATTATTGTAGCTGCTGCAGAGGTTTCAATTGAAAAGCCGTGAACTGGATCCATCCTTGTTAACCTGAAACCAAGTGTTCTTACTATCCTCCAGCCACCAAAGAAAGTACCAAGGGCGATTGAAGCAGTGGCAAGCACGGCAACCCACAAGGGCACCTGGAAGCTATGGAGGTTGCCTGTAGCTACCAGCAGGGCTGTTACAACACCCATTGTCTTTTGCGCATCGTTTGTTCCGTGGCTCAGGCTCACAAGGCTCGAGGAAACAAGCTGCAGCCTCCTGAAATACCTGTTAACGGCACTTGAAGCTCTGTTGTAGAATATTCTTATCAACATGGCCATGATAAGAAATGCAAAAGCAAAACCTATCAGGGGTGAAATGACCATAAAAAGCAGCACAATCCCAAGACCTGAGAGTTGAAGGGAAGGCAACCCTGCCTTTGCAACTGCTGCACCAACAAGACCACCTATTAGTGCATGGGAAGAACTTGTTGGAAGACCAAGGTACCAAGTAATAACGTCCCAAATAATTGCGCCCGATAGTGCCGAGAGTATAACTGTCTCATCAACGACACTCGGGCTTATTATTCCAGAGCCAACAGTCTTTGCAACAGATACACCAAAGATTGAAAAAGCAACGAAGTTAAAGAATGCAGCCAAAGAAACAGCTAGCAAGGGCGAGAGAACCCTAGTTGAAACCACAGTCGAGATGGAGTTCGCCGCATCATGAAACCCGTTAAAGAAGTCGAAAAAGTAGGCTATTGCAATAATTAGTATCAGGATGAATGTTATCAATTCAAGTGTACTTTATTATAACGTCTCGAAGGACAAAGCTAACATCCTCGCATTTATCCGTAACCGTCTCAAGATATTCATATATCTCTTTGAGCTTAAGTATCGTGACTATATCTTTCTCCTTGAATAGTTCTGCCACAGACTCGTTTAGGAGGGAGTCTGCCTCGTTTTCAAGCCTGTCCACTTCTATGCACTTCACATCTATCTCCTTTTTATCGAGCTTTCTCATAAAGAGAAATGCCTGATGTATATTTTCAACACTTGACCTAACTATCTCAGCAAACTTTACCATAGGCACCGTTGGACTCTTTATTTCGTAGAGTACAAGTCTGTTAACGACAGCGTACATGAAGTCAAGCACATCGTCGTAAAGGGATGCAAGTTTTGTTATATCTTCCCTATCTATAGGTGTTATGAAGCTCCTGTTTATTCTTTCGTATATTTCGTGAACTATTTCGTCCCCTCTGTGCTCTAAGTCCTTCATCCTCTTCCTTCTTTCGTTAATTGCATCAAAGTTCTTTACTGTCTCCTCAAGCTCTTTGGCAGCTTCAACAACATTTGCAGACTCCTTTTCAAGAACATCGAAGAAAGCCTTATCCTGAGGTATGATCCACTCCCTAAGGCCCATAGCCAAGCATGGGATTCAGAGTTTTTTAACGTATTCGGGAGAACAGTTTAGCGATGGTTTATATGTTTCAATTTAACTTTTACAACACAGGTTCTCAAGGAAATCTTTCTACTCAAAAATAGTAGGTTGCTAAAAATATGACCCGAGAACAATGTATTTTTTAGCCCAAGCTGCTCCAGGGCTTCCGGGAATCACCCTGCAAGTAAGTAAATCCTCCCAGAACAAATTTGAGAATGGAGGATAACAAAACATGGGAGTCGAACAAGTTAAAAGAGGGCAAAATAAAACCAGTAGCATGATTCCCCAGCCTCAACCGAAGGGCAAGATAGTTGGATTCAAACCGCTTGAAGAGAAGTTCAGCTACTATGCTCTTGATGACGGTACTGTTCTTGGTGTAAAGCCTGCAGTGATAAAGGTTTACAGGCTCCAGAACCCGGATGGGAGTCCGGCATTTGGACCGGACGGTAGTCCTCTTTACTTCTACCAGACTCAGAACATAACACAGACGCTCACCTGGGAGGAATACAAACAGATATCAAAGGGCGAAATCGAAAAATAGACACTAATAGCAAAGTCCAAATTGCATTTCGATTGAAAAACAAAAAGAGGACTAAGACAGTTAAGGTTTTTTGAGGAGAAACGTGTTCCAAACACATGTTAACTGAATAGGGAGTGAATCAAAGACTTCTTGAGGATTCATAGGCGAATCTCTGCTATTAAGGTGCCAATAGCTATTATATCTTGGAACGAAAATAGTAAATAACGCCACTGCAATTTGAAGAATCCTACTAGAATTGGCTCTATAGCTTTAGCAATACATCAAGTTGGTTCTCAGTATGGTTTGAGAATTCGAGTTTTTCATTTTCTTGAAGTTTTGCTTATTTTTACAATTTCAAACTCTGCAAATACTAACCTGCGAGCCATTCAATCCCTCCACTGTCAACCGCCCAAAACTTGTTTCCCTGTATGTGTTTGTTGTTACAGACTAACAGAACTTCACTAGTACCGCCTCATATCGTCTCAACTCTAAACCAAATGCTGCATGATTTCACAGAATTTTAACTCTAATGCATACATTGTAACTGCTGTTGTGCAGTCTAAGCAGTCTTTAGGCTACGGTCCAACTTATCTTTTAAACAGACTCTCTAATTCTGGATACTGGTTCCAAGATGACATAGTATACAACTAGCCAACAGATAGAGGATGATGAACCTGGATTTAACATGATTTATGAGGTATTGGATTCAAGAGGGAGGTCTATTTATCCTTCATCAGGAGGAGCAGATATGATGAAGTTCTCTGGCCTTATTTATCCTAACTATATTGCTCTCCTCAAACTCGACTTGAGCTTTTCTGAGGTTGTAATGACGACAAAGGACTTACACTAGCTCTACAGTGTACCAAACACACAGTTCGGCTGGAGGGTCTTACTTTATTAGCTTGAACACAGCTCGTCAAACCATGGCTAGATATTTTACTGGTTTAATGATTGAATGGTATCACTCTTCTCTGTTCTACAATAACACCGACCCTATGCTGTACTTCAATTTCCTTAACCCAAGTCTGCGTGGATTTCAATCCTGCGAAGGCGCGGTATACTGTTTCTGGACCAAATGGAGTGTAGGTGAAAGCACCTGTCTACGATGCTAAATTAAGTCTCAGACTTTTTTGGCTTTTAAGTTTTGAGTGCAGACGTAAAAGGTAACACTCGCAAACGGGCCTTTTATATCTGGAAGCGGAGATAGCTATTGTTCCTTCGTAATACACAATTTACTTCTCGGTAAATTCAATGGAAGTGTCTCTTTCTTAGGCTTCAAAGAACAAGTTCAAGGGAATGCGCCGGAGCAAGAAATAGCCATTGTATCTGTTCCTCCCTGCTTCATTTCGTTGAATGCTATCTTTCTAATAGTTGTAACAACCATAGGCACAACTATCTTCCTACTGCCAAAATAAGAAAGACTTCAGGATAATCTTGGTTATGGATTTAGTGTGTATAGCCTGCAGTTTAGCTAATGCTTAAACGGTTTCGGGACCAGCATATACAGATAGTTTCTTCCGTGTTCCAATGAAAAAACTTTTTGGACTTATAAGAATGCAAACATCATTATTAGGATTGCTAGAAAGAAGAAAAATAAGGAAAGCATACAGACTATAATCGCTGGAAGAGAGTTTCTCTTCTGAATCTGGATAAGGTTATGCTCATAGAAAAGAGATTTTGATGTGTAAAAAATTGTGAATAGTGCCCACGCATCAAGCAAGACAATCTCAAAAATTTCAATTGTAGCAGCTGAAGGAAAGCGCACGAAAATACTCCCAAGAGCCATCAAAATTACTAAGGCTATAGAGACTATTGCGCTTTTGAAATCTTTTGAAACGTAAGCTCCTAGCCCCATGATGTATATCGCAAATGCTGCCTGAATAAAGAACCATGTAGAAACAAAGTTATGTGGATATGTTCCTCCATGGTAATAGCCAATAAGCGCAAGAAACATACCTGCAACAAACCAGAAAGCACCACCAAATACGTGAATTTTGTTGTTAGCTAGAGCTACTATCCCGATTGACATAAAAAAGATTAGAACAGCAATAATTCCAAGACCAACGTTGTAGACCCATGGATACTGAGAGAAAGAGGGGTCTCCAAAACTGCTCAGAGCATCCCTTGTAAGCAACCATTTCGGGTTCAGAACATAACAAATAAGAAAGAGAATCCATGGTACAATTATAAGTGCACCTAAGAAGTAATTGAGCTTCTTTCCGATTTGGTTAAGGATATTCTGCATTTGAAAGTACCTAATCATCTATCTACTTTTAAAAATTCTTTAGTATCCTATAATACATCTGCTAATGATTAAGTTAACTAGATTACTTCACGTGTCTCGAAAAAACTTGGATATAAATTTCAGAAACGAAACCTACTTTTACTAGAAAGAGACAAAGATATTTTAACTAAATGCCGAATACAATTAACGAGAATAAGGATCAAACTAAAGATTCAAACAAATACCATAATAAGCCATACTTTTATTCTGATGACACTAGCCTACTCCTTGAAGTAGTTCGAAATCTGAGAGGAAAGAGATGTATAGAGATAGGGTCCGGAAACTGTTACATACTTGAGGAGCTTTCAAAAAACTTTGAGATCGCTGTTGGAACCGACCTCGTAAAACCTTCTAGTAAGAAGAATGGGGTGGAATTTTTCCTTGCAGATAGGGCAACATGCTTTAGAGACCTTAGCTTTGATGTTTCTGTCTGTAACCCTCCATATCTTCCAAGTGATTCAATAGATGATATTGCAACTGATTCCGGAAAAGATTCAGAACAAGTAATGAAGTTTACGGAGGATGGGATGAGAGTTATCAAGGAAGGAGGAAGCCTTTACATATTAATTTCATCACTTACAAATCAAAAGAAAATAGAAGAAGAATGGAGAGCTAAAGGATACAATATTACTCAAGTAAAGGAGAAAAAACTTTTCTTCGAGACACTCTATGTATATAGGCTAACGAAGGAAAATAAAAAATGATAGTTGGATGTTGTGGCACAGCTGGAAGAACACTTGAGACATATTCAAAATATTTTGATGCAGTTGAAATACAAAGTACCTTTTACAAGCTACCAAAGAGGGAAACAGCGTTAAGTTGGAGGAATAGAGTACCGAAAGGATTCATCTTTACGATGAAGGCATTCCAGGGTATAACACATCCTCCAGATTCTCCTACTTGGAGAAAGTATAGAAAGCTAATAGAGAGTATAGATGAAAGTGAGGTTGGTATGTTAGTTGATTCTGAATTTGTTCACAAGGCATGGGAGGAAACGATCTCTATTGCGAAAGAGCTCAAAGCAGAGGCAATAGTTGTACAGCTCCCACCCTCTTTTAGCTACACACGTGAAAATTTACAGAAAGTAATGAAGCTTCCATACAGAATCTTTAAGCTTGCAGTAGAATTTAGGCATAAAAGCTGGTTCGGTAATATCTGTAAGATTTCTGAAAGGCTAAATAAAATGGAGGCGGTAGTTGTGTGGGACCCTCTAAAGTTTGGAAACATAAAACAGAGAACTTATTATTATAGGCTACATGGAAAGAACGGTTTCACGAACTACAAATACTGTTATTCGGAAGAGGAGATAAGAAAACTTTATGATTATTGTAGAGAAAGAAATGGTTTTGTTTTCTTTAACAATGTTAAGATGTGGGACAATGCTCTGATGCTTAAGAGTCTTATGTCTCAATCTTAGAATTTTTTGCATCACCCCAAGATTTTATGATCACTGGCAAAACTATTAAAACCATAAACGAGACGATTAATGTATCCCCAATATCAATTCCAAAGCTATTTGCAAAAGGCGAAATGGAAAAAAGACCTGCTCCAATAAAGAGAAAACCTCCGGCAAATAGGCTTCTTGCAGCAACAAGTGAACCGAAGAGCTCTATTCTATTAACGCCAAACTTCTTTGCAATTTTAACACCGCTACCCAATGTTAATCCTATCACGCTAAGGACAAACATCGTACCAATACCAAAAACTGCCCCCGGAAGAAAGCCGAGGATTGCATTAGGCATTGCTGGAACAGCAACTAAGTAGACAAAGCTTGTAAATAGACCTGTATCAACTCCGAATCCAGCAATAAAGCCATGTATTATTGTCCAATGGACAGGGACTGTTGTTCTCCCTTCACCGATATGTTTTATCCTGTCTCTAGTGGATACCCACATTAGTGGATGCCAGTGTGGCATGCTGTCTTTCATCAACAAGTATCCAGCCACAGACATTGCTATACCAACAGCAATGTATACGTAGCTTATGTATCTTGTTAAGTCAATAACCGAAACTATAGCCAGATAAGCGAGTTCAGACATTATTGCTCTTTGTAGAGTAAATGCGGAGGAGAAAAATATCCCGGAAAGCATCCCGCCTCTCCCGGTAGCACTTCCAACGGAGTAGCTAAAAGTTATTGGCCAAGTATGTTCGTCAGGGATTATACCGTGCAATAAGCCAAGGATAAAGCATCCAAAAAGTAATTCTAGAGCTATGTACTGCAAGCAGCAAGAGAGAGTGTGCTGCTAGCTTATTAACTTTAAGCCAAGTTTTATTAAAAAGTAAAGAGTCTTGAGCTTATTTTTATTAAGATATAACTATCAAAGTATTTTAAGCAAGAGAAGGTTCAAGCCTAAAGTTGACATCCTC
>CADDZR010000030.1 GCA_902812495.1 archaeon | reverse complement strand
TTATTCAGAGACTTGTCCTTTATGCAATACGAGAATAGATGGAAGGGGTTGGTGTGGGTGCGACACTATAGGCGGAGATTGAGTTTGCTTATGGGGTAACTCTTGCACCGAAAGGTGAATTGTTAACAATTCATGTCTATAGTCCACATATGAATAATTTGATGCACTTTTCTGGCCTTTGACCAACGGCTTAAAATTTCAATAATCAGGAGCCTGAATGCTATCTTGCCTGTTCTGACTTTTCGTGGAATTGTTTGGTGTATTCTTTAAATTTATCAAGTTTGTCTTTATTTTTGAAAATACCTAGGCTGAACATTGGACTTTTTGCACCCGCACCTATTCCAAAGGTTAGCGAATTCAGCCTATCAACGTGTTCCTGGATCAGGCCGGGACTTATCCCACACTTTTTCCAATCCATCCAAATCGAACCAATTTCTCTTCTCAGTACTTGAAATTATATCGCAGAAGAATACATATTGGCCCTTGAATTTAAAGTAGGTTTTGAATGTTGCATTATTACAGGCACCAAATCTCACTTCACCTAATGATTTGAAAAATTCGTACAGAACACGCAATATCACTACGCTTTCTTGGTCCAAGTTTTTCCGTACATCATCAAAGAAATCCTCCTCGGTCCATACCTTTCTTGCCCTGCTTGTGACCACTTTTTTCGCTCCGTGCAAGGTTAGCACCTATATATCCACACCATTTTTTGGAAAAGCTCGAGTTCTAGAGCATAGATTGGCACATCCAAGTAATTACTCATGTAGTCAATGATCTGCCGTAAATGCGGAATTATTTTGTCGACAGCAATTAACAAGATAAATGATCTTCGCTCAAGATTGCCCCGCAGGTTGCTCTCGAAGTCATCGTAATTTTCGCTAAAAACTCTTTCATTCCTTTGTGCTCTTGTTTTTTACAATCTCATCTAGCCAGTCCACGTCCTTTATGTGCAAGAAGACAGAGTATTCGAGAATCTGGCCTATTATCTTCCTCCTAATCTCATCATTTTTCGCAAGCTTGGTTTCAATTATGAAAATGTTCCATTCGTCGTTGATACCTAGGAGGCCAATTGTATTAACAGTGGGTATGTTTTCTGAATCAAGATGAACTTCTTTGATCATCTGTTTGTTTGGTGAGCATTTATCTACTCCTTC
Organism: archaeon; assembly: GCA_902812495.1. Classification (GTDB taxonomy): domain Archaea; phylum Thermoproteota; class Nitrososphaeria; order Nitrososphaerales; family Gagatemarchaeaceae; genus CADDZR01. Next base: position 6,090 of record CADDZR010000030.1, on the reverse strand, counting down.
TTTTGCTTTGATCTTATCAACGGAATTATTTCAAGATGTTCATGAAGTATTTTTCTAGACGGAGCTCGTCATCGTAGTTGATCGCTTCAAAGCTTTCCCATTTTTTATCCTGGCCGTGCTTCATAGGAATATTGAAATTCGTTTTAAATCATCTGTGAGTTAAAGTCTTATTTTCACCGTTATGGATGTTTTGTATCGTCGAAGCTAGCTCAACTGCTTGTAGACCGTCATGACATGTGTCGCTATTTTGGGCCATGTGAAAGAACGTGCGCGCTCTTTTGCGTTTGAAGCGAGTTTTGATGCGAGTAAGCTGTCAGTAAGCACTCTTTCAATCTGGGCGGCAAGGGCTTCCATATCCCCTCTAGGAAATAGTAATCCGTCCACTCCATTCCTCACAATTTCAGGTATTCCTCCAACACTCGCAGCCACCACAGGCAACCCGACTGCCATTGCTTCCAGAACAACAATACCAAATGGCTCGAACCTAGAGGGGAGCACGAGCAAGTCTGAGTGTGTCATCAGATGAATTAGCTTCTCCCTATTAACAACTCCGTGATATTTTACTATTTTCTCGAGGCCAAGCTTCCTTGAATAGGACATTAGAAGATCAATTTCCTCTGGAGGGCCGACAAGCTCGAACTCCAAATCCCTGAATTTCCCTACAAGTCTTTTTAAAGCAAGAAGCATGATGTCGAGACCTTTCTGTCTGAAATTTATTCTTCCGACATAAAGCACTCTTTTTCGACCTGTAGAGACTGAGTGTGAAAGATTGAGCAAGCCTGGCTCGATGCCGTTGGGTACGACCACTATCTTTTGTCTGTTGATGCCAAGCCTTTCTAAAACTCTTTTCTCGTGGTTTGATAGCGCAATTATTCGTGATGCATGCACAATAGAAAACTTGGGAGCTATTATATCAAAGATCTTCTTTCTGATTGATGGGAGCCCTTCGTCTGAGTGAGTAGTTATTACAACCCTCTTCCCCGCTTTCCTGAAAAAAGGTGCAAGAAATGTCGGAAAGCTTCCGTAGCCATGAAGATGGACAATATCACAATTGTATGCTAGGTATTTAAGCATACCCGGTGCAACTATTCCTATGCCCTCTGGTAAAGGCAGGACTTTGAACCCCCTTACTCTGATTACACCTTCGGTTTCAGAAGGGTAGACCTTCTGCATTGTTTTGTAAGATAAAATATTTGTAGTCAGAATTTTGACCTCGGCGCCTAGCAGGGAAAGATGCTTCGAAAGTTCAAATACGTGTGTTTCAACACCTCCTATCGATGGCAAGAACTTAGGTGTGACTTGCAGGATTCGCATTTACATGTTTCCTCCGCTCCGCTTTATCCGGAAGTAACAGGATATCAGGTATCTTACGCTGAAATACGTGAAAGACAGAGCGGAGGCCACAAGCAGGAATGTCCTTATTAGACCCGGGACACCTGTAGTTAGAACCTTCTCCAGCGATCCCTCCTGCGTCAGAATAGGAGCGAAAAACCTGATGAGATACACATTGTTGAAAAACATGTACAGGGTGGAGCTGGCCCAAACGCCTCTGAACCACTTTATATTTACGCCGTTCAAACCGACGTCGAGTAACCCCAGAGCAATAAAGTACGTTGCATACTGCTCGTTAACCTGAGCAGCTGTCAAAAAGAATGTTAAAACTATGAAAATAGAAGATAGTACAAGGTAATTGAGTGAGTTCTTGTTTTTTATGCAGATAAAATAAGCAACAAACAAAGCAGGGATCCATGCATATGCGATAATGCGGAGTAGATTGTAAACATCTGGGGGGATCGTGTAATACATGGTCACAGAAGAGAAGACAACCTCGTAATTCATTGCGTTTCCAACTTTGTGAATTGTATCTGTACCACTCGCAAGAAGTCCGTTAATGTTCCAGTCGGTGAAAATAACATATGGTAATAGAGTAAAAAGTATAAAAAGTGAAATAGAGATACCAACGTAGAGTAGAGCAGAACGTTTGCTTCTATTATGAAAGGAGAAAGGTACTAAAAACATTATCGGTAAACCTTTGAGAAATACTGAAAGTGAAAAAATCGTGGAGCTCTTAACTATATTGTTTATCTCAATCATAGAAGCAAGGACCAGAGCAAGTGCAAGTTGGTCAAACATACCCCACATAGAGGAAAGGATTATTGTGTAGGGCGAGAACATCCAGAAATAAAAAGCGCTCTTTGCATATAGCTGGTTGTATTTTTTCAATATAAAATAAAGCTCTGCTGCAACAAAGAGGTCTCCAAAGACCATTGGCTGCTTTAGAATGAAATAATAGAAGAATCTATTATGCATGGATGAAAATTCATAAACCCTATAGAGAAACGCCTGGATAAGAGCCCAGGCTGGAGGATAGGCTATGGAAGGAAGCAAATGAGTATTTTGAAAGCTTAAGCCTTGGACAGGTTCTAGAAACGTATAAGGGTCAAATCCGTGAGAAACATAGAAACCAAGCCTTACCCATATTTCGAAATCGAAGGGGTGGCCAGTAAAGGGTGCAAGGGCTTCCCTTACTGCCATACCCACAATTGCACATGTCACTATGCCATTATGCGGAATTCTCAATCTTTAGCACCATACTGTTCTCTTTGCAACTTTAAGTTTTGGTCTGTCTAGGTTATTCTTTGCCTCTTGAAAGATGCGGAGTAAACTGACCTCAATGTTGCATACCTATTTGATTCAAATATGCAATAATCTAGAGATAATTTCGGCTTAAAGATAGAGGAGTGCCTTCCTTGAGCAGAAAGCTTTCTGTTATGGCAAAAAGCACGAATCTTAATGTATTTAGAAACCAAGAAATATAGAAACATGTTAGCTATCCTACGGAGAAGACTATTTGGCTGCTCAACGTATCTACCATTCGCAGAACCAAGTTTCCTTGAATAGATACCAGGGAAGTAATCTGACATCCATGATGCAACTTTGAGAAGCTCGACGTAAAATTCATTGCCTTTAACAACAATTGCAGAAAGCGCATCTCTAGCAAAAAGAGGGTCTCTTGTATGCCTGAACTTTTTGAAAGCGAACCGCTCACTCACAATATAGCTAAAGCATAATCTTGGTGAATCTCTGTTTAGTAGGTTCAGCAGTCTTGCTGTTACAAGAGACTTTGCAATCATTATCCAAACTGAATCGTCTCGTGTAACTGCAAAAACATCTATGTCATCATATTCTGAAGGTGTGTTGTATGAGGTTGAACCACTTATCGATAGTAAGAGAAAGTTTCCCGAACGCATAAAAGAAAGTGCCCTTCTACCGTATGAGATATACTTTCTTGCAAGTTCTGACCTAGCTTTAAAATGGAGAATTTCCTCACTCCTTGCATTTCTTTCTGCTAGAAAACCTTCTATTATCGTATACTTTGAGTAAAGTACTGGTGTATGGTCTATGATGTTTACCAAGTCACTTTTTGTAAGACCAGAGCCTATGAGCTTCCCAATTTCTTCTAGACTAAGGTACGAACTGTTAATTCTTGCTATTTTGTAAAGGGTATCCACATACCACTCTATTGAAGAAGGCTTCATTGAGTATACCTCTTCCAAATCCTGTGTATTTCCTTATTCCGAAAAGTGTCTATGATTGCTGCTAGCGCTGCGATAAACTCCTCAGCTACTACTAGAGGTATGAAAACTATATAGCTTGGATTTTGTCTCAATGTGGTAGCAAATATCTTTAGTGCGAGGGAAGGTTTTGTAAATGTTAGAGATTCCAGATTTCTAGGAGGCATGCCAACTTTCCTCCAGACCTGTATGTGCCCGTAAATTATTCGCCTCCTCTGAGCGAAAAGAGAAGCTATACTTTTAGGAACCTCTATCCTAACACTTGATATGCTAAACTTTACCTTGTAGCCCTTGAGCCATGCCGAACTGCCTATGTAAGAACCGTCATTTATCGTATCCTCTGGCATACTTTCTAAGATGCACCTTTTTATTGCAAGTGTTTCATCGCATGCATGATTTAGGAGACCCTCATGATTCAGAAGAAAACATGAGACATTATGTGTCTTCCATATTAATTGATTTATTTTTGTCATCAAGCTTTCTTTTGAGTTGAACGTAGGTAATGCTGAAACAACCCCGGTCTTCTCATCCTCAAGGAGTTCCCCAACTATGTTTGATAACGTACTTGGCTTTGGATATGCGTCTGAATTCACAAGTACGAGGATGTCTTCCTTGCATCGTGCTAGTATTTTGTTTATTGCTTCTGCTTTGCCGTATCTTTTTTCTTCTACTATCAGCTTTACTCTTTTATCTTGATTTGCTATATCAGCTATATTCTCAATAGTTTCCTTTGGACAAGCACTTGCTACTATAACAACCTTTTCTAGGGAAACATTTTCAGGATATCTCTCAGAAATAACAAGCCTAACAAGTTCTGCTAGGTCATGAGATCTATCTGATGCACATATACCAACTGCTAATTTTACCAAGGAAATCACAACGTTATTCTAAGAAGCAATAGAATTCCGGACATTTCTGCAAAACCCATCACAAGCATAAATGGTTGAGGGTCGTCACCAAAGTAACTAGCCATTGTATAGTATATAGCCGCTGTTCCAGCACTATGTATAAGGAGAAGAATTGAGAAAACAAATAGACTTATAGGATATGAAGCTCTTGTTCTAAAAGCTGTTCGTGCATATATGAAAGCAAGAAAAGAGAGTATAATCGCATTAATAGAATAGACCAGAATGGAAGCGGAAAGAAAAGGTGTCATTGTATCTGTATAGTTTGATGTTAGTGATAAGTTTATTTCAAAATCTCTTCAGATTCTTAATCAAAGCTGAAAGTGGGAAAAATAAATAAGTATATTTCGGGCTCCATATGAATGCACGATAGCCCTGAACTTAGACGTTTACTCTGGTTTTTGCTTGGAGGTGCTAGGGGAGGTGAAAACAGGGCCAAAATAATAAAAGAACTCAGTATAAGGCCTTGTAATATGAACCAGCTAGCGAGTAAACTTAACGTAGATTACAGAACAGTTATGCACCATGTAGAGATTCTAAAAAAGAATTCCCTTGTTATTTCAAAAGGGGAACACTATGGTGTCACATATTTTCTCAGTCCTTGGCTTGAGGCAAACATTAACATCTTCTACGAAATATGTAGAAAGTTAGGATACAAATTTGAATGAACTACTTCTTTTTAAATACAAATAAAGTCTGGTCTCCAAGCCTGTTCAAAGGGAAAAGAGACGAGAGCCTTTTCTCAATGGCTTCTATAAGAACCCTTATCCTTCCAAGTCTAACGTAATAATTGCTAAGGTAAGCTGGAGGAAGAAGGGTTGGTAGACCAATTATCTCAACAGGGTGGAAGTACTTGCTCAATCTCTTAACAAATTCTGATGGATAGTAGTAAAATGTAGGTATATCCATACCTCCAACAGAAATCATAACAGGCTGTTTTTTTCTAGGTGTTGCTTTGTTAAATTGTAAAACTAAAGCATGTAAGAGCATTTCTGAAATGCATAGTTTATTTCTTATTGAACAGATCAAATAACCCCCATCAGCAAGCAAAGAGTATGCCCCTTCTGCAAACCTTTCAATCTCCAGCTCACAGTTAAGTGCTCCATTCAGAGAATATATCATATTGAATTCTTTGTCTGTAATCTCTCTAACTTTTGAAACCTCTGCAGCCCTCAGCTTGAGAGGTATAACCTTTGAATCCAAAGAGTATGCCTTTATCTTTGCAGATGCAAGCTTTAACATAGCTTCTGATATGTCTGTAATGTATATTTTGGAAACATGCTGTGAAATCTCTATTGCCTCTTTACCTGTTCCACAACCTATCTCTAGGAGAATGTCTTCTCTTTTTGTATACTTTAGGAGTGTTTTTATTGAAATTCTCCTTACAAAGGTATTAATGTAATTACGTGATATAGTGAAATCATATTCCTCTGATGCAGAATCAAAAGCCTCCGAAACAGAAGCCAGATAGTCTTTCCCAAGTTTTTTCCATCCCTCAATAGTTAGTATTGTTTCATTTTCTCCTCTTTCAAAGCCTCTGAATGTTGGCTGCGAAACAGGTGTAAGTTTTAGCGAATTAGAGATGTCCTTGTACCATAGGTTTACTATTT
>CADDZR010000029.1 GCA_902812495.1 archaeon | reverse complement strand
TGTTCCTTCTTTGCAACCAAAGCTTGTTAAGAGCCCAAGTCAAACCCCTCCACCCACCTCTGGCCCAGGGAACGTTACACCTGTCCAAGTAATAATGCCGAATGGTATAAGCGTAAACAGTAAGCTAAACTTCCAGCCTGCGACAATAGTAGTTGTAATAGGTGTGAACAATACAATAACTTGGTCTAACAAAGACAGCGCAGACCATACAGTTACATTCACTCAAGGTCCTTCAGGTGTCTCCTTAGCAACGATAAGTACTGCTGATGTAGCCCCAGGTGATAGTTTCACAACAACGTTAACTGTTCCAGGTACATACATGTACCATTGCACATTCCATCCGCTTTGGATGATAGGCAAGATAATTGTAAAGTCAAAGTAGGTCAATCTGTCTTGAAAGTAAATCTGATGCTTGCATCTGGTTCAATTGTTATTACAGGTTCTGTTTTCACTGTAATACTATCTTGCCTCAGCTGGTATGCAAGACAGTACTATATTGCTTTGGCAGATAAAATACAGCCAGTTTATTCGTTTTACGCTACTATTCTGTTCTCTATTGCAATGCTCTTACTCGGTTTTTACATGTTCTATCTCTGGCTTTCTCACCATGGTCCTCAAGATTCTGCAGTAGGTTTCATTGGTCAAGCAATAAGCTCTGGCCTGACAAAAAAGGTATTTCTTGCTTCGAGCATCCTTTACGCACTTTTCTACCTTTTTGCTTCTGGAACAATAGTTTTCCAGCCAACAACAGACTTTGTTAAGGCATTTGGAACCAACTCTATTGGTATTTTTGCTGAAGAGTGCTGCGGGTCCCTTGGGGTTGTGCCGAAGCTTATAGTTGAGTTTCCGGAGTTGCATCTTGCTTTCTTCTTTACTCCAATCAATCTTCTTTTACTGCCAATCTTCTCCTTTCTCTTTGGACTGAACACATCAACATCTGCAAGTGCATGGTTAAACACAAGGGTCTTTTCAGGGGGGCTGATTCCGTTTCTTGGAGGCTCTTTCCTGTCTCTGTTTAGCTCATGTCCTTCATGTGCTGCTGCCTTTTTCCTTGGTTCGTTAGGGGGATTAAACTCCGCTCTTTCCATAGTGCTTGCTCCATATCAGCTGCTTCTGATCTACCTCTCCCTCCCACTTTTGATAATTTCGCTAATATTTACAGCTCACATATCAAGGAAGTTTCTTTACTCCAAGTGCTATCTAAGCTAGCCTCCTGTCTAGGGCACCTACTTTTCTTGCTTTCTCCTCGGAGTATTCATAAACAAAGTAACCAATCAGGAGAAGTATCAGGCCTCCAGCAAAGCCTGTAGTTATCGAGAGAAGGAAATCGGACATGTTGGAATAGAGCAGGACATCCCTTGCTGCCCTTATGAATTCTGTAAAAGGTATATACTGTGCGACGAAAGAGACTGGGTATGGAAGAAGTGTAACAGGAAAGAGCGCACCTGACAGTATCATTATCATACCAGCTATATAGGCAGGTAATGCCCATTCAAACTTGCTGGCATACAAGGCGTAGGATGCAAGAATGTACCCTAGTCCAAGGGAAGCTGGAATGTTTAGAAGAGAAATAGCAAAAATGCTAACAACAGAATAAGGCCCTAGGCTAAGTTGCGGAAAGTGTCCTACTATTGAGCCCATTGTTATATAGGAGAGGATGAATCCAATGGTAGCTGTTAGAATGGAAACAACAAAAGAAGAGAATGTCCTGCCTGCAAGGTAAAATTTTGACGATGCCTTTGTTATAATAATGTATTGGAAGACAAACAGGTTCTTACCCTCCCCAATTGCAAGTGTTGGAACCCAGGCATAGGAAGCAAAATGCATGTACAAGAAAGCCCCTATCATAACATAAAGCAAACCAACATCAGTAAACTTGCTTGCAGCCTTACTTCCAACTGTGAAGATGAGACATGAGGTCATTATTGACGAGTACGGATAAACAGCTCTTAACATAATGCTTAGCATGGGGTTTGTCCATGACAGGTCGTGGTATATCCCTATTCTCATCGATGAAGCAATGTATCTCAGGAAGTTCAAGATATCTTCACCGTCAACGTCCCGTCCCTTCTTCCCTTCTCTTCAAGAATCTTGAGTATCCTGAGGGATAGTAAGAGAAGTATAACCGCCATAACTAGAAGTGTAAACTCGTTCAGCGCTACAGAACTATTGTCTCCGGAGAAAAAAAGTACCTTTCTCAGAGCATCCATGCCTACTGTTAGGGGTATGAGAGATGCAAGTACCTGCACTGCAACAGGGAATGGAGAAAGACTGCCGGTAGAGGGAAAGTAGACGCCTGAAAGCATAGAGATTGGCTCCTGTATTACCTCGTTAAGTGTCTCGGCCTCCCTTCCATATGCAAGGTAGAGAGAAGACAGCATCATACCGAGTGCGTATATCGAGGCAAGTGTAAGAACAAATGTTAAAATGAGAGCCGGAACAGATGAGACACTGAACTCGGGCCTGAAAAGAAGGTACCCAGATATTCCAACAAGGACAGCTGACGGCGCTGTTCCTATTATACCACCTAGAGACATACCAATAAGTATGGCGCTCATAGGTGCTGGGCTTACTAGGTATATCTCGAATAGCCCCTCCTGCTTATCCCAGTTAAACTGGCTTGCCATTGACCAGATAACATTCCCCCAGAATGAGACCATTATGCCTCCAAGAACAGCAAAGCCTGTGAAGCTCTTAAGCCCTACACTTGAATAAAGAAGAGCAAACGATAGCGATGTTAGTAACGGAAAACCGATATTCGAGATAATCCACAAATATTCTCCAAATTGGCTCCATATCCTTACCATCATCCTCCCCTTCATTACTCTAAGCCATATACCAGGTTTCATGACTCTGATTCCCTCTCCCCGAAACCCCTTCCCACGTAAGAAACAAATACCTCTTCAAGTGTGGGTTCCTTCCTCCATGTGTTAAGAACCCTTATTCCATTTTTCGAGAGAAAGAATAGGACAGTTTCAAGGAGCTCTTCATCCTCCAGGACGACCTGGAGTGTAGCAGTTCCCCTTTGGCTGTCAGCCTTCATTGTGTAACCCTTTATCCCTTCAACACTCTCCAAGAATCCCAGGTTGACAGGTATCGGCTTTATTTCAATTGCATATGCACACAATGTTAAGGTATTCTTCAGGGCCTCGGGTGTTCCTTCAGCTATTATTCTCCCCTTATCTATTATGGCAACCCTGTTGCATATCGCTTCTACCTCAGGCATGTTGTGAGTTGCAAGCAATATTGTTATTCTTTCGTCCCTCGCCTTCCTCTTAAGAAATTCCCTTATGCTCATAGCTGTCATAACATCTAGGCCTATGGTTGGTTCGTCAAGAAAGACAACACTTGGTCTGTTTATGAAGGCCCTTGCTATTGTGACCCTCTGCCTATAACCTGTTGAAAGGGAGTAAAACTTTGAGTCTAGATATTCCTTGAAAGAAAGCTCCTCTGCGAGCTCTTCTATCCTTTTGTTTGCTTCGTCGCCCGGTATACCGTAAAGTTGTGAGAAAAACCAGAGATTCTTTCTTGCAGAGATAAAATCGTATCCCGACCTCTCCGCACCGCTTGCCATGTTAATCACCTCTCTAACCTTTTCAGGCTCCTTTACAACATCGAAGCCCATTACCTTTGCAGATCCAGAGGTTGGGAGAAGAAGAGTTGAGAGTATCCTTATGAGTGTTGTCTTGCCTGCACCATTTGGGCCAAGTACTCCGAGGACTTCACCCTCCCATGCACTCAGGTTAACATTATAAAGTGCTGTAATCCTTCCACCCTTTACTTCAAATTCCCTCGTTATCTTTTCAGCAACGAGTTTAAGGTTCCTTGCCAATTGTACCTACCGCCTATTCCAGTGTGAACATTTAAGTGGAGTAGTTAAAAACAATGTGGATTAATGGAAGGGCTTGAAGGTTACAGGGGTGTTGCAAGGGGGCTTCTGGAGAGATACGGAGTAGAGGTTGGAGATGTTATAGAGGTAAATACAGGCACAAGAAAGATAGTTGGAACCCTTGTGCCCAGGTACATTTATGATGACGAATTTCACATAGTTCTGAAACTACCCAACGGGTACAATATCGGGCTTGATGCAAGGAAGATTCTCTCATTAAAGCTCGTAAAGAAAGGCGAGCAACCCGCTTTCAAGGTTCCCGAACCTCCGAGGACAAGGGAAGACCTTCCCAGGGTTGCGGTAATAAGCACTGGAGGCACGATAGCAAGCAGGGTGGACTACAGGACAGGTGCTGTACACCCTGCCATCTCAGCAAAGGAACTCTATGCACTTGTGCCAGAGCTCTCCAGCATAGCAAGGATAGATCCAGAAGTCTTCATGAGTATTTACAGCGAGAATGTTGAACCAGACCATTGGTCAAGGTTGGCAAAGAGGGTCGAAGAGGCAGTTAATGAAGGATATGACGGCATAGTTATAACGCATGGAACTGATACCATGGGATACACAGCTGCTGCGCTAAGCTTTGCCTTGGAGGGGATACCTGTTCCTGTTGTAATAGTGGGAGCGCAGAGGTCTTCTGACAGGCCTTCCTCTGATGCTGCCTTGAATCTAATAGCCGCAGTTGACTTTGCCTCCAAGGCAAATCTCTCAGGCGTGTATGTTGCGATGCACTATGGCAAGAGTGACGATATAATAGCCTTCCATCTTGGGACAAGAGTTAGGAAGAATCATACAAGCTCTAGGGATGCGTTCAAATCGATCGGCACTGCTCCGGCTGCGCTTTGGCAGGAAGGCAACGTCAGTTTAATGCTAAATTTCCTGCCCACAAGGAAAGAAGTAGGAAGGTTTGTTTCAAAACCAAAGTTTGACGGCTCTGTTTCACTTTTAAAGTTCTATCCGAACATGCAGGAGAACTTTCTGAGGGCTGTGCTCGGGTGTGGAATCAAGGCTGTTGTTGTTGAAGGTTCAGGGCTAGGACACATAAACTCAAGAAACATAAAACACTTGACAGAGTTCATAAACAAGGGTGGGTTTGTCTTCATGGCGTCTCAGTGTATTTGGGGTAGAGTTAACATGAATGTTTACGAAACAGGAAGGGACCTCCTAAATTCAGGTGTCGTGCCCCTTGCAACTATGATATCCGAGACAGCTTACGTTAAGGCAATGTGGGCTCTTGCAAACTCCAGCTCAAGGGAGGAAGTTATTGATTTAATGAGGAGGAATATAGCCCACGAATACTTGGAGAGAACACTGGAATGAGCACCCCCAGGGCGGAAGAAATTGGTTTAAGGGTAGGATTGGAGGTTCATCAGCAGCTATCAACAGGAAGGAAGCTTTTCTGCTCCTGCCCTGTTGTGAAGACAGAGGAATTCCCGTTCACAGTTAAAAGAAAGCTCAGACCGAGCCAGAGCGAGCTAGGACATATCGATCCTGCAGCTGTCTTTGAATTTCTGAAGGGAAAGTTCAACATTTACATGTGGAACAAGGAATCATCATGCCTTGTTGAGCTTGACGAGGAGCCTCCCCATAATCCAGACATCGAAGCTATAGAAGCTGCAATTTTGATAGCCCTTGCTCTCAATTCAGAGGTAGTAGACGAGATACATGTTATGAGGAAAATAGTGATAGATGGCTCAAACACATCTGGCTTTCAGAGAACGGCTATAATTGCACTCGGTGGCTATCTTGAGTTCTCAGGCAGGAGAATAGGGGTGCAGGCCGTTACCCTTGAAGAGGATGCCGCAAGGGTGCTTGGGGAGGACGAGAAGGCAAGGTACTTTGCTCTTGATAGGCTCGGTATACCGCTTGTGGAAATTTCGCTTGACCCAGTAACGGCATCTCCAAAGGAGATTGAGGAAATAGCTCTTGCACTGGGAAGAACACTCAGGTCGACAGGAAAGGTAGCAAGGGGCCTAGGTACAATAAGACAGGACCTAAACATATCAGTTTCCGGAGGTGCTGTGGTAGAGGTTAAGGGCGTACAAAAGCTTGAACTCATTTCAAAAGTTGTGGAATACGAGATGAAGAGGCAAAGCGGTCTAAACATTATTGCTGCAAAGCTCAGGGAGAAGGGAATAAAGGAAATAGAAGTAAAGTACAAGGAAGTTCAACCCGAACTATTCTCGTTTCTGCCTGACATCCTTAAGAAAGATGTTGATGGAAAGCATTTGGTTGGCTGCATTGTTGCGAAAAAAATTGCGGGTTTCATAGGGTATGAACCTTATTCTGGTATAAGGCTTGGAAAGGAACTTGCAGAGGTTGCAAGGGCAAACTCAATTGGAGGGATAATACATTCAGACGAATTTCAAAAACTTGGCCTTGACATAAATTCAGAGAGGAAGCTTAGAGTTGCGTTAGAAGCTGATGAAGATGATGCACTAATACTCTTTGTCTGTGAGAGGGAAAGGAGTGAGAAAATTACAAATGCGCTAATTGAAAGGCTGAAGTATTCAATAGTGGGTGTTCCTCCAGAAACGAGAGGCCCAACAGCCGAAGGCGAAACAAGGTATATGAGGCCAAGGCCTGGAGCTGAAAGGATGTATCCGGAGACAGACATACCGGAGATAGTTATAACAAGAGAAATAATAGATTCAATATCAAGAAAAGTACCTGTGCCATGGGCTGAAACTGTGAAAACTGTATCCTCAAAATATAACATAAAGGAGGATACTGCTCTAAGACTCTTTGATGAAGGTAAAATAGAACTATTTAGTGAAATAGTTGAGAGCACAGGGTTGCCCGGTCCGTACGTTGCTTCTGTTATAGTTGACACAGTCGCTTGGGCGCTGAGAGAAGGGGCAGAGGAATCAAGAATTACTGATAGCCTTCTTAGAGAGACTCTTTCCATGCTCTCGGCGAGCAGGATAACAAAGGAGGCAGTGCCGGAAATACTGCTCAAGGTTGGGAAGGGGGAAGCATCATCTCCAGAGCAGGCGGCAGACTTACTCGGGATTAGACCAATGCCGGAAGAGGAAGTGGAAAAGGTAGTTGAGAGGATAGTTAGGGAGAGGATAAATCTTATTACTGAGAGGGGGGACAAGGCATTCTCTGCCCTAATGGGAGAGGTAATGAAAGAGACAAGAGGCAGGGCTAAAGGGGAGAATGTCGCACTAATTCTCAAAAAGAAAATAGAGGAGATTTCGAGGGGTTAACGGGATAGGATGCGTGTTGCAATATTTGACGTAGAGGGTGTTCTAGTTGACGGAGAGTTTCTCCCGTCTCTGGCAAAACTTGTTGGGAGGGAAAGGGAGGTAGAGGAAATAACCCTTAAAGGGATAAGGGGCGAAATAATTTGGGAAGACGGGCTAAGGAAGAGGTTAGAACTAGTTAAGGGAATAGAGTACTGGAAGTGCGTTCAGGTTGCAAATTCTCTGCCACTTATGCCAGGAGCAAAGGAAATGGCTCGGAGGCTAAAATCTCTGGGCTACATAATGATAGGTGTGTCGGGTGGTTTTTCGATACTTGCAGAGAGGGTGAAGGAGGAGCTGGGGCTTGACCATGTATTCTCAAATCAGCTTGTTTTTCATGACAACAAGCTGATAGGATATGGTTTGTTGGTTAGCTCTAACAAAACAAAGATACTCGAAACAGCCCTTGGTGATATGCTCTACGAGGCAAAGAAGGTTGCGGTAGTCGACGGAGCAAACGACCTTGACCTATTTGGAATTGCAGACCT
>CADDZR010000028.1 GCA_902812495.1 archaeon | reverse complement strand
TCTTAGCACATTCAATTTCGTGGCTTGGGTTAGCATATGAGTTGTAGAATGCAATAGCGACAGATTCAACCTTCTCGTGTAAGCATATTTCAATGGCTTTAAGAATATCTTCCCTCTTTAACGGTCTGAGTACCTTCCCCGAATAGTCGATTCTCTCCTCGACCTCTAGCCTAAGCCGCCTTGGAACAAATGGCTTCGGTTTTTCGTATCTAAAGTTGTATATGTCCGTCCTATTAGACCTTTGTATCTCAAGCACATCCCTGAAGCCTTTTGTTGTTATTAGCGCTGTTTTTGCACCTTTCATCTCTGTAAGAGCGTTTATGACCATCGTTGAGCCAGTGCCTATGAATCTGTCTATCTGTTCGCCTTTCAAGTTACTTCTTCTCAGCACGTTTATTACTCCTTCCGCAAAATTCGAAGGTGTAGTCGAGTCTTTAACGAATAGAAACTCGCCCGTGGTTTCGTTTAGGGCACACAAGTCCGTAAACGTACCACCAACATCTATTGCAACCCTAACAGGCAAATTGCAAGCCACACTCCTCAGAGAGGATGTATAAAAGCACTCTTAACCATTTTAGGCACTTGTGATAGTTCTCTTTTTCATTTCCTCCGCAAATTCCAACAAGAGGTCATTCAACGCATCTTTGAACTTGTTCCTATCCCTCATAACCTCTAGGACTGTTTCAGAAATTTTCTTTTGCATCGAATTTAGGAATTTATCTTCTAAGCTAGGATTCGAGTTTGACACTTCAATAACCCTGTTAACTCCCTCAAGAAGCCTTAACGGTCCATAAATAGCAGGCTCATCCAAACAATCTCTTGCGGAGGAAATTAGATAGATGGCAACATCAAAAAGTGTCTTCTTGTCTTCCATCAATTTGATGTTTCCCATCCTACCCCATACATATTGTGATGAACTTTTGGTGGAAAGCCTTTGATTGGAGGTGGCCTATTTCGCGATTTGTAACCGATGCCAATTATGATATCTATCCTGTATCTCGCAGGTATTCCGAGAATACTCTTAACAGCTTCATCTGTAGAGGACCTGACAAAGGAAACACCTAGCCCGAGCTCAACGGCCATTAGTGCTATATTCTCAGCTGCAGCGCCAGCATCCAGAAGTGAGAGTATGTCTCTTCCTTGCTTACCCATTGTCTCCTCTGCTTTCTTCAAATCTGTGCATATCACAATGGTTGCTTTTGCATTAGCAAGGAAGCTCGGCGAAACAGCTCTCAGCATTTTTACATATCTAGCATCATCCACCAGAATATATTCCCTGACTGGTTCATTTCCTCCTTGCGGTGCTCTGCTAGCTGCATAAACAAGAAGCTCAAGTTTTTCTCTCTCAACCTTTCTCCCATCAAAGTTTCTACACATTGACCTCTTCTTTAACACTTCTCTGAATTCCAATTCTTTACTCTCTTTCAGTGCCTTGAACTTACCCTAAGGTGCTTTCTCGCTCCCTGCCAAACATCTGTCTCATACTGCTTTTCTATTCCCCATTCTTCTATCTCCTTAAGGGGAGGGCTTTCAAAGCCTCCTATCTTGCTATGGCTCCATCCAAACTTGTTCTTTAGTGAGGACATGTATTCCGCAAACTTAAATGGCGTAATAACAGCATCAAGAACAGGAACGCTTAGCCTTTCTTGGAGTGTCTTCCAAAAGCCAAATTCAGCTGTACATCCAAGGATTATTACCTCAGCACCATCCTTCTCTATAGCTTCCTTCGCTGCTTCATACTGTCTCTTTTTTGTTTCTTCATGTTTTGTCTGGAAGTCTAGGACACCCATCTCTATAGGTTTGAATGAAGCAAGCCTTTCCCTTAAACCATACTTTACTACATTTGCCATCATCTGTGGGATCCATTTTTTCCTCCCAACTATTATAGAAAATTTGTCTCCTAAAGAACATGCAGTAAACATTGTTGCTTCTGCAGGAGCCGTTATAATCATTTTCTCAGAGACTTCTCTTGCCTCGTGAAGCCCGATATCGTAAAAGCAACCAATTACAGCTGCATCATACCCATTATTTTCTGCCTTTTTTACTAGATGTAGCATATCAACTAGCACAAGAGATTCATAGTATTGATATTCAAGATGCCAAGGTCCACGTTTGAGAGAAACGACATCCACCGCCGTACCGTCTTCGGCTGCATCTTCAAGTATCTTTTTCATCTCGGAGTCAAACAAATTAGTACCTACAGGGTTAATGTAAAGGATGCGCACGTCTTTACTCTCTTCCTTCACTTTTTATATTTGTCGTATGCGTTATTACTGGTTGTGTAGAGGTGGCAACTGCAAAAGTGAGCCGGTGCAAGCTCGTTAAGCGGAGGGTCAACAGAACGGCACACATCCATAACAAAAGGACACCTTGGATGGAAGCTGCAGCCAGGAGGTATGTTTAGTGCACCTGCTATCTCGCCCATACTCTCTATGCGTTTTGGTTTCAACTTTTCTTCTTCATCAGTTATTACTGGTATTGATGAAAGAAGCATCCGCGTGTAAGGGTGCATTGGATTCAAGAAGAAATCCCTTGTCTCTGCAAGTTCCCTGACCTTTCCAAGGTACATTATTGCAACCCTATCAGCTACATTACTCATTAGACTAAGGTTATGTGTTATAAACATGTAAGAAAGGTTTAATCTTTTCTTGAGGTTCATGAGTATCTTTATTATCTTACCTTGAACTGAAACATCCAAGGCAGAAGTGGGTTCATCAAGGACCACAAAAGAAGGTTCTGTTGCTAACGCCCTTGCTATTGCCACAAGTTGCTTTTCTCCTCCGCCTAGTTCATCAGGGTATCTCTCCGCAAACTCCGGTGGAAGGTCAACCATCTCCAGCAACTTGTCAACCCTCTCCGCAATATTTGAACTAGGCATATGGACTTTTAGTGGAACCTCAAGAGTCTGTCTTATCGTCCTCCTTGGGTTGAGTGAGGAAGCAGGATTCTGAAAGACGATCTGTATGTCTTTCTTGAGCCACTTCGGTCTTTCCTTCGCGTGTTTTGCTATGTCTTGTCCCTTGTAGATAATCTTCCCGGAAGTTGGAGTGTATATCCCGACGACCATGTTACCAAGAGTCGTTTTTCCTGAACCCGATTCTCCGACTACCCCGAAAACCTCACCTTGGTTGACGAAAAACGAAACACCGTCGACAGCTTTTATGATGCCCCTTGCTGTATTGAAATATTTTTTCACGTTCTCGACAATGAGAATTGGTTCACTCATCCTTTCCATTTTCTCCGTTGTCATAGAGAAAACAAGAGGCATAATGTAACTGTTCAACCTCATATGATGGAGGTACCTTCTCCTTGCATACCTGCATGGCGTAAGGGCACCTAGTCACAAATCTGCAACCATGCGGTGGGTTTAGATAGCTCGGCACGATACCTGGTATACCTTCGGGTACCCCCTCCCCAGTTAACTTGGGCACTGAATCAATTAAAAGTTGGGTGTATGGATGCTTCGGGTTCTTGAACACTTTCTCTGTTGGGCCTGATTCAACTATTGTACCCGCGTACATCACATAAATCCTATCGACAAAGTGCTTAATTGTTCCAAGAGCATGCGATATTAATATTATTGAGATACGCCTCTCCTCGACTATCTTTTTTAGAAGTCTAAGTATCTGGTCCTCAATAGTGACATCTAAAGCTGTACCAGGCTCGTCTGCGATGAGAAGTTCATTGGCTGAGACGAGAGCCATTGCTATGTTGACCCTCTGCTTCATACCCCCACTCAGTTGGAAGGGGTAGCTGTCGAGAATTCTCTCAGGCTCAGGTAGTGCTGCTTGCTTAAGCAATTCGACAGCTCTCTCATGAATCATATCCTTTGTCATTCTCTGATTAGAAGAGTACCTAATTATATCATAGAATTGTTGTCTAATCGTGAATACAGGATTAAGAGCTGCTGAAGGGTCCTGAAATATCATCGAAAATTTCTTCCTTCTTATTTCCGTGAATTGTGTATCGTTCATCCTTAAAATGTCGTTTCCATCATAGAGTATTTTACCCCCCATGAGCACCGAATTCTTTGCAAGTATCCTCATTATTGCCTTCATGGCTGTTGTCTTGCCACAAGCCGATTCTCCTATTATCCCGACTTTCTCCTTTCTTTCTACAAAGAAGTTTATTCCATCCAAGACTTTGAGTAAGCCCTCGTAGACATTGTACCCGACTCTTAGGTCCTTAACTTGGATTAATGGCATCTACTGTTCACCTTCATTTTATAGAGGAGGAAAACATATCGTTGACACCATCCCCAAGAAGATTAAAGCCTAGAATAACAGCAACTATTGCACAGGCTGGGAAGATGCTTATCCACCAAGAAGCAGGAAGATATTGTGATCCCTCTGAGATCATTGTACCCAAATCAGGAGTTGGTGCTTGAGCGCCAAGCCCAACGTAGCTCAAGGCTGCACCTATCAATATGACCCAACCTGCATCAAGTGTTACTTTTGTTAGGATCGAGCCTAACGCGTTCGGAAATATCTCCTTAAACATGATGTGTGTAGGACTTGCTCCAACAAGTTCTGCAGCCTTCACATAATCTTCGTTTCTGAGAGATGAAGCTATACTGTAAACAAGCCTTGTGTACCAAGGCCACCAAGCAAGAGATACAGCCATCATAGCGTTTATAGCACTTGGCGTGAGTACAGAGGCAACCGACAAGGCAAGCAACAGTGGTGGCACGGCCACAAAAACATCAGCTATTCTCATTATTACAGCGCTGAACCATCTATTAACATAGTAGCCCGCTATTAGCCCAAGAACAACACCTGGAGCGACAGATATAGACAAGACTACAGCAACAAGCGTCAGCGAGTACCTGAAGCCGAATGCAACCCTTGTCAGCAAATCTCTTCCAAACTCGTCAGTACCAAAAGGATGTGCAAGTGAAGGGGGAAGTTTTTGCTGGGAGAAGTTGACGTACAAACCAGCACTTGTTGGGTAAGGAGTGATCCACGGCGCAAAGATTGCAATTACTGCAACAAACACTATTACTCCTAGTCCAACCAAGGATATCTTGTTTGACTTGAACTTATACCAATATCTACCATATTTCTTTGTCAGTGTGCCTGCCCAAGACTTCTTTTGGATCATCATTCTTCACTCTCAGCCTGGAACCTTATTCTAGGGTCCAAATAGCTCACGACTAGATCCACAATTGTATTTGCAACAACAAACATTATTCCTGCAACCATAACGGTGGCCACAATTGCATTGAGGTCTTTACTCAGCATTGCGTTAAGACCGTATCTTGAAAATCCAGGCCAGTTGAATATCAACTCTATAAGGAAAGCATTTGCAATTTGGGATGAGATATCAAGAGCATAAATTGTTATCATGGGTATCAGAGATGGCTTCATAAGATACTTTAGTGTAATTATCCTTTCAGGAAGACCGTGTGAAATTTCTGCAAGAGTATAGTCCTTGTTCAAATTTTCCACGACGCTTGACCTAAGTATCCTAGCTTCCTGTGCAATTGGACCAAGGGCAAGAGCGAAGGCTGGGAGCACTAGATGCCAAAGTGCATTTGCAGCTACAGAGAAATTCCCTGTAATTAGACCATCTATAACATAAAGACCCGTGATTCTAGGTGGTGGTTGGATGGATTGGTCCAGTCTTCCTATTATAGGGAAGATATGCAAACCATATCCAAGCGTAAGTTGTAGTATTATTGCTACTACAAATGCAGGTATAGCGATACCTATGTAGGAGATAATTCTGACAGTATTGTCCACGAAGGTGTTTGCCATTCTTCCTGCAAGCATACCCAGAGGTATGGCGAGGGCAAGGTCTATTATCGCAGCAGCTAATATAAGTTCGACCGTAGCTGGAAGAAATTCGCTTACATCTATGAGGACGTTCCTCTGCGTAAAAAGGGAAATACCCCAATTCCCTGTAAAAACGCCACTCAACCAGTACCAGTACTGTACAAAAATTGGGTCATTAAGATGAAGCTCAGCTCTAAGTGCATCTACAGCCTGCTGTGGTGCTCTAGGGCCAAGTGCAAGTCTTGCTGGGTCTCCTGGGAGAACCCGTGCAATCACAAAAACAAGTATTGAAAGGCCGAATAGAGAAATAGCAGAATAAGCAAGCCTTTTACTTATGAACCCCCATATTCTAATACTTTATCATCTCCTACCTGAAGAAAGAAATGGGAGGTGGGAGCAAGCGCCTGCTTCCCCCACATCTCTATCCAAGTGATGCTAGTGCTTGGGGATAGAACTGGATATCCCTGAAGAAGAAGTCGTAGCCAAGTAACGGATTAGGATTGCCGTTTGCAGCATACCAGTTTACTACGGATGGATAGTAAGCTCTAACTTCCGTTACGTCAAACGCGTAAATGGTTGGATACATGCTGAATATTTGTTCCTGTATTCCATAATACATCTTGAATCTTTGCGTAGTATTCTGGGTCGAGAGTGCTTGAGCTATCATTGCATCAAGGGTAGAGTTGTGGAGCCATTCATTCTGCTCCCATGTACCTTCGGCAGCTGATGTATATCTTGATTGCAGCACTGAACCTGCTTCAAAGTAGCTTGCACCGTCCTCTATTGAGACAACGTTAGGAGAACTAGTCACGTTTGCCAAGTCAGCCACAACAGTGAGCCAAGGTTCACCTACAACGTTAACCTTTATGCCTATCTGTGCCATATCAGAAGCAAACTGGAGGGCCATCTTTTGTTCTGCCGGAACTTGTGTGACCCAATAATATGTTACGGGATAGTTACTCAGCTGACCGTAATATTTTGACTTCTGTATCAATTGCTTTGCGAGTGTAAGATTCTGTTGGGACACAGGTATGTTTGGGTTGTGGCCCGGTAAAGCCTTAGGAACAGGGCCGGCCGAATACTCACTTCCCGGGAATACTTGGGTTACTATTGCAGTGTAGTTAAGTGCATAAAACATCGCTTCCCTAACAAAGATATCGTCTGTTGGAGGTTTCCTAGTGTTCATCATCAGATACATCTCATTTACAGTGGGTATAGTCACGAGTTTGGCACCCTTAAGCTGTGAGAGAGCTACTACATTAGAGTATTCTTGCCACTGATCAGTTATCTGAATCGAGTGGGAAGCAAACAAAGCATGTACCGTAGATGGGTCTGTTGTTCCTATGAACTGCACAAGAGGAGGCTGGTTTGGCTGAGTTCCGTTCCAGTAGTTCGTGAATTCCTTCAGGACCATATTTGACTCTAGGTTTGCAGAGAGAATCGTGTAAGGTCCGGAACCTGCATCATTTGTGAGAAGCCAAGTTGAGCCGTAGTCGCCATTTGGGCCATATGTGCCACTAGCCTCATGAGCTATTACTTGATTTGCATCAAGCACATACAGCCTCACAAGGGCTGAAAGGAACGGACCAAAGGGTTTCTTCAAAGAAAATACAACTGTTGACTGGTCTGGAGCTGAAACATTTGCGATGTATGGGGTGAAGAGATAAGCATAACCTTGTCCAATTGTAAGAAGTCTATTCATCGAGAATACCACATCCCTTGCTGTAAGAGTATCCCCACTGTGGAATGTGACACCGCTTCTCAGATGGAAAGTGTATGTCAGACCGTCCTGAGAAATGCTCCAACTTGTTGCAAGGTCTGGTTTGAGTTCACCAGACGGAGTAGGAAAGACAAGTGTATCGTAGAGATTTACAAGTGCGGCGCTACTAGCTTCATCAGAACCTTTTGCCGGATCTGTAACAGGTACGTTTGCCCACGTTATGCTAAGCATAGCCTGACCTTGAGTCGATGTTGAAGATGAGGAAGATGAGGAAGATGAGGAAGACGAAGGTGTGCTAGAACTGGCTGTCGGCGAAGTCCCAGACATCGTCCAGTAGTAAGTAGCGGCTGCTGCCATTAGAACAATTACAACCACAATTACAATTGTTGTTCTTCTTGCGACCGCATTTCTCTTTTTAAAGTACATATGAAGCCGGCAAGTTTTTCCTGCATGTATATAAGGATTTCCGAGAACTCAATATATTTTGAAAAGATTTCAGAAACTGTAATTACAGTTTTATTTCTGTTGCAGTGGATGAATAATTCAGTATCATAATATCTGTTATGCTGAATTTTAGAAAATTGATTTGGATTATAATTTCCAATTTCCGTTCTGAACTCTCTCTTTTGAGAAGGCTCGTTCAATTTTTGAACTCCTCAATCAGTTGAAATATCTTCTTTTTCATAGGTTAGGCCTGTGATAGAAGCAAACGAAAATATATTTGGTTAGGAGATGAGAGACTGTGGCAAGTGAGATACTCACAAA
>CADDZR010000027.1 GCA_902812495.1 archaeon | reverse complement strand
TTCAGGAAGATACTCTGCGGCCCTTATCATTACAAGGCATCAGCAACACGTGCAATAGAAAACTTCCTTGACGTTGCACATTTCCCTTTTGTCCATTCAGGGCTACTTGGAGACAAAGCAAGGCCAGAGATCAACGACTATGAGGTAAACATAACAGAGGAAGGCATAGTTGCCAAGAATGTAAGAGTATGGCAGCCAGATCCTGATGGTACGGGCGTGGGAAAGGATGTCGTATATACATACAAGGTGTTAAGACCTTTTACAGCCTATTTAAAGAAGGAGACAGAAGAAGGTATCTTTGCCATATTTGCTACTGTAACTCCGGTGGACGAGCTAAACTGCACTGCATGGCTTTACCTTGCACTCAATTATGCATTTGAAAAGACAGATGAAGAGCTAAGAGCCTTTCAAGATAAAATAACCTCACAGGATATACCTGTTGTTGAGTCCCAGAGACCTGAAAGGCTACCGCTCGACCTTCAGGCTGAACTACATCTTCGCTCGGACAGGATTGCAATAGCGTACCGGAAGTGGTTAAAAGAAATCGGGCTTTCATTTGGCACAATATAGCTGGTAAAAGCTAAATATTGCTGGGATAAAATCAAATTGTATGCAAAAGGTAAAGGTCGATTTCGTTGGAATAATACCAACACTTTTTGCTCATTGCCAGCACTGTATGCAGGTAATGCATGAAACAGGTCTCAAACCTTATTCAGAACAGTTTGAAGAGTACCCTGATGACATCAAAGAACAGTACTTTGGTATTGCAGAACTTGCGCAAAAGATAACAAAAGAGTTTCGGGGGCAGGTTGTGTTTGATGCTGTAGACCCAGCTTCTATCTTGGGGCTTTGGTATACAGTACGTTACAGGATAACCAAGACGCCATGTATCTTAATAAACGGAAAGAAGGTATTTAATAAAATTCCTTCCTATGAAGAATTGAGGAAGAAAATAATCGAATTACTTGATGTGCATACACAAACTCAGAGCACCCTTCCAAGATAAAAGAGAAAGTTCAAGAGCTCTGAGAGTGTTTCTTCCTTAAACCTTGATACGATCCTGACTAATGAGGAAGTCATATCTGTTTCTATGAGTTCAACATATTTCAACTCACGAAGTTTTTCAACTATTTTAGATCTAGATATAAAAGAACGCGCTATCTCCGTATTTGATGCGTATACAACGTAACCTATCTCATCAAACTCTTCGAGATTTATCTTCCTCATGTTCGCCCTCTCTTCTGTATGTTTTATCTCTTTTTTCTCTTCTCTGCTCATTATCCTCATGTTAATCTTCACAGGCTTTTCAAGGATGCCCCAGAAGCTTATCCTGTCGTATCCCTTTGTGAGAGAAACAAGCGGATAGTGCATCAGATTCTCCCTTGCACCCATGCTCAAGGAGAAATAAACCTCCCTGAAGCCATCTGACCTGTCATTCATTTCCAGCTTCACTCCCAGTCCTGCATGCCCAAAGGACCTGAACCGAACCCTTGCCTTACTCTTTAACCTGTCTTCAAAGACGTGGGCATACTTTGTGAGTTTCCTGTGTTTCCAGTAAGACCCAACGAAATAAATCACAACTAGCAATATACCTATTATTACTACTATTTCTAGATCGCTCACATAGAGAGCCATATTCTTACCTCCAAAAAAGAGAGGTCAGGGTAGGCAGAGCCTACCCACCATCTCCTAACAATTTATTATTCACAGTCTTTGTTGTCTGAGTCCCTGTAAGCTGAGTTGGTACTGATGTAACAGGTTGCCCCACGGCTCCAGTCTTAATGTTCCTGTAGGCTGTGTATCCGTCGTAGGCAAGTACACAACCAAGTGCTGTAAGTATTATTGCTATTATTCCTGCTGCAATACTTCCGTACGCCTTCAGACCTGTAGCTGTGAGACCAATTGAGAAAGTTGCGTAGGCCGTGTAAGCTAAGGCTAATATTGTTGTGGTGAGCATGAAAATAGCCGGTATTCCTGTGAAGTAGTTCCTCCTACCAAGCTTTGTAAGCCAGAGGGTTGTCACGAGGAGCGTGACACCTGCAAGCAGCTGGTTGGAGCCTCCGAATAGAGTCCATATGAAACCCCAGAGACCGCTTGGCGTTACTCTGTAGCTCGTTAGAAGATAGGTTATGACTGATGCAAGTATCGAGGTGAGATATACGTTCTTGAAAGCTTTTATCCCTGACATCTCAGAAATCGTCAGTCTAGCAAACCTGAGAGCAAGCTGGGTAAGTGTTAGACCAAGGATAAGTACCATAAGAGACATTATACCTATACCTATTGACGAGCCGAAACCCAGGTTTGCCAAGTAACTTGCACCTCCTCTAACGTAGAGACCGAGCGCAGCTATTGCCTTCCCCTGCCAAACAGACGTTGGTAAGGAGGCAACGGCAACGACAGAAGTCAGACCAAGTATTCCTTCAAGGAGCATAGCTCCGCCTCCCACAAAGTGTGCATCGCTTTCATTATCAAGTTGCTTCGAGGACAGAGAAGAGCCTATCAAACCATGCCAGCCTGAACAGGCACCGCAAGCTATAGTCACAAACATAAGCGGCCATAGGGGGAAGCTTACAAGCGAGGTAGCCTGGCCTGCACCGATTGTTAACGGGGCGAAGACACTTGTAAATGTTGGTGCCTGAAAGGTCTGCGGGGATACAATTGAACTTGCAAATATTGCTCCAACGACGAAGTAAGCAACATAAAAGCCAAGGTAGTTTATTGGCATTGCAAAGGACCAGAGAGGCAATACTGCCCCGAGGAAACTGAAGAGCAACATTATACCAAGGATCACATCCTGTTGTGTAAGCGAATCTGGAAAGGCAGAAACAAAGGCTTTGTTGATAGCATTTGCGGCCACCACCTGTATGAAATACACAGAAATGGCCATCAGTACGAGGGAAATTGCAGTCACTACGAGCACGTTTACCTTGGCCTTGAAAACAGCAAACCCTGAAACCACGCCTAGAACTGCCATCACCATGAAGGATAGCAATGAAGAAAAGCCACCCAGATTTGGATTACTTATCACTGGAAGGAGTGCTCCAAGAAACGCTGCAAAAATTAGTATTGTATAGAAGCCAAGGAACCAGATGAGAACCTTTCTTGCCCTAGGTCCAATCAACTGATATGTCAGGGGACCGAGGGATGCACCTTCATTTCTCACAGACGACATCATTGCATTGTAGTCATGAAGCCACCCCATCAGTGAGTTCCCTATCAGGATCCAAAGAAATCCAGGAAGCCACCCCCAGACTATTGCTAGAGCTGGCCCTGTTACTGGTCCTAGTGCAGCAATACTCTTCCAATGCCATCCGAGCATCACGTACTTGTTGGATGGAAAGAATTCAACACCATCCATGTAGATGTGAGCAGGAGTTAGCCTTGTGGGGTCAGCCTGTATTATGTTCCTGTCAAACCATTTTACATAGAGCTCGTAAACAACGCCGTATACCACTACGCCCGCGAGCATGACGAGCAGCGACTCGAACATTTTCGAAAAAACCTAAACGAGGTTTTATTTAAGCTTTAGACCAAGTCAATCTCCACGTTAGTCATATGGCGAAATTCGTCTTTCCAAGGTCTTCACTCATTCTAGAAACCATATCTATACCTGTTACCTCTCTCTCATAGAGTGGTATCAATGCCCTAACCATTCCCGAAAATTTTGTGTTGATTGTATCCAGATATCCCTCCTGTTCCTTTATCTTGTTTGAAACGTACTGTGAAACCTTCCCTTCTCCAGATCTTGGTATGACAGAGTTGACTATTACACCCCCCACAGGGATGTTAAATGCCTCAACCCATCCTATGAATCTCTCAATAACAGCTATCGGAAGAGCAAGAGGAAGAGTAACGAAGAAAAATGCTGTTCTTTGGTTGTCAGTCAAAAGGCGTCTCCCCTCTTCCGTCTTCTTCCTGCTTGAGACAAGGGAAGCAAGAAGTGGGTCCTTCTTGAGTTCTTCCATTACCTTTTCCTTCCTGAACGAAAGCCTTGCCCTGAGAGAAAGGGCTTCTTCCCTGCTTTTAACCATCCTGAAAAGCCAGAGGTCGTAGAGCTTTGACATACCGAGAAGTCTGTAGGTGTGGGCGACGGGTGCGGTATCAAAAACATAAACATCGAATTTCTTATCGAGTATTAGGTTCAGGATGTCGTCGAACATTGCAGATTCTTCGAAGGCAGGATTTGTCGAGGCAATCTCAACAAAAGGCTCCACATCAACAGGTATGTCAGCAAACTTGAGAAACTGGGTTATTCTCTCCCTTATCTCTGCCTTGTACCTTTCAATTGTTGAGGTTATGTCTATCTCAACTGCATAGAGGTTCTTCGTGCCCTTAACCTGTTGTATCCCTTTCTTCCATAGATCTTGTCCAAAGAGGCTGGACAAGCTGTGAACGGGATTTGTCGACGATATGAGAACCTTCCTTCCAAGCTTTTCTGAAATGTAGTATGCAGCTGCCCCTGCAACAGCTGTCTTCCCAACTCCTCCCTTCCCTCCGAAGAAAAGAAAACTTAGGTTCTTTCTTTCTGATACAAACTCAGAAAAGCTTTTTGAGATTTGAATTACTTGCATCTTATTCACCGTAAAGTATCTTCGACACCCTTTCTATCATCTCAAGTCCCTTTGGTTCCCTTTCGAGCATTGGCACAATCCCTTTTATCATGCTGCCGAATTCCTCCGCTATCTGATTGAGATAGTTCTGTTGAGACCTGATCCTGTTTTTCAGGAACTCCGGAACACCCTCCTCCTTCAGGAGTGTTTCGGGATAGACCTGATTGACTATAACTCCACTAATCTCTACGTTGAACTCCCTGAACATTTCAATTGCCTTCCTTGTATCAAGTATAGGCATAAGCTCGGGTATTAGTACATAAAAGAATGCGGTGTGCTTTTTGTCTCTAATCATGTTACTTACAAAATCCAGCCTCCCACGTATAAACTCAAGTTCTTTCAGAACGTAATCCTCCTGTGCAAGTCCTCCCTTTCCTCCTCCAAGCACTGTGGCTGTTTCACCATATTCTGCTGCCTTCTTTCTAACATCAAGTATCTTTGCAACCCACTGGTCAAGAATCTCGGCCATTCCTAGGAATCTGATAGCATGTCCGTGAGGCATCATATCAAAGACATAGTAGTCATATCTACCTGATGTCATCAGTTCTACCATAGCATCGAAAGTAGCTGATTCAGCCATAGCAGGTTCGGCTGATGAGGAGTTTATGTAATCCTCTATTTCATCCGGTATCTTTTCCATCTTATACATCTCTTTTATCTTGTTCCTTATCTCGTTCTGATAGTTCGCTATTCTCTTGTCCGCGTCTATTTCAAGGGCAAAGAGGTTTGGCGCAATCTCTACCTCCCCCTGACCAAATATCTTCCTCTCAAAGATATCAGTGAGAGAGGCCTGAGGGTCTGTTGAGAAGACACACACCTTCTTTCCCCTTTTTGCAAGCCAATAGGATGTTGCTGCTGATAGGGTTGTCTTACCTAACCCGCCCTTACCACCAAAAAGTATGTACTTTATATCGGAGTTCGACCTGAAAAACTCTGATAGAGTTTCTTTTAGTTCAAGTTTCTGAGACAAAGACACACCTCAATAGAGGGAATCAGTTATGTCCCTGTCCCTAAGAAGCGTCTGTTTCCATTTTTGGAGATGGGGAACGGCGTAGGGAAGAAGCCTTAGGCTGTAATAGGGAGGGAGAACAGGAACACCAAGCATATCACCCATAGTTATGAGCATGAATAGGTTCTCCATATGCATCCTAAGCCTCAAGGCATAGGTAACCATGCCATGGAGGGCCATACCGTAAACGATCCCCTTCGCAGCTTTTACAATTTCTCTTTCCTTTTTCTTATCGTTTGCCTGTTCTTTCTCAGGCATCGTTTTTATCAAAAATTTCCAAGTAAATAGCCTTTTCGTTTTAGTACTCTTCCCTACTGACTACGTTGTTTGGCTTCTCACCCCGCAGGTATCTTAACGTGTTTTCAACAGCATTTTCATACGGTTTTCCTCTTACTAACGCGGTAGGACCGGAAATATGAGGTGTCCCTATGAAGTTGGGAAGCATGCTGAAATTGAACCTTGTCTTCATAGTTTCATGGTTCTCCTCGAACCACCAAACATCTGTAGCGTAATAAAACCCCTTCTTCTTTAAGAGGTGTTCATAGAGTGCCTTCTGGTCAACTATATCGCCTCTTGCAATATTGACAAGTACGCACCTCTCCTTCATCATCCCAAGTTCTTTAGAGCCTATCATCTTGTTTGTTTCCTTTGTTAATGGAATAGATAAAACAACATAATCGGATATCCTTAGGAGCTTTTCAAGGCCTTCCCTTCCTGTATAAAATGAGACATCACTCTCTTCAGGCACCTTTCTCACATAGGCATGGAGTCTCATTCCAAATGACCTCCCCATCTCTGCGACCTTCTTCCCTATGCTACCGTATCCAATAATTCCAAGCTCCTTTCCTTCAAGTACCATTATTTCTTCTGCATATTTGCTGTAACTCTTAAAATCAGTTTCACCTGCTTTTATCCTCGAGTCAAATTCGCATATTCTTTTAGCTGCAGCGAGAAGCAGGGCCCATGCGTATTCAGCTACTTCTACAGAGTATGCACCTGAATTGCTACAAACTATGACACTCTCCTGCAGGTCCTTGAATGGAATGTGATTCACTCCGACAAGAATACTCTGGATGAACTCAAGTTTTTTCATCTTGGATATCCTCTCACTGTCTAGAAAATCTGGCCATCCAAGAACAATCATGCCGTTAACATCTTCAAGTATTTTTTCGTCTTTCCTTGCATCTGAGAACGTGATAACGTCTGCGTTTTGTTTCAGAATATCAAGATACTTCTTGTCTAAACTGTCAGGAACCAGTAGCTTCTTCACGGTTTGCGCCCGTGCCGTGTATCCCTTTAGCTTTTTTCCCAGTTGAGATTTGAAGCGCAATACCAAGGCCCACAAGAGAACAGCCGATTGCTGCAACTAAGAAAAGAAAGACATACCTCAACCATACTTCAAGCCAAACCTCTGGCTTCACGCCAACGATAAAAGAAAAAACAAAAGAAAGAGGCGAGAGAATAAGTACGGCCGTCAGTGTTAAAATGATTACTGTTTTGCTCTCCATGCTTTGCTGCAGGAGGCCATCGAAAAAAAGATTGTTGTTTATGTGGACCGGCGGGGATTTGAACCCCGGACCTCCCGCGTGCGAGGCGGGCGTTCGTACCGCTGAACTACCGGCCCAACTTGTTCGAGGTAAGTATCGACCCTACCTATAAATGTAGAACCACGTTCCCATCCCCTTAGCGCACAGCTTACCTTCTGAGTCAAACACATCCATCTCCGCAACGGCTACATTCCTTCCTGACCTCACGACCCTCCCGACTGTTCTAAAAGGCCCATTCTTCAAAGGCTCGAGAAAGTTTGCCTTGAGCTCAACTGTGACTTGGTCATTACCTTCATTTCTTGTCATCACAGCAAGTCCACCTGTGTTGTCCATTGCAAACATGATTATACCGCCGTGCACAATATTCCCCCTTCTCTTTATATCTTCAGAAAGGGGAAAAGTTATCTCTGCATATCCGTCATCTACTTTTACTACCTTGAAACCTGCTCTCTCGAAGAGTCTGTTCTCTGCACCAAATGCAAGTTCAACTTGCCTCTCGACATCTACTCCATTCTCCCTTGCAAGCTGAAAGAGTTTCTTGAAGCTTCCGACTTCGGCTAGGAGCTGGTCAAAATCCATGCCCTTAATTTGAATTGGATGTAGTTTTAATCTTTGATATAATCCAGACAAGAAACGTATATTTAGTGATGACCAAGAGCTCAGCCAAATGATAACTGTAATTGGTGCTGGAAGGGTTGGCGCAACAGCTGCAGCGTTTATCATGACGCAGGAGCTTGACAGGAAGCTCTGCTTGATTGACATTGTGGAAGGACTACCCCAGGGAGAGGCCCTAGACCTTAATCACGCAGCGTCCATACTCGGTAAATCGGTAGAGGTGATTGGCTCAAACGACTATTCACAGATGGCAGGAAGTGATATTGTTATTGTGACGGCAGGGCTTGCAAGGAAGCCTGGTATGACAAGGGAGGAGCTAGCAAGCAAAAATGCAGAAATCGTCTCCGGAATAGCCTCAGAGATAAGGAAGCACGCTCCCGGCTCAACCGTGATTATAACAACAAACCCTCTTGATTCCATGGTTATGGTGCTTTACAGAAAGCTTGGCTTTCCAAGAAACAGGGTAATAGGGTTCAGCGGTATACTCGACTCAAGGAGGATGGCCTACTATGCATCCCGCCACATTGGTGTTTCTCCCACATCAATAACACCTCTTGTTCTAGGGCAGCATGGGGAAGGTATGTACCCTGTGCCCGAGCTTTCGATGGTGTACGGTAAGAGCCTGAAGTCCTTTTTAACAAAGGAGCAGTACGACAGTATAGTTAGAGAGACGATTGAAGCTGGAGCGCAGATAACAAACCTGAGAAAATTCAGCAGTAACTGGGGACCTGCCGCAGGACTTATGCAGATGGTGGAAGCAATAAAGAAAGATAGTAAAACAGTATTGGAAGCAAGTGTCTATCTAGATGGGGAATATGGTTTTAGAGATGTTTTTGCTGAGGTTCCTGTTGTTCTTGGAAGAAACGGCGTTGAAAAGATAATAGAGGTAGACTTAACGGACGAACAAAAAGATAGAATGAAGGCTAGCATAGACGCAATAAAAAGCAACTTGGCCCAGGTACCTGA
>CADDZR010000026.1 GCA_902812495.1 archaeon | reverse complement strand
TGACAACGAGGTAGGAGACGGAACAACATCAGCTGTTGTCCTTGCAGGTGCACTGTTAGAGAAGGCAGAAGAGCTTCTTGACAAGGATGTGCATCCAACTGTGATTGTAGACGGCTACGCGAAAGCTGCAGAAAAAGCACAGCAGATACTTGAGGAGATAGCTGAGAAAATAAACCCGTCAGACAGGAAGGAGCTGCTAAGAGTTGCGACAACAAGCATGCTAACCAAGCTTGTAAACGAAGATGCGCCATACCTTGCTGAGCTAGTTGTGGATGCAGTCCTACAAGTTGCTGAGAAGACAGAGAAGGGATACAAGGTAGATATCGACAACGTGAAGGTTGAGAAGAAGCCTGGTGGCTCGATAAGGGACTCAAGGCTGATAAGGGGAATAGTGCTCGACAAGGAAGTTGTACACTCCGGCATGCCGAAGAGGGTTGAGAAGGCAAAGATAGCTCTCGTTAACTCACCCCTCGAGATAGAGAAAACAGAATTCAGTGCTGAGATAAGGATAGAAGACCCGGAGCAGATGCAGAAGTTCCTTGAAGAGGAAGCAAACATACTGAGGGGAATGGTTGAAAAAATAAAGTCAGCCGGGGCCAACGTGGTTATATGCCAGAAGGGTATCGACGACCTGGCACAGCATTACCTAGCGAAATCAGGGATACTCGCAGTTAGAAGAGTCAAGGAGAGCGACATGACAAAGCTTTCAAGGGCCACAGGTGCTAGGATAGTTACAAACCTTGACGACCTAACATCTAACGACCTTGGCTATGCAGACCTTGTGGAAGAGAGGAAGATAGAAGAGGACAAATGGGTTTTCGTCGAGGGATGCAAGAATCCAAAGGCAGTGACAATACTTGTCAGAGGAGGCTCACAGAGGATAGTTGACGAGGCTGAGCGTTCTCTGCATGATGCACTGATGGTAACAAAGGATGTTGTCGAGAACCCTGCAATAGTTGCTGGAGGAGGGGCACCCGAGGCAGAAATTGCATACAGAATAAGGGAATGGGCACAGAAGCTCTCAGGAAGAGAGCAGCTTGCAGCACTGAAATTTGCAGATGCTGTAGAAGCAATACCACTGACACTAGCAGAGAATGCAGGAATGGACCCGATAGATACACAGGTCGAGCTCAGGGCAAAGCACGGAAAGGGAGGCAAGTGGTTCGGTGTTGATGCGCTGAACGGAAAGATAGCAGACATGTACGAGAAGAATGTTGTTGAGCCGCTCGCAGTAAAGCTACAGATACTCAGGTCAGCTACTGAGGCTGCTTCAATGATACTAAGGATAGATGACGTAATTGCTGCAGCAAAGATAAAGCCTCCAACAGGAAAGGAAGGGAAGGGAGGAGAGGAAACGCCTCCTATGGACTAAACAGCTCAACCTCAGCATAATTTTTTTCTTTTATTGCTTTTTGATAGACCATCTCCGCTACAGCAACATCTTCCATTGCAAGACCGTTGCTCTTGAATATCGTCTTGCCTTCTTCATCCCTTCCAGATTCTATTATCTGGGAGAGCTCCTTTACATCATCCCAGTTGAGCATTCCTTTTTCAAATGCAAGGAGAAGGTCTCCTGACTCCATCCTCGACTGCTCGAGACTGTCGACACAAACGGTGCTGAACAAGGGAAAACACTCTGGCATTATCTCTGCTCTGTTCGGATAGTTTGAACCACATGCATTTATGTGGGATGCATCCTTAATATGTTCCTTTGAAATAAAAGGGTCCTTTGCAGATGTTATTGTTGTTATTACATCTGCACCGACGCACGCCTCTGAAAGGGTTGATGCTGCCTCTGCATCTATTCCCCTCTCCCCCGCGCTCCTGACAAACTCCACAAGATTTTTTCTTGTTGGACTCCAGACCTTTATTTTCTCCAGGTTGAATAGTTCCTTCATAGCTAAAAGCTGTGTTATTGCCTGCCCACCTGAGCCTATCAGAGAAAATGAGAAGCTTTTCTTCCCATAGAGGTACTTTGTTGCTACGGCTGAAGCAGCGCCTGTCCTGTACTTTCCTATGTTCTCTGCAGCCATAACAGCTAGTAAGTCAGAAGTTGATGTATCAAATAGCAGGACAACAAATCTTGTTCCCTTCTTTGTACTTATGTAGCATTTCGCACCAGCCCTCTTCATGTAGCTTGCTGATGCGTGCATTACGTTGAAAACTGAACTTTCAGTGTACGACCTAGTTCTAGGGAAGTTGTGTACGTTTCCCCTTGCCTGCTCGACAAATGCCCTCTCAACCTCCTTAATAACCTGCTTCATATCGAGGAGTTGGAGAACTGCTGACTCTGTAAGAAATATTGTCATTTTTTCTCCTCTTCTCCCCCCTCGACTTCTGGCTTTCCCCATCTTCCAACCTTGGGTACGCCCTTTGTCCTGAAAAGAGAGAGAGCCTGCTGGTACCTTGAGAGCTCTGTCTCTAGAAAACCTATCTCTTTCCTAAGTGCTTCGGCCTTCTTCCTGTCCTTACCTTCCACTGCTGCCATCTTTACTTTCCTCTCTTCTATCATGCTCTGTAGTAGCTTTTCGTACTCTGTTGTCAATGCGCAAGGGGAGGCATTATCAAAGTATAAAGCGATTACGAAGTCAAGTAATGCTGTGAGGTCACAGCTATTTGTTGCTGGTGTAATGTTGATAGTGCTTGCAGTTATCTTCTTTGCGCTCCAACTTCCCCTTGTCTTTTTCTGGAGCGTACCCTTTGGTATAGCCGGCCTGATAATGGTAGCTGTTGCACCATTTCTAAGTGAGAGTGAAGGACCTGTAAAACCGCCTGAAGGCTATGCTTTCTGCGCTTTCTGCGGCAACCTGATACCCTCGGATGCGGTTAGATGTTCTTTATGTAACGGAAAGCAACCAAGAGAAAGCTGAGATGATTGAAGTAGTATCTTTCAGGGGGCATAGCCTAATAAGAGCAAGGCACAAGACAACTATGGAGGTTACAAAGGAGGGGTTCCTTACACAAAGAGGAGATTGCATAATAGGTATACTTGCCGACAAGTCAGCATCAGATCTTTCTAGAGAGATGAGAAAGCTTATCCTGGAGGGAGCCCCTATAAGATTTACAATTGTCGTTGGTCAAGAAAAGTACAGTTTCATGGCTTCAGGAAGCAGAAACCTAAAAATGGACAGCTGTGTAAGCATGGTTATAAGAAAGAGTAACTTTGTAGACGGAAGGACTGTTGCTGTGAATTCATCTGCTGCTGCATGCGACATACCAAGAAGCATAATAAAAAAGCTTAGAGAAGGGGAGAAGGGAAAGATAGTGATAGAGGTCAAAGAAGAGAGATGAAGGCAAGGGCTTACACAATGCAGGCACTTGTCAAGTATCATGGCCTCCGAGACTGGAAACTCAGGATACCATATCACGATAGCATCTCTGTCAATACAACATGCATGTACACGGAGGCAGAGATATCAGAAAATGGAAGTGGAGGAATTTTCATCTCAGGGATAAAGGATGAGAGCGCTGACAGTAGGTTGAACAACGTTCTCTCGTTTTTGGCTCCAGGGAAATTCGCAGACGAGTTCAGGATAGACAGCTCGAACCATCCATCGCTGAAAGTAAAGGGTGTTGGTTTCTCCTCCTCAGCTGGAGCGGCGATAACACTTCTTTGCTACATGCAACTGAAAGGAAGGGAACCGGGGAGCAGGGAGCTATCAATGTATGCTAGGCTATTTGCTGCGTCTGCAGCAAGGTCTTCTGTCGGTGGTTTCTCGAGACTCTACGCAGGTAAAGGTCATGAAGATACGTTTGCTGAGAGGTTTGCTGATGAGAGTTCAATTGATTTAAAGACTGTAGTTGTTCCCCTTCACTCAAATGTCAAGACGGAGGAAGCACACAGGGAGGTAGAAAGCTCCCCATTTTTCAAGGCAAGAATAGATTCGGCGCAGAGAAGGTGTGACATGGTCGAGAATGCAATACTCTCGAACGATATAGATAGGCTTGGGGAGCTCGTTGAGCAGGACACCCTAGAACTCCACAGTGTAACAATGACTGGGGTTGCAAGAACAATACTCATGACTGAGGATAGTTTGAGGGTTATAAAGAGGGTTAAGGAGTTGAGAAACGAAGGGGTTAGGGCTTACTTTTCAATGCAGACAGGACCCTCCGTCTTCATTAACACAGATAGCGAAAATGTTGGGAAGGTTGCTGCCGCAGTGGAAAAGATGGGATACAGCTATCTGATCTCCGGGATCGGACCTGCTGTATCAATAGTTAAATGATGGGTATGCCTTAATTACTTCTTTGGAGAAGAGAACGCTATGGCTGAAAAGGTAAGGGACTATCTTAGAAAGCTTGAGGAAAGTAAGGAAAAAAGACCAGAGCAGATAAGGGATGCAATAGACATATACGTTGGGCTCTGGAAAAATGCAGCAGAGAAGGGTGTGATAAGCATGGAAGACGATGTTGAGGAAGCGCTTCAAAAAATAGAAGAAGCTGGCGGGCTCTACAGCGCTGCAGGCTGAACCCTACCTCATTGCTTCTCCTCCATCAATCACTATACTTTGTCCTGTTATGAAGCTTGAATCGTCGGAAGCAAGAAATAAGGCCAGACTAGCTGCCTCCTCGGGTCTTCCAAGCCTTCGAAGAGGTATTGCCTCAATGTATGCCTTCAGCTGCTCCCTTGTTAGCCAATCAACCCACGAAGTCCTGAATGAGCCAAGAACCATGCAGTTGACCCTTATCTTTGGTGCGAGATACCTTGCTAACATCCTAGTGAGAGAAAGGACAGAGCCCTTTGCAAAAGCATAGACTATCCCATCGCTATCTCCGACAAGGGCAGGAAGGGAAGATACGTTCACTATTGCACCCTTCCTCATTATTAGGGATGCGTACTTGGAACAGAGGAAAGTTCCAAAGGAGTCTACAGAGAAGACTTTCATCAAAGTTTGGACGTTGATATTTTCAAGCTCTAGATTCCAGAGGCTACCGTCAGCAAGACCTGCGTTGTTCACAAGGATATCCAACCTTCCATGCTTTTCCCGTATTGATTCAAACATTTTCCTAACCTCTTCTTCGGATGAAACATCAGCTTTCAGAATCTCTGCTGAGCCACCTCGTTTAACTATGGAGCGTACAACCCTTTCTGCATCTTCCCTTGAACTCCTGTAGTTTACTATCACATGTGCACCTTCTTCCCCAAACCTAGTTGCGATGGAAGAACCTATTCCCCTCGAAGAACCTGTTACCAAAGCTATCCTTCCATCAAGCTTCTTCATGCTTCTGGTTCAGAAGGATTCTGTTTTATGCGTTAACATTAAGATATGAGAGAAAATAAGCTAGTGACGGAGAAGAGAAACGCTACCTCTATATGACCCAAACAGGACTTCGAGACGGCAGATAGTCAATACACTGATTATAGCAGCAAACATCGTTGTGTTTCTTCTTGAGTATTTGGGTACAAGAGGCTTTGAAAGCTACCTGACTGCAAGACTTTTTGTTAGATATGGGCTAATACCCTATGTCTTTTACGCCTCCATCTTGACACACAATATACAGGGGCTAGCAACTGTAATAAGCTCTATGTTCATGCATGCCGACCTGCTTCATATTGCTGGGAATATGCTATTCTTGTTTGTATTTGGAGGAAGGGTCGAATCAGCCTTCGGTCACATCAAATACCTTCTCTTTTACATCTTTTGCGGTGTTGTGGGTGCTTTGGTCCACACAATTGTTTCAATCCAAGTCGGATACCCCGAATTCCTGATACCCACAGTTGGCGCATCGGCCGCCATCTCGGGAGTTCTTGGGGCTTACATAGTTCTTTATCCAAGTTCCAACATAATAGCTCTGCTTGGTTACTTCATACTCCCTGTTAGAGCGTTCTGGTTCATCGGGTTCTGGTTTCTGCTTCAGCTTCTATATGTAGTTGCAGGAATAAACACAGGGGTTGCATACTGGGCTCACATAGGTGGTTTTGTTGCTGGGGCATTTACAGCATTCGCAGTGAGAGGCCTTGTTAAGGACGAGGAATATGAAACCTAGCTACCCTTCTCTTTTATCTGAGTGTTAAGATCTCACTTGTTTAGCTGCTGAACAGCCTGTGTTTGCGCCTCGAGTATCTTATCTATGTTGTTTACAACTGTCTTCTTTGACCTGAGCCTTCTTCCGCTTATAATTCCTAGAGCAGAGACTAGACCTTGGTATCTGTTCCTTATTGTAACCTCTGTTATACCTGCTGCATTTGCTATTTCTTTTTGTGTCTTCCCCTCTCCCTCAAGGACCGAAGCTATGTAGAGCGCGCTTGCAGCAAGACCTGCTGGAGATTTGCCTGCAGATATACCCTTTTTCTCAGCTAGGGTAAGTATCTGCAACGCTCTTCTCGTTGTTTTTTCAGACGCACCAACAGACGATGCGATCCTTATGACGCTCCTTGTTGCATCAGCGATTGGCATCTTGAGGTCAAGCTCTGTCACAAGCATCCGGTACTCCCTTGCTATCTCTTTCTTTGTCACGTTCGCTGCGTCGGCTATGTCCTTCAGCGTCCTTGCAACACCGCTCTCTCTGTATGCTGCGTAGAGAGCTGCAGCAACCATAGATGTCATAGACCTTCCCCTAGTTAGACCTCTCTCGAGTGCCTTCCTGTAAATGTAGGCTGCCCTCTCCCTTATTGTCTGCGGTGCTGAAAGCCTGTCTGCGAGTCCTTGGAGTTCAGGAATTGCCTGTCTCAAGTTTCTTTCAATTGCACTTATCTGTGCCCTTGTATCCCACTTTCTGAGCCTGTCAACAACTGCTTTGTTTGTGATTGAAAGCGAACTTCCCGCGTAGTCCCTGTTTTCTTTGCCTATGGTTGTCGAGAGACCCATGTCGTAGTAGGTTACAGAGACAGGGGCACCTGCCCTCTCCCTCTGCTTTCCTTCCTCGTCAAAGGCTCTCCACTCAGGGCCAGTGTCAACACCTCTCTCCCTTATGACAAAACCGCAGTTGCTACAGTGGAGTTCCCCCGTGTTTGGGTCCTCAACTATAGTCTTCTGCCCGCATCTTGGACACTTGCCGCTTTGCTTTTCTAAAGTAAGGTAATCGGATTTGCCCAAAAAATACTCACCAACATAGAGCCCGTAAGCCTACTTATAAGTATAGTAGTAAAAAATTAGCAAGTAGGTAAAATTTTAAATCCTTAATAAACTATGTTATACTGTCCAAAAATCGTTCAACGACAGCCTTGAAATTTTCTTTTTCTTCCCAGAAAGGAAGGTGTGAACTGTATTCGAATATGTGCATTTTTGAATTTTTTATAAGTTTGTGCATATCCCTTGCAACCTTGGGCGAGACCTCGTCGTATTTCCCAGTGAGTATCAAGAAGGGTACATTTATTTTTTGAAGCTCATCCCTAACGTCCCAATACCTTATATTTCCAATTATGGAGAATTCATTTGGTCCGTTCATTGTGTAATATACTGGTTTGCTTATTTTTTCGAGTGAATACATGAGCTCCTTAGGCCAGCTTTCCAGCCTGCAAAGATGCCTCTTGTAGAAGACCATCACAGCTTCCTGGTACTCCCTATTTTCGTAATCTCCTTCACTTTCATACTTCTCTATTGTCTTTAGAACTTCTGGTGGAAGCTTCTTCTTCATCTTTTCCATTTCCCTAAATGTCATGGGAACGCTGTGAAGACCTCCAACAGTTATGACAGCGCTCACATTTCTCTGGTACTTCAAGCAGTAAGCTATCGCAAGCATACCTCCCCAGCTCGATCCTATTACAATAGGCCTTCCAAGTTTCAGTTTCTTTCTCACTGTTTCAACCTCTTCAACGTAAGTTTCAGGTACAAAGAGTGCTCTGTTTTTTGGAAGTTCTGACCTACCGCATCCAAGCTGGTCGTAGAAGACGACCCTATATCCCCTTTCCGCGAGCCAGGCCATTGGGAGCATGTAATCGTGCGTTGCACCAGGCCCACCGTGGAGGCATAGTATATTTCCCTTCAGAGGCTTTCCAAAGGACTTCCAGTAGATACTGTAGCCCATGAAGTTAAGGAAACCCTCTTTCACGCCATTCCCTTCTTTTTTGCATCTCTTAAATTTTGGATTGGAAAGATAAATAATCCATAGTAGTAAGGCAGGATGCGTGTACACAGAAACAGTAATCGACAATAAAGAACACTGCATGCAAGTTATGCTTGGGATGGAGGAAGCTTTCAGGTCAAAGAACGAGGACTATTTTATAAATGTTCTCAAGGAAGAGAGAAGCCTTGTCCTAAGGGTTCATGCCGTATGCATCCTTGCCGACATAGGAAGCGAGAAGTCTGTCGAGCCTCTGGCTGATGTACTTCTTAACGACCCAGACCCTCTTGTGAGGCATGAAGCAGCTTTTTCACTTGGACAGATAGGTTCTAGTAAGGCTGTAGGATATCTTCATAAAGCAGTGCTCGAGGACAAGGATCCAATAGTAAGGCACGAGGCAGCCGCAGCCCTTGGCTCCATAGGCAGCGTGGATTCAGAAGATGTACTAAAAAAGGCACTAAATGACAGTAAAGAAATAGTAAGAAATTCAGCCAAGGCCTCTTTGTTCAACATCGAGTTCCTGAAGAAATACTTCCCTGGCTCAAGTGCACGAGAAAGGGCACCAAGACCTTAGCCATCAAAGTATAACAGGCTCTCCACTACCGCGCGAACTAACCCTTGAAACATATATCTTTACTGTAGCAAACGCGACAAAGGCAATGAGAATAGAAGCTGCGGCCAACATGGGCAAGGAAGAAACAACGGAGATGAATGATGTAGGATTCATTATAACTGCCAACAGAATAGAGGAAACAATGAGAGATACAGAGAAGAAGAAAAGAATCTTGTAGATTGTGTTTGTTCTCTTAAATTCCCGGAGTATCCTTTTTCTGTCTATCTCACCTGTTATAAAGTATATGACAATACCTGATGCAGCAACAACGAAAGGAAGCAAAAATGAAAGAGGAAGCTGAAGGTGCTTTACGTCTATGAATTCACCCACTCCTGCAAATGAGAGTGCGAGAAGAAACAAAGTTATGGCTGCTGAGCATGAAAAACGCAGTAGTCGAAAAGTCCACCTGAAAGCGTTGGGCCATACGTTCTGCGCCAAGGCTCTATCTTTGGCCCAGGTTTGATATCAGCCGCTGTCTGCTTCGTAAGAACTCTCATCTCGTTCTGAAGGAGGTATATCTTGTATTTTGGGTCAGGCGGAAGCCTCTCACCGTTTGCATCGTAAGCAGCTTTCTTTATTATCCTAGTAAAAGGAAAGAGCCACTCAACTCCCCTGTCCCTTGCTGAGTTTAAAGCATCCAGAAGCGTGTGAAGAAATGCACCCAGAGCAACGTATGGGTTAATTAGATAGAGTATGGCGAGAAAGACAAAGCTGTGACAGACAGCCCTGTGCACCTCGAAGTTTTTGAAATTTTGTTTGCTTAGAAAACCGTATTCTCTGTCAAGGTCAGGAACAGCAGAACCAAGCCCAACAAGGAGTATCGCCTCCGGCTT
>CADDZR010000025.1 GCA_902812495.1 archaeon | reverse complement strand
TAAGGTACAAAATGGAGGCAAGCTGCTTGTTAGAGCCTCAAATGAAAGATAAGCCGAGTCTGCAGCCCCTGCGAGCGAGATAATTTGCCAGTATAAACGCATTCTACCCGCTTCACCCAGCGTTAGCCCAAATTAATAATATGCTCATATATCGATTTGTTTATTTGAATGCCAAGCTATATACCTGAAACATGGACATTGACAATTTCGTAACCGAGACATTCTCAGCTCCCTCAAACTGTTACGGACACTGCAAAGAACAGACGAATCCCGTCTTTAGGAAGAAGGATGGATCTATTCTCTGCTTCCAAGCTTGCCCAGGCAGGTATGTTTCAAGAGTTATATTTTACAACGCGGGTCCTGAAGACCTAATCTCTTATTTAAAGGATGCTGCAAGGGGGATCGAGATTAAAGAGAGGGATGTGAGAGTTGCTACAAGATACGGATGGGACTTGGGTCTAAAAGGGGTTAGTGGGAAGGTTATGAGGGTAAGTTACTGGACGCAGAACTACGGAGCAAGCAAGGTAAGTAACGAAAATAGGCGAGCCCTCTTCCTTTGCTCGAGGTGTGAGAGCCCGTTTGTCAAGGAGTTCAACAGTATTGCTAGCACTTGCGAAAGATGCTCTAGGATGCAATAGTATCCTTCTTTATCGACGAAAAGAAATCGCTCTTCAAGAGGTTCTCAACTGCCCTTCTCGTGTAGCCTACACCTTCTGAATATCCTGTCAGCACATGTTTTATCTCTCCGTTCTCAAACTCAAAGAAGACCTGCGGGATGATGTAATCTTCAGACCAGTCGCCGTACTTTTTAACAAGCTCGTCAGCTTTGGTCACAGCATCCGTATTTATGTCATACAGATAAATTGGAACCCCAAGCTCCCCAGCCGCTTTTTTCATAGGCTCAACTGTTGTTGGCACACAATGCGGGCACCAGTTTGCGTAGACAACGTGTATTGCCTTGAGCTTCACGTAATAACTCTTTGTAGAAAATATTAATTAAATTTCCTGTTAGTAAAGAAGTGCGTCCAAAGGCTCTTTAAATTGCTCTCTTAGGTACTCGTCCAGCTCCTTCTCATTCTTAAATGTATGGCTCTCTTCTGTAGCTAGCTTACCCTCTTTGAAGGAAGCCTCGATAACTATGAACCCAGCCTCGTTCTTTCCAACAAAGACGTACGATGATTCATCCTTCCTTATCCTTATTCCCGCATCCGGTTCAAGGGCACTAGCTAGGCTAACAACCTCTCTAATGGTTGAGACCCTTTGGCCGTAGCTCAAGCCTTTCCAAGATACCCTTTAGGTAATACGTAAAAACGCTACCATAAATGGAATTGAGATAAGATGGAAAAGGTCTCTGTCTTCGATACAGCTACCTCGGGTACGGTATACCTTGAGCCTGAGCAGGACAGCGAAATTAAGATGTTCGTTTGCGGACCCACAGTACAAGGACCAATACATGCAGGTCACGCTAGGACATACGTTTTCTATGACACTCTTGCAAGGCTTTTCTCCCTGCTTGGTATTAAGGTTAGGTTCGTCATTAACATAACTGACATAGATGAAAAGATAAGAGACGTAGCTCTCAACAAGGGTGTAACCCCAGAAGAGTACGCCGAAGAGCAAGTTTCTGGCTTTATCAGGAACATGGAACAGCTTCGCATTAAAAGTGTATCTAGCCTTGAACGTGTTTCAAAGCATGTTGGGGACATAATCGATTATATCAAGCTCCTCATCGAGAATGGCTTTGCATATGAGAGAGACGGCTACGTATTTTTTGACACCTCGAAGCAAAATAGCTTTGGATACCTTTCACATCTCCCGATGGAGGAAATACTTCTAAGGCCTGTTGAACTAAACGAGAAGAAAAGGAACATGCTTGACTTCTCCCTCTGGAAGCCGGTCAAAGTTACATCCAAGGATATTGAATCACCATGGGGAGCCGGATCCCCCGGCTGGCATATACAGGATACAGCAATAGCGCTCAAGGTTTTCAGCAAAGGATATGATATACATGGAGGTGCATACGAGCTAATTTATCCTCACCACGAGGCACTAATAACCATAATAAAAGCAATCACAGGTAGAACGAGTTTTGTTAGGCACTGGGTTCACACCCATCTTCTCAGAATTGAAGGTAAAAAAATGTCAAAATCAGAGGGCAATGTTGTAACAGTTAACAGCCTGCTTGAACGCTACTCTCCCAGCAAGCTAAGGTTTGCACTTCTCTCAAAGCATTACAGAAAGGACATGAATTACGAAGATATTGAAAAAGCAGCAAAGTTGTATGAAAGGATGAGGAAACGTATGCCCTCTGAGGGATCCGAGCCATCACGAGAACTTCTAAGAATGGTTGTCTCTGATATCGATACAGAAACTGTAGTAAAGAGGATGGAGGATATTTCATCATCAGGTTCGCAGGAGGAAAAGAGAGAGGCTGTAGCATTTGCGGAGTATGTTTTGGGCGTTGGCTTTGAATGAAGAATTCGAGTCGTTTGAGAGGAACGAGTTTGAATTCTGGTCATTCTGGGTTGATAAGGCTGTGGAAGAGGAGAAACTGCTTATGATAAGTTCCTCGTACTTCGAAGAACACTTTTTCAACAGGGCATTCCTTCTCGACTGCAACTTCGAGAGCCATATGGGTGCGTTGAACAGTTTCTTCACATCAGACTATTGCGTGACGATCAACGATAGCTGTAACAGCTTTCCAGCTGGCTTTGAAATGGAGGACAGGATGCTTGTGCTTGAGATGAAAAAAACACCTCAGGGTCGATACAGCTCAACAGTAATTGATGACAGAGTTGAAGAGTGGTCAAGAGTTTATCTAGAGTCTTTTTACGGGGATACAAGGTTAATTGAAGGAACAATAATGTCCGTCGAGAGAGCTTTAGCTTCTGGGAGGGTTAAGCTGCTTGCTTACTTAGAGGGGGAGAGAATAGTTGGTGTTTCAGCATTATACAGCTCAGGAAAGTTAGTTGGTATGTACTGCGTGGGTACACTCAAGGAACACAGAAAGAAGGGGATAGCATCGGACATGATAAGGCACGCATCTTCCATTGCTTTGAAGGAAGGGAAGAGGCTAGTACTCCAGACACTGGAGTCTGATTCACTGCTGAATTTCTACTCTTCAAACGGCTTCTCACTTACGTATACCAAAACGATATATACAAAGAAGAAGGGTGTATGAATTGGAGCTGAGCATCAAGATAAATAGGGAACTTCCTGAAGGCACCTTTAAATTCAAACAGGTTTTCTCCGGGTTCGAGCAGGTAGAGAT
This sequence comes from archaeon, assembly GCA_902812495.1. GTDB lineage: Archaea > Thermoproteota > Nitrososphaeria > Nitrososphaerales > Gagatemarchaeaceae > CADDZR01. The sequence continues at coordinate 7,450 of CADDZR010000025.1, read as the reverse complement.
TGTCAGAAAAATATTTGGCGACAATACGGAAAAGGTTTTAGATAATCTTTACGTTATAATTGAAGAGTCCAGAGGCTATTTGTACGTTGATGACACGCTAGGTGCGATCGTAGTCAACAAGGACTACCTGAAAAAAGGAAAGGATGAATACCTCTATCTTGACGTTATACATGAACTCGTTCACATAAAGCAGTTTATGGACGGCAAGGAGCTTTTCGACACAAATTATTCTTATGTCGATAGGCCGACAGAGATAGAGGCATACAGGATAACTGTTCAAGAAGCGAAGAGGATTGGTCTCTCGGAAAAACAGATAGCAGACTATCTGAAAGTTGAGTGGATTTCCGAAGAAGATTGGAAGAAATTGATGAAGAATTCAGGTTTAAAGTCCTAGTTTTGGGAAAATGTCTATAAGCAGGTAAGCTTACCGTAAAAAAGAATGGAAGAAGAGCCTCTGCCTTCGGGACAGGTCTGGGGAAGAAGATGGATAATTTACGCGGCACTAGGCATACCACAGGTAGACGTAAGTTCTTGGAAACTGACCGTTGACGGCAACGTCAGGAATGTTGTTGAGTACAGCTACGATGAGCTTATCTCCATGGAACATGTAAGCTACAGGAGGCCATTTCACTGTGTTACAAACTGGTCCATAAAGGATGTTATCTGGGAGGGTGTGAGCATTAGGAAGGTTGTTGAGCCTGCAGGCGTTATTGAGGATTCAAGATGGGTAATGTTCCACTGCCTTGACGGCTATACAGCACCAGTCCCTATTGAGGATGCCTTGCATCAAGATTCAATTATAGCTCTGAAAATAAATGGGTTACCCCTTGCCAGACAACAGGGATTTCCGGCTAGGCCGTTCATACCTCATCTTTATGGCTGGAAGAGTGCCAAGTGGTTGAGGAGAATTGAATTAATGAAGGACTATAAGGACGGATATTGGGAGATGTATGGCTATCACGAGAGGGGGAATGTTTGGGAGGAGGAGAGGTTCAAGGGGGATGAAGGAAGACACAGAAAGAGAACTAGCTATGGCACCATGTGGTAGCTGAGCAATGCCCTTACTTTTTCACAGCATTTAGCTCGTCAAGTATCTCTTTTGCCCTGTCCATCCTTATCTTCTTCTCCTCAACCATCTTTCTTGCAACAATATCTATTAGTTCGCCCTTGGCTCCAGCAGCTATAGCTATGTTTCTTGCATGCAGTTTCATGTGCCCTCTTTGTATTCCCTCGGTTGCAAGTGCTCTGAGCGCAGCGAAGTTCTGTGCTAGTCCAACCGCCCCCATAACCTCAGCAAGTTCTGTTGCTGTTCTGACTCCAAGTATCTTGATTGCTGTCTTTGCTACAGGATGAGTTCTTGAAGCACCTCCAACCAAGCCAACAGCCATGGGCATCTCCAGCGTGCCTACTAGGTCTCCGTCAGCATTCTTCTCCCATGTTGTAAGGGGCTTGTATCTTCCGTCCCTAGCTGCATAGCTGTGCGCACCTGCTTCAAGTGCCCTTATGTCCTGCCCGCATGCTATTCCAACTGCAATTACCCCATTCATTATGCCCTTGTTATGAGTAGCACATCTGTATTGGTCTGCCTCCGCAAATGCGTATGCGTAGAGTATTCCGTCGACTACCTCCTCTCCGCCTATTGCTTCCTTTGAAAAAACAGCAGAAGCCCTTACAAGCCTCCTGTCCGCAAGGTTTGATATTATCCTGAGAAAGACCCTTCCTCCAGTTATTTCCTCGACGAGAGGCGCAACTGCTTCTGCCATCGTGTTCACAGCATTTGCACCCATAGCGTCACCTGTATTCACTATCAACTCAGCTATAAGCATCATGCCCTTTGAAGAGTTAACCACCCTCGCGTTTATGTCCTTTGCACCACCTCCCAGGGAGACAAGCAACGGGTCTTGTTCGTTTGCCTTATCTAGTATCCTCTGTTTGTTCTCAATCAACCTTAGCCTTGCTGCGTAAGGGTCTTGAAGGTTAACGACCTGTACCTGGCCTATCATGACTGGGCCTGTATTTGTAACTGTGAATCCGCCCTTTGCCCTCGCCATCTTTGCTGCGTTGCTTGCAGCCGCAACCACGGACGGCTCCTCTATAGCCATTGGCACAAGGTAATCTTTGCCATTTATCTTGAAATTAACTGCTATACCGAGTGGTATTGTTATCCCACCAATAACATTCTCTATCATTCTGTCTGCTATCTCCGCAGGCAACCCCCCAGTGTTTGAGATAGCTGCAACTTCTTCATCAGTTAGTTTGGTAAGCTTCGCTACAAGAGAGAGCCTCTCCCTCATAGGGAGCTTGTAGAATCCTGGAAGTTCCGAGCTTCCTTCCATATCTGCCTTTTGGCCTTTCCATCCTGGTATATAATCAAAGCTCTGTTGTAGCAACTTTTCGTTTATATGAGAAAACGCAGAATCCTTAAAGAGAGTAAATATTAGGGCAAAATTGGGGCCGGTCGTCTAGCCTGGTCTAGGACGTCAGCTTTATGCCGTTAGGCTCTGACACGGCGAAGGTCGGCGGTTCAAATCCGCCCCGGCCCATACCAAGTTCTCAGTTTGTGGTGTCGCGTACTTCTCTACCTCTTAGAGATGAAAGAATAAGACCAAGAAATAGTATCAGTGCACATACTGTAAATGCATACCTCAACCCAAAAACAAAATCAGACGACAGTCCTCCAACCAGGTTACTTGTTCCGAGAAAGACCTTAAATGCAAGGTCCCTCGGTATTGCGACACTCGACACAGTTATTGCAAGGATATAACTTACAAGTGTACCGATATTTGCAAGTGTTCTTGTAAATCCTGAAATTGCGCCATAGTAGGCTGGGGGTGCGTTTGCCATTATAGCGCTGTTGTTTGCTGGATAAAAAAGCGCGCTTCCAAGGCCTCCAAGCGACGCAGAAACGAGGACAAGCTGGAGAGGTGTATCTTTGTCAAAAGTTAGGTAGAGTATTACACTAATCAAGAGAACAGCCATACCTGCAGTTGCAAGCGTTCTTGAGCCATATCTGTCTGACAGCCTTCCGGCAACTGGGGCTGCAGCAGCCGAGACAAGGTAAGCAGGAAGAAGAAGAACTGAAGAATGGAGTGGGTCAAGCCCCCTTATACCTTGAAGGTATATAGTTATCAGGAAGCTAACGGAAAGGTAGCCAACACTCTGGAAGAAAGAAGAAAGAAGGGAATACGTCAGAATTTTTGTCCTAAAGACATCGAGCCTGATTATTGGGTTTTCGCTCCTCATCTCAACAACTATGAAGGGTGGGAGTAACAACAAAGATGACAGAAGCAGGGATATGTTAATCACATCTGGACCATAAGCTGCCAAAAAAGTAGAACCAAGAGCTAGGAGGGTTAGAATGATTGATAGCATTGCAAAGCCGGCTTTGTCAAGCTTCGAGTCAACCCTCAGGTTTGCCTTTATTGACCTCTGCCCCAGAATTGTTGCAAAAATTCCTATGGGCGTATTTATCAGGAAGATATACCTCCATCCGAATAGGGATGTTATCAAACCGCCAAGAACTATCCCCAAGGTTGCTCCTGCATTCCAGCCTAGAGCAGTGTAGCCAAATGCCCTTCCAATGGAATTCCTTGGAAAGTTATCAGCTATGACTGCTGCTCCATTTGCAAGTATCATGGAGCCACCTGCAGCTTGGACTATCCTGAAAGCTATGAGCTCATACGGATTCGAAGAGAAACCGCATAACGTTGACCCGACTGTAAACAAGGCAAAGCCGCTGTTGTAAATTGTCTTTCTTCCAACTATGTCCCCAATCCTTCCGAGCTGCGTTGCAAAAATAGCTGTAACCAAGAGGTATGAAAGAAGGACCCATACGGACAGTGCAAGATTTGTAGAGAGCTCCTCTCCTATTGTTGGTATGGCAAGTACCACAACTGTTGTGTCAACCGCGACCATAAATGTTCCAAGTACAACGACAAATAGAACTAACCTACTTACATGAATATATTGGTTTCCTTCCAAACTTCTTTCCAAAAACATTCGCCCCAAATTTTTGGAGGTGTGGCTCTGTTTCTCCCATTCAAAAAGATATGTCTGTCAAGAAACTTTCTTTGATATATCTGCGTACAAAAAGTAAGACCTAGCTATAATAAAGCAAATGGAGGAGTAGATAATTATCAGCAAAAGAGAAAATGGTATAGAATTTTCAACAGCAGAAATTCCAAGCAACCTGAAGAGAAGAAGACCAGGAGGAGGGAGGTACTGCTGGCTTACAAGTACTGGTAAAGATCCGACAGGCGAAGTCGGAAGGTAGTAGTCGACTGTCTGGTACCATGGATTAAGTGTTGCCTGGTAGATAACACGAAGGTAAATCCCGGCTATGGCGCTCGAAAAATAAACTGCCGAAGCTATTATATATGAAAGTGATGACCTCCTTACAAGCTCCCCTGACATGAATGCTACAGAATAGAAAACAACTGAAGAAAGTGCCTGTGCGCCAACAGTCCATGGCAGTGCCTCGAGAGCACTCTGGTCCCCAAAGGTAATTGTTGCAGATGAAAGTGTCAGAATTGCATTTAACAATATAACAAGCTGCAAAAGAGCAAGCCCACCAATGAACTTTCCAGAGATAAACTCGTCCCTAGATATCGGCTTTGAGAGTAGCACCTCTGCGGTCCCCTGCTCGTACTCCTCGGCCATAGAACCCGCTGCTATAAGTAACGCTGTAAATGGTATGAAGAATCCGTTTGGTATCAGTATGCCAAGAACCCAGAGGTAACCGTACTGATCCGGTGTAAAGATTGAGACATTTGCAGATTTCAGCAGGTAGTATGGCACTGTAGAGATAAGTATTGTTAAGATAACAAGTGCGAGAACCTTCTTTCTGGCAAAGGCCCTTCTCATCTCATAAGATGCTATTGCAGCTATCCTGTCTAGCCTCACTACTCCCCCCTCCTTATCATGTTTCTGTATGCCTCTCCTAGCTCATCTCTCGTGTACCCGATCGAGAGGAGACCTACCCCTGCCTCAACAGCAAGCTTGGATATCTCAGCCCTCACATCCACCGATGGCTCAGCTTCAACTACGAGATGCGAATCCTTCATGGTTACGGATAGTACACCCTTAATGTTTCTGATGCTTGAGAGAAGTGTTTCAGGATACGAGGAGAGCTCCACCCTTATCATCCTTGATTTGACAGCATTCCTGATAAATTCCTCTATCTTGCCGTAGTAAAGCAATCTGCCTGAATGGATAAGAGCAACCTTTGAACATAGAGATTCCACCTCAGACATTACATGTGAAGAAAGGATGACTGTTGTCTTGTTCTCCTTGGAAAGCCTCTGGAATACAGACCTGAAATGCAACACGCCTGCAGGGTCTATACCTATCATCGGCTCATCGAGTATTAATACTAATGGGGGACCAAGCAATGCCTGAGCTATACTTAACCTCTGAACCATGCCCTTGCTTAACTTCCCAACCTTCACGTCAGCATAACTTGGTAGACCGACTTCCTCAAGGACAGACTCTATCTGTTTCTTTCTCTCCTCCTTGTCAAGACCGAGTTCCTTAGCTATTAAGCTGAGGAACTCTCTCGGTGTCATAAATGTCTGGATGTTTGGTAGCTCTGGTGAATAACCAACAGACTTAAGAGCCGCTACGTGGTCTTTCAGAGGGTCAAGTCCCATAAGTCTAACAGTTCCTGAAGTTGGCCTTGCAAGTCCAAGTGACATTCTTATTATTGTAGACTTACCTGAGCCGTTCGGGCCAAGCAGCCCAACAATTTCCCCACTTGGAACTGACATGGATATTGGTCCTATTTTCTTCAGACCGTAGTCTTTCGTTGCCTGTTCCAAGAAGAGCACAGTCAACTGAACTTTCACTCAGTCTACCCAGTGTTCTTTTACTTCCTTGGACGTTATCCTTCTAATATGCCTTATTCCAATTGAGCCAGCTATCACAGCCGCGACAGCACCCACACTAACTATTATGGATGCTGCTTGTTGCTGTCCGCTAGCACTTGGCAGATTGAGGGGTAAGTTTGTGGAAACAAGCCTTACAGTCAGGCTCACAGTCTTTGATGATAACGTAGCCATATAGAGAAGGCTAGAAGGGAAGGCATCAACCTCACCGTGCAATACACCTTGATACATTTTAGACTTAACCTCTGCTATGAACGAGTATGTTGTGAGGGTATAGGTATTTCCGTTAAACTCGATATCTTTTGTACCGTTTTTCTGCAAAGAAACGAAAATAGAGTAGTTTGTACCGTTGAACTTAATGGTTTGGTTTGCAGCCGACGGAACGTAGGGGAAGAAATGGTGTGTTGAATTAACAGACCTGCTGTATGAGAGACTCCAGTTTTGTCCCACGAGTATGACTGTTAAGACTTCCCAGGCAGGGTTTGAGGTGCTGGCAAGTGTTTCATTTAATGTTATAGTGTGTGTTATACCGTTAGCTACCAGAGTAACTGTGTAAACAGCGCTCTTTGCCTGGGAGGCTGTGACAGGCAGTGCAAATATCAGAAACAGTACTGCAAGGGCGCTGAAATACCTGAACATGCTTTTTGAAAGGCATACACGCATATATAATTGTTTCCCCAATTCTTTTTTGATTATCTAACTTTGTAAGCCCTACCTTTCCACTTAACACCGTCTTTTCCTGCCTTCACGTACCCACTAATATAAAAAAGGCAGGTCAGGATTGCAGCAATTGGGAATAAAAAGAATAAACTTAGACGAGAGTTCATCTTGTAAAAATATGCTGAGCAAAGAGAAACAATTGAAAGAGAGAGGATGGAAAGCACCCTGAAAAACGTATCAAAGGTACTTGGGTAGAGTATTGCAAGGAGTCCAAGGATGAATGGAAAAACAAAATAAAGCATGTGTGCAAGTATAATTCCAGATAGAATCGAGAAACTTCTCATTATAACCCCACCGAATCTCTGAAAAGCTAGCTTTAACTCTGCGAAATTCCTGTAAGGGTACACCCTGAGCAGTCCTTCTGCTCTGACGTTAATTACTTTCAATCCGAGGTCAACTGCCCTCCTTCCGAGTGCCGCATCTTCTAGAACCTCATCCTTCACAGAACTGTGACCCCCAATTGCATCGTAGCTCTCTCTTCTGATTAGTATGAACTGACCGTTAGCCCCCTTGACAAGCGCCCCAAATTTTGTCTTTGTCTTGGCGACTGTAGCTATTCCTGCAGAAAGAAGAAAGTAGCCTATTGGAAGAACAAGGGCCTCAAAGAAAGACCTTGTTACTATTTTAGGCCAGCACGATACCATATCTGCCTTGGTCCTTTTCATGAACTCCACTGAAGAGGAGAGGCTCTTCTCATCGTGCACAACATCCCCGTCAGTGAAAAGAAGTAAGCTACCAGTGGATGCTTGATATCCAAGGTGACACGCCCAGTTCTTCCCAATCCAGCCGGAAGGGGGTTCTGTCTCGTTAATTACCTTTACAGGAAAGCTTCGGACAATTTCTTCTGT
>CADDZR010000024.1 GCA_902812495.1 archaeon | reverse complement strand
CGTTTAGACTAAGGAGCAAGTTTAAACCCGCCCGTGAGCATAAAATAGTTCCGGGTTCCAGGCGTGCAAGTCAGGGCCGCATGCTTGGAACAGGACAGACGCTTGCTCCAGAGAAAGCGCAAAGCGGATCTGGAGATAATTCTAATATCTCCAGTTCGAGGGTCATCGGAACTTCGACCTCTCGGGACGTTGCTCTTAACTTCAGGTCTTGTTATATATCATTAACAAGACTTGCACCAGCTTACTACTTCCCCGAGCCAGAAAAGAAAGAAAGCAGCCCAGCCCAAGTTGAAATTGCCCAAGTCCCCCAGAAAGTCGAGGCACAAGTCCAGGCATTACAGACAACTCCTAGCAACTTCGGAGAGAAAAAGAGCTGGCTTCCATGGAAGAAGGTAGCTCTGGCAGTAATTCCTGGATTCTTCGGCATAATGGGGCTTGGGCAATTGGCAGAAAAAAGATTTGCAAGGGCCGCAATATACTTCCTTGCCGGTTTTGAGGTTTCGCTTTTTTCATCATGGTATGATTTCTCTTTTTCAAAACTGATTGCTTTTATAAACAGACAGCCGGTTGGTTCTTTTACTTTTGCAACGGACATCTACTCTCTTGCCTCCTTCATCATAATAATGGGTATTTGGGCGCTGCAGGTATTCGATGCATCAATTCCGATAGTTCCTCATTACGTACCCAAGCCTGGACAGCTTCCACCCCTTACACTTCTGAACAAAACACTTGCAAAAAAGCTCAAGGTATCAAGCTCAAAGGTAGGAATGGTAAAGTAGAAAGGGAGGAAAACAAAGCTGAGGATAGCAATATGCACGCATCTCAGCCTTTCTTACCTTGGAGGTGGAGAGATAGAGGCAATACAGCTCGGGAAAGGCCTAGCAAAGAAAGGACACGACGTCGAGTTCTATTCTCTTCCTTTTCTTATGGGTGAGAAACCAAGGGGAGACCCCAGAAGACTTCTCTCCGGTCTGAGCTACACCGAGAAATGGAAACATCGGATAAAATGCGACGTTGCCTACGTCTTCTATCACCCCCTTTGCACGTACAACTTCCAGATAAAGGGGAAGAAAGTAGCATCATTCCATTCCGAGGCTTTTTTGAAAAAGGTTGTGCCTCTAAAATATGGAATGATACCGATGCTTGCCTCGTATGGAACAAGGATCCTAGGGCCACTTGAGCTGAGAGGCTTTGATGCAGTCCACGTTAATTTCCCCCAAGATACAATAAAGCACAGGAGAATTTACACAATACCACACTGGGTTGACACAGACACATTCAGACCAGGCTGGAGCAAGGGGGACATATTCACTGTATTATATGTTGGAAGAGCTGTATGGCAGAGAGGATGGGAAGCATTTCTCAGAATAGCAAGGGTGCTGAAGAGCCTAGGAATAAAGTGCAGGTACGCAGGTGGATATGTTGCTGAAAAGGCTGTGGAGAGCCTCGGCTATATATCGAACCCTGTCATGCTATCGATGGCATACGGTACTTCTCACGTGCTGCTCAATCCCTCAGCTGTCGATGGTGGCGGGAAGGCAGTCATGGAATCCCTTGCATGCGGAACACCTGTTATAGCAAGAAGAACATCTGAGATAGATTATCTAAAGCTGCCTATTATAGATGGGAGACAAGAAAGCGAGTTTATACAATCTGTCCTGAAAATAAAGCAAATGTGGGAATGCAGCAGCGAGTACGCAAATGTCTCTAGGAAATGTAGGTCTTCGGTTGAAAAATTCTCGTATGAAGCTGTTATCGGGATGTTTGAAAGTATGTTCAAGGAAGTAGCTAGTCTCTAGAAATAACAATGGAGTATAGGTAGATCGCTGCTCCAGGGTCAGGTCTTAAACCTCTTAGCTCAATATCATATGCCTCCTTTGACAAAGAAAAGTTCAACTTTATAGCTTGAATGTTACCCGTGACATTCTTTGGATACACTGTGATAGAGGATATTTCTTTTGTTCCTCCTTCATACGCACCATATGCTACGTCAAGACTTATCAAGGAAGAATTCGTGCTCTGATTCGTCTCTATCCTAACGAGAAAGGTTGCTGTGTAGTTCCCTGCAGGTAGGTATACATAGGGGCCGAACCATGCCGTATCTGTTAAAAAGCCTGGGGGCTTGAAAATAGCTTTACCTTCTTCAGTGCTAACAACTGGAAGTGAAGTTATCAGGTTGGTGCTGTTTAGATTCGTGACAAGCTCCAGAAGGAGCGGTTTGTCCTGCCCCTTTTTAAAAAGGATTATACCGTCGGCGTAGGCGTAGACTGAATAGGCGCTGCTGTTAACTATGAGGGAGCTAAGTATTGTACTTGTCTGAGCAGATACCTCTTTGATTTGACTCATGGTATCAACCAAAACGTACTCGGGTTTTATAGCACCAAGAATGCTCTTATCAACATCAGCATAAAAACCATGTATTGCAACAGAGGGAATCCTGTATGCCTCAAACCTGTTTGCGACATGCGGAAAAACATCTGTTTCTGCGAGTACAGATGCATTTGCAGGTATAAGTGAGATTATTTTTTCCTTGGCAAGGTCGTGAGGGGTAATAGCGAAGTTGTAACCGTACCTACCTAGGCTGGCGCTTCCCACCGATGAGACGGAAATGGTCACGATTATCATTGTAGCGCAGACGTACTTGATTTGAGTGCTTCTCCTGCTCTTAGAAAGGGCCTTCTTTAGACCAACAATGGAGCCTAGATGTATGGTTGAGATTGCAAACAAAGACTCAAAGGCGTAGACGCTGTAATAACCCTTGTAGTTAGACAAAAATGAAACAAAAGACCAAGGAATGAAACCAAGAAGACTCGAGAGGGAGGCAAAATTCATGAAGAGTGTTGGAGTAAGCATGGTCACAGCCCAAGAAATCTTTCCTTGTATGTCATATGATAGTGCATTTAACCCACACGCAGGACATTCAAGAAGCCTGGAAGGAACCTGAAGAGCACTTGAACGCCAAGTATTGACCAGTTCTCCTTTGAAATCAGCGATGTTACACCATTCTCATCCAAACCAAAGACTGATACCCTTGCGTAGAATGCAAACTTTACGTATATAGCTACTGTCGCAGCAACAAGAATCAAAGCAAGAAACTCTTTGGCCTTGATACTTTTTCTGTAGACAAGCAGCCAAGTTCCAGCAAGTATTATTGCTATTATGCCTGCCTCCTCAATCACAGACGCAAGGAGAAGGGATGAGAGGAAGAAGTAAATCAACTTCCTTTTCAGCAGGAAGTAAAAACAGGTAACACCAAGAGGTGCAAGGAAAAATTCGGGCGAAAAGCCGTGAAGGGAGGAGAAGAGTATAGCAGGATGTACAAGGTAGGATATCTGGAAAGAAACTGCAGCCAACCTGCTTGATATCCTTTCGTAGGCAAGGTAATAGACAGGGATACTCCCCGCCGCAAGAATACTTGATCCAACAACAAAAAGGGTAATAGTACTCGGATAGATTGCATAAAAAGGGGCAGCAACAATTATTATGGGGCTGAAGTGTATTGCAAGGAAGCTTACTTGCAGGTTCGAAGGAAAGGTGTTGCTGAAAAATGGTGTTGCTGTTTCTTTGAAAGGCATCCCGTGAACAGTGTACCAAAATAGTTGCACGAAATCACCAAGGTCCCAGTTCGCAGAAAAGGATGAGTAGTTTATGTAGCAAAGTACTGTCGTTACAGCAACAAATATACAGCATAAAATATATTGAATATATTTCTCAACCTTCTTTTTTATACTATGCAACCCTCAAGGATAAGGTATCGAAGTTACAGGCTCTGCAAAAGCGTAGAAAGCAACAAGCCCTGCAGCAACTATCGCGCATGTAATTAAAACCTGTATTAGGTTTGAGGAGAGAGCATTTACAAACCTTTCAAACATCGCATCATACTAGCCGTTCTGTAGTATTTATTTTTTGACAGAATCTTAAAAAGGGTTGAACAAGCCATATAATATTTACCCTACAGGGTAAACTTAGCAATGAAAGCAGTGAAACTCTACCTAGACCAGAAAAATATGGAGCAGTCAAGGATACTGAACCTTATATTTGGCGAGAGAAAGGAAACTATCGATGCGGCTAAGATGCTTATTGGCAGGATGAAGGCAAACAAACACTTGGCACTTACAAGGAGAGAAATGAGGGCTCTTGCAAAAGAACTGGAATCAGGGAGATACGGGATAAAGTACAGTTACCACAACTTTTACACAAAGATGCTCAAAAAGCTACTTGACCTTGGTTTCATTGAAAAAAATGTCTTGATATGGGACGAACAGAGGAAGAAAACAGAGGCTGTATACCAAATTAAGCTTCAGGCAATACCTGAAAGGCCACCGCAAGGTGGTTTTATAAAGCATGCATGGCAGATAGCAAAGTCTTGGAACGAATATGTCAAAAGCTAGCCGAAGTATCTCATCGACCTCAAAGAGCTAACAAGTATAAGTACACCCGCAATAATCAAGATTAGTGGGAGAAAGGGTATGTTAATTTTTAGAAAAACAGAGCTGAAATCAACAGTAAACACAAGAAATCCAATTGTTAACGTGAAGGGGCTTACTCTTAAATGTAGTACAAACCTCGCAACATTTAAAATAATGAGCAGCACACCAACCCCCAATCCAAACACAGGACTGTTAACAGCTGCAAAAAGGTCACCCTTTGTGTAAGTCGACATAATCCCGAACCATACAAAAAACAGCCCCCAAAATATGTTCGTCAGCGTTTCGTTTTGCATACACCTCAGCCTAAGCTAAAATGGATTTAAGTTAGTTGATAGGCTATTTTTCTTACTTTTCAAAAAACTCGAATACTGGAGTAAACGATATAATCCCTCTGTTTTAGCCATTTCCTGTGGAAATAAGCAGGAAGATGCTTACAATGGATGATATAGAACTATCGAACAAGCGTGTATTTGTCAGGGTCGACATAAATACACCGGTTCACCCGGAAACTGGCGAACTTATTGAAAGAACAAGGATACAGGAGGCTGCAATAACAATATCGGAGCTAAAGGAATCGAAGGTGGTTGTCGGGTCTCATCAGGGAAGGGTTGGGAGGTCGGACTTCGTAAGCTTGGAAAAGCATGCTGAAGCTCTGAGCGAGGCTCTTGGAAAGAAGGTTGATTTCATACCTGATGTTTTCGGTCCTGCTGCTCTAGATGCAATAGACAGGCTGAGAAGCGGGGAGGTTTTACTGCTGGATAATCTTAGGTTGGCGTCAGAGGAGAACCAGGAACTAACATTCGAGCAAGCATCAAAAACAATAATGATACAGAGGCTAAGCAAGCACATAGATGCATGCGTGCTGGATGCTTTCTCAACAGCGCACAGAGCTTCTGCAAGCATAATTGGCTTTGCGGAGGTTGTTCCAACATGTGCAGGAAAGGTTGTTGCAAAGGAGCTAAGGGCTCTCGAAAAGATTTTCTCAATAGAAAAGGGACCGTACGTAACTGTCCTTGGAGGCGCAAAGGTGAACGACAGACTTGAAGCGATAGATGCTCTTATAGCAAACAAGAGGGCTGACAAGATACTTCTCTCAGGCTTAATCGGCCTTGTATTTCTAAAAGCTGCAGGGAGGTACAATGGGAAAATTGGTATAGAAAATGAAGAAAAGTACGTCCTTAGGGCAAAACAACTCATGGAAGAGTCAAGGGCAAGGTACGAGCTTCCAATAGACCTAGCAATAAGCAAGAACGGCTCAAGGAAAGAAGTTGACGTTTTCTCTCTTAACAACGAAAAGGTAATGGATATAGGAGAAAAGACAATAGAGAGGTTCTCAAAGCTAATAAAGGGAGCAGGTACTGTTTTCATGAGCGGCCCTCCTGGTGCATTTGAGTACCAAGAGTTCAGCAAGGGGACAGAAATGCTTCTTAAGGCAATGGCCTCGTCCTTTGGAACCACGATTGTTAGCGGCGGCCATTTATCGACAGCGCTGCAAAGATACGGTATCTCAAACCAGATAGACCACGTTAGCACGGCTGGAGGAGCGCTTGTTCAGTACCTTGCGGGGAAGAAGCTGCCCCTTGTCGAAGCGTTAGAGAGAGCTGCGCAAAAATGGGGGAAGAAGTAGCCTAAGGTTTAAACATCGCAACAAGGGTAGATTTGTGATGATAAGGGTAGGTGTCAACGGATACGGAACAATAGGAAGAAGGGTTGCTGATGCTGTTTTAATGCAGAAAGACATGGAGCTCGTTGGTGTTACAAAGGTGCACCCAGATTATAGGGTCGAGACAGCTATTAAAAAGGGAATAGATGTTTACGCTGCAAACGAAAAGGCGCTTCAGTCCTTTAGAAATTCAGGGTACAATGTGAAAGGTGTTCTCGACGACCTCCTCAAAAGGGTAGATGTAATAGTTGACTGTTCGCCTGAAGGTAACGGACCACAAAACAAGCTAATTTACGAGGCATCAAAGGTAAGGGCAATATTCCAAGGAGGAGAGGACCATGAACTAACGGGCCTCTCTTTTGTAGCACAGTGCAACTACGACAATGCAAGAGGCAAAAACATGGTAAGGGTTGTAAGTTGCAATACAACAGCATTGTGTAGGATCCTCAACTCTCTTTCAAACAATTTTGGAATTTACAGGGCAAGGGCTGTTCTAGCAAGAAGGGCCGCAGACCCTGATGAGACAGGTAAGGGCCCTATAGATGCTGTTGTACTCGACCCTGCCACAGTACCCTCTCATCATGGACCTGATGTGCAGTCTGTTATGGGAAATATAGACGTTGTTACTATGGCATTTAAGGTACCTACGACACACATGCACCTTCATTCCTTGATTGTCTCTTTGAAGAAGAAAGCAACTAGAGAAGAGGTTATAGAAGCCCTTCAGAAAGAGCCAAGGACAATGCTTGTTGAGTCAAAACTTGGCTTCAAGAGCACTTCTAGCATAGTAGATATGGCAAGGGAACTGTCTTCTCCCAGAAATGATATCCATGAAGCTGTTGTTTGGAAAGATTCCGTCAGTACTGTTGAAAATGAGGTCTATATGTTTATGGCTGTTCATCAAGAAGCAATAGTTGTTCCTGAGAATGTTGATGCAATAAGAGCAATAACAGCGAGCGCTACAAAGGAGGAATCGATGTCCATGACAGACTCCTCCCTTGGAATAAGGAAGTTCTAGCTTCTGCTCTCTGCCTGAAGGTTCTTGAGTACGTACTTTGGTTCCTGAAAGTCTTTTACCAAGGACCTGACCCTCTTCGTCACAAAATCGAGTGGTTTCTTTGCATTTATTACCATGCCAATCAACTCAGCAACAACCTCCATCTCGTTCTGTCCAAAGCCAAGCCTCGTGATCTCAGAAACACCTATTCTTCCTCCGTTATCTATTATTATGTTTGCCTGCTCTAGTCTCTGTGCAAATATAGATATCTTACTTTTATCGTAATCTAGTATTACTTGATGGGACTTTGTGTACCCTATATCCCTGCACTTTACCCTGACGCCGTTATCCTCAAGTGCTTTTGCAAGTGCTTGGGCATTCTGAACAACAGATCTTGCATATGGTTTTCCAAATTCAAGCATCTCGAGCAAGGAAACAGCAAGTGACGCAACCCTGTTTATATGAAAGTTATCTATTATGCCCGGGAAGACCATTGAGCTTACCCTCTCGAACAGTTCCCTGTTGTTTGAGAGTATTATACCCCCTTGGGGACCTGGAAAGCTCTTGTGCGTTGAGCCTATTAGGAAGGAGCATCCTTCCCTGAGTGGGTCTTGGAACTGGCCTCCTGCTATCAGACCAAGAACATGGGAGCCATCGTAAACAAAAATGCTCTCCGAATCCTCAGATATATCTCTCACTGGATGAGGAAAAAGAATGAAGCTCGAGCCAAAGAAGGAAACAGTTGGTTTCTCTGTCTTTATCATGGCCCTCGCCTCCTTAGCATTTATGTTAAATGAAGAAGAACTGAAAGGAAAATAGAGATTTTTCAGGCCAAGGATCTTACCAAGGCCAAGGTGAGATATGCCTGGATAACCTCCATCATCTGGAGATATGCTTGCTACCTTGTCGCCGCTCCTTGTCAGAGAAGCGAGAATTGCGAAGTCAGCTATGTGACCAGAGAGGGGTCTTACATCTGCGTATCTTGCGTTAAAAACCCTCCTTGCTATATCCTCTGTCAGCGAAACAATTTCGTCAAGATACTTCGTTCCCCTGTAAAACTTGTCTGGAGAAGTATACCTGTTTCCAGGGTCTCTTAAATAAAAGGACCTTGAATAAGGTGAACTTCTGTTTTCAGAGGGTATGAGGTTTAAACATTCTCCAAGCCTCCACTCCTCGTGCGCTTTTACTATTGTTTCAAGCCTTTCGAGATAGGAGTAGCTAGTCGACAACGTTTCAACCCCCTTTAAGTAGTGTATTTTAATTTGTGGTTAGCCGTATCTGTACCTAACACCGTGACCGTTTCTCTCGTGGAAGAAAGCTACGGTATTCTCCGGCCCTATAACGCCACATGTCCCGCAAGCAACGCATGCTACGTGGTCGAACCTTACCTCGCCTTTTTCTATATCGGCCCTTGTCTCAGCATATGCCTTTTTCTCATCCTTTAACTTGGAAAGGTTGTAGTTAAAGAGGTCTTTGTACGATGCAAAGACGCCTTTCTGTGTCAAAAGTGTATAGCAGTTTGTGGGGCATGAAGGTATCCATGGCTTTGTCATTGAACGTGAAGCAAGAACAGAATCAACTCTTATATGGGAGAATTCCCTATCTTCATCGTAATTTAGCGTACCCGTGCACTCTTGTATTCTTTGCACAGCATCCCTCTCTTTAATCTCCCTTTTCTTGCCAGATATCTTGTATGTCTTTACGCCTATTCCGGAACCAAGTATCAGCCTTGGCATTAGCTTGTAAGCAATGTAGCTCTCTGTAAGGAAGCTGTCCCTCCCTGACCTTTCAACATCCTCATATATTGGAGAAAGCAGCTCTCTGTACCTGCTCAGGTTTGACGCTCTAAACGAGCCTGAGAACCTTGCCTGTATATATGTCTCAGCAGCCATAATGCCTGAAGCTATTGCCCTTCTCATACCGTCTATCATTGGTCCTATCTTCACAAATGATCCAAGTGCATCTCCTGCAACCATAAATCCATCGGTAAAAGGTCTCTTCAGCATGCATTTGTAGCCCTTTGGTACGTTATGAGCAGAATATTCAACAAACTCCGCATCCTCTATTAATTCAGAGACCATGGGATGGTTCTCGAGCTCTTCTTGCACATCAAGCAATTTCCCAACCCTCTGGAAGTTTTCAGTTGTCTCCCTTATCATTGAATCCATAGAGGCAACAACGCCGAGAGATATTGTATCTCTGTTTGTGTAGAGGAATGCGCCTCCGCTTATTCCCTTCATGAAGCTACCTATGAAGAATATTGCCCTTCCTTCCCCATCCCTTACACGGAACCTCTCGTTTATTTTTGAGGGATCGAGCTTATAGACTTTCTTTATTCCGTGGTAGAGGTCCCTTGGTTTCAAGCTCCTTCTGAGGCCTGCTTGCTCGACAAGCTTCGACGTTATGCCCGAGCAGTCTATAACAACATCAGAAGTTATTGTTTCTTTAGTTGTTGTTACACCCTTTACAGAACCGTTATCCAGAACAAGGCCCTCAACTGTTGTTTCGGTTGAGAGCATAGCTCCCTCTGAAACAGCAAGCTCAGCAAACCATCTATCGAATGACCTTCTAAGGACAGAGTAGTCGTGCCCTGTCTCAAAGTCAAGAGTAACAATTCCAAACTTTGCAACCAAAGATCTCTTGTCCAGCTTGTAGTACTTGCAGACACCTCTCTCCCAGTCAGGCTCACCCAGGATAACAACGTCGTGCGTAATTATCTTTCTCTGTACTGGAGCTCTAGATCCAAAGTCGGGTACAAGATCTATCATTCCGTACTTTGGTACAAACGAGCCATACAGCACACCTCCAGTCATATTCCTCTCTCCAGGTATCTTCGCCTTCTCGAGAATAAGTACGTTAACACCCTTCCTCGCAAGTGTTAATGCGCACGCTGCTCCTGCGGGGCCAGCGCCCACAACAATTACATCATATTCACTTCCCAACTTGGATTGCCTCCATCTTCTTTATTATCTCAGGAAGAACCTCATAGAGATCACCAACAATAGGATAGTGTGCAATCTGGAAAATTGGTGCATCCGGGTCTATGTTTACTGCAACTATTTTCTTTGAGTTCTGCATTCCTACCCTGTGCTGGAGTGCACCGCTTATACCTACAGCAATGTAAATCTCCGGTCTTACTGTTACACCTGTCTGGCCGACTTGATGGTCCATGCCTATTAGTCCCTCAAGCTCTTTTATCTTTGCATAAACAAGTGCCCTTGTAGCACCTATCTCAGCCCTCTTTCCAAGCTTTCTATAAATATCCCTTAATTTCAGTGCCATCTCGTACGCCTCTCTTGGATCCCTTGGCATACCTGACTTGTCCTTCAGTATCCCGAGGCCAAGGCTAATTACAACCTCCGCCTCCTTGAGCATGACTGGGCTCTTTGGAAGCTCTCTTGTCTCAACAACCCTTGCAGGATAGCTATCCTTCTTCACAAATTCAAATCTAATTATCTCGCCCCTCCTGGAATCATCTGGTTTAAGGGCTTTGAAATTACCAGGTCTAATCGTTGCCATCTGGGGCCTGTGTCTGGGTGTGTATATCTTGGCAACCCTTGTACCAAAGTCAGGTCTTATCTGTATCAAGAGGTTCCTGAACGTCTCCTTTAACGCTGGATTGTAGTAGTCCCCGACGTCGAGCTCTATGTTGTCAGTTGCAAGTCCTGTGTTAAGTCTGTACGCAAGCCTTCCAGCTATATCCTTTCCCTGCTCGTTTGCGACAAAGAGAAATGCATACGGCTTGTACTTGACTGCCATCTCGTAAAGCGCATCTATATAAAGTAGGTTGAAGTAGTTCTTGAAGTCCTCTGAATCTATGTATATCACAGAATCAGCTCCGTAAGCTATAGCTTCCCTTACAACGTTTTGAAGGCTGTATCCAAGAACTATGCCAACAAGTCTCTGCCCGAGCTTATCTGAAACCTTCCTACCAGCCGCAAGCAACTCAAGGGAATCCTGTGTTAGATGCATGGAATCATGCTGAAGATAAACCCATACATCCCTGTACTCTTCAATCAAAACATTATCTCCCTCACTAGCATATCGAGGTTGAACCTTGCGACATTGCCTTCCATCACAAGTTTCTGAAGAAGTGCTTCTGGGAGTCCTTCCGCAAGGTCTCCAACCTCAAAAGGACCGTAGCTTTTTCCTTCATGCTCAACTGAATCCACCTTCTTAACAAAGACAAGAGTCTTTCCGACAACTTTCTGGACAGGAGGCTTACCTATGTCAACGCCAGGTCCTACTATTGTGGGGGAGCCTGAGAGGCCCATCTTTGATGGGTCAGCACCTATATCGTCTCCGTTCCACCTAATTGGTTCAGGAACCTTTCCCCTGTAGCTATTCATCCTCACATCTATCTGCTTCAATGCTGAGGGAGGCCTTGGTCTGTATCCCTCTGCAATTGTCAGAAGGGAAGGCAGGTCCATCTCCACAACCTGAAGGAGGTTGCCGAGCTTCCTCTCTATCGTTATTCTTGTTCCTTCTTCCGAGATTTTTATGTCCTCTACATATGTTGCGTGTGGTATAATTCTTCCAATTAACAGAGAAAGAGCTTCGGCAACTTGTGGGCCGACGCTTCCTGTCTCTCCGTCTGTCGTCTTTACACCTGCAACTATAACAAACTTTCCTAACTTCTCCCTTTCCTTTTCTAGCATGGAAATAGCCTCCTGCGAACTTAATTTTCCAGAGAGAAAATCCTCTACAATAGTTCCCTTAACTGCTTTCAGCTCGCTGTAAACCCTGTTTGGAATGAGATTTTTATAATAAAGCTCTGATGCAACGTTCCTTACCATTTCAGAGTAACCGTATTTCTTAATGGCTTCGATGAGCTTCTCTATTGCCTTTTGATGTACATCGACTATCTTCTTTATACCTAGAGATACCGTGTATGATGTTGCCCATGTATCCGAACCAGCCATCCTCCTGTCGCTCAGTATAACTATCTCGTCAACACCGTGAACCTCCGCCTCAAACAGAGGCTTCATTATAGGTGCAAGTTTCTGGTCTGGACCCATAGATAAAGCTATTAGCTTACCACCAACACACCTCTTGAAAAAATCAGCAGCCTCGACCGCTTTCATATCGTGGGGATTTAAAACTATGTCCATCTCCTCCCTTTTCAGTATACCACCAAGAGTAACGACCTTTGTTGTCCTTGCTGGCACTCCCTTGAGGAGAGTTATAATCAGCATTACTTACCGCGCCCATTTACAATACTCTTTAATCTTATCCTTTGGTGGCCTCGAGCATCCTTTCTGCGTTTTCTA
>CADDZR010000023.1 GCA_902812495.1 archaeon | reverse complement strand
CTCATCTCCTTAGTTTTATCACAGCTTGCTCTGCAGCTTGAGCAATATTCTCTGCTGTTAGCCCATACTTCTTCAGAAGCTCAGCAGCATCCCCACTTTCTCCAAAAGTATCCCTTACACCAACCTTCTTAACAATAACTGGATATGTTTCTGTAACAACCTCTGAAACAGCAGAACCGAGGCCTGTTAGTATGTTGTGCTCCTCAGCTGTAACTATTGAGCCACACTTCCTTGCAAACTTCTCTATCGTTTCAGAATCTATTGGTTTTACTGTATGCATGTCGATTACAGATGCTTGTATTCCTCTCTCTGCAAGAATTGAAGCAGCCTTCAAAGCCTCAGGAACCATTATTCCACATGCTATTAATGCAATATCGTTTCCCTCTTTCAGAATAGTTGATTTTCCAAAGATGTACTCGAACCCGCTATCATAAATAATGGGTGTTGAGGGTCTTGCAAGCCTTACGTAAAATGGACCTGGTATATCTGCAATTGCCTTTACTATCTTCTTTGTTGAGACAGAATCTGCTGGCACAACAACCCTCATCTTCGGTATTGCACGCATTGTTCCAATATCCTCTATCTGCTGGTGGGATGCACCATCAGGCCCAACAGAGATACCACCATGAGAACAGACAAGCTTTACGTCAAGCTCAGGATACGCTATATTGTTCCTTATCTGGTCAACACATTTCCCTGGAACGAAAATTGAATAAGTACCTGCATATGCAATTTTTCCTGCATGGGCAAAGCCAGCAGCAACGCTCACAAGGTTCTGCTCCGCAATTCCAAGGTTGAAAAACCTCTCTGGAAAGCGGGAGCCAAACATTGCAGATTTCAGAGAACCTGTTGTATCAGCACCAAGGACAACTACCCTTGGGTTCGATTCACCAAGCTCGACAAGAGCCTCCCCAAATGCGTCCCTCATTGAACCAAGCTTGTAGCTCATTTTACCACCAGCGCACTTTCTGCCTTCTCCCTCAGCTCTTTTATTGCTTGCTCAACGTTACCCCTCCTGAATGCACTTGCACCAGCAACCAAGACTGTTGCACCCCTTCTAACTAGCTCTTGTGCATTCTCAGGTTCTACTCCTCCGTCAACCTCTATCTCTGTCTTCAAACCCTTGCTTTTAATGTGGGATGAGAGATATGAAATCTTTGGAAGCACAGAGGTAAGCAGTTTCTGACCGCTGAAACCTGGATTAACTGTCATAACTAGGAGCAAATCAATCCTTTCAAGATTGTCCATTACCCATTCAGGGACTTCTGTATCAGGCTTCATTGCTATACCTAATTTCACTTTATCACTTAGCCTCTCTCTTAGTTCTGAGAACTTGGCCTCATCAAGGACCTCACAGTGAGAGGAGATTATGTTTGAACCTGCCTCAACAAAAGCATCAAGATATACAAGAGGGTCTGTTATCATTAGATGTGTGTCGAAAGGGAGGGAGGTGAGTTTCCTTAGTGCTTTAACTGTCCCTGGCCCGAATGTTATGTTTGGAGCAAAGTGACCGTCCGCTATATCAAGATGTATCATATCAGCCCCAGCCTTCTCAGCCTGAAGAACGGCATCTCCAAGCCTCGAGAGGTCTGCAGCAGCTATGGATGGGGATATCTTTATCCTCAAGCTACTTACCTAGCTCGCTAAGAAGGTCACTCATTTTTTCCTTTGGAGGAGCTACACCGTGATAATGCGGGGACCACTCCATGAATGATATACCCTTGCCTTTAACAGTATGTGCAATTATTACTGTCGGCCTGTTTCTAACGGATGAAGCAAGATCAAACGCATCTATGAGCTGCATGTAATCGTATCCATCAACCTCTATAACATTCCAGTTGAATGCCCTCCACTTTGAGGCAAGAGGTTCTATAGGCATTATCTGCTCTGTAAGTCCATCCTGCTGTATTCCGTTCCTGTCTATTATTGCTGTGAGGTTGTCAAGCCTGTACTTTGAAGCTGACATTGCAGCCTCCCATACCTGACCCTCCTGCTGCTCCCCGTCACCCATTAGCACGTATACCCTGTATCCTTTCTTGTCAAGCTTTCCAGCCAGAGCAGTTCCAACACCAAGCGAAAGTCCAATTCCCTCTGAACCTGAGGGTGCCTCAACCCCTGGTAGAATCGGAGATGGATGGCCCTGCAGCCTAGAACCAAGCTTTCTGAGTGTCTTCAGCTCCTCCACAGGAAAGTATCCAGCCTGAGCCAGAATTGCGTATAGAAGCGGTGCGGCATGACCCTTGCTCAGATAAAACCTGTCCCTATCCTCCCATTTCGGGTTCTTTGGGTCGTGCCTCATTATCCTGAAGTAAAGCGTTACAAGAAGCTCAACAGCAGAAAGTGACCCACCCGGATGACCTGAGCCTGCTTCTGCTAGGCTCTCTAGTATTAGCTTCCTTGTATTCCTTGCAATTTCCTTTAACCTAAGAACTTCCTGGGCTGTTGCCACTATCTTCTCACCGGTGCCTGGACTATCCTCTGAACAAACTCCTCTACCTTTGAAATCTGCTCTTCAAGGCTGTGTGTGGAAAGGGCAACTGTCCTCTGGAGCTCACTCCTGACATAACCAGCAACATTGCTTAGGCATGTTGCTTGATATATGTTTGAGCCTGATGCAAGAGCAAGTGCAAAGACACCTGTCATTGCATCCCTGACTCCTACCTTACTGAAGAAGTTTCTCCTTCCAGCGATTGGAGGAAAGTGTGTAACACTTTCCCTGTCGAAAAGTGTCATGCCCTCCTCACCCCTAGTTATAAGAAGTGCCTTGCAGTCAAGCCTGCTCATCAGGTTTATGCCGAGGTTCCTCAGGCTTGTCTCGTTAACTATGCTCATTCCTATTGCATTTGCTGCTTCCTGTATGTTCGACTTCACGTATGTCACACCTTGAAAGTCAAGGTAGTGGTGCATCTTTGGTTGACCCACAACAATCTTTCCAAGGGAGAAGGCAGAGGAAACTATACCGCTTATTACAACGCTTGTTACCACTCCTCTGTCGTAGTCTGAGAGAACAATACAGTCAGAATCCTTTATCCTTGACTCAGCTTCTGCAAGTATCCTCTTCGATATTGCTAGAGGCGCATCCCTTCTGTCCTCCCTGTCTATTCTCAGAGAATGGAAGCCGTTGACCATTATCCATGTTCTGAGGGATGTAGGTCTTGTCTGGTCAACTATTATACCCGAGTGCTCTATACCGTTCCTGTCAAACTCCTGCATTAGCCAGCTTGCATACTCGTCGTTTCCAACCAAGCCAATAACAGAAACTGTAGCACCGAGCGATACAAGCTCCCTTGCAAGGTTAGCTGCACCGCCTGGGAGGTAGGTCTCGCCAATGTAATCCCCCGCTGGGACAGGTGCTTCCCTTGCAAGCTTCCTTGCTGCAACCTCGACGTACCTGCTGAGTATTATGTCACCAACTACAAGTATTCTTTTACCGTGAAAATTCCTAACTACCGAGAGAAGTGATTCCCTTTCCAAACCCTCAATCATAAGCCCAGTCAATAAAGGCTGGGAAATGCTTGCTTTTAACTTTGAGGAAATTTGTTGCATTTAGAAATTTAAAAAGTTAGCATGAAGATTACAATTAAGTTTAAGTATTACAAAATTTGGGAGTTTGCCATCAAAAAGGCGACATATATTTGACTTTGGTCGAGGAGAGGTCCCAAGATACCCATGAGGAAATGGTCAAGCTCGTTAGATTAATCACAGAAGTTGGACCTGACATAGCTGAGATCTCGAGGAGGCTTGGACAGTTCAAGGAAACAGTTAGATACAGGTACAAGAGGAAGATAATCGACAAGGATTTCGCGATCCAGGCAATAGTAAATCATGAATTTCTTGGTCTAAAAAGAATTGTATTTGTTGTTCAATTTCCAAAGTATATGAACAGTTTCATTATTCCAATTCTTAGCTCGATGAACGAGCTTTGCTATGTTACAGGATTTGAAAAAATGCTTCTTGAAGACAAGTGGATTGTTAATGCAAGTGTCCCTGCCGAGTATGTAAATAATTACGTGGACTTTTTAATGACATTGAAGGGAATTGGCTTGTTTGAATCGATATCTCTTTACAGCTTCGAATGGCTCAGGATTGTCCCTATGAAGGCAGAGAAATATAATTTTGAGACAGGAAGATGGGATTTGGATTTGACAGCAACACCAAGCTACGATGCTGTAAGTTATAACCCAACACCAAAAGGAGAGTTTGACTATACAGACCTCTTAATACTTAAGGAATTAAATATGGATGCAACGCAAACGCTTAAGGAGATTTCAGAAAAAATTGGTGTGAATTACAAAAAGATGGTGTGGCATTACTTAAATCACATCAGATCCTCAGGTATGATTAAAGGTTATATGGTCAGGTGGACAGGAACCAAATATGATTATGCTATTGAACGAGCTTTGCACAGAAAACATCGTTATCTGAGGACAGATATACTTGCACGCGATTTGTCAGATTCTGAAAAACTAGAGCTAGCTTCCAAAGTTAGTATACTTCCTTTTGTCTGGGCAGAAGCATTAGGTAAGGATTACTGGGCTCAAATCGCAATACCTATAGACTATTTAGTCGAAGTTTTACAGTTCCTTGGTGAAACATTATCTAGTATTGGAGAAAGGGCAAAATTATACTTTATGGACCAGACAAATGCGCTAGCATTTACCGTATCCTACAAGCTATTTGATTCTCAAACAAAGAGATGGAAGTTTGAACCAACAGAACTTATACCCAAGTTTGAAAGTCTTTTAATAAAAATTAAGGAAAGCACGGCTATTAGCTAGCCAGTGCTTTTAGTTTGCCCCTGAGCCGCCTACTATCTCCAGGGGAGATATGTGCAACCCGAGGGTTGTGAAGACTAGACTGGCTCCAGAGAGGGCGAGCATGCCCAATCGGATCTTTTCGTCGAGGGTCATACCAGTCCAAAGGTTAGAAAAAAAGAAGATTTAAGCCTAATTGCTGTATGCAAATTCAAAAATTTTTCAAAATATGCCATCAGACTTTGCGGCCGTATTTCTCTTCAAGTATCCTTCCTACCACATCCACTGCCTTCTTTATCTCTCTTTCCAATGCGAGAGGGTCGTAGCCTTTCGGACTAACAAGCTCAACAAAACGCTGATTTGGGTCCATGTTAAGGAAATCCTTGCTTGACTCGTATATCTCCATCAAAGCTTCACCATCTAGCTTCTCAAGCTCTGACTTCCATGCATGATGGAAACCCTTTCTTGAAACAAATGTGAGCTTAACATCGCCTTCAGCTTCTTTCTTCACCCTTTCCCAGAATATAGCATCAAAAGACTCTTCCCTTACCTTGCCGGATTTTATCTTCTTTTTGTATAACGAGGCAAGTCTCGAGACTTCCTTGACTGATATACCAAATTCTGAAGCTACCTTCTCTTTATCGAGCCCAAGCTTTGTTAGATAGTAGCATGCTTCAGCAAGGACTTCTTCGTCTATCTCACTTTTCTCTCTGCTTTCTTTCATCCTGGATCCTTACCCTCTGGAGCCTTCCAGGAGCATACCAGTTCCATTTGCCTAGCAAAGACATTACGGCTGGTACAATATATGTCCTCGTTACCATAGCATCAACAATTATAGAGAAGAAGAATGCAAAACCAAACTCCTTAAGCAACAAGCCGGACGAGAGCATCAGAGCACCTAGAGAGCCTGCAAGTATGATTGCTGCTGCTGTAATTATGCCCCCTGTATTTTCTATTGCGGATATAATTGCTTCCTTTAGCTCTTTACCCTTTGTTGCTTCTTCCCTTATTCTTGTGAGTATGAAGATGTTATAGTCCATGCCAAGACCAAGAAGGAGAACAAAGAGTGTTAAAGGTGTTATGTATAGGATTGGTGCATGGTAAATCTCTGAGAATACAATTTTTGTTGCAGCTATTGTCCACGTTATACTCATTACAACAGATGCAACAGCAAAGATAGGGAGGAAGAGGGAGCCTAGCACAAATAGAAGTATTATGGCAACAGCAATAGTTACGTATCCTATTACTTGGTAGAACTCCGAGTTAACTACAAAGCTTGTATCTAGCGTTGACGCTGCAGATCCACCAACGTATATCGAGCTGATGAGGTCTGCATGCTGCCTCGCGAAAGATGTAAGGTTATTCCTGAGCTGAGATACAGCTTCAAGGGACTGTTCCGTAAATGGAGATTGGCTCATATCGACCTTCAAAAGGACATAATGGGCATCCCTTCCTATGTTTGAGAGTATGTTCTGTTTTATCAGCTGAGACCTTGGGTCAGGACCAATGCTTCCAAAATATATCCTTGCACCTCCTGGCCTTGTTGGACCTGTTACAGACTTGACTAAGCTGTTTGAGAGTGTTATGTTGCTAACCTTGTCTATGAGCTGGAGTTCCTGGATGTTGAATGATGAGTTGCTGTAAACAGGCTTTGTGAAGTTTATTACAACGTAGGTTGGAAATAGTGTTCCCGAGCCGAAGGATGATGTGAGTATGTTGAAACCTGTAACTCCCTCTACATTCTTTGGAGCAGCGCTTAGAAAGTCGTAACTCGGAATAACTGTACTCCATACATAGATTGAAGGAACAGTAACAAGAAGGGCTATGACTGATATTGCCTTTGCATGCTTTATTGCAAAGTCGCCAGACCTAGAGAAATAACCTAGCCTGTTTTCAAGCGAGTGTATCACTCTATGCGAATAAGCCTTGAACCTCTTCCCAACGTTTGGAAAGAAGATAAAGTCTGGCATCAGCATTACTATTGAAGGTATGAGTGTTAAGGATGCAAGGAGTGCAACTAAAACACCTAGTCCAACTACAAGGCCAAGGCTCTTCAGATATGTTACTGGCTGGAGCCCAAGGAATGCAAACGAAACTACGACAGTCATACCGCTCGTTGTTATGCTCTCACCAGCCCATGTAACACTTGTAATCAAGCTCCTTTCTGGGTCGTTTCCCCTAACCCTCTCTTCCCTGTACCTTGCAAGTAAGAATATGGAGTAGTCTGTACCAACGCCCATTAATACCGTGAGTAGTATTGTGGGTGTTGTTGCATCAACTCCAGCAATGTAAAGGGCAACTAGAACAATCATTACCTGTGAAATGCCTAGGGCTATGCCTATAGTACCAAGAGAAACAAAAGGTGTGAGCAAGGACCTGAAGTATATGCCAGTGGCAGCAAGAAGTAGGGCTATTGTAACTGGGAGTATTATGTCAGCATCATGCAGGTCACTTGTAACTATGTCATGTCTGAGAGCTTCTTGGCCCGTCACGTACACGGAAGAGGACATTGAGAACTTTGGTGAAAGCTGTGATACAATACTTCTTAGCTCTGATATATCAGAGTCAGTAACATTGTTGAAGGAGAAGGTAACAAGCATAACTTTGTGGTCTCTGCTGAGGTATCCTGAGACTGTCTGGCTGTATATTTGGGGGAGCCCGAACTTATCTGGGTCTGATATCATGAGTTCCAGAATATTTGAATAGGATGAAGAGCCGTTTACAATGCTGTAAACGTAGGAGCACATCCTTTCAGAGAACAATGTTGTTTTCGCTGTTTCTGATATTGTAAATCTCTCTATGCTGTTGCTTGATGTAAAGTTCTCCATTGTGAAATGTTTCACAATGTCCTCTGCAAAGTACTTCAAGCTCTGGGGGAATAATCCTATTATCTGTGAGGATGCGTTGATTATAGATCCTTCAACCCTCTGCTGGTAAGGCCCGCTTGAGTTGGAGAAAGAATATACAAAGAGAGAGAGGTACCTCTGCGCAAGGAGTAGCTCTGTGCTATTCTTTATCTGTAATGCTAGCAAGCTGGATGTGTCTTTCTCTGCCTGTGGAATAGAGGATATGTTCATACCATATTGAGTGGTCCAGATTTTTAGAAAAGTGGCTGGCACACCAAAGAAAAGGCTTAGAAGTGTTTCAGTACCATTTCTAACCTTTAACTCAGCGTTTAAAGTACTGTTCAGCAGCTTTGCTGAGGAGATGTAGACACTCCCTGCGGAGATCAAGCCTCTCATCTTGTTATCACTTGAGACATTCTCTATCAACGAAGAAACAAATTTTCTTGTGCTGTTTGTTAGAACGTTGTCTGAACTTATGACTACTATTAGAGAATCGGAAGAGGAGCCCTTGAACTGGCTGTTGATTATATTTTGAGCAAGCTGGGATTCAGAGCTTAGATTTGTTGTTGATGTCTGCTGGAGGGAGACATACTTAGAAGCGTTTATTATGAGAGGGGAGAGAAGGAAGAGAGCCGCAATCCAGACCGGAATTATTAGTTTATACCTTTTAGCAATAAAAGTACCGAGCCTGTTAAATATCAAGATGTGGCGAGCCTGTTTTGAACTCTTTATAGATATTTCTTCTATTTAGAGAGCCTGATGCATATGTAACCTTCCTCCTCCCTGACCTCGTAAACAGGTTCATCTGGCAGAGGTTCCTCAAACTTTCCTTTTCCTGTTCTAAGGTCCCACTTTGAGCCGTGGCCTGCACATGTAATAATAAAGCCATCCAACGAGCCTTCCGAAAGGTCCCAGCCTCTGTGGTTGCATATGGCACCCATAGCATACACCTTTCCTTTTACGTTTGCAAGCAAGACGTACCTACCTTGAACCTTAACTGTTTTCATAGTGCTTGGAGGGAGCTCTTCCTTCCTTATCGTCCTTATGTATTCCCCTTCCATTCTTAAACATAACTCAATAAATTAGCTGATAAAACCTTTTTGAGATCTCAAAAGAAGCCAGCTAGATATATTGAGCCTTGAAAAAGAGTTCGAGAGCCTGAGTGCAGAAATTGTTAGCTGCAGGAAATGCCCTAGACTCGTTAGATTCAGGGAAAGCTTAAAAGCAAGGAAATCCTTCTCAAATATGGAGTACTGGAGGAAGCCTGTGCCTGGATTTGGAGATCTAAACGCTGAGCTAATAATAATCGGCCTTGCTCCTGCACCTCACGGCGGGAACAGGACAGGCAGGATATTCACTGGGGATGAGTCCGCTAGGTTTCTAGTGAGAAACCTATTCAAGGCTGGCTTCTCGAACAAACCAACATCGGAGCACAAGGACGATGGTTTGGAGCTGATTAACTGCTACATGACAGCTGCAGTAAAATGCGCACCTCCAGAAAACAAGCCGACAAAAGAGGAGTTCGAGAACTGCTTCCCATATCTTGAAAGGGAGCTCTCTCTTTTAAAGAGGAAAAAGCTTGTAATAGCACTTGGACAGCTTGCATTTTCTTCCTACTTGAAGTATGCATCTATGCACGGCGAGAATGTCAAAGGTATAAGTTTTGTACATGGCAAGCTTTACAGGTTTAAAAAAGTAACAAGCCTGATGGCATGCTACCATCCTAGCCCAAGGAACACCTACACAGGTAAGCTTACTGATAGAATGATGCAAGTTGTGCTTAAGAGGGCTAGGATGTTTTTGGGTTTAGGGAAAGCTCAACCTCCCTGAGGTCCTTCATCGAGTCTATGTACCACCAGTTACCGTAGTAAGGATATGCCATCAGTTCGCCATGGGGCACAAGCTTTGGAAATGTCTCCCTCTCTATATCCCCCTTTTCAGGCAGGTGTTTCAGTATCCTCCTCGAGTTGATTATGTAAACACCTCCATTTATCCACACATCTGGGAACTCAGGCTTCTCCTCAAACTTCCTAACTGTTTTCAACTTATCTATGTAAACAACACCAAAGCTAGACCTATAGGGCACCACAAGCATTGTTGCTGTTATGTCAGGGGAGGATTTGTGTGCCTTCATCATTCTTTCTAGCTCAAGGTCAGTTATTATATCGCCATTCATTGCTATAACAACATCCTCCTTATCCGCAAAGTCAAGTATTGCCTTCTTTATTGCACCACCTGTTCCAAGCATTTTTTCCTCAACACTGTACATTATCTTTACACCGTTGTAACTCTCACCAAAGTACTCTTTTAGCTTCTCCCACCTGTAGCCGCAAGCAAATATAACCTCCTCAACATTTATTTCTTTCTTCAGCCATTCAATCTGGTATTCGCAGATAGGTCTTCCGTTAACCTGTATTAGACACTTTGGCCTGTCTTCGGTGAGAGGTCTGAGCCTCAGGCCTTGGCCTCCACTTAGAATTATTGCCTTCAACCCTTTAATGCTGCTACAAACCATAACTTAAACTTTCAGCATTTTGAGAAAAGTTGAAATCTCATCCTTTCTCCTCTCCTTTAGCTCTTTCCATTTCTCCAAGGCCCTTTTCCTGTATTCATCTAGGTTGCCGTTGCTAAGGAGTTTTTTTATCTTGCTCCTAACATCGTCAGGATTTGAATCCGAATACATGATGGAATCTCCAAAGACAGAGAACACAACCTCTTGTCTTGAAGAGATGACTGCAAGTGAGCTTGCAACGTATTCAAAAAGTACGTGGGATAGTGTGTATGGCTCATCTGTTATGTTAAGAGCAAAGTCGCATGAAGCCTTGAGCCTCAGATACTTTTCCATCGGTAAAAAGCCTAGGTAGAGAACGTTTTTTGGGAGATTTATTTTCTTTAACCTTGGAAGGAGCTTTGCTTCTGGACCTGTTATAATGAGGGAGACTTCTTCAAGCTTGGAGACAGCCTCTATCTCAACCTCTATCCTTTCAAGAGGATGCCCGCCGTGAGAGCTTATTGCTATGTACTTCGAGTTTGTTAGCTCCCTTCTTAAATGCTCGTCCCTCTCAAAGCTGTTCCTTTCAACAAAGTCGTGTATGACGATAACATTCCTTGCTCCCATCCAAGAAAGCTTAGACGCCCAGAGGTAGTGGGGTGATGAATTCCCTGATGCTGCAAAAGAGCAGAACCTCTCAATCAACCCTACTATTCTGCCAGGAAGGCCGTAAACTGTCTTTATACTCCAAAGTGAATGATGGTCTATGAAAAGTTCTTTCCTTGCAAGAGAGCAGTAAAGCAGGCAGGTTAGAGGACAAAAGACTGGGGGATTTTGAGAGTATACATAATCTGGCTTTGTTCTTGAAAGGAAAATAAGTGTGTAGAAAAAAAGGAAGAGGTATCTAAATGGAGCAAGGTACCTTGGTCCATAGAGGACAGTTAGGTTTACTCTACTTCCGCCTGCAATCTCTGCAAGCTCATCCATCCTGTGCCCGAAAGGACCCCAGACAACAAAAATACCCCTACGCAACACACATCTTTATCCTCTACAGATTTTAAGATTTGACCTCTCAGAATGTTATAAGCACAGCTGAAACACCTGCAGGGTTAGGTGACCTGAAATTTTCAGAGCAGAGAAGTATAAGCTGGAATGAACCAGTATGGGAAGGGAAGGAGACACTCTCATATCCGTAGGCAACAACCTCATCATAGAGCCATGATTTCTCTGGCCTGTAGCTGTATGCAACATGGACAGTATTTGAAGAAACGTAGGCAAGCACAACTTCACTTCCAGCTGTTGCCATTGCACCAGAAGCTGCACCCTGCACGTAGGGAGAGGAAGGTGTAAAGGAAGATAAAGATGTTAGGTTTAGGGACCACCAAGAAAGCTGATTTGCAGAGTTAACACCTCCAAAATAAATTTGATCCTTCATAACTGTGCCCGAAGAGTTGTTACCACATAGAGGATGGCCAGATGCAACGTAAGAACCAGAATAGCTCCAGCTTGCTCCGAAGTTAGTTGATATGAATACGTTATCAGGGTTGCATTCCTTGCTGAAAACCTGGTAGACTAGGACTAGCTTTCCTGAGGAATAGAAGAGGCTAGGGACTGCTTGGTTTGAGAGAGGCTGAGATATAAAAACATCGTCCCAGACCATTGACCTGCAGTTTGACGGAGTGCATCCAAGCATCATGGAAAGTATATTTGACTTTAAAAGCTCAATGTGGTAGCTCATTGTGTATGGGTCATATGTATTTACAGCAACCCATATGTTCGAAACCCCATCTATTAGGAGAGATAACAGCATGTTATTAGCCAAGAATTTATCTCCTTGGTAAATTGGATAGTTTGTTCCACTGACAAGTATGCCTGTGGAGCAGTAGCCAACTGCTGAGGGCATGTAGTACCAGCTTATGCTGTTGCCTGAAAGTGTCCCAATGTTGAAGTTAAGGCCGTCGAGCCCGAAGTTTGCTATTGCAATCTCATTTCCATAGGAGAAAATATCTATCGGCGTATCAGCCTGGCAGTTCGATGCAATAGTGTAGTCATAGTAGTTCCACCAGCCCTCATATCTAATCAGCCTGTATGTTAGCTGTATATACTTTCTGCTTGTTCCAGGCTCAGAGTAAAGAGTGTTCATAAAATAGACATAGGAATTTCCAACCTTTGCGGAGTGGTGAAGCCTTGGAGCAAAGCTGTTGTAGGCTAATGAAGAACAGCAAAAGCCATCTTGAGGAGTTTCAGATATTGTGTATGATGAGGTTGCTGTCTGATTGTACTCTCCTGTTGCTGTAATAGTTATGGAAGAATTCTTGTTGTAAGAGAGAGGCTCGTAGATAACATACAGCCTTGAAGCTGTACCGTTAATTGAGCTTCTTAAGTATGATGGGGAGATAACAGCCCTTACACTGCTTGGCCCGCTTGCTCTAAGCCTTACATTCTGTGGCGCACCGTAGACAAGCACGTCTGCAACCCTTGTCTTATTCTTCATGTAGGAAAAACCATCAGCCTCTGGAAAAACCTTTATTGTAAGGGAAGGGACAAAAACAGCTGTGAGCACAAGGGAGCTGTTAACTATGATTGTAAGAGGGTTCATTTTGGTGGAGAGGGAACCGTTCCATTTGAGAAACACGTAGCCTCTTAGGGGAAATGCCTGCAGCTGAACTAGCTGCCCTTTGCAAATGGTTAGTATACCCTGAGGCTCTGTGTACCCTGCATTTTTCGGGAGTACAGTTACAGTCAGTGTGTAGGATGAAGAACTGCAGCTTTGGTTTATTTTTGTAGCAACGAATGTATTTCCTAGGGATGTTACGACGCCTGCATATGTTATGTTATTGTCCAAGCTTAACGAAGAAACAGAGCCTGGGAGGAGTTGAATCGAGATGTTCCTGAAGTGTAGGGATGTACCAGACCTTTCAAATAGATAAACAACCTGGGAAGGAAAGTTACCTAGGTTTGCAACAACCAAGCTTCCGTTTTGTTCCCTAACATCAAGCCTTTCCTGAACCTTCTTTGAGGATATGTCTTCCTGCCTCATGACTGATGAATTTACACTTCTCTGAGACTCAACTATATTCTCCACAGCATAAATACCAGCAAAAACAAGAAGGTAGAGGGCAACAAAGCCATAGACTGAGCTTATACCAGATCTCATTGAAACAGAAAATACTCTATCAATATAAGGATAAACAAAAACAGGGGAAGGAAGCTACCTTTACGATAGCTTCCTTATCAATATAGCTAGCTCAAGAACTAG
>CADDZR010000022.1 GCA_902812495.1 archaeon | reverse complement strand
ACTACCTTTATGACAATAACACTTTTATCGTCATCATATCCAGATGGGAAATGCTCTGCCAAGCTTACAAGTTTATCAGCTATCTGGGATGTTTTGGAAAGATTCTTCACCAGTGGGACGACTATTTTCTCATGAAGAATATGGCTAATTCCGTCAGAAGCAATCAGGAAAAAGTCGCCTCTTTCAATTGAGACTCTTGAAATATGTGGGTGTATTTCCTCGACTAAACCTATAACTTGCAATAAACCACCAAGAGGAGACCTGTCACTCCTTGTCAGCTGTTCGAGTTTATCGCGCCTGACAATAAAAGCGGGGCTGTCTCCAACATTAGCAACCTCTGCTTGAGAGTTACTAAAGTAAGCAACAGTAAGGGTTGTTTCGCCTATGCTCTTATCCTCGAGCTTGAGCTTAATCATCCTGCTGTTTACTTGATGTAACGCTTTGAGAACATCTTGGGAGAACACTCTGCTGAACTCAGAGATTGCTATTTCTGCAGCGATCCCACCACTTCCCTGACTTGAAATAGTAACGCCGTCAGCTACAGCAAAAAGACGCCTCTTTTGGTCAACGAGTATTCTATCCTCATACGGATGCGAGCTTCCCGGAACAGATCTATAGCCTACTTCTAGTTTCATCATTTCAGTTGTTTGGAAAATCCACTAAAAGTTTTTTATGATAAGATAATGTTGATAACACTGTTCTGCACTGGGCTGCTCTCAAATGCTTATCGAAGAGGAAAGAAAGCTGGAAAAGCCACTCCCTGCATCCGTGCGTTTTGTCCTAGGCAGGGGAAAGTATGTTGACGATATTTTCTTTGACAACATGCTTTACCTGAAGATTGTAAGGAGCCCATACGCAAGGGCAAAGATACTCAAGGTCAATGGTGAAATTACAGGTAGAGAGCTGAGTGCAAGCATGACATCAGTTGGTGAGGGCGCAACAGAAAGAAAAACACGTGTAAACTATCCCGTACTAGCAACAGATTACGTGAGCTACGTTGGGCAACCAGTAGCGGCGGTTATTGCTGAGGACATATACGAGGCAGAAGATAAAGCAGAAGAGGTCGAAATTGAGTACGAACCCCTGAAGCCTGTTGTTGACCCGTACAAGGCTATTGATAGCGAACCAATCCACCCGAACACAAATTCAAATGTCTTTGTCGACACAAAGCTGGGTAAGGACTTTGACGAGAGTGCGGATGTTGTACTCGAGGAAAGGCTTGGATGTGAAAGAATAATACCAAACCCTCTCGAACCGCGCGGCATAGTTGCACACTATGACGGTACGAGACTTACGATCTATGGTTCAACTCAGTCAGTCTATTCATGGAAGGAGGGTATCTGCAGTTCGCTGAAGCTATCTCCTGAGCAGGTTAGAGTGATACAGATGGATACAGGTGGTGCGTTCGGCTCAAAAGGTGGAATTTATCCGGAGTATATTGTAGCTGCTTATGCATCGATAAAAACAAAGAGGCCCGTGAAATGGATTGAAACAAGGCTCGAGCATTTACAAGCAACAGCCCATGGAAGGGGTGCATACGCAGACATGAAGATCTATGCCAGGAGAGACGGAAGAATAGTCGGGCTGAAGGCAGATATACTTGTCGATAGTGGTGCATATCCAGTTGGTGTTGCACCTTGGGCACCCAGCTGGATAGGCTACCAGATAACAGGGCCCTACGCAATAGAGAAAGTTTACGTTAGAGCAAGGGCGGTCTATACAAACAAGGTCCCACTTGGTCCCTACAGAGGCGCAGGAAGACCGGAAGCTGCTTTCTTTGTTGAAAGGATGATTGATATGCTTTCGGATAAGCTTGGAAAAGATGCTCTTGAAATTAGAAAGATCAACACACATGAGGGAAAGTGGAAGTCCCCACTTGGCCTAGAAGTCAACGATGCGCGAAGCTTTCTTGCTAGGGCAGCTAGGCAGCTAAGGTATAGCAGCCTTAAGAGGAAAAGAGGCTTTGGTCTCTCATTCTTTGTATTAATACCAAACCTGGAACCGGGTGAAAGTGCACGAGTTAAAATACAAGACGGCATAGTTAGGGTTTGGCTGGGAGGAAGTTCCCACGGCCAGGGGCATGATGAGTTTGCGAGGAGAATTGTAAGTGAGGAACTGGACGTACCTATGGAGAAGATTTACTTTGAAAACAGCGACACAGAGAAAATAAACAGGGGAGTAGGTAGCTGGGGAAGCAGGAGCGCCGTGCTAGCAGGTGCAGCAATTGTCGAAGCATGCCGAAAAATAAGGGAAAAAGCTAGGGCAAAGCTAGGTCCAAGATTCAAGGCAGAGGATCTTCTCAGCTTTGAGTTTGATGAGTCTGTATTCTTTAAGCCTGAGGGACAGCTTAACTCGTTGGGTGTCAATGTTGTGCTTGCAACCAAAGACAAACTTGGCTTTGGAAGGATAAGCAAGATAATTTCATACTACGATGCAGGAAATCTCCTGAACAGGAACATGGCTGTAAGCCAAGTAATAGGAGGGGCGATGCAGGGGCTTGGACAGGTTCTTAGTGAGAGGGCAGCATACAACGAGGATGGTCAGCTTGTTATTGGAAGCATTTCTGAGGCTGGTGTTCTAAAGATAAGTGCAACACCAGATTTTGAAGTCATCTTTGACAGGGAGAAGTCGAGGATGCCACACGGTGCGAAAGGACTTGGAGAGAGCCCTACAATTGGTGTACCTCCAGCGGCAATCAGGGCACTTGAGAAACTTGCAGGAAAGTGGTTCACAAAAACACCGCTAACAGAAGAAGATATTCTATTAAATGGAGGCTGATAAGGTGTACCCAAAGGATTTCGAGTATCATAGCCCAGAAGGGATCGAGGAGGCTCTTAACATACTTGAAAAGAACGGAAGTGAAGCCAAGATTATGGGAGGGGGGCAGAGCCTGATACCAATGATGAAGCTGAGGATTGTGGCGCCTAAGCACATCGTAGACATAAACAAGATATCGAGCCTTGATTTCATAAAGGACGAGGGAAAGAGGATTGTTATCGGTACCCTCACAAGAATGGCAGATGTTGAAAAATACGAAGCTTTGAGAAAGAAGGTTAGGATAATTCCTGAATGTGCAGAGCAGATAGCAGACCCCTTGGTTAGAAACATGGGGACATTCGGAGGCAATATTGCACACGGAGATCCAAACAACGATATGCCAGCAGCTGTACTAGTAACAGGAGCCAGAATTGTTTGCAGGAGCAAGTCTGGTGCAAGAGAGATAGAGGCAAGGAATTTTTTTGTAGACACTTTCACAACTGCATTAAAGGAAAACGAAATACTTGAGAGTGTTGTGATCCCAGTCTCGAGAGGCTACAAAGGCACCTATATCAAGATGGAGAGGATTGCAGGGGACTACGGGATAGCAGGCGTTGCTGTGTGGTTCTCCTCTGATGGTGAAAGGTTTAGAGACTGCAGGATAGCACTCACAGGTGTAGGACCGACAGTTATCTATGCAGAAAAGGCATGCAACTATCTGAATGACCAGAGGATTACTCGAGAAGCAATTAAAAGAGCATCAGAGGTCGCATCACAGGAATCTAAACCATCTGACGATCTGAGGGGAAGTGAAAGTTTCAAGAGAAAGGTCGTGTCTCTGTTGGTTAGGAGGGCTTTCGAAGTCTCTCTGAAGGAGGTTGGATCTGAGCCATGAAAGTTAAGGTATCGATGGTGGTGAACGGAGAGAAGGTGGAAAGAGTTGTTCAGCCCAGAATGCTGCTTGTAGATTTCATAAGGAGGGAGTTAAGGCTGACAGGTACTCATGTGGGATGCGACACCTCGAGCTGTGGTGCATGTGCTGTACTCCTGAATGGCAGGGCAGTAAAGTCATGCACAATTCTTGCTGTCCAGGCTGAAGGGAAAGAGATTGTAACAATTGAAGGTCTTTCAAAGGGTGGTATGCATCCAATACAGAAGGCTTTTGTAGAGAAGCAGGGACTGCAGTGTGGTTACTGTACTCCAGGCATGATAATCTCATCGTACCAGCTTCTCTCAAGCAATCCAAATCCTAGTGAAGAAGAAATAAGGAAGGCACTTTCTGGAAACCTCTGCAGGTGCACAGGTTATAAAACAATAATAGACTCTGTAAAGTATGCATCAAAGTTAATGAGGACAGAAAAGAGAAAATGAAGCCAAGGTAAGATAATGGTAAATTTAAGAGACATCTATCCAAGAGAATACCAGTCAAGAATTGCGGAAAGTTGTGTAAGGGATAACACTCTTGTTGTACTACCCACTGGCCTCGGAAAAACTATCATAGCTTTAATTGCTGTCGCATCAAGGCTTAGCGAATTTGAATCCTCTAAGGCAATGGTTCTAGCACCTACAAAGCCTCTTGCAATGCAACACATGAAGACATTCATGAAACACATGGAACTGGATGTGAGTAGTTTTTCCCTTCTTACAGGAGAGATGGAGCCCTCGAAGAGGGCTGAGATGTGGAAGAGGTCAAGGGTTGTCTTTGCAACTCCACAGACAGTATATAATGACGTTATATCTGGAAGAGTTTCTTTAAGGGACGTGGTTGTGGCTGTATTTGACGAAGCGCACAGAACAGTAAGGGACTACACGTACACTAAGCTGGCTGAGATGTATATGGCAGAGGCATCAAATCCAAGGATTATAGGATTAACCGCATCACCTGGAGGGGACCTTTCGCGAATAAACGAAATAACGAGAAACCTTTTCATAAGGAATGTGGAGACAAGGACAGAGCAGGACGAGGACGTAAAATCGTATGTTGAGAGCATAAGGATGGAACCTGTCAGGCTGAAGATACCTGAAGAGTATGGGAGGGCAGTGTCTATCTTAAAGGAGATGCTTAAAAAAAAGATATCAAGGCTCGAGGAGCTAGGTCTTCTACAGGGCGCGTCTGTTTCTAAGAAGACGCTTTTAGAGCTGAGGTCACATATATCAAAGATGCTTGAAAATGAGAAAGAAAGGGAGAAAAGGGGATATCTATTCACGGCCCTTATTCTCCAGATACAGGCAGTCTCAATATTGCATGCACTAGAGCTTCTCCAGACGCAGGGGAGTTTTACTCTCTGGAAATACATTCAGAGGCTGGGCGAGAGAAAGCAGAGCAGGTCAATAAGGTTGCTTACCCAGGAAAGTGAATGGAAGATCCTCACAGATGAGGTTGAGACCATAAAGGATATTGAACACAGTAAATACTTCGCTCTTAAAAGTAACATAGAAAATCAGCTTGAACGAAAGCCGGACTCAAGGATACTTGTCTTTGCACAGTACAGAGACACTATAGAACACCTTGTTGAGAAGCTAGCCTCTGACGGTTTCTCTGTGCAGAAATTCGTTGGACAGGCTGACAAGGAAGGAAGCGAAGGGATGGACCAGGATGAACAGCAAGCTGTTTTGGAGTATTTCAGCTCCGGTAAGTGCAGTATCCTGGTCAGCAGTAGCGTGGGGGAGGAGGGGCTTCACATTCCTGACGTTGACCTAGTTATCTTCTACGATGCTGTTCCATCCGAGATAAGGGCAATACAGAGAAGGGGAAGAACTGGAAGGAGTAGGGAAGGAAGGGTAATACTTCTTCTTGCAGAGGGTACGATGGACCTTTCCTACTACTACAGCAGCATTGTAAAGGAAAGGAGGATGAGGAGGATTATAACAACTGGAAGAACAAAGCCTAAGGAACCAACACTTTTTGACTTTTCAGATAGCTAAGAAATCTTCATTATCTTAAGCATGTTCGTTGAACCCCTAACTCCAATTGTACCTGAGGTAACTACAATATACTCTCCTTGCTTTGCGATACCCATCCTCGCACAGGCCTCGGATGCTTTATCTAAGAGTTCGTCTGTAGAACTAGCCTGTTCAACCATTACAGGAAGGACCCCCCATACGATACAGAGCCTCCTCATGACGTGCGCATCTGTGCATAAGGCAACTATTGGTTTGCTAGGCCTGAACATGGAAACCCTTCTTGCTGTTGCTCCTGTTTGGGTTGGAGTTACAATTGCCTTTGCACCTGAGTAGGTTGCAAGGATGCATGCTGCCCTGCTGACAGCCTCCTCTGGATTAAGGTTGTCCTCATGCATTCCTGTCCTCTCCTTTAGCCTCCTTTCTGCGTAAGATGCTATCCTGCGAAGGACCATCGCAGCCCTTGCAGGATATTTTCCAACAGCTGTTTCGTCAGATAGCAGTAGTGCATCAGCCCCATCCTTAACTGCCGTTGAGATATCCGTAACTTCTGCCCTTGTGGGAACAGGGTTTGAAACCATACTTTCAAGCATCTGTGTAGCAACTATGGAAGGTTTTCCTCTCTTCATGCACTCACCTATTATCTTTTCTTGTAGTTCTGGAACTGACTCGATAGACACTTCAACTCCAAGGTCTCCTCTAGCAACCATTACACCGTCGCTTGCATCTACTATCTCATGCAAATTATCTACAGCGTTCCTTGTCTCTATTTTTGCTATAAGGTAAGCAGAATCACCAACTATATCCCTAACATTATCAACGTCTTCCTTGGACCTCACAAAGGAAAGCGCTATGAGGTCGACCGAGTGATCCAAGCCAAATTTAATGTGCCTGATATCCTCCTCTGTAGGGTATTTGAGAGAAGTCTGCCTTCTCGAGAAGCTTATACCCTTGCCCGAAGAAATTAAACCACCTTGAACAACGATACACTCAACAATCTCTGGGCTAGATTTCCTCACCTTCATCCTTATCAGCCCATCAGCAAGGTAGAGTGTATCCCCTTCTTTCATCAATGAGAGCATCTCAGGGTAATTAACTGAAGCTTCAGAAGAGCCGCCGACTATCTCCTTACCTACAAGCCTGAAGACATCTCCCTTCTTCAGTATGACAGGCTCCTGCGAAAGCCTCCCTATCCTAAGCTTTGGCCCTGGTATATCCTGCATTACAGCAACAACCTTCCCTGCTTTCGCGGAAACAGCTCTTAGCCTCTCAATATCTTCTCTATGTTCCTCATGTGTTCCATGCGAGAAGTTTATCCTGAAAACATCTGTGTACTTTAGAAGCTTGGAAAGTATCTTCTTGTCTCTCGAGGCCGGACCAATTGTGCAAACTATCTTTGTCCTTCTTAGCATGACTCAGCCTGCCGTTAGAAGGTAGTCCCTTACCCTTCCGTTCTCTAGGTCAACAATCGCACCTTTCAGTATCCCGCTCTCATACTCGCTTCCAGGGTTAATGCAGTAAGTTGAACCTATCTTAACACATCCTCTGGATTCATGTATGTGCCCATGTAGACCAAGCATCGGCTGGTACCTTTCTATTGCATTTCTAACTGCTGTGCTACCTGCATGTATCATCTTGATACCAATTACCTCTCTAACGTACTCTAGGTTTGAATTGACAGCAGGTGCCTTATCTATCTCTGTATTTATCGGAGGCACATGTATGTTAAATATAGAGCTGTTTGGTTTCTTTAGCCTAGAAGCAAGACTATCTATAATCCTCTCCAACTCCTCCTCACTAACTTCCCTAGGGCTCCTCCACGGAGTTACGTTTGATATCCCAACTGTTATCATCTCGTATCCTCCCTTTACTTCAACAACATCCTGCTCAGGATTTTTAACTATGCTTCCCCTTAAAACCTCATCTACTATCTCCTTGTCGTCATTTCCAGGAGAAATGTAGCACTCAACTTCTCTTCCCTTTAGCCTTTCCTCGGCCAAACCTATCCAAGACCTAAGCCTTTCTATCATCAGGCTGTCGAATATTCTTTCCAGCTCTTCCTTGTTCTCTTCAATTCTTTTAAGTTCCTCCTCCCCAGCAACATAGTAGTACTGGCCTGAATTCTCTATCCTCTTCTTTAGATCTTCAAGACCCTCTTTTCCAACCTGAATTTTCTTTCCGGAGAATTCAAGTGTGTAGGTACCGTCCCCCTTCTCTAGGATGGGAACAAGGGCCTTGCCTGTAATGTCCCCTCCAAGTATCAGAATATCTGCCTTGTAAATTGGTGCTGCATTGATGAACTTCTTGAAGCAAACCGTTGAACCGTGTATGTCCGTGATAAAGAAAATCCTCACTCTCATCACGTTCAGCTACAAAATGCCATATTATTTAATTCTGCTCTTAACATGAACATGTTAACCAGTCTTCTCCATCGCCTTCGTTATAGAGTCAAATATCTCTGTTACTTTTTTGTCTGCAAAGCTCTTCAGGATTGTACTTCCAAGCCCAGCCATGACTCCAGTTATCTCAACGTTTGCGCTCCACTTCATTGTCGTTGTCGAGCCGTTCAACAACTCAAATCTGCTTGCTATCTTAACGTTGCTACCACTTCCAGAACCCTCAACGTAGAGA
Organism: archaeon; assembly: GCA_902812495.1. GTDB lineage: Archaea > Thermoproteota > Nitrososphaeria > Nitrososphaerales > Gagatemarchaeaceae > CADDZR01. Next base: position 6,094 of record CADDZR010000022.1, on the reverse strand, counting down.
GTACCAAAGTTCGGCCTCTCCCTCTCTCCAAGCTTTATTCTAACCTTCATCGAGGCTGACACAAGAGCTATCCTTACCTTGAGCCTCGCATCTATCGTTTCCTTATCAACAACGTTAACTTCCTCCGCATCCGGTAGCGAGGAAGCTATGAAATTCGTATCGGTAAGAAGGTCAAAGACCCTCTCCCTTGGAAGGTTTATGGTTTTCGAGCCTTCAAGAGATAATTGCATTAAACCACCCTCACCTGTACGCTTCAAAATCTTTTCCTAGTTCTAAAGAAGCTATCTTTAGCTGCATTATCTCGTCCGTTCCCTCGTATATCCTTGCAACCCTAGTGTCAAGAAAGTGCTTTGCTACAGGAGATAGTATGGAGTATCCAAAACCGCCAAAGACTTGCATTGCCCTGTCTGCTGAGTCGAACGCCAGTGTCGACGCCATGTACTTTGCAATTGCAGAAAGCCTGTCTGCTTGGGCCCTCAGCCTCACATCTGACCTGTTTCTGTCGTACTCCTCCTTTTTCATAGCTGCTCTATAAACAAGCCACCTGCATGCTTCCAAGTTTGACGCTATGGTCGCGATATGCCTCTGTATGAGCTGGTGTTTTCCTATTTCCTTTCCGTGCTGGACTCTATTTCTTGCCCTCTCCTTTGCCTGCTTGAGACAGTCCTCCATCACTCCAAGGCAGCCGGAGCCGATCCCTATCCTTCCGTTCAAAAGTGCAGAATACGCAACTGCCATGCCCTTGCCTTCAACATGGAGCATATCTTCTTTCGGAACAAAAACGTCCTCAAGGGAAATCATTGATGTATCAGAAGTGAAAAGGCCAACCTTCTCCTCAAGTCTTATCTCGACAGAGAAACCTTTCTCACTTGTATTAACTATAAACGAGCTTATCTGGCCAGAATCAGAAGACCTTGCAAAGACAATCATGTGTGTTGCAACCGAACCGTTTGATATTAGATATTTTGAACCTTTTATCCTGTATCCATCCCCTTCCTTTCTGTATGTTGTTTTCAGTGAAGCTGGATCGCTGCCTGCTTCAGGCTCAGTTAGGCCGTAAGCAAAAAGTATCTCTCCGCTGGCAGCCTTGGGAAGATATTTCTTCTTCTGCTCTTCTGAGCCCCACTCTTGCACAGCTAGGCTACCGAGGCACTGATGCACATCTACGAGTGTTATGACACCAAGTCCAACCTGCCCAAGCCTTTCTAGCATCAGAGATTCAACTATCTGCCTTGCACCCCTTCCGCCGTACTCCCTTGCAATAGGAGCACCAAGTAAATTGTACTTAACCAGAACTTCCTTTATCTCCGGGTTGTACTTTCTTGTAACATACCTCTCAAACTCAGAGGCTAGAAGCTCCTCAGCAGCCCTGTCCGCATCCTCAAGGATAGATATCTCTTCACTCTTGAGCCCGACAGTCGAGGCGACCTCCTTCACTGATTCCTCAAATATTTCCTCCATCACTATCTCGTATGGGCCAAATAGCAGGAGATTTAAGTAGCCTTCTTTTCTTAAAGCTTGAAGAATGAGGATCGGGGATTCTTCAGAGCTCATATTCATGACATACTATATGGTGGACTGGGGAAAAGTGAGAACTATTAAAGTCCTGGAGAAGTGCGTACAGTGCGGGGAGCAATTGTACTCTACAGAAGTAGAGGACAGGGAAGGAACAAGGTACACAGGTATCGTCTGCCATAAATGTAAGAGAGTAATATGGCTGAAGAACTGAAGACAAAGGCGCTTAGCATATTTTCCGGGCTTAGCAGTAGATACGATAAATTTCTTGATATCTTTACCTTTTACCAGGATAGAAAATGGAAAAGAAATATTGTATTCCTTTCAAGTTTAAATGGAAAGAGGGTTCTTGAGGTTGCATGTGGGACATGTAGGCTCGGGCAGTACCTTAAGGGGGCTGCATTGCTTGTTGGAGCTGACATAAGCCTTGAGATGATAAAGCACTCAGGAAGAAGGAAGAAGCTATACGACTTGATAGTTGTTGCCGATGCGGAATACCTTCCCTTTAGAGAAGGTACATTTGATGCTGTGTTAAGCTGTTACCTCCCTAAGTACGTAAAAGCTGGAAGGATGATAGACTCCTTCCTCAGTTGCATAGTTGAGGATGGGGAGATACTTACATACGACTTTGTCTGGCCTGCTGGTATATTCTCTGTCCCTTACATGTTCTATGTGTATTTCATTTTCAGGATAATCTCAGCTGTAGCAAGGGCCGTGGGAAGCAGGACAGAAATGACCTTTAGGCTGCTACCATACATAATTAGAAAAAGCAGGTGGGTAGATGAGATGAGGTTTGAAGCTAACTTAAGGGGTATGGCTTTCTTTGAATCCAAGCTAACTTTCGGGACTGTAAGCCTTGTTAGAGCTAAGATGAATCTCTGAACTGCTCCCCGTACCTGTATGGCCTGGACATGTTTTTGATGTATTTTTTGTCGAAGAAATCGTCAAGGTTTGCCTCTGGATAAATGAGCCTCGACGCATCTATAATGTAAAATATTACATCTATCAACTCTTCAATTATCTCTTCCTTCGGCTTTGCCTTCTTCCATGCATCGCTAGCCTCCCCAAGCTCTATAAATGCAAAGAGGAGCTTGTTTGGTATCTCAGACTTTGTATTACCAAAGCCCTTTGAAACAACAAGCTGCTCAATCTTTTTCTTTGCTTCTTCTAATGTAGGCACACACAGCCCTCCGATAATTCATATTTTTGTCTTTGTTGTTACCCCTCCTTTTTGCTGGAAACATTTGATTCAACATTTTCCTTGTAGTACCTGCATATTGGACGCAAAGAACAGACGGTGCACCTTGGTTTCACAGGTCTGCATATAGTTTGACCAAATCTAACAAAAGTATCGTTAATTTTAGTCCAGTATTTCTTGGGTACTGTTCTCATAAGCTCCAGCTCTGTATCCTCTGGCTTTTCTGTTTCGACAAGTCCAAGCCTGTTTGATATCCTGTGAACGTGCGTATCAACAGGGATTGCTGGTTTACCGAAACCGTAGACAAGGACGCAGTTTGCTGTCTTTCTTCCAACAGATTTTAACTTAAGCAAGTACTCAAGATTATCAGGTACTGACCCTCCAAACTTCTCAACTATCTGCCTTGATACATGGATTATGTTCTTCGCCTTTACGTTGTAGAAGCCAACGCCCCTTATCAGCTTTTTTACATCTTCTGGGTCTGCTTCTGCAAGGTCACGTGGTGTCTTGTACTTTAAAAAGAGGTTCTCGACAGCCTCCGTTGTCTTTTCATCCCTAGTCCTGTGTGAGAGTATTGTGCCTATGAGTATCTTGAAGGGGTCATTTCCCTCAGTTTCTTTTAGCCTTGCAAGTGCCGTAGCCCTCTTATCTTGGAGGTTCGATAGCATGCCCTCAATTTTTGAAAGGATGTAACCTATTTTTACACTTCTTCCCTTTTTCTGTACCACGAGGCTACCTCCTTGGACGCAGAATCAAGGTCGACAGATGGTTCGTAGTCGTACCTCTTCCATCCCTCCTCTCTCTCCAGAAAAATGTGCTCTGATAGCTGGTGGAGTGTGTAAGCTGGAAACTTGGACCTTCTCAGCAGACCAGGCCCTAGAATCTCCGGGTCGGAGCCTAGATATTTAGAGACAGAAGTTACAAGTTGAAAAGAAGAACAGTCGAAAGATTTAACGTTTATTACCTTTATGTCCTCATTGCTTTTCAATAGAGAGTACATTGACCTGCATATATCGACTGGATGTGAGAAAGACATCCTTTCAAATTGAGGTATAATGACTCTGCCCTCAGCAGCCATTCTTGCAAGGTTCAGAGAAAGGTATTTGTCGTATTCACCTATTGCAACTGCTGACCTGACAAGCCCCACCTTCACATCCTTCTTTGATAGCTCCATAATCATCCTATCAGCCCTTTCCTTTGCTCTGGAGTACTCTGTCCTCGGTTTTATGGTAGAGGTATCGACAGAACCATTTCTTCTGCCGTAAACCTCAACAGTGCTCAATGAAACAAAATTCTGCACCTTGAACTCTACAGCAGTATCGAGCACGTTTTTGAGGCATCTTCCAATGAATGCATCGTAATCGCTTTTCATGTTCGGGTTCGGGAATGCAAGAAAGTAAACCGTGTCGACCCCCTCAAATGCTTCATGGAGTGACTCGTGGCTTTCAAGCTCTGCCTCTATGCACTGTATGCCGTAAGTGTCCAGCACCTTGAGGAATGCACCTTTTCTAAATACAGCTTTTGATATCTCCCCCTTTTCAAACAGAAACTTTGCAAGGTGACAGCCTATGAACCCAGTCGCACCGACAAGTAGGTTCAGTTTATCTTGCCTCCATTTCGAAATCTCCCCTCATAAGCCTCTGTTGCAGGTCTACCTCGAATTCCTTGAAGCTTCCAAAAATTTCCTTTATCTTTTTCTTTGCAATAGGTGAAAATCTGGGTACAACGTTCTGGCCTCCGAACCTTCCGTATGCAACGCCGCTGAACTTTATCCTCTCGTCTCCTTTTAATATGTAACCCTTTAGTATGTTTGCAACCTCACCCCCACTAACACTGTAAATAACTATCCTGTACTCAAAGTTTTCAGGCATGTTTTCACTTGTGAGTTTCCTTTAGTATCAGTTCTTCAACTTTCTGGAAATAAAGCCTTGTTGCAAAGGGCATATCCTTAAGGTTCTTCTCTATTGCTTCTATTACATATTTGACTGCCCTTCTTGAAACCTTGAATTCAAACTTCATTGGAAGGATTGGATCTTGGATAACTTCTATCTTGTCTACAAGCTCCCTTGGGGCAGAAGCCTTTGCATCATTTTCTATCTTGCTGTACCATCCAGAAAGTACAGAAGGGTCCAATCCTGCTTTAAGTTTCTCTATTTCCTCGACAAGTCTTTCTATTACCCTCTCTTCCTCTCCCACCATCAGCTACACCTCATCTCGAACAACTCCGTCTTCTCGTACTCCGCTTCCCAAACTGTTTTGCTGTTTCTTGCCCTCCTTATAGAAAGAAGTGTGTAGCCTTCTGGTCCCGAGTGAAGAGCTTTATTGACAATCTCATCTATTCCCATTTTCTCCTCGTCAAATGTGATTACTAGGTGGTTCCTGTACTTCTCTATTTCCTTCATATGGTCCCTCAGACAAAGTGTTCTACCCTGGAATCTCGATGATGTTATTATCTTTGTCTCCTCGCCACAGACATCGCACCTAACCTTCTTCATACCACATTCGATACATACCCTACCAAGCCCTATAACGAATGGAAAAGTTCCAGGGCTGCTTTCTGTTTTGTTACATAACACACAATACGAAATCTTCTGCCTTGTATGTGCCACGTTCTCTCTTTCCAACTACTATCTTAAAATCCCTACTCAAGAAATGCTGGCGGATGATGGTTAATAGAATCTCCGTCTACCCTGTAAGAATAAAGAGAGAAAGAGAGATGCTAGCTGGCACATTCTCCTACCACGACTACCAGTCTGTTATCGTAGTTGTCGAGTCCGATGGTGTTGAGGGATATGGGGAAGCAATGAGCAGGTACGAACCTTTGACGCTAGCGATGATAGTCAAGTACCTCTTTGAAGTGATAAGGGGAAAGACATTAAGACCGGAGAAAGCATTTGAAGAAATTTACAGTTTTCTTAGGGTCAGGGGGCACACGAGGGGTTTGGAGATAGAGGCTCTCAGCGGAATAGAGATGGCTCTCTGGGACCTCCGCTGCAAGATGGAGAGAAGGAGTCTTGCTTCGATACTCGGAAGGGAGGGGAGAAAGAATTTCTCAGTACTAGCAGGTTCCGTCTCCTGCAGAGAGAAGGATCTGAAGAAGAGGATAGAGCATATGAAGTCGCTTTCAATTGCTGGTTTCAAGTTAAAAATAGGTTTCGGTAGCGACAGGGATTCCGAGTGCGCAAGAAATGCAAGAAAGCTCTGGGAAGATGCAAAAATTGTTCTCGATTCTAACTGTGGCTACACATTTGATGATGCGCTACTTCTTTCTAGGAAGTTAAGGGGTGTGGGCATTGAGTGGTTCGAAGAGCCTTTTTACCCTGACTCTTTTGAAGAGTACCTAAGGCTGAAGAGAACCTCGAGTCTCAAGATAGGAGGAGG
>CADDZR010000021.1 GCA_902812495.1 archaeon | reverse complement strand
CTTCTATACATCGAACCAACACGTGGCAGCTATAAAAGCTCAGAGCTCGCTTCAAAGCCAGCTCTCCGACGCTAACAGTAAAATCTCTTCACTGCAGAGTCAGCTCAATTCGACAGCTTCGCAGACCAACTCTCTTATTACCAGGAATACTATAATCGTTGGATCCTTAGCTGGGATAGCGCTAATATTAGCAGCGGTAGCAATGATGAGGAGGAGGGCTGCACAGGCTAAGCTTGCCTAGTATTAGGCAAGCTTATACACCTCTTTTTTGGGAAGCAAGAACGTCGGGTTTTGCGTAGTTTACTGCACAGAACAATGCTAGAGATTGTATCGGCTAATTTATACTGCTGTTCAATGTCAATGTTTTTTTCATCATATAAAGCCCTGTCGAAGCCTCCTGCTACAATAGATTCTCGTCCAAGGAAAAGAGTATGGAAGAGCCATGTTTTCTTTATTTTTTGCCTGACCCTTGCCATTTTTCTTGCTCATTTTTATATCATAAATTCACCAGCTACGGGTGCCTGTACTCATACACCCTCGGGATCCCCAGACATAAAGCTCCCAGGATGCGTTATGGATGAGGTATATTACGTTCCAGCTGCACTAACAATTGTTCAGGGACAAAAGTGTACACTCTCGACAGGAAACAACTGTAATCCCGAGCATCCATTCCTGAGCAAGGCATTTATCGCACTTGGAATATACTTATTTGGAAATAATACATTTGGCTGGAGGTTTTTCAATGTGCTTTTTGGCACGTTTTCAATCCCTCTTTTCTTTGCTTTAATGAGAAAACTTACAGCAAATAAAAAATTTGAATACTTTGCAACGCTTCTCTTTGCATCAGACACACTTTTTTTCGTTCATTCGTCCATTGCAGTGCTAGATGTTCCCTCTATATTCTTCGGACTTCTCTCATTTCTCTCCTATTTCTCAAACTTCAGGTTATGGAAGCTTGATAACTTCTTCTTCTCAGGCATCTTCATAGGGCTCTCTGCTCTTTCAAAGGAGACAGGTGTTTTCTTCCTCTTGACCCTCGCATTCTATCATATCTTCAGGAAGGGTTCTAGATCTTTATTCAGCAAGATACTCGATATTTGCTTTGTTGCTGCAGTTTCCCTCATGACTTTTGCTGCCTTACAGCAACTATTTGACATATTTTTTGTACAGGGTTCTCCATTCATTCTCCAACATATAGAGTACATTCTAAGCTACTCTGTTGGGCTGAAAGGGGGAGAGTGGAATGGATCAATATTCAACGGCCCCATCTATCCTGTTGATTGGATAGTTTACTTCAGGCCAGTGGGTTACTTCGTCACAAATGTTACAGTTAATCCTGGAAACTTGTCATACATATCGATAGGCTACTTTGGCATACCTAACATGGTTGTTGTATGGCTACTCTACGGATGGATCCCCTTGGTAATTGCAAAGCTCCTTGGTAGGCTCAAGGAGTCCATTGAAACATCAATCCATGACTTGGAGGCAGCAAAGTTTGCTATGGTTTGGTTTTTCACCGGATACCTTCCTTATATTGCGCTCTGGCTCGGTCTTGGTAGGACAACATATCCATTTTATTTAATACAGGTAATACCAGCTCTGTGTATAGGTGCAGCTTACTTCATAACAAGGGAGTGGTTTTCTAGCAAGATAGCGTACATCTACGTCGGTGCTGCTTTTGGATGGTTCTTTTTCTACTACCCTGTCAAGGACTTTCTCCCTACGTGGCTGAGGATTATTTTGAGTAGGTAAGTATTGCAAGAACGTGTTTAAATTCTCAAGCACAGGGATAAATTAATTAACGGGTATTTGTAAAAGAACAAAGACTTGGCTAGACTTTCAGAGATTAAAATAAGGGTTGCTGCTGTGGAGCTTCTCTCTACCCTAAAGAAAACCTACAGCTACAACGAGCTCTCTTCAACACTCGAGCTTTCAGCCCCTATACTCAGCAGGTATGTTAGAGGGCATGTGCTACCGTCTGCAACAAGGTCGGAGAGGTTCATAGCTGCATTTAGGGAAAAGCTTCTGAAAAAGATGATAACCGATCTCGTAAAGGTGACGCCAGACGGCTCGTACGATATAAGCGCCGTAATATCAAACGTCGGGCTGCTGAAGCAGATAGCAAAGGTTGTTTACAGCCAGTTTAGCCTCGTTCCTGTAGAGAGGGTTTTAACCATGGAGGTGGACGGCATACCTATTGCTGTGGAAATAGCTGGGGAGTTTAATGCATCTGTTGCAATAGCAAGGCACGAGAAAGAGATAGCTGCAGATGATTTTTACGAACAAAAGGCAGTTTACTCCCCTTCCACCATCAAGTATCTCTACCTACCAAAGTCCTCGATATCAAAGGGCCAAACAGTTTTGATAGTGGATGACATGATTAGGTCAGGCACAACTATAGAAGCACTAACAAGGTTAGCTGAGAAAGCAAGGGCAAAGGTTGTGGGTGTCTTTGCAATCGCTTCAGTACAGAACTCTATAGAAAAGCTAAGACAGAGGCTCGGTTTAACATGCCCAATAGACTCCCTTGTGCAGCTGGAGCAGAAAGCAAGGAAGTACGTTTACTGAGGTTATGGCTTTGAAGGCGGAAAGTGTTGATGAGAGCTTTATAAGGAGCAGGATACCTCCAAGGAAAGCATCCTCCCACAAAGGACAGAACGGTGTTGTTTGTGTGGTTGGAGGGAGTGCAGTATACCACGGGGCACCCTTTCTTTGCAGCTTAGCAGCTTTAAGAACAGGCGTTGACCTTGTTTACGTTGCAGTTCCGAAACAGATAGCGCAGGCAGTTAGAGCTCTCTCACCCGACCTCATTGTTTTTCCAATGCCTGATACGAAGCTTACGAGTGGAAATGCTAACAGGCTCTCCTCCTGGATAAGGGATGTTGATTCTTTCGCTCTGGGGCCAGGGCTTGGAAGCCAGACAGTAGACAACTTGAAACACTTTATCAGAAAGATGGAAGATAAAACAAGAACAGTTGTTCTCGACGCTGATGCCTTGAGAAAAGGTGTTCTTGAAGCAGTTACAAAGCCATGCATCTTGACCCCACACACGGGTGAATTTGAGAGGCTCTTTGGTGTTAAGCTTCCAGAAGATACTGAATCAAGAATACAGATTGTAAACGAGTTTTCAAGAAAACATGCCAAGACAATATTGCTAAAGGGTCCAGTGGATATAATAAGCGATGGTGAAAGAATTGCCATCAACAAAACACACACGCCAGCCATGACAGTAGGAGGTACAGGTGATGTTCTGACAGGCATTTGCTCTGCCCTACTTGCAAAAGGTCTTTCTCCGTTTGATGCAGCATGCTGCGCTGCCTTCATAAACGGAAAGGCAGGAATACTTGCTTCAGAAGAAAAAGGACTTCACATAACTGCCTCAGACGTTGTTAGTAAGATACCGCTTGCAATGAAAGATTTTGACAGCATTGAGTAAGAGAAGGCTTGGGCTTCAGGATAAATGGATGTATGTTGTAGATTCGCTAGAGAACATAGTTGAGAGCTATGAAGCTGCCTCGAGAAGTATATCTCTGTTCAGGGATTCAAGAATGAGGCTTGAGGTTGTCCAAGATGTTTCAAAAGGAAGCAATATCCTAGACATGGGTTCTGGGCCTGGCACATTATCAAGGCTTGTTACTGATAGAGGAGCAAATGTTGTTCTGCTCGACTTTTCCAGAAGGATGCTTCTTGCAAAAAAATTTGATGACAGAGTACAGGGAACCTTCGAATTCATGCCTTTCCGCGAAAAGGTATTCGATTCTGTCCTTTCCGCCTTTGCCTTCAGGGATGCTTTTGATGCTGAGAAGACACTTGAGGAAGTGAAAAGGGTGCTCAAGGAAGGTGGAAATTTTTCCTTCTGCGACCTAGGAAAACCTGACTCACTGCTCTCGATGTTACTTGTTGCATTTTACATAAGAGTCTTCCCTGCGTTAATAGGAGTACTATTCCAAGGAAGAAGGGGGCTTCGATATGGCTCCCTCTTTATCACCTACATCCTAATGCCAAAAAACAGCACACTCGAGAAAATTCTCAGGAAACATTTTAGGGAAGTTAAAAGGAAGGAATCAATGCTTGGAGGGGCTGTTGTATTTAAATGCATTGCAAGCTAGTCCTTAAACGACTCTATCCAGCTGCTCCAGCATTTTCATGACATCTTTGTACTTTATCCTGCATCCAGCAGCCCTTTCATGGCCCCCACCACTTCCTCCCAGAGACAGGGCAATTGAACCAATTGTCTTGCCAAGATGCACTCTACATCCAGAGGTCGACCTAAGAGAAACCTCCGCCCACTCACCATCCTCCTTCTTGTATGCGACAGCGACAGGCACGTTATAGTAGCCAAGAAGTATTTTAGCTACATTCCCTGTTGCGTCCAAATTCGTCTCGGCATAAGCAACTCTCGAAAGGACACTTGAATTCTCCCTTACCTTCTGATAAACTCTGTCAAGAGTTCTAAGATAAGACATAGCTGAAAGCCAGACTGACCTTATTTGATGTGGCTTCTTTCCGGAGGCAAGCTGGGATACAACCTTCCTCCTAAAGTTCATCTCTCTATTTGATATTGCATGGGAGAGAAGTGTTGCATCGAAGAGCACCCTATGCCTGTCCTTTCTTTCCATTATCATTACAGAATTTTTTGAGTTATCCATGTAGTCTGTGATAGCCCCGTAGAGTGCGAGTTCCTCGAATCCAGTTTGCAGCTTATCCTTGAAGTGGAGGTATGTTAGCATGCTTGCGCATTCAGACGTGTCGTGAACAAGTTTTATCCCTGCTGAAGCTATCCTCTTCCTCGTTTCCTCTCCTATATAGTGATGGTCTATGTACGTTGCCTCACTGAAACTACTAAGCAGCTCAACAAATTTCTCTTCTATTTTTGTGTTTGTTCCTATATCGCACAGAACGATATGTTTTTCCCTTGGTACTGAATCAATAACCTCAAGTATGTTGTCGTAGCTTGCAAGCTTGAAACCACACTTTAAAGATGAGACAACAAGTGCTGCGGAGCACAAACCATCTACATCCTTTGAATGTGAGATGCAGTAGTATTCCATTGTTTTTCCCTTTCTCCAACATTATATAAGAGAATTGAATCTAAGGTACAACAACTTTCCCTTTTCTTTCATCGTACCACGCAACAAACATAAATTCAGTATTGTAGGCATGCGAAACTCTGTACTTCTTGTCGACAGCTATAACACCTGCAGTATTATTTCCGCTAACCCTTGTAATCATCTCTATCCCTTTTCTTACAGCCCTCTCCGGGCCATCCTTTAAGAGCTTGCAGACATTATAGCAAAGCGCATTCCTAATTATCTCCTCTCCTGTGCCTGTTGCGCACGCCGCACCGAGTGAGTTCTCTGCATAAATACCACATCCTAAAATTGCAGAATCACCTATTCTGCCTGGGAGTTTCATCCAGAGTCCTCCTGTGCTTACAGCTGCTGCTGGCCTTCCTTCATTGTCGAGAGCAACCGCACCAACTGTTCCTTGCTCTTTAGAGATTATTTTGTAGTTCTTTGGGTTTCTTTCCTTTAATATTTTTTTTAACTTCTCATATTTATTTAGTATTTGCTTGCTTGGTTTCAGTTCCTCAGTTTTAATGCCTGCCTTAATTGCAATAACTTTGAGAAAATCTCCTGCAATAAGCACATGTTCAGTTCTCTCCATAACTGCCCTTGCAAGACTTACAGCATTGTGTGTAATTCTGCAATTCGCAATACCTGCACCTCTCATAGTCGAACCATCCATTATTGCTGCGTCAAGCTCAACCTCTCCTAAAACATTTAAGCAGGAACCGTACCCTGCATTGAACATCCCTGAATCCTCCATATATCTTACTGCACCTTCCACGGCATTGAGAGAGCCTGTACCTATTAGCTCCAAACCGTATTCAACAGCCTTCTTTAACTCGTTTTTCCTTCTGTCCTTCATTTCTATCTTACCTGAGCCTGCACCGCCGTGAACAATCAGTGCCTTTCTCATGTCCGATGCCGAAATGCTGATGTATTTATGCCGTGCGAGCCCTGTGCTAGAATGATAGAAACACCGAAAGGCATACTAAGGCTTGTTGCCCTCTCCCTTCTCTCAAGGTCATCCCTCTCAGGCAGGGACCTCTCCGAACAGCTAAGCATCATGTCCTCTGGCCTCTGGAAGCCAAGCCCAGGTTCAATATACCCTATCCTTTCTTCGCTGCTAAATGAGGGTATGATTGCAGAGGTCCCTAGAAAGCAAGGTAATGTGAGGAGGTACATAGTAACATCTAAGGGGAAGCAAGAGCTTTCAAAGCTCCAGAAGGAGGCTGAGGAAAGCATCGTTAGACAGCTAGGGCTCCTCTCCCTTGCAGCAGAGATAATTGGGAATGAGGACCTAAAGAAAAGAATCCAGTCAATACTATAGGCAAGGACCCACATTTTTAGCTGAAATCAGATGGTGCTCAAATCTTATTGCTTTTTGTCGTTCTTATACCTTGATTTCTTTACGAAATTCGTTAACGATTGACGTAAAATAACATTTTTATATGAAAAATCTGAGGAAGGGCGTCATGCATCATTATATACTCGACAGCACACTCAGAGAAGGGGAGCTTTTTACGATCCTTCCGCAAAGTTCGAAATTAAGGTTGGCAGAGGCTCTTTGCGATGCGGGTGTCGAGTTTATTGAGGTAACACTGGCATACCCTCCAAGAACAAGCCTGAGCGATACGAAGGAACTAATCAGCGCAATAAAGGAACGTGGAGCTGTCCCTGTTGTTCATGCAAGGGCATGCAGGGAAGATATGGACTCGCTTCTTGAGCACAATAGTGATGCATGTGCCTTTTATATTGCTGTCAGTAGCCTTCACAGGAACTACAAACTTCATGGTCTAAGCTTTGACGATGCTCTGGAACGCCTGAAGACTGCATGTGAGTTTGCAAGATCGAACGGTTTCAAGTATATTAGAGCAACGTTAGAGGATGCTTCGAGACTCTTTATCGAAGAAAGGGAAAAGTCAGTTGAAATAATACTTGACTCAATAGAGAAGCTCAGGTCCGCTGGCGCAACAATAGTCAGCCTTCCTGATACATCAGGTATAATGTCAACTAGGCTTGCAGGGATGTTTTTCTCATCCATAAGCAGGGATGCAGCTTTACCTTTAGCTGCCCATTTTCATAACGATTACGGCATGGCTTCAGCTAACACTGTCGAGGCTGCCTTGTCAGGAGCAAGGGAGCTGCATTGCACTGTCATGGGGATTGGGGACAGGAACGGAATTGCAGATATGTATGAGGTATGCTCTATCCTCAATGATGTGCACGGGCTTGATACTGGGATTCAGAGGCAAAAGATCTCGAAGCTCTATGAAGTTTTCTCATCTGTCTCAAGGATGACTTTTCATTGGAGGCACCCGTTATCGCAATCTGCAAGAACAATAAGGGCTGGCGTTCATCAGTCGATGGTAGTAAGGAAGCCAGAGGGCTACCTTCCAGCAAAGAAACTTGAACACGACTTCTCCTCTCCAATATATGCCGTTTCGCCTTTTCTAAGTCACAGGGTTGTTGAGGAAATACTCTCGAGACACAGAATTAGCCTCCCAGCAGAGAGAACTAGGGAGATAGCTGAGCAGATTGCTTCGGAGGCTACGAAAGATGGGAGGACATCTTATTTGGTTGCTAAAATTATAGAGAGACAGACAGGGATAAAAATTAGGGAAGAGGAAATAACATCTCTCTTTGGAAAAGAGAGATGCTACATCCTTATGAAGTTAAAGCCACAGCTTGATGCTGGAGATGTTATAACCTTCCTTAACAGATTTGAAGATGTTGAAACTGTTGACGAGGTTTATGGGGATGTAGATATGGTAATACAGGCAAGAGTGGGCCCATCATCCTCCCTGATAAAGGAGCTGAAGCATAAGTTCTCATCCAACATAGTTGAGATGAAGGTTCTACTCACAGACTGAGGTAAAAAATATGGCAAAAACAATAACTGAGAAGATCTGGGATTCTCACGTTATTTCGCAAAGAGAGGATGGCTCTTCACTTATCTACATAGACAGGCATTTTACACATGAGGTTACATCGCCTGTTGCTTTTGAGTCGCTTAGAAACTCTGGAAGGAAGGTTAGGAGGCCAGACCTAACCTTCGGTTTTGTCGACCACAACGTTCCAACAGGTGATAGGTCGAAAGAAATTGAGAACCAGCTTTCAAGGATGCAGATAGAGCTCATAAGGAAGAATGCATCTGAATTTGGTTTCACCCTTTTTGATTACATGAGCGAACTCCAGGGTATAGTACATGTCTCAGCTCCAGAGCTCGGCCTTACACTGCCAGGCATAACTGTTGCATGCGGGGATAGCCACACATCAACGCATGGTGCGCTTGGGGCACTTGCCTTTGGAATAGGGACATCTGAGGGCGAGCATCTTTTTGCAACGCAGTGTCTCTGGCTTAAGAAGCCTAAGGAGATGAAGGTTGAGATGAGAGGTTCATTCCAGAGATACGTTTCAGCGAAGGATGCATCGCTATACATGATAGGGAGGATTGGCGCAGGCGGTGCAATTGGGTATATAGTGGAATTTGCAGGTGAAGCTGTTTATAGGATGAATGTGGAAGAAAGGATGACTCTTACAAACATGGCAATAGAGGCCGGGGCAAGAACAGCTATAATCTCTCCAGACGAGAAGGTTTTCTCCTATCTTAAGGGAAGGATGTACTCTCCCAAAGGAGAACAATGGGATGAGGCTTTATCGTCCTGGACAAAACTTCCAAGCGATCAAGGAGCAACATACGACAGGATTCTGGAATTAGATGTTCGAGTGGTTGAGCCACAGGTAACGTGGGGTACAAACCCCTCGATGGTTGCTCCTGTAACAGGTTACGTCCCAGATCCACTCAAGATTGAGAACGAGCAGGAAAGGAAGGCTGTTGAAAGGGCATTAAAATACATGGGTCTCAAGCCAGGCACAAGGATAACAGAGATAAAGGTTGACAGGGTATTCATAGGATCCTGTACAAACGGAAGAATTTCTGACCTAATAGAGGCTGCTAGATTTCTTGCAGGGAGGAAGGTGGCAGAAGGTGTTTCAGCCATGGTTGTGCCAGGTTCAATGAGCGTCAAAAGGCAGGCAGAGGCTCTAGGCCTCGATAGGATATTCATCAAGGCAGGCTTCGAATGGAGGAACTCGGGGTGCAGTATGTGTATAGCAATGAATGGAGACACTTTACTGCCGGGTGAGAGGTGCGCAAGCACATCTAACAGGAACTTCGAGAACAGACAGGGTGTTGGTGGGAGGACGCATCTTGTCAGCCCGATAATGGCAGCCGCAGCAGCTGTCGAGGGCCACTTTGTCGATGTAAGGGAGTACGATGTAGCTAGTGTTGAGGAGGTGGTCTTAGCTGGAAAATAGGAGTATAATTGAGGGAAAGGCAATTCCTCTTGATATAAGTGATATAGATACAGACCAAATAATACCCGCAGAGTTTCTGAAAATAGTTGAAAAGAAGGGTCTTTCAAAGTATTTGTTTTACAGGATGAGATACGATGAATCTGGAAGATTAACAGGCAAATTCCCGCTTGACATGCCTGAATACAGTAATGCTTCGATAGTTGTTGCCTCGTCCAACTTTGGTATTGGCTCTTCGAGGGAAAATGCTGTTTGGGCTCTTCTTGATGCGGGAATAAAATGCGTTATTGCATCATCTTTTGGAGACATATTTTACAGCAACGCACTGAAGAACAAGCTTCTCTGCATTAAGATTGACGAGGAAAGGCTCTCTGAAATGAGGATGATGGCTAAAAAACATGAAAAATTTATTGTAGACCTTGAGAGCAACAGGATAATTGTATCAGGGAGGGTTTATAAATTTGATCTCGATTCAGAGATAAAGAATAGGATAATGACCAACAAGGATGAGATAAGCGAGACACTTGAGAAGTACGGAAAGCTAATTGAGAGGTACGAAATGTCTATGCCAAAATTCTTCCTTCCTTAGATCACGCTCTTCCCCGTTTCCTTTGAGAAGAAGTGAATACCCCTTTCTTTGAAAGAGACAAATACAGTGCTGTTTATCTCAGCCCTGAAGTCTATGTCAGCCTGAGCAACAAGCTTAATTCCTCCAACATCCACTGTTACATACTGGATGTTTCCGAGAGGCTCTGAAACATAGACTTTGCCTGGAAATGCTCCATCCTCCATCTTATCTTTGAGCACTATATCCTCAGGCCTGATTCCCATTATGACCTCCCCTTCCTGGATAGCTTTCTTTAGACTTATCCTTACATTCGCAAACACAAAGCTTCTTCCACCGTTTCTTTCTATCCTGCCCTCTATGAGATTCATCGGAGGTGAACCTATGAAACCGGCAACAAAGACATCTGAAGGGTTCCTGTATATCTCTGTTGGAGTGGAAACCTGAAGAACCCTTCCTCTGTTAATTACAGCAATCCTATCAGCCATTGTCATAGCTTCGGACTGGTCGTGTGTCACATAAACTGTTGTTACGTGAAGCTCTTTCTGAAGCCTCTTCAAGAACCCCCTTGTTGTAACTCTGAGCTTTGCATCTAGGTTTGAAAGCGGTTCATCAAAAAGAAAGACCTTAGGGTTCCTAACAATTGCCCTTGCAACAGCAACCCTTTGCTGCTCTCCTCCACTTATCTCTGAGGGCTTCTTTCCAAGTATATCGGTTATCTGTAGAAGTTCGGCAGTTTCTCTCACTTTTTTATCTATTGATGCTCTATCAACCCTTCTAACCCTCAGGGGTAGGGCTATGTTATCGTAGACACTCATGTGCGGATAGAGGGCGTAGTTCTGGAAGACCATTGCTACATCCCTCTCTTTTGGAGATAGGTTTGTGACATCCTTTCCGTCTATCAGGACAGAACCCTCTGTTGGACTTTCAAGTCCAGCAATTACTCTAAGGATTGTTGTTTTGCCCGAGCCCGACGGGCCGAGAAGAACCATGAATTCGCCTTCCTCAACCCTAAGAGAAACATCTTCAAGAGCCACAAATGTTCCGAACCTCTTTGATATGCTGCGTAGCTCGAGTGTCGACAAGACTTTTACCTTCCTTCCTGCATGTAATATAAGTTGCTTTGAAAACTCTATTCTATGCAATAATAGTTTGCAGCATTCTGTTTAAAATAGTTTGCTGTGTTAAATTTAATCGATATGCTTAATACTTTGAAAAATTTTGGGCTACATGAAAATGAGACAAAGTAGTGGAATTAGTACAGCAGTTATCGCTATTATTGTCGTCATAATAATTGCAATTGCAGGCATAGCATTTTATGTCTTTTATTCAACGCCTCCTTCGCAAACAACGTCTTCAACCTCTTCAACCTCATCCCAATCTTCATCTTCAGGTCAGACTTTAACAATAATGTCAATTTCTGGGTTCACTGACAGCTTCTACAAGGCAGTTGCTCAAGACTTCATGGCCCAGAATCCTGGTGTTACTGTTAACGTCTTGAGCGCTCCTTTCAGCGGTATACTGCAGCAGGAACAGACAAGCCTGCAGGCAAGAGACTCCTCTATAGATATAGTTACAGGTACACCAAGCATGATTGGAACACTTGCACAGTATACCCTTGACCTTAGACCATACATACAGAGCAGCAACTTTAACATGTCAGACATAATACCAGCAATGCAATCCTCAAACGGTAACATAGCACTTCCAAATGGCACTGTTGCTGTTAAGGCACTTGCAGTTATGAGTGATGCAATGCTTGTCTACTACAGGCCAAGTGTCTGGAACCAGTACAAGTCAAACCTGAAAGAACTAACAACGTGGGATAACTTCATTTACGACGAAAGCTATCTCTACAACAATTCAGGCTACTACGGCGCTTTCATAGAAGCTGCCACAGCACACGAGCTCTGGAATACATATATTGATGTTTATGCCTACTACTACCATAACTCAAACCTAGGTCCAGCACAGCCTGGATACGGAATTCTTTTCACAAGCAGGCTGAAGCCCTCATTCAACAGTTCTGCAGGTGTAAACGCAACCATTACGCTAGCAAGGATGATGAGTGCCCAACCAGACCTTGTCTCTAGCTACGGAGGCTTCAACTACAACAACTTCCCTCAATACTATACAAAGGGCTTTAACGGAAAGAACTTTGTTATGGCAATTGCGTGGCTTGCACAGTTCTCTTCTGTCAACAAGACACTGAACGGAGACGTTGCTTTCACTATGCTGCCAGGAGGATACACGCAGGAAGGTGGTTCAGGTGCAGCTATAAACAAGTACTCAAAGAATCCGGAACTCGCATTCAAGTTCCTAGCCTTCGCCTTGTCGCCTGGGGAGCAAGCAAAGATGTTCGATGTCCAGAATGCACTTCCAGGGACATTCTCAGGCTTTAGATACTTGATAAAGGAGCATCCAAACCTCGCTAGCTACTTCGCCCAAGCACTGAAGGCAGTCCAAGCTGGAGGTGCGGAGCCACACATAATAAGTTCGACATGGGCACTTATACCTATACTGGATAACGCACTTGCTTCAGTCCTTCCTCCAAACCAAGCAACGCCCCAACAGATATCGAACGTTCTCCAGCAAGTTGCAAACACTTGGATACCAATAATAAGGCATGGCTGAAAGAAGCCATTCCACCTCATTTTTTTCTGGAAGAATTGTAGCGTATATTTTGGTGCTGCCAGTAGTAGCATATCTTGCAGTTTTCACCTTGTTCCCAATTGTACAAGACATGTACATTAGCATATCATCTGGTGCACTATTCTCCCTTAACAACCTTCCAGATTTTTCCCAGACACTTCTTAACACAGCCATTTTTTCTGTGGGGACAGTAGCAATTGAGTTTGTTGCAGGAACACTGCTTGCAATACTTCTAGACAGAGCGAATAAGTACGGGTCCTTCTTTCTTATCCTTCTAACTGTGCCTCTCCTTGTCTCACCTGTAGCTGTTGGCGTTATATGGCTTTTAATTCTTGACCCGCAATTTGGACCACTAAACTACTTGCTCTCCTTTTTTGGAATCAAGGGCCCATTCTGGGTTGGGAGCCAGAACACTATAATGCTCAGCGCTATCCTTGCCTCATCATGGGAGGAGACACCAATGGTAATGTTGATAGTTTACGCAGCATTAAAGTCTATTCCAAGGCAGGTTTACGAGGCTGCGGAGGTCGACGGTGTGGGTCTCCTCTCCCTGTATGGAAGGATAATCCTTCCGATGATAAAGCCTTCCCTTGCTGTTGCAGGACTCCTTGCACTTATGATAAGTTTCAGGAGCTTCGACCTTGTCTACATGTTTGCCATAAACGGCCCTTTTGCCTACGTGCAGACACTACCGTACCTTCTTTACCAAGCCGCATTTGTAAGTGACTTCCAGCAGTATGGGTACGCCCTTGCAATTGTTGTGATGGTCCTTGCGCTCGTGCCTTCTTACTTTCTTTTGAGGTTGATGCGCATAGATGAGAGACTAGGCCTTAGGAAGAGGGAAGAGAAAAAAAGAAGGGGAATTGGTTTTAAGATTCCTTCCTTTCCATCACCAAGTCTTCCAGGCCTGCCAAAGTTTCTTCTCTCTCCATTCAAGTATTTTTTTCTTGCTATCGCTTCTCTAATTGCAATCTTTCCTTTTTACTGGGTTCTTATTACGAGCCTGAAAAACGCTGACGAGCTCTTCCCTTCAGGCGGAGGTGCTGTATTCCTACCAACAAAGGTTGACTTGTCGGGCTGGGCAACAGCAATAACAGACATGTATGGCTACATAGTAACAAGCCTTGTTGTAACACTCTCTGTGGTTGTGATAACGCTTGCATTTTCAATCCCAGCTGCCTATAGCATATCAAGATACAAAACGCTTGGTACAAAACTTGTTTCATGGAACATAATCGTTAACAGCATGCCAAGCGTTGTGTTTGTTATACCTTTCTTCTCCCTTGTCAGGAGTCTAGGGCTCTACGATACTTGGTTTGCTCTCATAATGACGTATCCTGTTTTTACAGTACCAATTGTCACTTGGCTTCTAATTGGGTTCATGGAAGACATACCAAAGCAGATAGACGAGGCAGCAAGGATAGATGGACTCAGCCCTCTTTCTATTCTGTACAGGATAATCATACCTCTGTCAAAGCCTGGTTTAGTTGCTTCTATCCTTTTGACAGTGATAAACTGCTGGCACGAGTTTCTTCTCACACTTATCCTCGGTCTTACAGTTTTCTCTGGAAAGATACCATACGGAGCAAGAGGCGTAACTGTTTACGTTGCAAACTTTATCTCTGCAAGAGGTATAGACTGGTCAACTATCAGCGCTGCTGCAGTATTAATATCGATACCTCTTATCGTTCTTGTTGTACTGTTGCAACGGTACTACATAAGTGGCCTTACACTTGGTGCAGTTAAAAGCTAGCTCGAGCAACCCATAAAGATACCTGTTTTTTTGCCAGAGATGTGGCAAAAATAAAGCCTGAGGATATAGAGAGAATATACTCAATTTCAGAGCCAAGCCTCTCACCGGACGGAAAGCTTGTTGCTATATCGTTAAAGAAGCCGAACATAAAGGAGGATGTATACGACACAGACGTATGGGTAGTTGATGTTGAGAGTTCCAAGGCAAGGAAGTTCACATCTGGAAGGAGAGACTATAATCCAAAGTGGTCTCCTGACGGAAAGATGATACTTTTCCTTTCAAGAAGAGGCTTCCAGAAAGAGGAGAAGGGAACTTCACTCTACATTATAAGTTATGAGGGGGGTGAGGCAGTTGAGCTTGTTAGAAGGGACACAAGGATAGAAAAGGCAGAGTGGTCCCCTGACAGCAAGAAAATTTACTTCATCTCGTCCGTCAGGAAAAAGGAGAAAAGCGATGTAAGGGTTATAAGGAGGGCGTACTTCTGGTTCAACGGAGAGGGCTTCACATACAACATTAGGAAGCACCTCTTTTCCGTTGATGTTAGCTCAGGCGAGGTAAGGCAGATAACAAGGGGCGAATTTGATGTAAAGAACTTCTCTGTTGCAAGGGATGGAAAGATAGCGTACACAGCTTCTAAATTTGAGCTCAAGCCGTACATCTCAGACCTCTTTGTTATAGACAGAAAAGGCAACACAAAGAAGATAACTAATTCTAACATGGAGATAACAGCGCTTTGCTGGGATGAGAGCTCTTCAAGCATAGCTATTCTTGGTGACGACTTTCCGAGGGGCTTTGCATCACACGAAGTAATATGGATATCGAAGAAAATGTCAAGACCTGAGAGGATAGATGATGTGGACAGAAACAAGGCAAATTCCCTCAACAGCGATGTGAGAAGCGATGCTCATGGCCCAAACAAGATAATATGGGATTCAGGTTACATATACTATCTACAGGCTGAAGGTGGCTCATGTATTCTCTGCAGGAGAAAGGTGAATTCAAGGCAGGAGGTTGTTCTTGGAGGCGAGAGGAGCGTCGAGGGATACGATGTAGTAGGTAAGAGGATATGCTTTGTTTCTATGAACTCCTACGAGCCAGAGGAACTTTTTGTCATGGACGAGGGAAAGGAGAGAAAGTTAACATCCTTCAATGAAGGAGTAAAGAATGCACTCAGTTTTACAAAGCCAGAGCATTTCGAATTCAAGGCAAGCGACGGAGAAAGGGTAGAAGGATGGGTTCTCTCGCAGAAAAAAGAAGGAAAGGTTCCAGCAATACTCTATATCCACGGAGGTCCGAAGACTTCCTTTGGCAACTCTTTTGTATTTGAGTTCCAGCTCTACGCAAGCAACGGCTATGCTGTAATTTACACAAATCCTAGGGGGAGCGACGGCTATACAGAGGAGTTTGCAGACA
Organism: archaeon; assembly: GCA_902812495.1. Taxonomy (GTDB): domain Archaea; phylum Thermoproteota; class Nitrososphaeria; order Nitrososphaerales; family Gagatemarchaeaceae; genus CADDZR01. Next base: position 5,801 of record CADDZR010000021.1, on the reverse strand, counting down.
TAAGGGGGAAGTATGGTAAGAGGGATTACATGGATTTGATGGAAGCTGTTGATTTCGCTCTCTCGAAGTTTGACTTCCTAGATGCCAACAGGCTGGGTGTTGCAGGTGGCTCCTACGGTGGTTTCATGACAAACTGGGTTGTAGGGCATACGGACAGGTTCAAGGCTGCTGTCACAGACAGAAGCATTGCTAGCTGGCTAAGCATGTGGGGTACTTCAGATATAGGCCCATACTTCACAGAAGACCAGATAGCTGCAGACCCCTGGGACAACTGGGCAAAGCTTGTTCAGGACTCACCCCTATTGTACGCAAAGAATGTGAAAACACCTGTCATGATAATACATTCCCTTGAGGATTACAGGTGCTGGCAGGCAGAGGCATTCCAGTTCTACACAGCACTCAAACAGCTTGGAAAGGAGGCTGAGCTTGTCCTCTTTCCGAACGAGAATCACGACCTCTCACGCTCAGGTAAGCCAAGGCACAGGGTTGAAAGGTTGCAGAGCTACATGAGATGGTTCGAGAAATTCTTGTAGCAGCTAAAGCAGAAATAACTTGTCAAGGAAAGCTGTAGACGTGGAAGAAAGCAACCTTTGGAAGGAGGAAGCAGACTTTGCTTTAAAGGACGGTTCAATAATACACATAAGGGAAGCAACAGAGCAGGACAAGGAAAAGGTAAAAGAATTTTATAAGTCGCTTTCAGAAGAATCTGTATACCTTAGATTCCAGGGTGCTGCAGTCGACCTAGAGGGCTACGTAGAAAGAATCTCAAGGGACAACGCGACGTATTGCCTTGTTGCAGAGAGGGAGGGCAGGGTTGTTGCGCACGCATGTTTTTCTCTGCTGAAGGATGGAAAGGCAGAGCCGTCCGTTGCTGTTCTTGACAGTTACCAGGGAAAAGGTCTCGGAACTATAATGCTTGCACAGCTTGCACTTGCGGCAAGCAAGAGGGGTGTAACAATCTTTGAGGTTTACATACTTCCTGAGAACTACAGGATGATAAATCTGATAAAAAAGCTTGGCTTAAGGTATGAAACAAAAATTGAGCCAGGCCAGATAGTTGTAACCTTCCCCACATCGATAGACAACATATCTCTTGAGAACTTCGAGAAGAGGGACAAGATCTCTTCCTCCAATGCAGTAAAAAGCATACTCTGTCCAAAGTCTGTTGCTGTCGTCGGCGCTTCAAGGCAGAGGGGTACGATAAGCGGCGAGCTCTTCCACAACATACTTGAAGGCTGCTTTAATGGTCCTGTCTATCCTGTCAACAAGAATGCAGATTTTGTTCAGTCTGTTAGAGCTTACAGGTCTGTGCTCGAGTGCCCAGGAGATGTTGAGCTTGCTGTGGTGGCTGTACCAGCAGAGAATGTAATTGATGTGGCAAAAGAATGCTCGTTAAAGGGTGTTAGGGCCCTTGTAGTTATATCTGCAGGTTTTGCAGAGGTAGGTCAGGAGGGGCTAGAGCTCCAAAAGAGGCTTGTGCAGGTCTGCAGGGATACTGGTATGAGGCTTGTCGGTCCTAACTGTATGGGTGTAGTGAATACAGACAAAGATGTATCCCTGAACGCACAGTTCTCCCCTTTTACACCAAAAGAAGGTTCTATTGGTTTTCTCTCCCAGTCTGGTGCTCTCGGTATAGCTGTGATAGAACATGCAAACAGGCTTGGTCTTGGCATGTCAAGCTTTGTTTCAGTAGGAAATAAGGCTGATATATCAGGAAACGACCTGATCCAATTCTGGGAAGATGACCCAAGAACAAAGGTGATACTTCTATACCTAGAATCGTTTGGAAATGCAAGGAAGTTTGCTGTTATAGCAAGAAGGGTAAGCAGGAAGAAGCCGATAGTGGTTGTCAAGGGAGGTAGGTCTGCTGCAGGCTTTAGGGCAACACAGTCACACACAGGTGCACTCCTCTCATCATCAGATACAGCTGTTGATGCACTTTTCAGGCAATGTGGTGTCATAAGGACAGACACACTCGAAGAGATGTTTGATGTATCGTCTTTGCTCCTTACTCAGCCACTTCCAGAGTCAGGTTCTGTAGCAATAATAACAAATGCTGGCGGTGCTGGAATACTTGCAGCAGACGCATGCGAATCTCATGGGCTGAGTGTGCCAGAGTTTTCTCAGGAAACACAGAATGCATTGAAGGAGATACTTCCAAGAGGTGCGGGTGTTAGGAACCCTGTGGACATGGTTGCTTCAGCTTCCAAAAAGCACTACTCAGATGCAATAAGGATTGTCTCTAGGGATAGGAGTATTGACTCAATGATTGTTATATTCATACCACCTGTCCATCTCTCGAGTGAGGAGGTTGCAGATGCGATACTCGATGGTGTTAGAAGCATGGAGAGGAAGATACCTGTACTTGCATGTATGATGGCAGGGAGGGGTATACCAGAAATACTGTCTGACGGAGAAATAACACTCCCTTCCTTCCCTTTTCCTGAGGAAGCTGCTAAAACACTCGCAAAGGTTGTAAGATATTCAAGCTGGAGGAAGAAGCCTTTGGGAAGAAGTGTCTATCCTTCGGATGTGAGGAAGGCTGAAGTCCTATCGACTGTTTCAAGGGCGTTAGGTCAGGGAGGCGGATGGCTTAGGGCAAGGGATGTGATTCATATCCTCGAATCCTACGGCATAGAAACAGTTCCAACATACTTTGCTAGGGACGCTGAGGAGGCTGTCTCTGCATTCAGGATGATAAGGAGTAAGGTTGCTGTTAAAGGCACAGCATCGAACATAATTCACAAGGCAAGGGAAGGCCTAGTAATGCTCAACCTCAATGGAGAGGAGGAAGTAAGGGATGCGGCAGAGAAAATTTTTGAAAGGATGAGGAAGCTAAATGCTATTAACCCAGAGGTTCTTATCCAGCCAATGGTTGAGAAAGGTTTTGAGATGCTTGTTGGTTCTACCTACGACCCAATATTTGGGTCTGTAGTGGCTTGCGGTGCAGGAGGACCTCTTGTTGAGATACTCAAGGATGTATCTGTTTGTGTGGTTCCAGTCACGGATGTTGATGTGGAAGAAATGATCTCATCCCTAAAAGCGTACACAATTTTATCAAAAGCATACGATATCAATTCCATGAAGGAAGCCGTGTACAGGCTATCGGCTCTTGTGGAAGATGTTCCAGAGCTTGTGGAGATAGACCTCAACCCTCTCTTTGTATTTGAGTCAGGAAGTGGTGTAGCTGTAGCTGATGCAAGGATGAGGGTTGAGAGGATAGCACCACCTCTGCCACTCTGGGCAAAGAAGAGATAGCTGCAATGCATGAATTTGATATTGGAATCATAGGTGCCGGGATAGTTGGGTGTGCATTAGCAAAGTACATCTCAGAGATAACAAAAAAGAGTGTTGTTGTCTTTGATAAAGAGAGAGCTATAGCAAGCCACGCAAGCAGCAGGAACAGCGGCGTTCTCCATTCTGGCTTTAATCAGAAGCCAGGCACCCTAAAGGCAAAGTTTTGCGTTGAAGGTAACAGGATCTTAAGGGATTACTGTATTAAAAGGGGGCTTGATATTATGGTATCCGGAACAATGGTAGTTGCTAGAAACGACAAGGAGACAAAAGTACTAGAGGTGTTAAAGAGTAGAGGAGATGAAAACGGCGTTCCAGGGCTGAGGATACTGAGCAGCGATGAGATGAGGGAGAAGGAGCCAAATGCTGTTGGTGTTGCAGCCCTCTACTCCCCGACAGGAGCAATAGTAAACTCTCTTCAACTCGCAAATTCGTTTGCTGAGGATGCAAGGAGAAGGGGTGTCCTCTTTGCCCTAGGGGAAAAAGTTCTCTCCTTATCCGAGTCGGATAGAATTAGGATTAGTACTGCAACAAAAACATACACTTGTAACTGCATAATAAACTGTGCAGGCCTCCATGCGGACAAAATAGCTAGCTACCTAAACTGCGGAAAGTACTACAGAATTGTTCCATTCAGAGGTATCTATTACAAAGTCAGAGATGAGAAAAGGGATTACGTCAGGTCCATGGTATACCCTGCACCGAACCTAAGCTTCCCCTTCCTAGGAATACATCTCACAAGGACAGTCAAAGGTTCTCTAATAGCAGGTCCTAATGCCTCAATTGCAATGGGAAGAGAAGCATACAGGGTCTGGCATGTCCAGTTTAATGCAGCCTACTCCTTTCTCTTCCCTGGCATTCTGAGAGCGATCTTCAGGAAAGAATTCATTAAACTTCTTATGGAGGAGGAGATAACTTCAATCAGCAGGAAGAGATTCCACTCCAGAGTCTCCTCACTTGTGAGAGGTATAGACATTCAGGACCTAATACCATGGAGTTCAGGTATAAGGGCACAGCTAATTGATACAAGGGGCAATATGGTTGATGATTTTATTGTTGAATTTTCTGGTAGGAGTGTTCACATACTTAATACAGTTTCACCAGGTCTAACATCCTCCCTTCCATTTGCTAGGTATGTTGTTGATAGAGCAATGGAAGAAGGCATCATTCAAGTATGAATCTCGCTATCTCAGGCCTTCCCCTCGTTGAAACGTAGACACCAGGGAAATTCATCCTCTTTATTCTTTCTGCTATTCCCCTTGCAACTTTCAGCAGCTCAATTTCTCCTTTCTCCGCTATTTTTTCTAGGTCAGGGGAGAGGCTCCATCCAAACCTCTTCCTGCATGTCTCAATATCCTGCTTGTCCCTAAAAGGAAAGACGTTGAGTAAAACCTTTCCGTAAAGTCCTTTTTCTTCAATTATCTTGCTATGTGTGTTAAAAGCAACGTTATCTGCTGTTGGAGGCTGGGCAAGTAAATATGAGGCTCCTGCAAGAAGCCTTTCCCTAGCAATTTCAAGTCCTTTTTCAGTTGATAGGCTTGAGAGATTAACAGGTGCAAACATGGTTATTCTCTTTCCAGCCCTTTCGCTTATTTCCCTTGCCTCACTTATCATATCTGAAAGGCTTGCGTAGTCGTACACATTCTTTGCACCTTCTACATATCTGTCACCCCAGACGAGCATAATTGCCTCTATTCCAAGAGATAGAGCTGTAAGGATCTGGCTCCTAACACTTATCCTGTTTGAATCCCTTGCAGTTATCACGGGCACTGACCTTACGTTAAGCTGCTCCTGTATCATGCTTGCAGTTACAAGAGTGGATACCTTTACCCTCGATATGTCGTTAATATCTGCAACAAGTATGTAGTCTGTGAACTTCTGTATCTTCTTTATTTTCTCAAGGAGGTCCCTTGTCTTCTGCCTTAGAGCAAACTCAGGCTCAGCTTTTTTGTCAATGCTGAAAGATGGGGGGAATACTTCAACAACCCTCAGGAAGCCTTCCATGCCTCTCAGTCCAGTATCTTCTGCCTGTAGACTTGTCCAGCATTCAGAGAAGCTTCGGCCCTCCCTACTTCAAGTGCAAGGTAGGCAAGCTCCCTGCTCCCTATGGAAAGCTTCTCTGCCCTCTTGCTTAATGCGTGTATTATACTCTCAGCATTTTTAGATGAGAGCCGGAGGATTGCCTTGTGATCCATAGTGTAAAATGTAACAAATATCTTCCTAGATTCTGTGTTTGTGGAAATAAGGAAATACTTCTTGCCTTCCCTAGCTACATTACCTTCCTTTTCGTACGAAACATCCTCAGCCTCGCCGAAGTACAGGTTATCCCTTGCAATTGTCATCCTAACATTCTTCTCGAATGCAACGTTTCTGTGAAGACTCCTCTGACCACAGTGCGGATGAACAAAAGCAATCCTATCATCCCCTATCTTCTCCCTTGCACTTTCAATTATTGTTTCTATCTCCTCCACACCTTCAACTCTTGGGCTCTGAGAATCCAGAACACC
>CADDZR010000020.1 GCA_902812495.1 archaeon | reverse complement strand
GTTGTATATAAGAATTTCCAAGCAGACATGTAACTCAATTAAAATAAAATAAGGGTGGATTAGAGGGTAAAAACAATGGCACGTGTTGCAACACAGAAGTTGAGCAGGGAGAGGGCAAAGGAGCTTCTTTCAAAGGTAGAGGCAGAAATCCAGGGAAAGAGTCAAGGCGAGGTTAGGGAAGCCGTAACAAAACTTCTCAGGAGCTCCGTCCCAACCTACACATGGGTAGGAATATACCTCCTCAAGGGCGATAAGCTTGTTCTCGATGCGTGGTCAGGGCCTTCACCAACAGAGCATACAGAGATACCTGTCGGAAAGGGAATATGTGGCTTTGCTGCAAAGGCTGGGAGAACAGAGATTGTTTCGGACGTTAGCAAAGACCCAAGGTATCTTCAGTGCTTTTCCTCGACAAAGTCTGAAATTGTTGTTCCGATCATAGCAGACAAAGGAGTTGTTGGGGAAATAGACATAGACAGTGACCAGATAGATGCATTCTCACTTGTTGACAAGGAATTTCTCGAGGCTGTTGCAAGGAAGATAGCGCGTTACTGCGTATAGCCTTTTTCAATAACATAAGTTATATATACCTTGAAAGCATGAAGAAAAATATGAGCTTAGAGGTCAGGGAACTTCATGTTGCAGTTGAAGGCAAGGAGATACTAAGGGGGGTTAACCTGAAAGTTGGAAAGGGGGAAGTGCATGCCCTAATGGGCCCAAACGGATCAGGAAAGAGTACGCTTGCATACACGTTGATGGGCCACCCGAAGTATCAGGTTACATCTGGAGATATACTTGTAGACGGAGAGAGCATCTTAACCCTTACACCTGACAAGAGGGCCAGAAAGGGTTTGTTTCTTGCCTTCCAGTACCCTGTTTCTGTTCAGGGTGTCTCAATGTTCTCCTTCCTTAGGGCAGCTTATAACTCTGCACATGCTCAATCACAGCCTACTATATTTGAGTTTAAGGAAAAACTAAACGAGAAGCTCAAGATGCTTGGAATGGGAGAGGAGATTCTTAACAGGTACCTGAACGAGGGCTTCTCCGGCGGGGAGAAGAAGAGAGCGGAGATACTCCAAATGGCACTGATAGAGCCAAAGTACGCAGTTCTTGATGAGACAGACTCTGGTCTAGACATAGACGCTCTTAGGATAGTTGCAGAGGGAATAAACAAGCTCTCAGGCCCTGAAAGAGGCATACTCTTAATTACGCACTACCAGAGAATCCTGAGGTACGTTAAGCCACAGTTTGTGCACGTAATGTACGAAGGAAAGATAATAGAGTCAGGCGGAGAGGAGCTCTCTAGGCTTTTGGAGGAGAAAGGCTACAGCTGGATAAAAGGCTACAAGGGAGAGGAGGTCAGTGCAGAGGTCTAGCTTTGATAACACTTTTATACTGGCGATTATAACTTAGGTTATAGTGATTATATTTTGGTATCGAAACCGGAAATTGTTCCAGAGGATTACAAAGAAAAGTATGGTTTCAGCGACCCAACAGATTATTACGCTGTTAAGGGAATAAAGGGCTTAAGCGAGGAAGTCATACACGAGATATCAAGGATACATGACGAACCCGCATGGATGGAGCAGATAAGGCTGAAAGCACTGAGGCATTTCCTTGAGAGAAAGCCACCTGCTTGGGCTCCAATTCTTTCCCAGATAGACTTCCAGAGCTTTTACTACTACGCAAAGCCTGTTGAAAGGCCTGCTAACAGCTGGGATGAACTACCTGAATATATAAGGAGGACGTATGACAAGCTTGGAATACCTGAAGCAGAGAAGAAGTTCCTTGCAGGCGTTGGAGCAGTTTACGAGAGCGAAGCTGTGTATCACAGCATACAGAAGGAGCTTGAGAAACAGGGCGTTATATTTACAGACACTGTAACAGCACTGAAAGAGTACCCAGACATAATGAAGAGGTACTTTGGGACAGTTGTACCTTACACAGACAATTACATCGCAGCACTCCAAACAGCTGTATGGAGCGCAGGAAGCTTCGTCTACGTTCCGGAGGGAGTGAAGGTAAGTATGCCGTTACAAGCATACTTCAGGATAAATGCAAGAAACATGGGCCAGTTCGAGAGGACGCTTATAATTGCAGAACCATACAGCGAGGTCCAGTACATAGAGGGCTGTACTGCTCCCGTGTACTCAAGCCAGTCCCTTCACTCAGCCGTAGTCGAGATAATAGCAAAGAAAGGTTCTTTTGTAAAGTACACGACACTCCAGAACTGGAGCAAGGATGTGCTCAACCTTGTTACAAAGAGGGCACACGCATACGAGGAAGCAACTGTTTCATGGGTAGATTTTAACGGTGGTTCAAGGATCACACACAAGTACCCAAGTGTTTACCTCCTAGGTCCAAGGGCAAAGGCAGACATTATCTCTGTTGCGTATGCTGGTGCAGGTCAGGTACAGGACACAGGAGGAAAGGCAGTCCACCTAGCAAAGGACACATCCTCAAAGATAATTTCTAGGTCTGTATCGAAGGACGGGGGCCACACAGCATATAGGGGTTTACTTCACATAGCAAAGGGAGCAAAGAACGCAAAGTCTGTTGTTAGATGCGATGCAATGCTTCTCGACCAGAAGAGCACGACAGCGACATATCCTTACATGGAAATACAGGAAGACGATGCTACAGTCACACACGAAGCAACTGTTGGAAAGGTTGGAGAGGAGCAGCTGTTCTACCTAATGTCAAGGGGTATATCTGAGGGCGATGCTCTGAGCATGATAGTAAACGGTTTCCTAGAGCCTTTCACAAAGGAGCTCCCAATGGCCTATGCTGTTGAGTTTAACAGGATCATGTCGCTGGAGATAACAAACGCGGTTGGTTGATACATGAAATGTCTGAACTGCTCGGCGATTTCAGTGAGAGTAGCATAAAAGAAGTATCCACATCACTTAAAGAACCAGAGTGGCTTCTAAGGTTCAGGCTCAAGTCATTTGAGTACTTCCTCTCCCTCCCTCCTGAGACAAACCCACTTTACACAAAGTATGCATATGTGTCTCAGTTCAACATACCTGATTTCCCATACAGCGGCTCTGGAAGACAGCTTGATTTCAGGAGCACTTTTGAAGGCTACCTGATTGGAAATGAGACAAACATTGCAATAAGTGCAAACGAGAATGTAATGCACACCGAGCTAGAGGCAGATGTTGAGGGAAGGGGAGTTGTAGTACTTCCACTCTCCCAAGCAGTATCAAGGTACGAGTCAAGGCTCAGGGAGATATTCTCAAGAAAAGTTGTGAGGTCTGAAAACGAGAAGTTTGCAGCTTTTGTTAATGCCTTTTTCAACACAGGTCTTTACATACATGTTCCGGATGGCATCTCTCTTGGGAAACCACTAAGGAAGCTTAGGTTGACAGACAGGCCCGAGACAAGCATTATTGACCAGACAGTGATTGAAGTTGGAGAGGACTCTTCTCTCGTCTTTCTAGAGGAGGAGTATTCAAAGAATGATTCTGATAAGGCAATACATGCATCAAACCTGGACGTTTTAGGTGGAAGAAACTCCTCTGTTGACATAAGCTCAGTACACATGCTTGGACCAGAAGTTGTGAGCATAACGAACAGGGGTTTAAGGCTTGATGAGGGTTGCAGGATAACAGACAGCTCCCTCTACCTAGGTTCATCTGTATCCAGAGCAAGGACAAACTTCTTACTTTCAGGAAGGGGTGCTTTTGCTGAGGGCTTCGAGATATTCTTTACAGATGGGAAACAAAGATACGATTTTGAAACGAACCTTCTTCATCACTCCCAGGACACAACAGGCTCAACCCATGCTAGGGGTGTCTTAAGAGGTGAATCTCAGTCAATTTACAAGGGCATGATAAAGATAGTTGAGACAGCAAAGAACAGCAGGTCATACCTTGCGCACCACGCTATGATACTCGAAAGGACAGCAAAATCAGATGCAATACCTGGGTTAGAAATTGATACAAATGAAGTCAAGGCAACACACTCAGCCTCTGTTGCACAGCTAGATGAGGAGCAGCTATTCTACCTTATGTCGAGGGGCATAGAGCAGGAGGAAGCAAGGAAGATGATTGTCCTAGGTTTCTTTGAACCCGTTCTGTCTAGGATACCAGTGGAGGAGACAAGGGAGGGTACAAGGTTCATGATAGAGGGAAAGTGGCACAGAGAAAAAAGGAGGCTTGTTGACAGGATTTCTGTTCTTGGCTTTGCAGAGGAAGCAAGGCATGAGGTCAGGCAAAAAGAAGACATATTTGAGAGGCATTACAAGTACAGGTAAGCTATCTTGTCAGCTTATCTGAAGGTTGCTAGGTTAGATAGTCTCCAAGAAGGTGCAATATTCCCACTTGACCTGAATGATAAGCACATAATACTTGTGAGGATGGGTAACGAAGTTTACGCTCTCTCAGGTTTCTGTACACATGAAGAGACAGACCTTGCAAACGGGTTCCTTGTAGAGGACAGGATAGTTTGCCCTCTCCATCTATCACAGTTTGACTGCAGGACTGGTTCTGTTCTTAATCCACCAGCAACAGAGCCGCTAAAGAAGTTCAACGTTAAAATAGAGGACGGATGGATTCTCATAGAGGTGTAGTGGTTGCTTAAATCTTATTTTATAGATGTTAAAGGAATTCTTCACGATTTTCCAATCCTTTCAAGGAAGATAAACGGTCACAGGCTTGTTTACCTTGATAACGCAGCCACAACACAGAAGCCCTTGCAAGTAATTGAAGCTGTTAACGATTTCTACCTCAAGCACAATGCAAATGTCCACAGGTCTGTTCACACCCTTGGAGAGGAGGCAACAGAGCTCTATGAGGGAGCGAGGGAGAAGGTAGCATCGTTCATCAATGCAGGAAGCGAAGAGATAGTTTTTACGAGGGGCACTACTGAGTCTATAAATCTTGTAAGGTTTGCTTGGGCTGAAAAGTACCTCGAGAAGGACGATGTTATACTTCTAACAATGATGGAGCACCACAGCAACATAGTTCCTTGGCAACTTGTCGCGAGGAAGAAGGGTGCAAAGCTGAGGTATGTTGGAGTAGATAAGGAAGGAAGATTGAAGTTTGACGAGCTTGAAAGAGACATAGCAGGCTCGAGGATACTTGCTATAACACACTGCTCAAACGTTCTTGGAACGGTTAACGACGTGAAGAAGGCCTGTTCCCTCGCAAGGAAGAACGGTGTTCTGACTGTAGTGGACGCAGCCCAGTCTGCTCCGCATATCAGGGTTGACGTTAGGGAGATAGGGTGCGATTTTCTTGCATTTTCGGGTCACAAGATGCTAGCACCAAATGGTATAGGTGTCCTTTACGGCAGGAAGGAAATACTGCAAGAAATGGACCCTTTCCACGGAGGTGGGGACATGATAAAGGAAGTATTTCTTGACCACGCAACATGGAACGACGTCCCATACAAATTCGAGGCAGGTACAGTAAACACTGGTGGTGCTATCGGCTTAGCTGAAGCAATAAGGTACATTGAAAAAATAGGTATTGAAAACATAGAAAAACACGAAAGGGCTGTTACGCAATACTGCCTTGAGACGCTATCAAAGATAGAAGGGTTACTAATATACGGTCCGCAAGAGGCCAAGGGAAGGGTTGGTGTTGTATCATTTAACATAAAGGGTGCACATCCACATGACGTTGCAACAATACTTGACAGAAACGGCATTGCAATAAGGTCTGGCCATCACTGTGCCCAACCACTTATGAACCATTACAGTGTGCCTGCAATGTGCAGGGCAAGCTTCTACCTCTACAACACTTTAGAGGACGTAGACAGGCTTTATCAAGGCATAAAAAAGGTAAAGGAGGTTTTTGGATGAGCAGTGCAGACATTTACAAGGAAATAATACTTGACTACTACAGGAATCCAAGGAACTTTGGGAAGATGGAGAAATTTGATTCCTCAGCAAGGGACTCAAACCCACTCTGTGGGGACGAGATTGAAATGCAAGTCAAGTTTGAAGGCAGCAAAATATCGGAAGTAAGGTTTGTTGGGAGGGGATGTGCTATAAGCCAGGCTTCAGCATCAATGCTGACAGAACTTGCAAAGGGAAAGGATGTTGAGTGGGTTAAGAATTTATCCAAGGATGATATACTTAAAATGCTAGGGAATCCTGACCTCGGCCCCTCAAGGATAAAGTGCGCCCTTCTTGGTATGAAGGTTTTAAAGCAGGCCGTGTATTCTTACGCAGCCTCAAAGACAGAAGTATGAGAGATTACTTTGTGAATGGTTTACTTCCTTCCCCCTTTTTTCTAGGTGCCTTGCCTCTCATCACGTACCTTCTGAGTAGCTGTATTCCAAGAGCTGGGTCAACACCCTTCGGGCAAACAGCAGAGCACGAGCCGGCAAAGTGGCACCTCCATATTCCATGTGGATTATCTAATATGTTTAGCCTTGTCTCGCCTCCTTCGTCCCTGACGTCCTCAACGTACCTGTAGGCTTGAGCAATTGCCTGTGGCCCGGGAAAGAGCTTATCTGTCCCGACTGTTGGGCAGACGGAGTAGCAAAGACCACACTTTATGCAGTATGTAAATTGAAGTATCCTCTCAAGCTCCTCTGGCTTCATGAGGTACTCTGATTTCGGGTTCTCTTGTTCTGCCCTATCCTCTCTAACAAGATACGGCATCAGCTCCTTGTGTTTCTCGAAAAACTCCTCAAAGTCTGTTGCTAGGTCCTTTATTACGGGGAAGTTGTCCATTGGCTGTACAACAATCCTCTCTGTTCCGAGCTCAGATACCTGAGTGTAGCATGCAAGTGCAGGCTTCCCATTTATTTTCATACCGCAGGAGCCGCATGACGCCATCCTGCATGAGAATCTAACACCTATTGAGTGGTCGAGATAGTCCCTTGCGTATAGTATTGCGTCAAGGACTGTCATACCTTTCCTATAAGGAACGATGTATTCCTGGAACCTTGGTTTTTCATCCCTCTCAGGGTCGTACCTCTGCACCACAAGCTTAACGTAACTCATGAAACACCACCAAACACTGCAAGGATGACAGTTCTCGTCCCATATGCTATAGTAACAACTGTTGCTATAACTGTAATGATGTCAACAGCCTTGGACCAGTCTTGGCTCTGATTCAGCTCAAGTAGTATTATCCTCAGCCCGTTAAATCCATGCACAAGTATAACAACAAGTAAAATCTCGAGCATCGAGCCATAGAATATATGCCTGTAGAGGGAGAGTACCTGACTGAATGATATTGCCTTCTCGTATGGCACTATGACTCCCTGGTAAAGGAGGTGAACGCTGACAAGGAAGACAGAAAGTATGCCAGTAACATACTGGATCATCATTATCTTCCTCTCTGTCATAATCTTATCACCCAAAGAGTATTGAACCTGCCCAGATCGCAGCCAAGACAGCAAGCACTATAGCTACCCATATTATGTGCCTCTGGACGGACCTAAGGGATGAGGGTCTGTACGGATACTCTATTTTAGACGGTTTCCCAACCATTATCCCTAGCTCAGCAAGTATTAGCCTTATCCCGTTTATTCCGTGGAACGTCACTATTAACACTACAAAAATGAGTATGAGATGTCCTACAACATTTTCTGTAATGCTAAGGTCAAAACTCCACGATGACTGGTTAGGACCTGTCCCAAATGGACCACCAACAAAAAAGGATGTATCACCTATATGGCCTATTACATATGCAAGGATTCCAAGTCCTGTCAACCTCTGGAAGAAATAAGCCCACCTCTCCAGGTTGTTTGGAACAGTAGGGTCGAACCATCCTCTGATGCCTCGCCTGTTCCTCTCTCTCCCCTTCTCCATGACAGAGCCTCCTTCAAAGGCAGGATTTACGCGTTAATAATGCCTCTCAGCAGGTTGATACTTGGTTATAACAACTGGCTTGTAGTCAAGCTTCGGCCCTTCCTCCGTCCTGAATGCAAGTGTGTGTTTCAACCAATTCTTGTCGTCTCTGTTTGGATAGTCCCTTCTTGCGTGTGCGCCCCTTGACTCTGTTCTTGTAAGTGCGGAGAGAAGTACGACCTCAGCAACCTCGAGCATACCTTCAACCTCCAGAACATCCTTGAGGTTCGTGTTGTACCTCCTGCTCTTGTCCTCGCAGTGCCTGAAGTCTTGCTTCTTCATCTCCCTAATCCTTTTTAATGCGTGGAGTAAGCCATCACCCGTTCTGAAGACGTAAGCATTTGCATCCATCTCCCTCTGCAAGTTATCCCTTATCTCGTACGGGTTAACACTACCACTCCCGTGAAGTATTCCATCAAATATCCTCTTTTCCTCCATCATGACATCTTCCCAGGGTGTCTGCTCATGCTGTTTCTCTGTAGCATACCTTGCAGCAAGCTCACCTGTTATTTTTCCCCAAACAAGACATTCAGCAGTTGAGTTTGCACCAAGCCTGTTTGCACCGTTTATGCTTACACATGCAGCCTCTCCCGCAGCCCAGAGGCCCGCAATTGACGTTGCGCCGTCTATGTTCACGTCTATCCCGCCCATGACGTAATGGCATACAGGCCTAACAGGTACTGGCTCGGATATTATATCTATGCCCCTGAACTTAAGAGCTATTTCCCTTATTCCGTTCAGCCTTTCCTTTATCTTCTTCTCACCTATCCCTGTAAGGTCAAGGTGCACATACTCAAGGCCCGAAGCTTCATCCTTGAATCCCCTTCCTTGCTCTATCTCAGTTATTATTGCCCTAGACACAACATCCCTAGAAGCAAGCTCGAGCTTTTCAGGTGCATACCTCTTCATGAACCTCTCTCCTTCCTTGTTTAGGAGTATTCCACCCTCTCCTCTTGCTGCCTCCGTTATCAGTATACCTGAAGGAACCATCCCAGAGGGGTGGAACTGTATGAACTCCATGTCCTTTAGCGGTATCCCTGCCTTGTATGCCATATGCATACCGTCCGGTGTTGCGCTGTAGCCATATGTCGCGAAGCTGTAAAGCCTGCCAGAACCACCTGTTGCTATTATTCCTGCCTTTGCCTTAAAGAAAGCAAAGTCGCCTTTCTTTATATCAAGTGCTGTCACACCTACAAACTTGTTCTGGTATTTTACTATTGAAGTTGCAAACCATTCCTGGTAGAACTTTATGCTGTCGTACTTGGTTGCAGTATCATACAGTGTCTGCATCTCGAAGAAGCCAACCTTGTCCTCTGCGAAAGTTGCCCTTGGATAGCTGTATCCACCAAACCATCTCTGCGCTATCCTTCCGTCCTCCCTTCTCGACCATGGCATCCCCCAGTGCTCGAGCTGGTATATTTCAGAGGGCATGGCAAGAACAAACCTCTCGACAGCATCTTGGTCTGCAAGATAGTCCGATCCCTTTACTGTATCGAATATGTGCGACTCAAAGGAGTCACCAAGCTCTGGGTAAAGGACTGCTGCAGTTCCTCCTTCTGCACTTACAGAGTGTGAACGCATTGCCTGAACCTTTGTTACTATTGATATCTCTAACCTTGAATTTGAGGCTCTTGCTGCTTCGATAGCTGCCCTCAGACCTGCAATTCCAGAACCAACTATAACAACGTCAGACTTTATTACCTCAACCACGCTTCTGGCTTCGAAATAGCATCCTTTTTGTCTTTGTGATTCCCAATGAAATACTTCAGATACGTTTTTAACTTGTTTCATTTTCGCCAGAAGGCTACGAGAGAGCTTTGCCTGAATTTGGATACAGCTTCCAGGGTTACGACCCAGCAGTACATGTCAGGGCTAGCGGTAGAGAGGTAAACATATCTCCAAAGGCAGCAAGGGAAATATGCGTTGCAATAAAGGGAATGAAGCTGACAAGTGCAATAGAGTACCTCGAGAAGGTCGAGAAAAAGGAACTCCCTGTCCCCTACAGAAGGCATAAGCTGAAGGTCGGCCACAGAAAGCAGCTCTCTGGTTTTCCTTCTGGGGCTTATCCCGTTAAGGCAGCAAGAGCTTTTATAAATGTTCTAAGGAATTTGCAGAATAATGTTGAATTTAAAGGTTTAGACCCTGACAGGGTTAAGATAATACACGCAGCCGCCTACCCTGGAAGAACAATAAAGGACTACATCCCGAGGGCTTATGGAAGGAGCACACCTAACTTCCACCAGCTAGTTCATATAGAGCTTGTTGGAAAGGAGGAATGAGATATGTCAGCACAACAACAGAGCACCGTCAAGTCAATAATACTTACAAACAGGATGTATGCAGAGATTGATGAATATCTTGAGAAGGAGCTAATGGAGGCTGGATACGGAGGCATGGAGCTACAGAAGTCGCCCGTTGGCATAACGATAAAGGTATTTGTTGCAAGACCAGGTCTTGCAATCGGAAGAAGGGGGACAGGAATAAAGGACATAACAGACAGACTTGCATCTAGGTTCGGCATACCAAACGTCCAGATAGCTGTCGAGGAAATACAGAAGCCAGAGCTAAATCCTAGGGTCATGGCAGCTAGGATAGCCCAGATAGTCCAAAGGGGTACACCTTTCAGGAGGGCTGTTACGTGGGCACTCAACACTATAATGGCTGCAGGAGCAATGGGTGCAGAGATATCTGTTAACGGAAAGTTGAGAAGCGACAGGGCACATGGGGAAAAGTACAGGGCAGGCATAGTGCCAAAGAGCGGGGATACTGCTGCAAGGGCTGTTAGGGAGGCAACAAAGGATGTGCTTTTGAAGCTAGGTCTTTATGGAATAAAAGTAAAGATAGCGTTAAAGGATGCAATTCCACCTGAGTTTGCTCTTAAGGAGGAGGTAAAGCAGGAGGAGAAGAAGGATGGTAACACTGAAAGCAAGTGAGCTAAGAAAGTACAGTCCAAAGAAACTAAGGGATACGTTGTACGAGCTGAGGGCAGAGATGATAAAGCTGAAAACAAACGCTGAAAGAGGTCTCTCACAGAAGGAGTTTGGCAAGATAAGGAGAACAAGGAGGAACATTGCAAGGATACTTACAGTGATGAGGGAGAAGGGTGTACAGGAATGAATGTGATAGGTAAGGCAGTAAAGGTTCTCGATGCCTGCGATGTGACAAAAGTAGGAATTGAGGGTAAAGTTGTCTATGAAACAGCAAAGATGCTCGTTATTAGCTCAAATTCTCGAAAGAAGATGGTGGAGAAGATGGGAACAAAACTTCTTGTTGAAGGAAAGTTAGTTGAAGGCGCTTCCCTTCTTGGAAGGCTGGACAGGAGGATTGAGAAAAATTGAGCACAGCAGGCCTAGATGTAGCACCTCCTACTAGAAGGTGCGAGGACGAAAGATGTCCATTTCATGGCCACCTGAAGGTAAGGGGAAGGATTTTCGAGGGTAGGATAGTCTCTCTTTCAAGCAAGAGCTCTGCTGTCATAGAGAGAGAATACCTCCACTATGTTAGGAAGTACAACAGGTATGAAAGGAGGAGGAGCAGACTGAGCGCGCACCTCCCTCCTTGCATAGATGCAAGGGAGGGTGAGATAGCAAAGATAGCTGAATGCAGACCCCTATCCAAAACAATATCTTTCGTAATTATATCCGTGGGTGAGAGATAGCATGTCAACAAAGTCCAGAGCTGTATCTGCAAAGGGTGTAGAGGAGTTCAAGCCGTACATAACACGTGCAATACCACTCAATGCTGTGATAAACTGCGCAGACAACACAGGAGCGAAGACACTGAGGGTTATCCAGGTGGTTAAGGCAAAGAGCAGGCTGAAGAGGATTCCTGCTGCTTCAGTTGGGGACAGCATTGTCTGTGTAGTCAAAAGGGGGCCGCCTGAGATGAAAAAGCAGGTATATGGTGCTGTGATAATAAGGCAGAAGTACCCTGTTAGGAGGCCAAGCGGCCAGAGAATTGTTTTCGAGGACAACGCAGCAGTCATAATAACACCTGAGGGAGACCTTAAGGGCACAGACATAAAGGGTCCAGTAGCAAGTGAGGCTGCAGAGAAATGGCCAAGGATAGCAAACCTCGCTTCAATAATAGTTTAGGTGATTTTCATGAGATTTGGCTCTCACTTATCTGAAGAACTGAGGCAGAAATACGGAAGGAGATCCGTAAGGCCTAGGGTTGGAGATACAGTTAGAATAATGAGGGGCGAGTTTAAGGGTATAGAGGGAAAGATAACAAAGGTAATACCCGAAGAAGGAAAGATTAATGTTGAGGGTGTAACAAGGGAGAAGGCAAAGGGCGGAACAGTACCTATAAAGATAGATAGCTCAAAGGTAATGGTGATATCTCTAAACACAGATGATAAGCTGAGAATGAAGAAACTGGAGGCGAAAAAGTAATGGGAAACAAGGGAAGAAAGAACAGAATGAAGAGAATTGCTGCGCCAAGGCTATGGGACATTATGCGCAAGGAAGGAAAATTTATTTACAAGCCGATACCAGGCCCACATCCAACAGATGCATGTTATCCTCTTGGTGTTGTTGTCAGGGACATACTTAACCTGACAAGGAATTCGAAGGAAACAAGTTATGTTTTGAAAAAAGGCCTTGTTTTTGTTGACGGAAAATTAAGAAAGGACCCGTCTTTTCCTGTTGGTCTTTTTGACGTTATTTCTGTTCCTTCCGAGGATTTGTTTTTCAGGCTTGTTCCATCTTCGAAAGGTTTTAGTCTTGCAAGGATAAGCAGGGAAGAAGCTTCCCTAAAGCTCTGCAGGGTAAATGTTAAGGTTGTTGTAAGAGGTGGGAGGATACAGTACGGGACACACGACGGGAGAAGCTTCCTTGACGGTTCCCACAATTTAAAGCCAGGTGATACAATTCTTGTCGAGGTTCCTTCCCAGAGGATAATAGATACAGTTTCACTTCAGAACGATGTGCTATGCATGGTTCTCTCAGGAGAGAGAGCAGGCCAGCTCGGGAAGGTTGTCGAGTTAAAGAAAGGCACAATGACAAGGGAGAGGATGGTTAAAGTGTCCTTACCTGGAGGAGAGACAGAGATACCTGCAAGGCTTGTCTTACCAGTTGGAAAAGAGAAACCACTGATAACTGTTGGTGTTAGCACATGAGCCAGGCACTTGAAGTAAAACAGAATCCAATGCGCGAGATAAGGATAGGAAAGGTAGTTCTGAACATAGGGCTGGGTAAGTCTGGAGAGGCAATAGAAAGGGGAAAGAGGGTCCTTGAGCAAATTACTGGACAGAAGCCATGTCAGAGAAGGGCAAAGAGGACAATTAGGGACTTCGGCATACACAGGGGTGAGCCTATTGGTGTTGTTGTAACTGTCAGGAGAGAAAAAGCAGAGCAAGTCCTTAGGAAACTACTTGAAGCAAGGGACAAGAGGCTCAGTACCTCGTGCTTTGATGAGGGAGGCTCTGTTTCATTCGGTATAAAAGAGCACATAGAGATACCTGGCATAAAGTACGACCCATCCATAGGCATACTCGGTATGGACGTCTCAGTTCTTCTTGAGAGACCTGGATACAGGGTTGCAAGGAGGGCAAGGAGGAGGTCGAGGGTCGGAAAGAAGCAGAGAGTTACGAGGGAGGAAGCAGTTTCTTTCTTTTCTGAAAAGCTTGGGGTTGTTGTTGAATGAAGATAAGAAATCCAAAGCCAAGAAAATATGGTAAGTCAACCCATTACTGTACAAGGTGCGGGCAGTATGGTGCTGTGATAAGATCATACAAACTTAGGCTATGTAGGCAGTGTTTCAGGGAGGTAGCAGAGAAGCTTGGCTTCAGGAAGTACGACTAGGTGAGAGCATGCCAGCGCAGAACGTGCTAGCAAACCTCTTCGCAAGCCTGCAGAATGCTGAGATGAGGAACAAGAAGGAGTGTCTCATTGTTCCTGCCTCAAAGCTTGCAAGGGAAGTTCTCAGGGTAATGCAGAAGCACAGGTACATAGGGGAGTTCGAGTATATTGACGACGGTGTTGGAGGTAAGTTCAGGGTCCAGCTACTTGGCAAGATAAACAAGTGTGGTGTTATAATGCCAAGGTTCCCTGTTAAGTCAGACGGGATAGATGAATGGGAACACAGATACCTTCCAGCCGTAGGTGTCGGTATACTCATACTCTCAACTTCAAGCGGTGTTCTCTCTCATGTTGAAGCAGTTCAGAAGGGTATAGGTGGGAGGCTTCTTGGCTACGTCTACTGAACAGGTACCTCTCAGCTACGTAACACTCCCGGAGGGTGTGACAGCCTCATTGGAAGGAAGGGAGCTTAGGATAAAGGGAAGCCTAGGAGAGGTTAGAAAATCGTTCGAGAGAATAAACGTTAACATATCGATAGAGGGCAACAAAATAGCTATCTCTCCATTCTCTCCAAAGAAAAAGGACAGGGTTGTTGTAAATACAGTACTCTCAATAATAGACAACATGATAAGGGGTGTAACAAAAGGCTTCACCTACAGGATGAAGATAGTTTATGCACACTTTCCTATTTCAGTCAAGGTCAAGGGTGATACAGTGTTGATAGAGAATTTCATAGGAGAGAGGTCTCCAAGGGTTGCAAAAATTGTAGGAACTGCCAAGGTTTCAGTCGAGGGTGAGGATGTTGTAGTCAAAGGTGTCTCGATAGAGGAAGTTGGTCAGACAGCGGCAAACATAGAGAGGGCAACGAGGATAAAAAACAAAGACCAGAGGATATTTCTTGACGGAATATACATCTACAGCAAGGAGGAGGGTATGTAAAATTGAGTGAGCAGCTAAAGGAAGCACTTAGGAAGAGGAAGGAGATATCATCCAGAAGACCCAAGTTCCTGAGGCAGGAGAGCTGGAGATATGTTAGAATAAAGGAACCATGGAGAAAGCCAAAGGGCATAGATAGCAAAATGAGAAAACAGAAGAAAGGCTGGCCTGCAATTGTGAAGGTTGGGTACAGGGGTCCTTCTGATGCGAGGGGTCTCCATCCTTCAGGACTCGAAGAGAGACTCGTGCACAACTTAAGGGATCTTGAAACACTCGTTCCTGGCAAGGAGGCGGCTAGGATTGCATCCAACGTTGGCGCAAAGAAGAGGGCTGAGATATTCAGGAGGGCAAAGGAGCTGGGGATAAGGGTACTTAATCCAAGGAGGATTGGTGTGGTTGAACCTAAGAAGTAAGAGAAGGCTTGCAGCTGAAGTGCTCAAGGTAGGGGAGGACAGGATTATCTTTGATGAAGAGTACTCAGACCTGATACAGGATGCGATAACAAGGAGCACTATAAGAGGACTTGTTGGTTTTGGCGCAATAAAGGTCAAGCCGAAGAAGGGTATATCCCGAGGTAGGGTAAGGGCAAGGAAGCTGGGTGAGAAGAGAGGGAAAGGGGAGGGCTCAAAGGAAGGCACTTCCTTTGCCAGGCTTTCAAGAAAGGAAAGATGGGTTGCAAGGGTAAGGGCACTCAGGTGGAGACTTAAGGTTGCGAGAGACAGAAATGAGATAACAAAGGATACATATAGAGCTCTTTATTCTCAGATCAAAGGCGGCCAGATAAGGACTGTCAGGCAGCTCCTTGGAATGATAAAGGAGGCAAGAAGATGAAATACATACCACTGTTCAGGAGAAAGAGGGATGGCCTTACAGATTACAGGGTAAGAAAGAAGGCAGTGCTGTCAAGAGAAATCCTTGCTGTCATAAGAAAGTCGACAAAGAATGTATCTGTACAGTTTGTTAAACCAGAGATAACAGGAGACAGGATAGTGGCAGCGTATCACTCGAAGATGCTTAGGAAGCTTGGATGGCATGGATATCCAAAGTCAACCCCTTCATGCTACTTGCTCGGCCTTTATGCTGGGAAGGAAGCACAGAAGAAAGGTATCAGGAGAGCTATTGTATACACAGGCTTAATGCCATACGTTAGAGGATCCAGGGTGGCTGCAGTTGTGAAGGGCCTCGTCGACTCAGGGCTTGATGTACCGTCTAACAGCGAGACTTTCCCAAGCGAGGAAAGGGTATCTGGAAAGTTCATTGCAGATTACGCTTTAAAGCTGCTAAAGGAAGATAGAGATAAATACTCAAGGCTTTTTTCTGGCTTGCTGAAGGAAGGCTTTAAGCCAGAGGAATACGCAGAAAAATTTGAGGAATTTAAGAGCAAAATAGGTGGTAAGAGAGATGAGTGAAACAGCATCCCAAGAAGAGGAAAGGCAGTGGATACCCAGGACAAAGCTGGGGAAGATGGTGATTGAAGGGAAGATAGGCTCGCTTGAAGAAATATTCCAGCTAGGATACAGGATATCTGAACCTGAAATAGTAAGGAAGCTGCTACCAGACCTGAAGAGCGAGGTTGTAGGTGTGGGTGTTGTTCAGAAGCAGACAGACGCAGGAGAGCTAACAAGGTTCAGCGCTGTTGTTGCTGTTGGTAACGGTTCAGGCTGGTTTGGTGTTGGAAAGGGAAAGGCAGCTCAAATGAGGGATGCAATAGACAAGGCTACCGTTGCTGCAATGCTTAGGATAATACCCGTTAAGCTTGGGTGCGGGAGCTGGGAGTGCAGGTGCGGGAGACTACATTCAGTACCGTACAGAATAAAGGGGAAGGCTGGAAGTGTCACAGTAGAAATAATACCTGCTCCAAGGGCACTAGGCCTGGTGGCCGGTCCTTCATTGAAGGTTCTACTCCAGCTTGCAGGTGTGAGGGATGCATGGATAAGGACGTTTGGCTCAACAAATACAATGACATCGCTTGCATACGCAACATATGATGCATTTAGGGCTGCACATTCTCTTAATGTTTAGGTGATTTAGCTTGGCATATTTTATCGTTGTAAATCTGAGAGGAACGATAAACTGTCCCTACAGGATAAGGAAGGCGCTTGCCTCCCTCAGGGTTGAGAGGAAGTTTACTGCTTCGTTGGTCGAGAATAAGGAGGAGGTTGTCGGCATGCTTAAGAGCTCGAAGGATTACGTTGCGTGGTGCGAGATAGACAAGGAGACACTTGCTTTGTTACTTGAAAAGAGGGGAATGTCGAGCAAGAGAAAGAAATTAACTAAGGACATGCTTGCCCAGAATGGCTACAAGGACTTTTCGGAGCTGGCTGAGAGGATACTTGCTGACGGGGTTAAACTCTCCTCTCTTCCTTTCGTCAAACCTTTCTTCAGGCTTAAACCGCCCTCGCATGGCTTTCCCAGGCCTTTAAGGAGGCAGTACACAAACAAAGGTTTCCTTGGCTACAACCCAGAGCTAAAGGACTTCATAAGGAGGATGATTTAGATGCCAACAAGGGAAAGAAAGGTAAGAAGGATGAGGGGCTCAAGGACACACGGCTATGGACAGGTGGGCCAGCACAGACATTCTGGAAAGAGAGGCGGACATGGAAATGCAGGACTTCACAAGCACAAGTGGACGTACACAGTCAAGTATGCACCGGACCACTTTGGGAGAGACAACTTCAGGCCACCGGTTCAGAAAAAACCCTCAAGATGGATAAACGTTGGAATGCTTGACCAGATAAGTGGAGGAAGGAGGAAGCTAAATTTAACAGAAATGGGCTATGAAAAGCTTCTTGGTTCTGGGAAAGTTTCATTCCCATACGAGATAACAGTGGAGTCTTACACGGAGAGGGCAAAGGAGAAGATAGAAAAGGCAGGGGGTATGATACTGGAGGCAGCTTAATGGCCTCTATGCGTGAATTTGTCAAGAGTGTTGCAACAGTCCTTCCTGAAATACCAAAACCGAAGAGGAAACCCTCTTTAAACGAGAGGCTTCTCTGGACAGCACTTGCACTTGTAATATACCTCGTAATGGCTGTTACTCCCCTGTACGGCTTTGGAGGTCCAGGAAACCAGTCAGACCAGCTTGCCTTTCTCCGTGTTGTCTTCGCATCTTCTCAGGGAACGCTTATGGAGCTTGGAATTGGCCCAATAGTAACTGCTGGACTTATCCTTCAGCTTCTTGTCGGGAGTGAGATAATAAAGCTAGACATGAGCAACCCGGATGACAGAGCAATATTTGGCTCTGCAACAAAATTCCTAACAATAATAGTTATAATTGGGGAGGCTGCTGCATACATAGTTGGAGGCGCTTTAGGCGCCCTTACAGCAAAACAATCTTTTGTTATATTCTTCCAGCTACTTGGAGCAAGCATAGTAGTTCTCCTGCTAGACGAAATGATACAGAAGGGATGGGGTGTCGGTAGCGGTATAAGCCTGTTCATACTGGGAGGAGTTGCACAAACAGTTATGTGGTACACTTTCTCTCCAATCGTCGTACCCGCATCACCTGGTTCTACACAGACAGTTCTCTTTGGCTTTGTTCCATCTCTGATAGCAGCAATTTCTGCAGGGAATGTAACAAGCATATTTGTTAGGAACTTCCAGTACCCAAGCCTTTTAACATTCATACTGACTGTTGTGATGATACTTGTTATAGTTTACATCGAGGGGATAAGGGTAGAGATACCTATAACATCGTCGAGGTACAGGGGTTTCCAGGGTGTCTATCCAATAAAGCTTCTTTACGTCTCTAACATACCTGTTATACTTGTCTCTGCACTCTCAGCAAACATAACATTCTTCACAAGGCTGCTTTACAACTCTTTTGGAGGCAACACATCCGGATGGCTCAAGTACCTTGGAGAATGGAACAACCCGCAGAGCCCCTCCTACCCTACAGGAGGCCTTGTATACTACATAACAGCACCTCAAGGAATAAGCCAGACCATCGCAGACCCAGTGAGGGCAGTAATTTACGTTGCTTTCCTAGTCGGTATGGCTGTAGTATTTGCAAGGCTCTGGGTTGAGATAGGAGGCCTCAATCCAAGGGCAGTCGCAAAGAATTTGATAGACGCAGAGGTTCAGGTACCGGGATTCAGGAGGGCAAACCTCTCTCTCGAGCAGATGCTTAACAGGTACATACCAATACTAACAATAATAGGAGGCATAATAATAGGTTTGATAGCTTCAATATCAGACCTCTTCGGTGTGTTTGGAACAGGAATAGGTATACTTCTTATGGTTGACATAACACTTCAGTATTACCAGATGCTTATCAAGGAGCAGATAGAGGAATACTCACCCAGGCTTGCAGGTATACTTGGCGCGAAGTAAAAATTGCAAAGAATCGTATTTGTAGGTATACCAGGTGTAGGAAAGACAACAGTCATAGAGAAAGTAAGAGAATCGATTAACGAAGCAAGGATAGTTAACTTCGGCTCTGTAATGCTTGAAAATGCAATTAAGTCAGGGGCTGTAAAGCACAGGGATGAGTTGAGAAAGCTTCCAGTCAGAAGGCAAAGGATGCTCCAGCAAAAAGCAGCAAAGATAATCTCTGCTATGAGAGGCACAGTCCTTGTCGATACCCATCTCTTCATAAGGACAAAGGAGGGCTTCTGGCCTGGCCTTCCAGAATATGTACTGAAGCTTCTGAAACCAACGCATCTCATCCTGATAGAGGCTGAGCCAGAGGAGATAGCTGAAAGGAGGCAGAAGGACAGAACAAGATACAGGGACGTCGTTTCACTTGAAGACATAAAGGAGGAGTTATTCTTTGCAAGGGTTTTCATAGCATCATGCTCAAATATAACAGGCGCACCATTCTTAATTGTCAAGAACAGAGAGGGAAGGGCAGAGGATGCATCAAACATAATTACCTCCGTTATCAGAGGTGTCTAGCCTTGCTTCCACCTCCTGACTCAACTGTTCTTGTTGCTGTAACTTCAATCTTCTTCTCTGTTATATCGAATGCACTGACAAGAGTCTTCGTAGATATAGAGGCAGAAAGGAGGATGAGGGCTGAAGTTGCAAAGTTTACAAAGGAGCTTCAGCAGGCAATAAAGTCAAAAAACAAGCAGGAAGAGGAAAAACTTAAGAAAAAACAAGCAACCATAACGCAGATGCAGCTAAAAATGCAGAAGGACAGGTTGAAGGTTGTTGCCGTGACAGTTGTGCCTTTCTTCCTTCTTTACTACATAATAGTCAATTTCATAGGCTCTGTGTGGGTTGCTTACTCACCATTCTACATACCTTTCATAATGGAGCAGGCCTCAAACAGCAACTACTTCCAGGTTAGCCTCTTTGGATGGTATCTAATCTGCTCTTTTTCATTCAGTGGTATCATATCAAAGATATTCAGGACAAGTGTATAGGATGGATGCGGTAATAATATCTGGCATGCCAGCAGCAGGAAAGACAACAGTGGGCAAGATAGTAGCCTCCAAGCTAGGTATGAAACTAATTGGTGGAGGGGATGTGCTAAAGGAGATGGCACTGGAGATGGGATACAAGTCAGGAGGGGAGGATTGGTGGGATACAGAGCAGGGGATGAAGTTTCTGCAGGAGAGAAAGAGGTCTCTTGACTTCGACAGGGAGGTGGACAAGAGACTTGTAAGGAAAGCTACAGAAGGAGGCTACGTAATAACAAGCTACACACTGCCGTGGCTTACAAAAAAAGGTGTTAAAGTCTGGCTACTGGCTTCAGTTAAATCAAGGGCAAGGAGGATGGCAAAGAGAGATGGTATGGCTGTGAAGAGATGTATTGCAGTTCTATCGATAAGGGACAGGGAAAACTACGACCTCTATAAGAAGCTTTACGGTATAGAGTTCGGAAAGGACCTCTCTCCGTTTCACCTAGTTATTGACACAGAACATATAGATGAAGAAAAGGTAGCATCTATCATAGTTGCTTACTACAGGGCAAGGCAGGAATAAGATGCCAAGCATGATAGTAATAAACGATGAGAAGACAGATGAGAGATTTGGTTTCTGGCCCGAGTCTAGGCCTGTTGAAGTACTGCTTCAGTATGGAGTAATACCTCTTGACAAGCCGAGGGGCCCTTCGAGCCACGAAGTTGTTTCATGGGTCAGAAAGATGCTAGGTATTGAAAAGGCTGGGCACAGCGGTACACTCGACCCTCCTGTCTCAGGCATGCTTCCTGTTGGACTGGGGAGGGCAACAAAGGCACTTGGAATTCTTCTCTCCTATCCGAAGGAGTACTATGCTGTTATGAGAATACACTCATCAGTACCCCCAGAAAGGGTTAGGGATGTTCTGCAGGAGTTCACAGGGGAGATATACCAGCGCCCTCCACAGAGATCCTCCGTAAAAAGAGAGACAAGGACAAGGACTGTTTACGAGCTTGAAGTTATTGAGCAGAGGGGCAACCTCTACCTTCTAAGGTGCCTCTGCCAGGCTGGTACATACGTTAGGAAGCTAATTTACGACATGGGGGAGGTGCTTGGTGTTGGTGCAAGCATGGTCGAGCTCAGGAGGACAAGGGTAGGTCCGTTAAACGAGAGGGAGAAGATAGTGACACTCCACCAGCTTTACTATGCAAATTCGAGGTTAAAATCTGGGAGTGAGCAAGAGATAAGGGACGCAGTCCTCCCTGTCGAGAAAACACTTGGAGACATAAAAAAGGTCGTTATCAGGGATAGTGCTGTGGACTCAATATGCCATGGTGCAAAGCTTGCCGTCCCTGGTATTGTATCTTTGTCGTCAGACATAGAACAGGGGGAGAGGGTTGCTATCGTGACAGCAAAGGGAGAGCTTGTAGCTCTGGGCAAGGCTCTCTTCTCTGCTTCAGTAATAGAGGGGATGAAGAAAGGCATTGTTTTTACAACTGACAGGGTTATTATGCTTCCTGGAACATATCCTCCAATGTGGAAGAAGGAAAGAGCAAATATAGCTGCGAGCGAAGGCTCTCCTTAAAACGGCCTTTACAAAAAGAGTAGGAGCAGGATGCCGGGGTCGCCTAGCTCGGTAGGGCGCAGGCCTGGAGACAAAGCAGGAGAGCCTGTCTCGCGAAAGCGGGTCGTGGGTTCAAATCCCACCCCCGGCGCCTC
>CADDZR010000019.1 GCA_902812495.1 archaeon | reverse complement strand
TTGAGCTAATTGTTACACTTATCATAGCTCTAGCTATATTCATATGGGGGCCATCAAAAATACCCGAACTAGCAAGAGCACTAGGTAAGGCAAAAAAAGAATTTGAATTAGCGCAGAAAGAGTATGCAGGTCAATTAACCGCCAGCATTCCCCAACAAAGTACGAATAGCGAAGCAACACTCGTTGAGATAGCAGCAAAGCTCGGGATAAAAACAGAAGGCAGGACAGAAGAAGAGATATCGAGAGAAATAATTGAAAGAGCTAAGAGAGGTAACTAGCTCAAAAAACAAAAGGAAATAACAAGTCTACTTAACTTGCAATACCTTCAAGCTCTCTCTGTAGCTTTATCATCCTCTTGAGTATCTCAGACTTAACATACCTCCAGCCCTTATCTGTATTTGATCTGAACTCAACCACAACAATGTAATATTCCTTGTCGCTCTGCTCACTTATGTAAACAGAGATAACATCTTCAACATCTCTAAGTACCTCCTTAGCTTTTTGGAGAACAATCTCTGGGTCGAATCTTATGTTAAATTCGTACCTAACCTGCCTTTTGCCTTCTCCTCCTGACTCCGAAGAGTAGTTTATTATCCCTGAGTTAAGTATCAGCTGGTTGGGAACCTTTAATTCAAGGCCTGTTTCTATTATCATTGTCGAGTAAAGCAACCCTACTTCCTGAACAAGGCCCCTATATCCTACGTTAATGAAATCGGGAGAAAAGAACTTGTATCCAAGGCCTGTTGTTGGCTGGTAGGGAATCGAGGATGTGACAAGCCTCACCTCATCACCTGGCTTGAGTGCACCTGTGAGCAAAAGAACAACCCCTGCAAAGAAATTGCTGAGTAGTGGCTGGGCTCCAAGACCTATTATTAGTCCCGTAAATGTACCACCAGCCAACGCTACCTCTGGGCTAAGACCAAAGAATGATAGAGCTGTAATTGCAATTATTATGTAGCCGAAGAATTTGATCAAGTTGCCTGCTGTGTTTGCCCTGTTTCCTATCTTCGGGCCCAAATATCTAACAACAGAGCCGCTAAGAAAATTAGTTAGCCAGACACCAAAGACAACTGTTATAGCTGCGTAGAAGACAACAGGAGAAACACTCTTTGGAATAAAACCAAAGGTTGCTAGCACATAAGCAAGTAAGGCAAAGGCAACGGCAACGATAACGAGATAGATGACCCTGCTTGCAACGTATCTTATCTGGCTCATGTCTCCCCCACCCTTCAATTCTGAACAATTTTATAACGTTCTGAAAAGGTTGCTTGTATGAGAAAGAAGAGTTTTGAGAAAGATTACTTCTTTGAAGGTGTGACTGAGAGGGAAAGGGCCTGCTTTGAGGCAGGGATAGCGCTCGGGTCGCTGTTCCACCAGTTTGTTGGCATGCCAGTATCACCAGATACGGGGTATTTAGAAAGGCTAGAAAACTTGATGGAAAGGGCAGCATTACTCCAGCCATATAGGAGAAAGGTTGAGGTCAAGATAGACAGCGAGAGAATTAAGGCTGAGAGTAGCAGGTACGGATACACAACACTAAGCGAAAAGGATATGGAGTTACTTGTTGAGATAGGGTACGGAAAGGCAAGGGTTAGTGCAAGGATGAAGTACTTCGGGGAGCTGCGCTACCCTCTAATGTATATAGAGAGGATAGAGTCATGAACGGATTATAGCCTCAGCCATCCTTACAGCATGGAATGTTTCTAAGACATCATGAGTCCTTATAATGTTTGCACCCCTTTCAACTGCAACCACTGTAGATGCTATGGAGCCAATAAGTCTTCCCTCAGGTTTTTCTATTCCCAGAACCTTCCCTATGAACGATTTCCTTGAGATAGATATGGCTACTGGAAGACCTAGCTTCTTTATTTTCCGTAGATTATTTATTATGTGCATGTCCCAAGAGTACCACGGCATGACCTTCTGCATTGAGAAAGCAGGTCCAGCTCCCTCCTCCCTGAAAAAACCAATGCCTGGGTCAACAGCTATCCTCCTTTTCTCTATACCGAACTCCTCCGCTATTCTCAGGCTCTCCTTTAGAGCTGTGAGTATTCTTCTAATTGGCTTGCTGTATATTCTTCCTTTTGGATCGTAGGCCATTACAACTAGAGATGCATCATGTTCTCTTACAACGCTAGCTATTTCCTTCTCTTTCTTTAGTCCGGTTACGTCGTTAACTATCTGACAACCGAGGCTCAGAGCCCTCTCAGCCACCCTTGCCCTGAATGTATCAACAGAAATAGAGATGTCTTTGTCTATTTTTGTTATTTCCCTTAGGGCAAGCTCTATTCTTTCTATTTCCTTTTCCTCGCTTACTCCTGTCTTCAGGTATGGGGCTGTTGAGTATGCTCCTATGTCAATTATCTCAGCCCCGCTCTCAGCCATTGACCTAGCTACACTGGAAATCTGCTCACCTTTGAGAAAGACTGAGCCCTTGTAAAAGGATTCCGGACTCAGATTTATGATACCCATTATCCTAACAGGGTAAGAGTCCCCAACCTTCACCTTGCCTAGGTATGAAAACATTGTTCACAGCCAAAAGAAGGCAACATTTAATCTTGACTTGTGTAATGTGGGAAGAGTTGGACCTATCTCTGTGGTGGCCGTGGTACAGGAGGATAAGGAGAGCTTTTGGGTTTAGACTAAGGGATGATAGGTATGCAGCCAAAGTACTTGGAGAAATTGTTGGAGGCAGATTTGTTGGAATGGAGGAAGTTCAGCATGCCATCAGAGGAAAGAATGTGGTTGTTTTTGGCGCGGGACCTTCTCTTGAGAGGGATGTACGTGAACTCTCGAGGTTCAGGGATGACTGCATTTTCATTGCAGCTGACGGTGCAAGTCGTGCTCTTGTGAGGGAGGGCATAGAGCCTGATTTTGTTGTAACGGACCTTGATGGTATAGTAGGATCTGTACCATGCTCCAATTCTATTTATATTGTACATGCACATGGGGACAATGTTAAACTTCTGAGCAAGTTTGTTCCAGAGATTAGGGCTGTCCATCCGACGACCCAGGCTGAGCCACTGCAGAACGTGTTTAACTACGGAGGTTTCACAGACGGAGATAGAGCGTGCTTCATTGCAGATGAGATGAAGGCAAGAATGATAGTACTCGCAGGTATGGATTTTGGGAAAGAGATAGGGAAATACTCCGGGAGCAAAGAAAACACACTTACAGTCAAAAAAATGAGATATGCAAGGAGGCTCCTAAGCTTCCTTTCCTCCATTTCCGCCTCAGAACTTTACAACGCAACCTCCAAAGGAATTGAGATACATGGTTTCAGGAGGGTCGGCCACGAAGAGCTTGAAGCAATAATTAGAGCTTAGGTATAAGAGAAAGGAGTTCTGTCAGTTTCCTTATCTTAGGGCAGTCGGGGTCCTCAAACCTTTCGTCCCTGTCTATTAGAACGGCCTTCATGCCTGCACTCCTTGCACCAACCACATCAGCCTCATACACGTCTCCAACATGAACAGCTTCCTCAGGATTTGAAGACGAGAGCTTTAGTGCAAGCCTGAAGAGCTCCGGATTTGGCTTTGTTAGGCCAACGATCCCTGATATTAGTATCGGGTCTGCAAATTTATCCAAACCAAGCTTTCTAACTGATTCTGCAGTTGAAGGAGGTGCATTTGATATAATACCTATTCTGTATCCCTCTTTCCTCAAGGCCTTAAGCGCTGGAATTGAATCGGGATAGAGCCTTGGCGGTATGCTGCTTTCAACCTCGACGTACCTCTCTGAGACAATTTTCTTTAGCCTATTGAGCTCCTCTTCTTTAATGCCTAGGCCAAGTTTAGAAAGTATTGACATGTTAAGCTCGCTGTATGCCTTTGCAGCCTGTTCCTCGTTCATTATCTTCATCCCGTACTTCTTGAGCCAGGACGCCTCAGTTAGATAGTATGCCTCGTGTATTTTCTTGATTGGGACGTCGTATCCCTCTTCCTTCAGTATCTTCCTTATGACAATGTCCCTTCTCATAACTACAAGTGTGCCTCCAAGATCAAAGAAAACAGTCTTGACTTGCAACTTCTCAGAGCCTCACTAAGCTTGTTGTTATTATTATAAGCACTATCGTTGTTATTGCCAAGTACTTTAAGTCTCGTGTCAGCGCAAAGTAAGCTATCGACGCCACTACACGCAGGTAGGGTGTTAGCATGAGAGCTATTATGCCTGAAGCTATTAACAAGAAAGCTAGGGAATGGTTTGAAGCTGTGTAGGGTATGAAAGTAAAGAAGTTCTGCGTGCTGACCTTCCAGCTTTCCTCAAGCCTAATCTCTACCGTCCCTTCCGAGAAATAGTAAGCCACTATCCCAGCTGAAAGCAGGACTAGGCTTGCAAGCACCCCAATCCTCAGTATAGTGCTTATAACAATCTCGAGCTTCTTCTGCTCTATTTTCATAGCGATGTAACTCCCTTGTAAATCATCTCTACAAGTATGTAAACAAGTATTACCATGAATATGTACCTTGATGTCTTGTTTGAGAGCCTCCTGAGTATCCTTGCACCTATGAATGCACCCACAGTTGTTCCAACAGCAAGTGGCGCAGCTAGGTCAAGGAAGAAAAGGCCTGAGGCAAAATAGACAGAGGAGCCTGCAAGTGCCGTCATACCAATTATGAAGTTACTTGTTGCCGTGGAGACCTTTGTTGGCATTTTCATTATGAGTTCGTGTATTGATACCTTAAATGCACCTGCACCAATGCCGAGCATCCCAGCCGCAAGGCCTGCAACAAGCATCGCGGGCGCTGCGAGTGCAGGTCTTGTCATTTTGTATGTTATCTCCTTTGCAAGGTATCTGTCGTAATAACTTCCTTCAAGTCTTAGCCATTTTGCAAGGCTATCCTGAGTCTCGTTTGGTGTGTCTGCGTGGCTTACCCTTGCAAACGCAACGAAGGATGAGAGAAGGAAGAAGGCAAAGAAAAAGTAAAGGTATGCTGGCGCAATTATGCTTGTTATTGTCGCACCAACAATTGCTCCAACTACTGTAAATATCTCCAAGTAAAAGGCAGCCCTTATGTTGCTCAGCTCGTCCCTGACGTAAGATGAAGCAGAACCGCTTGAGGTTGCTATAATTGCAACCATGCTTGCGGCAATTGCGTACTTTATAGGAATGTTAAATAGGACAAGGAGAGGTATAAGTATGGCTGCACCTCCGAGCCCAGTTAATGCACCGATAGTTCCTGCAGCAACGGAGAAGAGTATTACCTCAATTAGTGTTATCAGATGCGATCACTGTCTCTCAAGCTCTTCTACAATCCTCATATGTGTCTCCTCTATGCTTTCAACGCCTGTGTTTAAAATTATACATGGGACAGAGTAGTTCTGGAACATTGCCCTGAAGAAAAACTCCTGCCTTGAATTGTCAAGCTCAAGTAGGTAAGGGTTGTACCACGGCTCATATGAAATTGTGCCCCACTTTTCCTTCGGACCCGCACCAGGAAGCACCATATATTCTCCCTTCCTGAGTATCGATATTGCCTCATCCGGGGTTAGCCTCTGCATAGGTGGACTGACGCTGTCCCTTCTGAGTAGCACCACAAGGTTTACAGGTATCGAGTCAACCACCTTTTCAGGGCCAAGAAGCCTTTCTCTCTCAACAAGTGTCCTTGAGTTCTCAAAAGCATAGTAACACCACGACTCTCCTTCATCAAATACACATCTCTTTCCTGTCAACCTGCACATATCTACGCCCTCTGTATGAGTGCATTCGGATTTCTCTGTTACAACATTCTCGTTAAGGGAGACATCGAAGATAGGTCTCAACCAAGGGTTCTCCCTCTGTGTTTCAGACCTCATGTAAAGGGCTTTCTCTGGCTGTTTGGCAATTAGGGGTTCGAAGGCTTTTGATGGTATCGGATCAGGGAATTCTATGTACGCCCAGTCGTCGCCGCATATCTTACCGTGTTCGCTCATGAATATCTTGAAGGACTGTGTTGTCTTTCCTGTTCCTGTAGGTGCTATTATTATAACGCCTTTGTTCTTGTACAGTGCTGTCGCGCCGTGAACTGAAAGTGTGTTAAACCTCTTCTCTAGTATTGCAGCCGCAATTCCAAGCGCCCAAGACTTGCACTGGCCGTAATACTCAGTATTAACAAAGAGTGCAGTATTTGTTTCTGGATGATAGTAGGCTGAAGGCTCTATACCGTCAACACCTATAACAGAGTAAACCCTTGCGTGTGGAAGTAAACTCTCATCCCTAACAAGCCACCAGTTGTTAGTCCAGAATGTATACTGGTGGAGGCTGTTTGTTATTAGCTCAACAATTATACCGTTAAGGTTTGCCTTTGCGCTTAGCCTTCCTGTCATAGTAAGTTTCTCTTTTGCTTTTGCAAGGAGAGAGCTGAAGACTTGTGTACTTGCTTTCTTATCAGCCTTAACCCTTGCTTTTGATGCTGTCTTGTAATTTTTTAGCTCAACGACAACCAAACCAAGTCGAACTTGACCCCAGATATTCCATTTTAAAACACTTGTGAGTGTAAGCAACGTCTTTCGTCGAAACAAATAAATTTCATTTTCATTAAATTTTTTAGTAGCTTGCACCGTGCTTTAGAACATGGCTACAAAGAAGGTTGCAATTCTGGTTGAAAATCTGTATGAGGAGGTTGAATTTTGGTATCCATACTACAGGATGAAGGAGGCAGGGGCAGAGGTAACTGTTGTTGGGACAGGTTCCTCCGAAATATACAGAGGAAAGCATGGTATGGAGGTAAAGGTAGATACGACTGTAGACAAAATCAGAGCAGAGGATTTCGATGCCGTCATCATACCTGGCGGATACTGTCCCGACTATCTACGCAGATACAGTCCAGTCCTGAACTTTGTGAAGGAGATGCATGATCGGGGGAAGGTTGTTGCTGCAATATGCCATGCAGGATGGGTGCTTGTCTCGGCGGGCATAGTAAAGGGAAGGAAAGTTACATGCTTCAAGTCAATAAAGGATGACATTGTAAACGCAGGTGGAATTTATCAGGACCAGGAGGTGGTAAAGGATGGTAACCTTATAACTTCTAGGTTTCCCAATGACCTGCCAGCCTTCTGTAGGGAAATAATCTCAACTCTCGAAAGAGTTGAGGCACCTGAGATAAAAACAAAGAAGAGATAAGGGAGTGCTAGTCACTCTCCCCATTCCCTGCAACACAGCTCTGCGAGCTCAAAGGTAGTGTGCATGTCACTACCAGCTCCCCTCCGTTAGAAGCTATTACATGAACCTCGAGCTCCGAGCCAGGAGCAAGGGACGGAAGAATGACGTTGCCTGACTCCCCCATTGATATGACCCCCGAGAAGACCAGCCTTATGCACTGACCTGGTTCAAGTTTTGTACCGTTCGAGCCATTTTCATCTTCCCCAACGATCTTCAAAGATGCTGTTCCGCATCCTGAGGAAGAGGTTACGTTCAAGACCCTAAAGTAAACCGTGTCTGGGTGCTCGCACTCTTTCTCGGTCTCGTTGCTGTGACCCTCTGCTTTGTGTGCACAGAGTGTATCAAAGTTTCCGTGAAGCGATACTGCTGAGATAATCGCAGGTACACTCCCTGTGTTGTTCACGAGCACTGTGAAGCTTGTTGTATTCCCAGAAACAGAGATACTTTCAAGGTTTGCCACAAGCTGTGGCTTTGACTGGTTGAGCTCATTTTCCTCTGTCTGGTTTAGCTTGTGCCTAGACCCTACCTCCTCGTGTTCTATATTTTCATGTCTCACAATTGCAACTGCTGAAGGTATCATCTGGTAACCTGTATTTGTCTTTACAACAACCGGGCTTATCTCGATTAGAGCAACGCTATCTCCTTTTACTGTGGCAGGAGGATAGAATACAACAGTTAGAGTGTTTCCGCTGAGCGCAGGTTGAACGGGATATACTGTGCCGTTTATGTTTATTGATACACTTTTTATCAAGAAGTCAATGGTGTAAATCAATGAACCGTTAGGTATTTTTGCAACTGCTACAGTCTCTGAAACATTCTGTATCGAGAGCAGGTTTACAGTGCCAGAAGAGTTGACAATAAGGTTCTTGATCATTGCAGAACTTCCGTTCTCGATTTTAAGAAGTATTTTCAGAGAGGCGTATGTTAGGTTAAGGGACCTAGTCCCCTGTGGAACTACTGGCGGGTCGGTCAGCCTTACAGAAAGTGTTGCCAAGGACAACACAGAAGGAAAGCCAGAGGTCTGACTAGAGGACGAAACAGAGATTGTTCCAGAGGATGTCGTGTAAGTGCTTGAAAATGAGGAGGTCGGACTGCTTGTTGTTGAAGATGAGGCTTGGGAGGTGAGATTTGAACCTGCGTTGTGTACGTAAAGTGTTATTCCAGCAACTATCAGCAATGCAATTGCTATCGCGCTTACGACTGATCTTGCGGCTGTACTCATCATACCATAGGACATGCCAGGGTATGTAGAATAAGCTATTAATTTTAAGGCGTTTTCAAGGTTTTTGAAAGGTTTGTCCTATTAAAGGGGCTGTGAAATGACTGTTTAGTTTGTTGCAAATCGGCGTTTGACGAATTTGCATACAGCGTATGCAAAACAATATTAACAGTTATTACACGGATGGTACGCGATGAGATGTCAGTGGTGCGGACGGGAAATTGATTATGGTGATAACATGCAGAGGGTATACATGTCTTGCACCGACTGTCTCTATTACAGGGCAGCTTTAGCGTCAGACGTTTAACCTTGTACCTTCATCTTATTTCTTGGCATGTTGAAAAAGTAGGGTAAGGTGTTCACCCTTTCCTGTGGAGCATAGGCAAGACGCAACAGGGAAAAATGGAAAAAATATGGATGAAGTTTTCGTGAGTCAAGGTTCTAATGTGATATTTTCCCACTACGGAAAGTGCAGAAAAGCAGGTTTGCAGTGCTCGTTGGGTGAAGGTACAGAGAGCTTTCTGAAGAAACGCGTATTCCAAATTCAGCGGCAGAAACTGTTGTGTCGGAATGCTCTTTCACAGTGGAATGCTGAATATTCTTCGCAACAATAATACTCCGTAACATAGCTAGAAGCCAAACGACCGATACAAGCACAAATACACCTGATATCCATTCCCATATAGCAAAGTTACCAGAGCTAAGAGCCTCAATGTCACCAACAATTCTAATCAAAACAGCTATAGCGAGTGTGATGATAGGCCCAAAAGAGAGCCCAGATATTGGCCCTCTAGCGCTAATAATTCCTGGGATATACATTGGTGAGAAACAAACTATCGTCGAACCTACAAATCCTATTGCAACGGTATGTATGAACATATCTCTGAGGAAGTAGGCTGGGTCAATAGAATGGAGCAGAGATATAACTAAGCCTGAAAAGAGCCAGAAAAAGGCAAAAGTAAGGGAAACCTCATTGTATCGCTTAATTCTCAAGTGTATCCCTGTCATCGCAGGTGTATACATTAGAGAGTGTGTGAGAAGCCTAATAGCAAGCAGAACTTCAATAGAAGTAGCAAGCAAAAGAATCTTGCCCAAAAGAGCAAAGACACTATCCAACATACCAACAACCAAGAATACAAGTGCAGCTACTTGTGTTAGACCCGCAATTGTCGTTAATCTTTTTCTGTAGTTCGCTTGCCTGAATGCTACGGACCTGATCTCTACTGCATAAATTATGCTACCCACAAACCCAAGCAAAAACAAGAGTAACGATTGTTCTGAGAATGGGTCAAAATTAATTGAAAAATTTGAGAGGAAATAAAGGAACGCAAAAGTAAGGAGAGATGAAGACGAAACTTTAAACAGTAGATTTGCCTCAGGAAATGCAGATTTTATCTGCTTTGTAGTTGAGAAAGTTTGGTATGTAAAAATTGCAGAGGAACCTACAAGTAAAGAAGAAAAGTAAAGTTTGCCTTGTCCATCAAAGAGAATAGAAACGACAGAAAGAAACAAAGCACTAGTAATAAGGAAATAGTTCAGATATGCCAAGTATAAATTACTTAGAGCTTTTCCTGCAAACCTAGGAAGGAGAGAATAAGCTACACCCATAACAAACTCAGCGAGAAAGCCAAACATTTGGAAATAAGGATGAGAAAGAATCAAGCTACTAAATTTAGAGTTTGAAGATAAATAAAACATCCAAAGTGTTCCAAAAAAACTTCCAATTAAAGAAGAAATTATTGCAGTAGAAACAAAAAGAATTGTGATCCTCCTCTCTTTTCTTGGGGAGGTTTCCATGAAATTAGCGCCCCGCTATTTGAATCTTTAAGATTTTAGCTACCTGCCAGATAAAGGTGTTCTTATTAAACCCGCTGTTTCGTTTTCAACC
Organism: archaeon; assembly: GCA_902812495.1. Lineage (GTDB taxonomy): Archaea > Thermoproteota > Nitrososphaeria > Nitrososphaerales > Gagatemarchaeaceae > CADDZR01. Next base: position 12,018 of record CADDZR010000019.1, on the reverse strand, counting down.
CATAACTTCGATTATGTACTATGAGAGTATGAAGAGGGCCTTCATGAACCCCAGTCTTTTTCACCACGTAAAATAATTAACGAGCCCAATATTCTCACTCTGAAGTGTATAACCTATTTTAACCATCCTCAATATATCAGTCTCTGAAAGCTTGTTTTGTTCATGTTTTTCTAATATATTGTTAAAAAATAAGGAAGGGAATTCCACGACGAGCCTTATCTAGAAGATGTGTTTTTAGATGAAAAGTTAAGCTTGTTTTACTATTACTGTACCCTTCATCCATGGATGGTATGAGCATATGTATTGGTATGTTCCAGGCGTTGTAAAGGTAAACGTGAATGTATCTCCTGAGTTCATGTTTCCGGAGTCGAATACACCGTTAGTTGATGTAACAGTGTGTGGAGCATTATCGTTGTTCACCCAAACTACAGTGTTGTTGACACCAATTACAACAGTTATAACTGCGGGTGAGTAACCTGGGGATTGAGTATTTGATGCTGCGCCTTGCTCTATAACAACCTTAACAGATGATACTGTGGAGCTTGTTTTTGTGGTTGTTGTGGTTGTTGAACTACCTTCGACTACAAACATACCTACAGCGCCCTTTGATGCATCTGCGAAGTCATGCGTTACAAACGGGTTCTTTCCGCCTGGATCACGGAAGTACATGTCAACTATTGCACCACCTGAAGGCGGAATGTTAAGTGTCTGGAGACCATGCACAACATTAGCCGGGTTGCCGTCTATGTACACAGTATCAAGAATTGCTCCTATAACGTGGAATGCGCTCCAATGGTTTGGACCAGCATTAAGTATATAGAGCCTTACGAGCTGGTTTGGTTTGACATGAAGAGGATTAGCCTGGTATTGGAATGCCTTGCCGTTAAAGACAACGTAGTCAGGATTTCCGTTTAGCATCTTTGTATAGTTGCCAGAGTAAGAGCCGTTAGGGCCAGGCTTTGGATTAAGGTAGAATTCGCTTTGGACAAGTACATACTCCCCTCCTGGAGCTGGTGGAAGAGGGGATGAAGGCTTAACAATTATTGCCCCATACATGCCGTTGCCAATATGCTCAAGTACTGGAGGTGTACCGCAATGGTACATAAACACACCTGGATAGTTTGCTGTGAAATTGAACGTCTTTGTTTCGCCTGGAGCCACTGATGCGTAGTCTGTAGCCCAATCAACCTCAGCTGCATGAAAATCGATGGAGTGCTTCATATTAGTAACGTTGTTTATAAGCTTGATTATAATTGTGTCTCCCTGATTGACAAAGATAGTAGGCCCAGGAACTGTACCATTAAAGGTCCATGCGTCATAGTATACGTTGTTAGCTATCTCTATTTTTGCATCCTTTGCAATTAATGTTATGTGCCTGACAGTTGGCTGGATTGTCTGGGTTGTAGTTTGCTGGGTGGTTGATGCGGATGTCTGCTGGGAGGTGGATTGCTGATACTTTGACCAGCTTGATTGTAGCGAGTTAATCTTCGAGTCGAGTGAGCCAATGTTCATGTAGGCCATACCGAAGAGGATCAGTATGACAACTACCAAGGCACCTATAGAGCCGATTGTTGAGATCGCCTTTCTTTTAGAAGTACAGTGAAGTTTCATAAATTATGTTATACACAGAGAAAATAAAAATGCATGCGTTAAACTGTGTACAGGTGCATACATGTCAAACCAAGTTATAAACGCGGTGAATCATTTGATATTTACCGCAATATGTATTTTAACTTGTTATTTGAAGTACCAACAATTCATGAAGATTTTACAATAATCTGTATACAATCTTGAAGAAATTTTCTCCAAATAAGATTACAGGCATAAAAAATTTGAATTTTGGATGCTTAATCCTTGAAGAAATTATCCAACGATATCTGTTCTATGTTGTGGCGTGTTCGTGGTGTGTATCACAAAAGGGAAGGTAATCAGTTTCTACTCTTTTGAAACTATTGTTCTGGACGTTAGTAATATCAGCTTGCTAAAATGAGGCTTATCCATGCAAACGCAGGAAAAGGATTTAGTGAGGCTTGGAATACCACTCTCAGCAATCCTTTTTGTAGTTCTTGTTGGACAGTTCTATCTTTTCAGCAGCCATCCAGTTGTCAATGCAAATACAACCTCAAACACACAGAACGTAAGGGTGATAACTGTTACAGGGGCTGGAACGGTCAATGTCCAGCCCGACAGAGCAGTACTTACAATTGGAGTAATAACGCAGAACACCTCCGCTCAAATCGCTGCCGAGAGGAATGCAGAAATCATGTCAAGGCTCATCGCAAGTCTCGTATCACTTGGAATAAATCGGAGCGAGATAAGGACAATACACTACAGCATCAGCCCTGCATACGACTCTTGTTGCGGCCAGAAGGTTGCTGGCTACATCGTCACAAACCAGATCCAGGTAACCGTGCTCAACAAAGACAATGTAACTGAACTTGGGATGAGGACAGGGCAAGTCATAGATGCCGCGACCTCAGCAGGTGCAAACATCTTGTACGGAATTGAATTCACATCTTCAGACAGCTCAATACAATCGGCAAAGATTCAGGCCCTTACACTCGCAGCTCAGGATGCAGCCTCACAGGCAAACTCACTTGCAAGGGCACTTGGCGTCAATATAACAGGTGTTGTATCAGCAAGTCCGGGGTTCAGCATTCCGTATCCTGTACCAGTTTACGCCTCAGGAAGTGCATCTACACCAGTTGTGCCTCCATCAACGATAACGGTCTCTGTTTCGCTAACAGTTACTTACTCAATAAGCTGAAGGTCTACACCCTTTCAGTTGCGACGCCGACGGTCCGTGCAAGCTCCCCTCTTTTTTGCCTGTGGATGCATATCCTTCTTCTGCACATAGGAAAGACATCAACCCTAGTGCAATAATTGTCTCAACATAGAAGGAGGACTAGTTTTCTAGAGTCTATACGACACTCAGGTTTGAAGCGAACTTAGCAGCAGGTTGGTATGTTACAAATGCCATGAGCGCAACAAGCTTTGTGCCTAATAAAGCAACCCACTTGGACGGTTCCCATGGACAGCCTGTGAAACCGCGTGAAATCTTGACGATTAAAAAGAAAAATGCTGTGCAGGTCAGCCCAAGACCTGCACCTGAAACGTTTCTGTTGCAGAAGTCGCGTTTGTGGTGTACATTGTAAGAGATATAGTTATGGACTTTGTGTTATCTGGAACATGGAAAGGAAGTGTTTCAGTTATTAGTGTTGCCTCGCCTGGCTGCAATGTCCTGATTGAAGATGAAATGTTCTGACCTGACTGGAACGCTATTTTGTATGATGTGAGAGTTTCCGTGCCCGTGTTGAGAACGAGTAGGAAAATTCTATCGTCGTGTATTCCCGAGCTGACAACGTAAAATGAGACACCGTTTGTGTTCCCCTGGGCAGAGGATGCGTTTACTAGTGTTGACGCTATAGAGTCTGTACCTATGACCGTTATCCTGTATTCTTTTCCTGTAACTATGAAGGGCGAGATACCAGAAGAAGACGTTACAGAGGAGGGTGGGAATAGGATAACAGGCCCTGTGTATGACAGTGTTACACTCTGACCAGAGCTCAAGTTGTAGCCGAAGGTTGAGAGCATGTGCATTGCTTCGTCGAATGGTTCATCAGAGTTTGTAGCCTCTGCTATGTTAAGAAGCTTGTAGACAGGCATTAGCGAACCATTCTTCTCCACCAGAAAGACAGCTGCATGGAAGAAGAGAGGAACCTCCTTTTCGTCCCCCTCATGTTGGTGATGCGAGGAACTTGGCATGGATGCTTCAACTGGAGTCACAACCACTAGCCTGAGTGTTGTACTGCTGTTGGCTGTATCCTTTACAGTAACAGAAAGCGAGTTTGAAGAGAGGGATTCTGAGGTTATGGAGATTGTTGTGTTGAACTCATCCTCAAGCTGCTTCCACCATGCATGCCCTCTTAGGTCAACGTCCCTTCCCTCGTGTTCCATATCTTCTGAGAGATCGTTCTTAGGGACTGGCGATGCATGCGCCGCAGGAAGCAGTACAAATGAAGGCGACGAACGTGTTCCTGTATTCAAGACTGTTGGAGATATGTCGATTATCGTTGCAGCAAGCTTGTTATCTTCGACTTCAAGCTTTGGATGTATGGTTACTGTGAGGGATTTGGACGGTGTTGAGGCTGTGTAGTTCTTACCACTGTATGTAACAACGACAGAAGTTATGTTGAATCTTAGAAGGTTGTATTCCCCAGACGGAACACTTGCAACAGCTATCACTTTGCTCAGGTTGATAACCTTTGTTAGGTCTACTGTTCCTGAACTGGCTACTGTGAACCACCCGCTGCTGTTATCCTCTGCTTCTGTATTGTGTATCTTCATGCTCGAGAACGACATGTAAACGTTTGTCACGTTTGCAGGCAGATGTGGCGGATCTGTAAGAAGCACGGAAAGCGTTCCGCTGCCCTGTTGCTGTGTTCCGTTTTTGTTTAATGATAGGGAAGAGATAGCTATTATTGCCGCTACAGCTATTGCGGCGGCAACGAAAGCTGCCTTTGCTACTGTATTTTTGCTCATGCCAGTACCTTTTCCCCAGTTTGGACTTAAATCGTGTTTTTTGAACAGGGTTTCAAATAATTTTTCAGGTTCTCATGTTAGGATTTTTGGAATAATTGTTGATGATACAAATTAAAGAAAAAGGGCTAGCATTACCCCGTCAAATTGACTCGATCTCGTTAGAGCATCGCTGCAAAGGAGATCCAAACACTTGCCATGTTCAACCCGGTTGCGAGTGCTAATATTGCCCAGATGACTGTTGCAACCTTGTATAAGACGGTTTAGGCTAAAGGCAATTATACTGATTTTATAAAAGACATTTAACATTATATTATTCTCCCGCATCGGTGGAACATGCGTGTAAGAGCATCTAATATTCTGCTTATTTTTGCATCTGCTGCGTGTCTATTGTCTGGTGCGGAAAAACTTAAAATTAGCTGAAGGTTGCTCAATCAATGTGCTAAGATAATGGTCAAGTTTCCGAGCAGTGATTGGGTTGAAGAATTTGTAAGAAAGCTAAACGAGAACCAAGCCTACAGGGATGCAGCAACTAATTGGGAGGGCGACATAATCCTCATAGTAGAGAAGGACAAAGAATTTCCAAAAAACGTTTACATTTACCTTGATCTCTACCATGGTGAATGTAGAAAGGCTCTTTACGCTGAGAATCCAGAGGAGGTTCCCAAAGCAGCCTTCACGTACAGGGGTTCTTACTCAAATTGGAAAAAGTTGATAAACAAAGAGGTGGACCCGATTCAGGGAATTTTAACTGGAAAATTCAGGCTTGATGGTTCAATGATAAAGATAATGAGATACACTAGGGCAGCTAAAGAAATGGTGAATACAGCCAAGTTGGTGCAGACGGAGTTCTAAGGAAAGAATAAATGTGGCCCCTAAGGTCTTTTGGGATTGTATTCGGGAAAGACTCTCATTACCTATTATGCATAACATAAAAGGGAAGTAACAGTAACGGGAACTAGAATAAACGAAGACGAACATGCATCACGCATGCAATGCTGAGTCACTCTCTAGCTCTTTTCTTTTTTCATCGCTTTCTCCTGAAGAACATCGATATGCCTCTGCCTTATTTCTTTGTAGAGATTGCACCAGTCCCTGCCTGAAACAATGAGTTCGAAGTCCTTCAGTTTTGGATGCGTACACTTTCCTCTCTCAAGAAGGTCAGCGTTTATCGGATCGTTTGGAAGAAACCAAACGCAGGATAAACAATTTTCGTACTGCCATATTATTCTCTTAAGGCTCCGCTGCGGTTCCGGTTCCTCAGACTCGCTCATGGCACAAGATGGCCTTCAAAAGTAATTAAATCTAATTAAACCTTATTCAAGAAAGCACTTATAGGCCTTGATTCTAAACGCGTGAAGTAATGGACCTTATTTCTGTTCTCAACACTGTGATGCTCTGGGCCCATCTATTCAGTGCAGTTCTTTTTGTGGGTGGTTCTTTCTTCATGTGGCTAGTTGTGGTGCCAGCCTCTAGGACAATAACAGAGAACGAGGCGGAGAGGACAGAAATTGTGGGAAAGGTTGCCAGAAGGTTTGGAAGGATAACTACACATATCCTTGTGGCTCTGATCCTTACAGGAATTTACAACGCTTACTGGTATTTACCTTCAATGAACGCGCTGTATAACACGTACCAAGGGCAGCTCTTGCTTGTCAAAGTGTTTCTTGTGCTTATTCTTCTGGTTTTCATTTACGTCCATAATGTTTACTATGGAAAGAAGATAATCAATTTCGCATCCCAGAAAAACGTAGAAGGGCTGAGCAGAGTAAGAAGGAGAAGCAGAGTCGTCTCTGCTCTTAATCTTGTTTTGATGGTTGTAATACTATTCATCGCAACAATGATGCAGTTACCGCCTTAGTTTTATAGAATTGTTAAGCTGGCAGAAGGTCTGTGAAATAGAAAGAATCCCGCAGAACTGTTTCTCCTTTTTTAACAGCAATTCTGTTGCGAAAAATTGGGCCATCAAAGACAAATGTATGAAACTCGCCCCTTTCACCGCACGGATCAACGTCTTTCGGAAGGCTCTTAAGCAGTTCTAGGTCGTACATCCTACCAGCGAATTCCTTTCCGAGCTTCCTCGAATCCACTGTACATATTATTGCCTTGAAACCTAGTTTTATTATTTCAAACGCGAGGTCCTTTGTGTCCTTTCCCCATATTGGAAATACGCAACCCATTCCTATCTCTGCCATCCTAGTTTCCCTGTACTTTCTTATATCCTCAAGGAAAATATCACCAAAAGACACTTTTGATATTCCATCTTCTTTGTACTTGGTGAGAGCCGCTCTCATTTTACTTTCGTACTCCTCATTTGTCGCATTTCTGCTAAGATATACGACATCCAGTGGTAACCCTATGGATTCAGCCTGCATAAATGCTAGCTCAAGCCTAACTCCGTGCATGCTTACCCTCTTATAATCATAAGTGGCCGTAGTGAGTAACCTTACGGGTTTGTATAAACCTGAGCTAACTACCTTGTAAAGAGCGATGCTGCTGTCCTTACCGCCACTCCAAGAATGAACTATCCTCTCCTTTTCCTGCATGGCACTTGCCTCCTCTCAGCTTGGGAAAAAATTGTTATGTTATTTGGCAGATATGTTTGAACCATGCATGCTGCAAATATATTTATAAATTGGAAGAAACAAATAATAAATGTTGAAACTGATAGGTAGGGTAGCAGACGGCTCAACCGAAACTTCTGCAAGGCTCATTCTCCTGAAAGATCTCGAGAGAAGCCTTACAGCGGAAGAGCTTGTTTTGATTAAAAATGGAGGAGAACAGAATACAACAAACGAGATACTTGGCGTACTTAGAGAGGGGTTAGGGAAAAATGAATTCCTTAGCATCTCATCCTACAAGCCTGACGTTGCCTATATGAAATATGGAGGTGAACCATCTAGCGCGAGAGAAATTTATTCCTTTAGCATAAGGCCAATTGGAGCAGTTTCAGGAGATTCGGGGGTTGAGCCAAACAGGTCGATAATACAGCCTAGGTCGCCTGTCTACCTTCTCGAGGATGCTGATAATCCGATGGAATGGCTTGCAAAGGGTAAGGACTGTGTTTGGACTGATGCTTATTTAGATGGGCATGAAAGCTGGAAAATACCTGTCGATAAAACATACATTCCTTACCACATAGCGATATATGGCTCAACGGGGAGCGGTAAATCATGGTTTACAAGATTCATACTCGTACCCCTTCTGAGGAAAGCAGGTTACAGAGTCTTAATACTTGACTGGAGTGGCACCGACTATGTACCGTATTACGGTGGAAAGATAACAACAATATCGGATATTGCTCTTGACGAAGAGTCTGTGATGAGCTATCTAAAGGACAAGGCAAAGAACTTCAGCAAGAACATGAACTTGGAAAATGCCTTTGACGAGGCAATAATTGGATGGGAATCAACTGTCTCTAAAATAAGGGATGAAGAAAAGCTCTACTATGAACTGATGAACAGGGTGAAGGAGTACATAGAAGGTAACGTGGAAAGAAAGGACCACCAAAACTCTGCTTTAAGAGAGCTCTCCCGCGTTAAAAGGAAACTGAAACCATCTGACCTGAAACAGATAATGGGAACAAAGGATATCGAAGAAATGATAGGAAAGCTAGAGGATCTGATGGTAATTGACATGAGTGGTGTCACATCTGAAGCAAAGCTCGGAATCTTTCTATCACTCGCAAGGTATTTGTACGATGTTATGGAGAGAGGGACGGAAGTCAACCTTGCTCTCATCATAGATGAGGCGCCGCAGTACGCGCCTTGGGAACCGAAGGGAATACAGAGCGATACAACTGAGATGATAAAGAACATTGCAGCACTTGGGAGGAAGAGAAAGCTCTGCCTTGTCTTGATAGCCCAAGGAATAAAGGGCGAGATAGGGATAAATGCGTCTGTAAGGAGGAACCTAAACACACAATTCTTCGGGAGAATACATCCTTTGGATGCGGGAGGAGAAGGAGGTGCATCAGAATGGCTTTCGCCCTACGGTATAACGGCCGATACACTGCTTCAACTCAAGCCCGGGAAGTTCTACTTCGCAGGAGCAATGAACCCGTCTCCAATACCTCTCCTGATAACATACAAGCCGGGATAAGAATGTCAGAGATAGAATGGATTAAGTTACCACATGACCTGCAGCATAAATTTTTTGAAATAGCAGAGAAAGAAACTTCTAAGGTTGCAGAGATACTTGATGAGCTTGTAAAGGAGTTATCTGCTGTAAAAGAAATAGTACAAAAAAACCTGAGAATTTATGGAACATCGGGCGAGAGGTACAGAATTGCCGCAGTTGACGGTTCCCGCTCTCCAAGGCTTAGTCAAAGGCTCGGTATAAGGTATGGTGTGTTTGCTGTCGGAGCAACTTATTTGTATGGAAAAGAAAGGCATGATGAGTTTGGAGCAGGCTTCTTCAAGAGAAAACAGGCACTTTCACAAGATGAGAGCATCTACATGTTTGACCTGAACAGTGCCCTTGAGGAAAGGAGGTTTGCAAAGAAAGCGCTTTCAAACGCTGATTTCGTTGTACTCGACGGTGCATTTTACGGCTTTCTATACACAGCAATTAAGATGATGAAGGAAGGCTACACCTCAGACAACCACCTTAGGGTGATAGAGGATACTTACAGCACGACAAGCGAGCTTGTAGAGAGCGGTAGGGTTGTAGGTGTCATAAAGAGAAGCAGGACAAGAGCAATAGGTGGCTACCTTCTTTCAAAAGGTAAGAAGACACAACTCTCATCAGTGATAGACAAGCTGATCCTCGCTTCAGTCATGCCTACGAGATCAGTATTCGAATACGAGTCTATTGTTGGAAAGGAACCCGTGCCTGTTTACAGCTATATAGCAAACCTAGCATCAAAGGGGAAACTTCCAGATAATTTCATAGACGAAGCAAGGCTGAAAACGTATAGACCTTTTGAGGAGTTTGGTTTTTCAAAAGAGCCCTTCTCAAGTCTCAGAAGGATGCAGGTTAGAAACTACGAAAGTATGCCGCCTTGCGAAATAGAGTTTCCAGAAAAAATGAAGGAGGATGTTTTTAAGCTAATATCGCAAGACGGATTTTTCAATGAGGCAACGAACCTGCCGATGGCCTTGGACCTTGTTGACAGTGCTGTAAACCTTTCAGCAAAATTTGCAGACGAATTCACAGACGAGGTCCAGAGCAGGTTGATGGATATACTTGATAAAACAAAAAAGGACAAGGAAATAGCGCGTATTTTCTTTGAGCTAATAAATCCACAGAAGGAATTTTAAAACAAACCCAGTTATTCTTTCTTTAGCTCATCTTCTATTCTTCTCAACGTTTCTGCCATATCCTTTGTCTGTTTTTCTTCCGCTCTTACTTGTCCGAGAATTAAATCCGCAACAGCTTTTGGATTTCTTATGAAATGAAGAAAGTATCTGTTCCTGTCATTTGTTTCAACTCGTAACACACCAAGGTTAAAGATGCGTAGGCTGAAAGGGAGAATTACCTCGACTGCAGATATGTTGTTATAGGGTATACGGAACTCCTTTTTCGATAAGACACCGCTTAGCAGATTCAGTGAATCATCAGATATCACATATGTGTGGAACCTTCTGTACCAATAAAGCCTTACAAACCTAAGCATGCCCACTAGAATGACTAAAAAGTCAAAAACAAGGAGGGCAAGCCAGAAGGTAACTGAAAAATTTTGAAAAAATCTGTTTATAGGATTATAAAATATGAGAGCAAATATATCAAAAACAGCTACAAAAACTAAGTAAACCAGTAGGTTGAGGAAAGCGACAGGTCGGACATCAGGTTTTATCTGCTGCAACACACAGCTATTCTTTACCGTTCCTTTTAAATTAATGCTCTTGAAATAATTAATTTCTTTAACCACAAAAATTGAAACCATTTTTACGCTTTATGATTGACAAGGTTAAGTATCGATAAAGATGCGGTGGCCGGGATTTGAACTCCCGGACTGCTTTTCACAGCCTCCCGGGTCAGTAGCGTGGCAGGCTACCGTCCTAGACCAGACTAGACGACCACCGCACTGTGAGGGGTTGCAGTATGGGTGGATAATAACGTTGTATTTTAAAGATAAATATGGTAGTTATGATGCCGTGGTATGGCTAGGGTTAACATAGCAGTCGACGAGAATGTCTTTAACGATTTTTCTTACCATGCACGGAGACAGAATAAAACCCTGTACGCTTTTGCAAACGAATCCCTCTCCATGGTATCAAAGGTATGCTCCGAAGGTGGTAACCCGGAAGAGATATACAGGATATGGAAGGTTGCTTCAATTCTAAGGCAAGTAGATGTTATAACGTTACCCTCTGATTTTGTTGATGAGCTTATTGCCATGCTTTACCAGCAGAAAAAGGATGAGCTCTTCAAAATGTTCGCTGAACTTGGACAGAAGATGCTTGTACTCCTCAAGATTGTTGCCAGCGACATAGACAAGCTAGCAGAGCTCGCAAAAGATCTAACGCTTCTCCTGCCTATAAAGAAGTTCATCGTCTCGCATCCAGATAAGAACACTCTTGAGATAGATGTGGTCGGAGCTGGAAGAAGGATAGAATCTACACAGTGTGCATACGAGTTCCTCAAATCAATAATAGTAGGCTACGGCTACGTCATAAACAAAAGCGAGATGTCCGTTGGCACGATAAGGGTTGTTGCAACTAAGAGGTCCGTCTAGCCTTTCTCAAGTAGTACGCAATATAAGACGCAGAAAGAGCGGCAATTAAAACAACAACTGCCTGATTTGCTGTCTTTTCTATTGTTGATATAGCTGTTTCCCAGAGCTTTCCAGCTGCAAATCCAATATAAATAAGAAGCAGGGACCAGCCAAAAGTTCCTAAGGATGTTGTTAATATGAACCTCTTCCTTTCCATATCAAGGATGCCGGCTGGAAATGATATTATCGACCTTAATCCTGGAACGAACCTTGCAGCAAATACACTCCATGATCCTTTTGTGTTTATCCATCTCTCAGCCCTGTCCATGCCCTCCTCAGACACCATAAAGTACCTCGCAAGCCGCCTGACAAAGACCCTTCCGAGGATCAGACCTATGTAGAAATCAACTAGAGCACCAAGTGTTCCTGATACTGTAGCAACGATGAGAGCAAGTGGGAAGTTCATCGAGCCAGTGTAAATCAAGTATCCAGCAAAGGGAAGGTATAGTTCGCTTGGTATTGGGAGTGAGGCGCTCTCGAGAAACATAAGTACAAAGAGAGCAGGATATGCATTTTTTTGCATGAAGGAGATTATTGAATTGGCGAGACCTCCAGCCAGCGAATTACCGAAAAGGTTCTCGAAAGGAAGTTCAACTATATCTAGGAGCTCTAGAGTACTCACAGCCAACATAATACCCGCAGCACCAAGGAGGTATTTGTTGTAGAGTAAGGAGCTTCTTTCCTTTGTTATCTTCAAGTCAGCATACTATTAAAGATGATATTGATAGAGTTATCGGGAGGAATATGAGGCCGAGAGATAA
>CADDZR010000018.1 GCA_902812495.1 archaeon | reverse complement strand
GAGGAAGCAAAGAGAGAAGGATTTAATCGTTTGTTTGGGTGTGTTGAATCAACATTCATAGCAACATGCAACAGAATAGAACTGTTCCTCGTGACCGAAGATGCGGAAAGAACACTGGAACTACTCTCATCTCTTTTAAGCAAGAAAGGTCTTTACCAAGAAGAGAAGTTTTACTTTTATCAGGAAGAGGACGTCGTAAAGCACTTGCTCCGTGTTTCTTGCGGTTTAGACTCGGAAGCTCTTTTTGAGGAGCAGATAAGAGAACAGCTCATTAGAGCTAACATACATGAAAGATTAGCAAGGAATTCAAGAGGCGTCCTCTCGACCCTCTTTGACTTTTGTTATAACATGTCTGGAAAGCTTAGAGACTTTTTCAAGCTACCCTCTGGTGTCTCGCTTGCTCTGGCAGCCTACAGAGTTGTGGAGACAATGGGCATTCAACCGAAAAAAACACTCCTCATAGGCTCAGGAAAGACAATTTCCATACTGGCTGAGAAACTAGACAGAAGAGATACATACATCTATACACATAGAAAGAAGCTACCGGAAAGGCTCTCTGGCATCACGAAGGTCAACAACAAGAATTTGAAATCTATTATTAGAAAGGTAGACCTTGTAATATCAGCCACAGTAGCTAAGAAGTATGTGATTGAAAAAGGTGATCTTGGATCTGAAAACAAGGTAATAATTGACCTAGGTTTTCCAAGGAACGTGGATCCGGAGGTTGGAAAGCTAAGGAACGTCGTTCTCTTTGACCTTGATAGATTGGCACCATTACTCCCCAAAGAGGTTCCGAACGTACACGAGCTCGAGAGAGAAATAGAGAGGGAGGCTGAATCCTTTTTCAGATACATCAGAGCAACCAAGCTGCAAAGGACTCTTCCTTTAATATACATATGGGCTGAAAGGATAAGAAAGAAAGAACTTGACCGCGCACTAAAGGCAATTAGTAATTCGCAGAGTCCGAAAGAAGCATTAGAGGCAATGAGCAAGAGCATTGTGTCAAAATTGCTTCATCCTGTTTCAAATTTTGCAAGAAGAGAAGAAGCGAGCGACGTACTCGAAACAATGTTTGGAGGCGTGATCAAGGACGGAAAGAATTAGGATCGCAACTAGGAAGAGCAGACTCGCTCTCATTCAAACAGATATTGTAGTGAAAAAGCTGAAAAAGGAGTTTCCAGACTTGGAAGTCGATGTTATCAAAGTCGTCACAAAGGGTGATAGGAATCCATATCAGCAACCCGACCTGAAATCTGCGTTTACAGAAGACATAGAAAGACTTCTTCTCGAAGGAAAGGTCGATGCAGCTGTCCATAGTCTCAAGGATGTGCCTACGGAATTGGATGATAGTTTTCTTATCGCATCTACACCCGAAAGGGCTGACCCAAGGGATACGTTTGTCTCTAAATCGGGAAAGAGACTTGAAGAACTTGACCCGACCCCTCGAATAGGTACGAGCAGCCTAAGAAGAATTATACAAATAAAGCATCTGAGGCCTGATGCAGAAATAGTTCAGCTACATGGGAACGTGGACACGAGACTAAACAGGTACATGTCTACCGGTCTCGACGGGATAGTCGTTGCAGCGGCGGGTCTACACAGACTAGGTCTTTCATCAGAAATTACACAATATTTCGACCCGGACGTCATAACACCTGCTCCCTGCCAAGGGATAATAGCCGTTGAGACGAGAAAGGATATGAGTGAAGTTATAAAGATGTTTGAAAGAATAGAGGAAAAACACGTCAGAATCGAAGCTGAGTCTGAAAGGGCTTTTGCTTCCAGACTAGGAGGGGGATGTAAGATTCCCGCCGGAGTTCTTGTGCAGCGAAATGCTGAGGGTGTTAAGATAACAGGTTTTCTCGCTTCGAGACACAGAATTGTGAGGGATTCTATCTCATGTTCAGTTAGCAAATCAATAGAAAGAGCAGCCGAGCTGGCCGAGAAGCTCACACATTTGGTGGAGTCAAACATTGGTTAAAATACTTGTAGCACGTTCTTCCGAGGGAAACAGAACACTTGCCTCGATGCTTGAAAGGGAAGGTTTCGAACCAATAGCTGTTGATGTGCTTTCCTTCTTGCCTCCCTCAAGATGGGATAAAGTTGATAGCGTAATAAACTCAATGAACAAATTTGACTGGGTAGTTCTAACATCCGCAACCGGTGTTTCCTTCTTCCTCAAAAGGGTTCGAGAGGTAGGAAGAAGATGTGATCTAAAAAATGTGAGTTTTGCGGCTGTCGGTCCGAAAACAGCCGCATGCCTGGAGAGGGCGGGTCTCAAAAAAGTCTTCATTCCTTCAAAGTACACAACAGAGCAGCTTGCAAAGGAGCTTCCAAAGAAAGGAAAGAACGTATTGCTTCTTAGGTCCAACATAGCATCAAAAGAGGTTGTTAAGATACTGAAAAAGAGAGGATTTGATGTAATAAACGTTGTCATATACAGAACACTCAAAAAATACAACAGTGTCTCAATAGAAGTGCCCGACGGAATTGTCTTTGGAAGTCCATCTGAGGTTAGAGCTCTTTCATCAATCTGTGAAAACTTGGACAAGATGAAATCTCTTCCTGCTTTTTGCATCGGTCCCGTGACGAGAAAGGAGGCAGAGATCGCAGGTTTCAGAAACACAATCATTCCGCCGAATTACACCTTCGATTCCCTAGTTGAGCAGATAAAGAGGTACTTCCTATGATAGAAAACAAAAATACTAGGCTCAGAAGGCTTAGGAAAAACAAAGCGCTCAGAGACCTGATTGCAGAGACAGAACTCAGTCCCAGAATTCTTGTCCAACCCGTGTTTGTAGTTGACGGCAGTGGTATTATTGAAGACATACAGTCAATGCCAGGAATCAAAAGATACACACCTGACAAGCTTACAGATTACGTTTCGGATTTAATCAAGTTAGGTGTAAACTCAATCCTACTGTTTGGTTTGCCGTCGAGGAAAGATGAGTTTGGAAGCGAGGCGTATTCAAAAGAAGGTGTCATTGCTAAAGCAATAAAGGAACTGAAAAATAGCTTCCCGGAGCTTGTAGTAGCTGCCGACGTATGTCTTTGTGAATACACGTCACACGGACATTGCGGTATAGTCTCCGATGGCATGGTCATGAATGATAAGACAGTAGAACTCCTTTCAAAAGCATCAACTGTCTATGCAGAAGCAGGTGCCGACATAGTTGCCCCGAGTGCCATGATGGACCATCAGGTATCTGGTATACGCTCCGCTCTCGACAATTCAGGCTTTGAAGATACGTTGATAATGAGCTATTCCGCCAAGTTCGCCTCATCCCTATACTCTCCTTTTAGGTGTGCCGCCGATTCGTCACCTTCATTTGGGGATAGAAAACAGTACCAACTTGACATAAGAAATGCAAGAGAGGCACTACGTGAAATATATCTTGACATTCTCGAGGGCGCAGACATTGTGATGGTAAAACCTGCAATTTCTAACCTCGATATAGTAACAAAGGCTAGATCAATATTTGACCTCCCCATAGCTGCTTATAGTGTCAGCGGCGAGTACTGCATGATAAAGGCTGCCTCGGTGGCCGGGTTCATAAACGAAAGAGAGGTAGCGTTGGAACTTGCTACCTCCATAAAGAGAGCTGGCGCAACGATTCTGATTACATACTACGCAGAAAAAATTGCGCAATGGATTCAGGAGGAGGAATGATGGAGGAAGAGAACATTAACTACCTGAAGTACACCTTTTTCAAGATGAGGAAGGATTGGTATTTCCTAGATAAAAGAACAAGCGAGGAAGCAAAGAGGGATTTTCTCTCAATAGCACAAGAGGTTTCATCCAGCCTTAGAGCTTCTTTCTTTTCACTCATTGGAACGAGAGCAGATACTGACTTCATGATCGTATTAGGTTCTAAGAGGTTAGAAGATTTCGAGGAACCTATTAGTAAAATACTTCACTCGTTCCTAGGCAGATATCTTGAGGTCGTATATTCCTACATAGCTGTAGAAAGGAGGTCCCAATATTTCGCCAGACAAAAGGTCGAAGATGTCTCTGGTCCCTTCTCTAACAAAAAGTTTCTTTTTGTTTATCCTTTCGTGAAAAAAAGAGAGTGGTACAGACTTCCCTTCAGTGAAAGGCAGAAGATGATGGGCGAACACTTCAGAATCGGAAACAAATACAGGGGTATAAAGATAAACACTGGATATTCATTTGGGCTAGACGACCAGGAGTTCGTTCTTGCCTTCGAGGGGGACGATCCATATGAGTTTCTTCGTCTTGTTGAGGAGCTAAGAGGCTCGGACGCGAGTGCCTACACACAGGTTGAGACACCGATATTTACCTGCATTAGGACAACACCAGAAAGGCTGATGGAGCTGATCTGAATGAAGAGAGACGGCTCTGAGAAGCTCTACAATCGTGCATGTAGGGTTATGGTTGGAGGAGTTAACAGCCCTGTAAGGTCTTTCATTTATGTTGGTGGTAAACCAATATTCATTAGAGGCGGTAATGGATGTTTTATCGAGGACGTTGATGGAAACAAGTACATAGATTACGTTCTTTCTTATGGTGCTCTCATACATGGTCATGCAAATAGAAAAATCCTAACGCGGGTAAGAGAAGCAATGGAAAAAGGTACGACCTTTGGAGCTCCAACAGAAGACGAGCTACTCCTTGCTGAAGAGATATGCAGAGCTTTTCCAAGTATTGAGAAGGTCAGGCTTGTAAATTCGGGGACAGAAGCCACAATGTCCGTAATCAGGCTCGCAAAGGCTTACACTAAAAAGAAGTTTATTGTGAAATTTGACGGATGCTATCACGGTCATGTTGACCAGCTTCTTGTCAAGGCTGGTTCGGGTGTTGCGACACTTGGCATACCCTCATCTGAGGGCGTGGACCTCGAGATAGCTTCAAGGACAATTTCAGCAAGGTATAATGACATCAACCAAATATACACAATATTTTCATCTCATCCTGACGATATAGCTGCTGTTATCATCGAACCTGTTGCTGGCAATATGGGTGTTGTTCCTGCTGAAAAGGAATTTTTGAAAACCATCAGAGAACTCTGCGACAAACACAATTCTCTCCTAATATTTGACGAGGTCATAACGGGCTTCAGAGTTTCGCGAGGCGGTGCGCAAGAGCTGTACAAAATCAAGCCAGATATGACATGTTTGGGGAAAGTAATAGGTGGCGGATTTCCTGTCGGGGCTTTTGGCGGCAGGGACGACGTAATGAACATGGTTGCTCCAGAAGGTCCGGTGTATCAAGCGGGTACACTTTCGGGTAACCCTGTGGCATGCGCGGCAGGTTTGGAAACACTCTCGCTTTTGAAGGAGGAGCAGTATAGACTCATGGAGACCATCTCGTCAGAATTGGTCAGAGGTGTAATAAAGGAAGCTGAATATTCAAGGTTGCCCTTGACAGTAAATAGAGTTGGTTCTATGTTTTCTTTCTTCTTTACTTCACAACCTGTAAAGAACTTTGAAGATCTTCAGATGTCCGACAAAGACAAATTTGTACAGTTCCACAGACTGATGCTTGAACGTGGAGTTTATCTTCCACCATCACCCTATGAGTCATACTTCCTGTCGACAGCACATACAAAGGACTCTGTGCGAAAGACGCTAACAGCTGTTTCAGATGCATTTAGGCTGATTTCAAAATGAACACGAGTTTTATCGACGCCTGCTTCAGGAAGGAAGTTGACCATACACCTGTGTGGTTCATGAGACAAGCTGGACGATACTTGCCGTTTTACAGGGAAATCAAAGGTTCCAAGTCGGTCTTTGAACTTGCGAAGGATCCAGAGTCTGTCTCAGAGCTTGTGAGCCGCACCGTAATGGAGCTGGGGGTGGATGCAGCTATTGTCTATAGCGACATAGTCCTTATCCTTGAGCCTGCAGGAATTAACTTCACTGTAAAAGAACATTCAGGACCAGTCGCGGACAAAATGATTACCTCTCCAGAAGACTTGGATGGGCTTGCCTCCTACAATCCAGAAGAAGAGCTAGGTTATGTATTTGAAGGTATTGAGTTATCCCTTGAAAAATTAAATTACTCCGTACCCCTAATAGGCTTTTCAGGTGGACCTTTTACACTAGCATGCTACATGATAGACGGAATGAAGAATAGGACGATGGAAAAGACAAGACGTTTCATGCATCTATACAATAAAGAATGGCACAGACTAATGGTTTTTCTTTCTGATATGGTTCTCCGTTTCCTTAAAGCACAGGTTAAATACGGTGTTTCAGCATTGCAGGTCTTTGATAGCTGGGCAGGTCTGCTTTCTAAGCAAGATTATAAAGAGAAAGTTATGCCCTATACTAAAAATATATTTACATCGTTACCTTCTAACGTACCCAAAATACATTTTTGCGAGAATAGCTCTCATCTACTGGAGTACTTCTGTGAGCTGGACGCAGATGTTTTAAGTGTGGACTGGAGAACAGACATAAGTCTTGTATGGGAATATTCAAAGCAAGCAAAAGCGGCACAGGGAAACTTAGATCCTGTTATACCTACAATTGGTGGCGAAGTTATGTTAAATGCCGTTAAAAGACTTCTTAGAGATGTAGCAGGCCACAGAGGATACATCTTTAACTTGGGGCACGGAGTACTTCCAGAAACAGATCCAGAAAATCTCAAAACTATTGTAAAACTTGTTCATGAACAGACAAGGAGAAGAATATGAAAAAAGGTATTCTCCTAATGGCCTACGGATCTCCAGAGACGATTGATGAGATAGAGGGCTACTATACACACATAAGAAGAGGCAAAAAACCATCAAAAGCTGAACTAGACGATCTTATTAGAAGATACAAAGCAATAGGTGGAAGTTCCCCGTTAAAGAAAATAACAGAAGCACAAAGAGCAGCACTTGAACAAAAGATAAGAGAATCTGGATACGAAACAGAAGTTTACTCAGGCATGAAACATTCAAATCCTTTTATATCTGAAAAATTGTCGGAAGCCTATTCAAGAGGCGTGAGAAAGATACTCTGTATCGCTCTCGCACCTCATTACTCTATAATGAGTGTTGGTTCGTATATGGAAATTGCGAAGACAAAAGCTCTCGAGCTTGGTGGCATGGAACTAGATTTTGTACTTTCGTGGGGAACCAATAAGTGTCTAATAGAAGCATGGGTAAAGCGGATAGGCCAGAAGCTTAACAATAGCAATACCGATAAACATGTTGTCTTTACTGCTCATAGCCTTCCTGAAAGGCTAATTTACGAAGGTGATCCGTACAAGGATCAACTTTTAGAAACAGCAGGACTAATAGCCAAGTCTTCGGGCATTACAAATTGGAGTTTTGCATTCCAAAGTGCAGGTCACACCTCTGAGAAATGGATGGGCCCAGACATAATTGAGCATCTAGAAATGCTTTACACAAAGGGCGAAAGAAATTTCCTGTTGGCCCCAATTGGATTTGTCTCAGATCATCTAGAGATACTCTATGACATAGATGTTGAATGTGTGGAATGGGCAAGAAAGAAGAAAGTACAGCTTACAAGATGCGACTCTCTAAATGCGGATCCTCTCCTTATAGAATGTCTCTATTCCATTGTTAAGGAAAGAGGTTTTCTTGATTAAAAGCTTGTTGAATTGCAGGCTGAGTTTCTTGGGTTTTTGCGGCTGGACCTAACTGATCGGGGATGCTGAAGAAGCCAACAATTGTGAGTATAACAGCTACCAATACTAATACGAGGCCTATTCCAAAGATTATAACCAAGGCAGCTCCTATTAGATAGAGCAAGCCTGCAGTACTAAATATCCTCACCCCCAACCCGTTGGCCATTTTGTCGTAGCTTCTCTTAGCAAATAATGCTGAAATCAAAAATGTTATCCAGATCACAGCTAGGCCAGCCAAAAGACCTCCAATAAAACCGAGATCTATCCCAAAGTTTGATAGTTCCTGGGCACCTGCAGCAAACCCATTCACTATACTTACTCCTGAGACGGCAAATATAGCCAGAAATATAACAAAGGAGGCAACGATACCCGCTGAACCTATCACTACAGCGTAAAGCATGTTCCTGAAAATGTTTTCGTCTTTTGTAATATCGGAGATGAACTTTACAGCAATTAGAAAAAGGACAAGACCGATAATTGCTATTAGCGAATGTATTATTCCCAGAAGCATTAGAATCGAGCCTAAACCGCCAAGCATCTTTGCATCTGAAAGTGTTGCCACTTCCTAAGCCTCCTCGTAACAGATATTTGAATTTAAGCGATTAAAGCTCTTAACTTAAATATTGGATAACCAGCTATGACAATGTGCTTGTAGACCTGCATCAAGACATAGCTCATTATATTATGATGAGCTCATCAACAAGTAAGGTTGAGCCCTTAGACAAAGACGCAAATGGAAGGCAATCTGATATTCCAAAACTCAAAAAGGCGGCTACAAGGATTGTTTTTGGTTCAATCTTCCCTATGCTCGGAAACCTAAACATCAGAGAAATGAAAAAGTCAGAGAAAGAATATGGTGTGTGGTCCCCCTCATCGGTCCCAGTCTCTGCAAGAGACGTTGCGCTGGAGCAGATAAAGATATACCTCTCTCTGGAGCATCTCTATCCAAAACATATCAAAATAGTAAAGAGGAAAGCGGAAATCGAGGCACTAGGAGACAGGATAGGCATAATATTGCACCTTGAAGGATGCGAACCACTACAGGAGCCTGAAGATCTTGAAATCTTTTACAACCTTGGTGTGAGGTCAATTGGAATAACGTGGAACTTTGATAACAAGTACGCCTCTTCATGTATGTCTTTGAAGGACTACGGTTTAACAGGGTCTGGGATGGATCTTGTTAGGCTGGCAAACAAACTTTCAGTTATGGTTGACCTCTCTCATGCTGGTGAAAGGACATGTCTTGATGTTCTGAATTTTTCAAAGTTGCCTCCGTTCTTCAGCCATTCAAATTCGAAAGCAGTACACAAAGCAAAGAGGAACATATCCGATTCCCTTGTCAAGCAGTTAGGGAGGAAGGGAGGTATAGTTGGTCTCACATTCATAAGGAGTTGCATAGGCAGTCCGCCAAACTCAATGAAGCTCGCTGAACATGCTGTAAGGCTCATAAAGCAAGGAGGAGAAGAGCTTCCTGCAATAGGAACAGATGCACTAGGGATAAGCAACACACCTGACGATATAGAAGATATATCCAAGATAGAAGTCTTCAGGAATTCTCTTGCCAAGATGGGCATAGACCAAGATGTTTCAGACAAAATATTCTACAAGAATGCAATTTCATACATAAATAAGCACTGTGAACGATGGGACTAGAGTGGAGGCTTCATGGGTCCAAGCTTTATTACTCTTGTAACCTCATTACTTTTTTCTATCTCCAAACTGTCGTCGAGGCTTAGCTTGATACCGCTTCTTTTCTTTGTCACCCCATAAAGCCTTGCGTCAGCTTGCCTCGTTAGTCTTATCCTTATTACCGATTCGATCGGCACGGTGTAACGAAGCGGATGGATCTTCTCTCCTTCCCTCTCCGTGTACGTTGGAACTATATGGCAAAGGCCTATCTCTTTATCACCTATCAGTGTAAACTTTTCTGGCTCGAGATTTTCACCAGACCTGAGCTTATCCAAGTAAGAGAAGTAGCCTGTGGAGCCTGCCCTAGTGCACACAACGAGCCCGTCTCCAATTCCATACTCCCTGATTTTTGTTTCCCTGTTCACGACCTCTACCATGTACCTGATACAGTTGCTCTCTGCTCCACGCTGTACATAAACGTCGGTGAAAACGGAGCCCAACTTCCTTCTATTCAGCCTGACATCAAGCCTGCTAACTTCCGAGATTGTGTACCTGCCATCCATAACCATCTGAACGGATGATGTAAGCTCCTCCATGTATGCGGCTGCAAGGTAAGCCCTTGACTCCGTCAGGGAGCTGGACCTCACACCCACGAAGAGAAGAGGCATTCTTTCATTTCTTCCGTAGAAGCTGAAAAGTCCGTCCCCACCCACAACTATACCAAATTCGGGCCTTTCCCTAACCACCTTTAGGCCTGATGCCTCGACTAATCTCTTCACCTCTCTGTAAGGTACCTTTGGTCTCGTCCTGTCCAGCAGTATGGCAGCTCTTTTCAACTGTTTCATTTCCGCTACATGAACTCCAGCATGCTTGTTTCCTTTCCCTCTCTTTTTTTCTTACTGTCCAAAAACGATGTTATCCTTGTAAGTATCTCTTCCTGCTCCGGCTTTGATAAGTTGAGCATCTTCAGCATCTTCAAGCTGTTCTCGACAGCAAAACCTCTGAAGTGGTTGTTAAAGTAACCGAACGTTTTCTTTACTTTTGCTGTCACTTCCTTTATTTTCGGCACCCATTGCGACAGCTCGCTGTCGGTGTACCTGTAGTTGTACCAGGGTCTTGAGCCCCTGCCATGCCATCTCACAAAGGCAAAATCAGCTGTAACAATTGTCTCTGGCGGAAGGAGTGGCTCGTCAACTATTGCGAATGCAATGTTTCTTGACTTCAGTTCCTGAAAGATTTCGTCCCTAAGCCAGGAAGGATGCCTGAATTCCACAGCAAACATAAGGTCTTCAGGTAGGTTCTTGATAAAGGAAATCAAACCCTCTCTGTCCCTGCTGTAGCTGAAGCTAGGCGGAAGCTGGACGAGTAAAGGACCCATCTTCCCCGACACTACAAGAGGCTTCATAAGAGAAAGGAACCTGAGCATGTCTGGCTCAATATCTGAAGTCATGCCAAGTTTCTTTTCATGTGTTATTATCCTAGGGAGCTTCACCGAGAATACAAATTTCTCCGGGGTGTGCCTCTCCCACCCGTAGACCGTACCCCTCGAAGGATAGGAGTAAAAGGTTGAATCAACCTCAACTGTGTCGAAAAATTTCGAGTAGAAGCTGAGCTTGTTAGTAGAGGCACTCGGATAGAAGACACCTACCCACTCATTATACGACCATCCAGAGGTGCCTATCTTCAGGTCAACCAACGGCAGTTTAGTGATACAGGCTCTCTTTAATCTCTTTTGTATGCTTAGATTGCAGGTATCCACCCGGGCTTGGAGGTCCACTTCGCAACAGCATCGTGCATGTGTATCGACTCAAAACATCTTGCAAATATGTAAAGTGCATTTGGAAACCTCTTGAGACATTCTCTAACCAAGTCTTCAGCGAACTTCGGGTTCTCCTGAGCTTCAATTATCTTCCTTGCCTCTTCAACTCTCTTCATCTCCTCCTTCGGGACGGCAGAGAAACACTCCTCTATTTTGCCTATCACCTGAGCTAGGTCAAGTGCTTTTCTACTTCTCACAACTAACGTTATCTCAGCTCTCTGCATGTGACCTATTCCTATCATTTTCTTGCTGCATGGGCAGGCCGTTATACCTTTAACAACAAACTTGTAGGTTAGTACGCTTTCTTGCGTTACCCTTATCGTTATATCTGCAAACCTGTCTGAATATGGATACTCAAAGCTGCAGAGTATCTCTGAACCAGGCTGCGTTCTGTTAACCTCTTCACATATGGCTCTAAGCCACCTGTCTATTGTTTTGGACCTGTTCGATGAGGCTGCATGTACAAGCCTGCTCATGTGCACGCCCCTATGCAGACCAGTGGAAGTGAATATTGTGAGCCTAACAGGAAAGGACATGATACCGTTCCTGTAGAAGAGTTTCAGCTCCGCTATTCCAGCGTTTATTGCCAGAGAAGATGGTTCTTGCTGGACATCAGCAGTTGTATCTATATAACCAGGTTCACTCCTTCCTTGAACCAAACTCTTTTCTCTCCTTTCCCAATGTGTTTTAAGATTTTGTATTCCTGAGTGGGTCGGATATCCCAGCTGTGTTAAAGGCTTCGATCCTGGAGAGGCAGCCATCACACTCCCAGCAATGTCTCGTACCGTCTCTGTGACAGCTCCATGTGTCCTGGAGGGGTACACCCAGGCTCACAGCCTTCTTCACAACCTGGTACTTTCTAAGCCTCGAAAGAGGTGTTATAATCCTCACCTTCCTTAACCTGAGCAGATCAGAGCTCTCCCAGAGAATTCTCTGCATCAACCTGAAAAAGCTCCTTGTAGCATCCCTAAATGTTAACTCGTCACCGTTAATATGACCACCAACTATTATTGATGCGTTTTCTTCTTCTGCAACAGACCCAGCAAAGCTGTAGAATACACTATTTCTCATTGGTATGTATGTGGGTGGCATATTTTCGTAAACCCTGTTCGCAATATCCTGAGCTTCTTTCATGTCAGGTAGCCTGATTAACCTGTGCTCCTCAACCTTTGCAGAGAGGGCAATTTTTCTTGCAGATGAAACTTCCTTCTTTGCAATTCCGTTGTAGATGAATGTAAGTGCCGTTACAGCATACTTCCTCTTCGTGATATAGAGAGAGGTTGCTGAATCTATTCCCCCAGAGAGAAGTACGACTGCCCTTTCCGTTTGCTTTCACACCTCTGGACTGTGTATGTTTGCAAGTATGTACGCACCCTTGTTCATTCCCTCGTAAACATAGACACCGACAGAAGTAACGTTTTCAGGCATCTCCCTTGCTATTCTCTCCACAAGGTAAGAAGCAAGATTCTCAGTAGTTGCTTCTCCATCCATCAGCACAGTTGTTTTCTTTGGTGCCTCTATACTAAAGGAACCGTGTATTGTGTTGAACTTCAGTTTCACTTTTTCTGTGTTTTCAGAGACAATATACCTCTTGTTTATGAAAAGCTTGTGATCAACTTCCCTTATTACATTCCTTATTATTTCCTTTGCATCTCCAAAGTCGACAACCATGCCGTCAACCGTTCTTCCTGTTATTTCAACAAGGACAGAAGAGGTGTGCCCATGCATTACAGAGCACTTCTTAGTCGCGGGCAGGATATGTGCATAGTCAAAATTAAACGAAGGATCGTCAATAAAAAGTGTAACGTTCCCTCTTCTTTCTCCATCTTGCACAACAGCTCTTTCTTCCTTGCTTCCTGCAATTTCAGGTATACCAACAAAGATGAAACTTACTCTTGAACTTTTCAGCTTCCCCAATTCATGCTCACTTAATCTTCTGCAGAAGATAGCTTTCCCGTTCACGACAAAGTCCGCAACAATACCATTAACTGAACAATTCTCCTTGTATCCAACACCAAGAGAATAGAAAAGCTCGGAAAGAAAGAAGTGCATGTCATTACTTTGTAACTTACCATTCCTCTTGTAAATCTTGGCATAACCCCCATTTGGCTGCAGAGTCAAGTTTTTTTGCATGCTATTCCGGGCATAAAACATCGTTTATAGTGTTTCCGAAAAGGGCGGCCGTGGTCTAGTGGTCATGACAGGGGCTTCCCAAGCCTCTAATCCCGGGTTCGAATCCCGGCGGCCGCACCTAAAATAAATAATGCAATTTACTACGGTGGAGCTGTGAAGTCTGAGTTTGACGTAGTTGTCGTAGGTTCTGGTGCAAGCGGCATGACTGCTGCGCTTGCTGCAGCAAAATCTGGCTCAAAAGTTGTTTTGATTGAAAAGAATAGCAGGTTTGGTGGCTCTTCCTCCCTTTCTGGCGGTCAAATATGGATACCGAACAACACCCTCCAAAAGGAGTATGGAATAAAGGACTCTCCTGAAATGGCAATTCGTTATATCAAGAAGATAAGTATGGGGAGGTCGAAGGTATCGCTTATACGCACATTTGTGGAAAAGGCACCCGAGGCTCTTGACTTTTTAATAAGGAATACACCTATCAGGCCAGTCCTAAGGGTAGAGGAACCAGATTACAGGCCCGAGCTTGAAGGTGCGCTTAAAGGTGGAAGAACCCTTGATCCGGGTCTCTTTGATGGGGACACCCTTGGGAATGAATACAAAAACATTCTCCATAACCCGCAGTATCATTTTATGGGAAGACATGTAACGTCGATAGAGTTCGAGAAAATAATGCGTGGAGAAGAAATAGCTGAACTGAAGGAGAGAAAGAGCTCAACACTCGCACTTGGAGAGGCACTTGTAGGGGCTCTTAGAAAAGCTCTACTAGATATGAATGTACCAATTCTTCTCTCCTGCAGGGCAACAAAATTGCTCCTTGAAGGAAGGAGGGTTAATGGTTTGGAGGCGATGACTCGGAAAGGGAAGTCTGTCTTCTATTGCAGGAAGGCAGTCATACTTGCTGCAGGTGGCTTTGAATGGAACAGAGTAATGAAAAGGAAGTACTTGGAATTCTATTCGGAGAACTCAGCAGGCTGCACCTCGAACACAGGAGACGGCATAAGGATGGGTATCTCGGTTGGCGCATCCACAAACCTAATGGACCAGGCATGGTGGTTCACACTTATAAAGAAGCCGGGGGAGAAAAGAGGGTACCTGTCGACAAGCGAGAGGACTCTTCCTGGTTCAATAATTGTTAACAAAAATGGAAGAAGGTTCGCAAACGAAGCAATGAACTATAACGACCTTGTGAGGGAGATGATAAAGGTCAACGTTTACAAATGCATGAGGGAAAACGTACCTTCTTTCTTGGTATTTGACAGCACATACGCATCCAAATACACATTCCTTGGCCTGAGAAGAATACCTGGCTGGGTAAAGCGGGATAACACACTCGCTGGGCTAGGTAAAAAATTGGGTATCAACCAAAAGAATCTCGTATTAACTGTAGAGAAGTTCAACAAGGATGCAGCAAAGGGGAAGGACACTGACTTCGGAAGGGGTGAAAGCTTCTACGATAAGCACTGGGGAGACAGCACAAGAGATAATCCTACTATATCTCCACTCAATAAACCACCATTTTACGGTGTCAGGATGCTTGCTGGAGATATCGGAACAAAAGGCGGGCTCTCAACGAATATACATTCTCAGGTTCTGGATTCGGAGGAAAAACCTATAGAAGGTCTGTATGCTGCAGGAAATAACGCCTCCTCTATTATGGGTCTCGGATACGCAGGTTCGGGAGCGACTCTAGGCCCCTGTATAACCTTTGGTTACATAGCTGGAATGCATGCTTCTAAAACCTATTAATTTCCAGGGAAGATGTCCTCAGGAATAGATAAACCGACAACCCAGTTAGGCCTGTCGACTACTTCGTGAACTTTCATGTCGGCTGCAACACTACAAAGAACGTAGGCCTGCTCCTTTGTTAGCTCGTATTTCTTTCGAAGGTAAGTTATCATGTTCCTTACTGATTCCTTTGCCGCCTCCATGAGGTCGGAGGAGATACCCGTTGCTGTAAATAATCTTCTTGCTACATTTTCAACCTTTGCATGGTACTGCGGCCACCTAGGTGCATTTTCCTTCTCTAAATCAAATCTAAGTGTTGCCCTCCCAGCACATTCTATAGCACATACGCATACTTCTCCGTCGCCCATCGCAGCATGGACATCACCAGCAGAGAACAGCGCTCCCTCAACAAGTACTGGAAGCCTCAGCTTGCTTCCAGCAACTAAATGCTTTATGTCCATATTTCCTCCATGTTTGCCTGGAGGCATCACCTCAAATTTTCCTTTCTCTTTTGGGGCAACCCCCAAAACACCACAGAAAGGTTTTAGCGGCACCTTTATCCCCTTTACAAAGGGTGCATATTTTTTGTTTGAGAGGTCCCACTTGTAAAGGTAGGGCTTTTTAAATTCCTCTAGGAGCCCAAGTCCAGGTATTATCGCAGTCCAGCCAAAATCATCGACATCAACGTTAAGGACATCAACCAAGAGTGTATCCCCAGGCTCCGCCCCCTCTATGTACACAGGTCCTGAGAGAGGATAGAGCTTTGAAGTTTCAAGATTTTTCAATTCCTCGCTCTTTGTCCTTTTTGTTATCTGCCAGCTGCTCACGTCATTTATCTCGAAGAGTACCGTGTCTCCTGGCTTTATCTTTATTGCAGGTTTGTGCTCCCTGCTCCACATATAGTGGTATGTATCTCTACCAATCCTGTATTTTGCCACAGTACGGGTATTTCTTGAGTGGTTTAAATCCTTACTCGCGAACGTCCAGAACCCTCACGGCCTCGTCGGAAACAATTAAGCGATCTGTAGATACGTTCTCTTTTATCTCAAAAATAAGCATTCTCTGAAACGTTATACCGCTTATCTTTCTAAAGTACGTCGCTACATCTATCTTCCTCAACACGAGTTTCAGCTCAAATACCTTGTACATCATTCACCCCGTGTTAGTCACATATTTTGACCGTAGGGGTACTTCAATCTTACGCTCTATTTTGCTTTTCAACAAGCTCAGAAAGTATTCTCTTTGCCTCTTCGACATGTTTCATTGGGGAGAGCTGGGATTCGAAGACATATGCTATTTTTCCTTCCCTGTCGATTACGTATGTTACCCTTCCTGGAATAAGGCCAAGTGTTGGTTTTACATCGTATAGCTTCCTTATGGAGCCGTCTTTGTCGCTAAGCAGTGGGAACTTTGCACCGCACTTCTCCGCAAACATCTTGTGGGTTGTTTCATCGTCTGAGCTTACACCAACAACCTCTGCACCAAGCTCGTTCAGCTCGCTGTAAATAGATGAAAATCCCCTTGTTTCAATTGTGCATCCCCTTGTGAAGTCCTTAGGATAGAAGTAAAGAACTACATTCCTTTTACCAATAATTGAAGAAAGCCTGAATCTGTTTCCGTACTGGTCCTTTGCTTCAAAATCTGGTGCCTTCTCTCCCACCTTCAGTACCATCATGTACCCTCCATGTACTTTTTGAAAGTAAGGGAGCCGTTCTTTATCTCGAGCTCGTAAACTTCGTTGACATCAAGCCTGAGCCCAAGCATGTCGTACTCCATCTCTGTAAGAACCATCGTAAGCTTTGCAAAGGCAATTTCCCTGAATTGAGGTATGAAACCCATGTTCTGAAGCTGATTAACTATGCTCTGTATCACTCTTGCTTCCTCCCCGCCGAAGTCCTGTGGCCTTGCGTCCCTCACCTGAACAAGCTCTATCTGTTTTGCAGGCATTCCCGTTACAGGGTCCGTGACACTAACTATCCTGTTCACCTTAACTTTCGCCAAGCCTATGCACCTGCTGTCTGTTCGCTTATGCTCTTGTCTTCCTGCTTGGTTGATGTCTTTGAAAGAAGTGATTGAACGTATTCGGGTGTTATCACCCTTGCCATGGAGAGGTTAACGAGACTGTTGTTCGACGCTTCGCCTGTAACCCTTCCTATCTTACCCCTTAGCTGCCTCCACTTTAGTCTGGTATTGCCGCTCTTTGAGGTGTAAATAATTCCAAGTATGTCCCTTGCATTGATGAATGTTATGTCCCTTATTTTCTTAAGTGTGACCTTGTCTGCTGCCTCTATGTAAATAGAGCCCTGCTCTCCTTCCTTTTCAGGAAAGACTTCAGGGTCCCTCATGTAAGATTCGGGTATAAAGCTCCTGCAAGTGCTGTTTATCAGAAACCTCCTGAAGCCTTCGAGCGTGCAAGTAACGTCTATCTCAACCAAGGCAGCTCACTCCTTTCTATCATCCCTATTCCTCTGTTATAAACTAATTTGTTTTTCGCTGGTGTGGGTTCCCAACTCAAGATCCACATCATCAACTCAAAAGGGCATTACGGTCATCACCCACACCATAGGTATTTAGTAGCCGGCTAAATTAACCGTTGGCTAATGGAAAGGGACCAAAGATTTCTAATAAGGCTTATCCCAAGAACTGAGCTCAGGGATCCTGTTAAATTCCTCAGAGCAGTTGCAAAAAATTTGGGAATAGAAGCGGTAAATCCAAAAATAACATCTTACGGGGCCATAGAGCTAGACCTTTTTTCGAAAAATACAGAGAACGTAGCCCTTTTTGAGAGTATTATCTCACCTATCTTCAGTGTTGAGTTTCTCAGGAACCTAAGTGTGCAGGAAGGGTTCATGGAGGATGAGGAAGCCCTTGCTCGTGCAGTAGAGCTGTTTAACTCTGAAAGATTCTGGGAGGCGCATGAGGTACTCGAGCAGGTTTGGAGAAGGAAAGAAGGTGTGGAGAAAAATCTCGTCCAGGGCCTGATACTTGTTTGTGCCGCCTACGTCCACCTGCAGAAAAAAGAACCTCAAACCTCGAGAAACATAATCAGGAGAGCCCTTGCCTTACTTGAAGATTATAGGATGCAGAATTACTACGGTATAGATATTAACTTTCTTAAATCTAAGCTCAGGGAAGAACTTTTAAATGAAAAGATCAACATACTAAAGATAAAAATGATGAATAGTTTTGAGAGGAAATAGTTAGGCAGAATAAAGAATTTGTCGCACAGCCATCTGCAAGTACAGCTATCCAAAGACAGGCAAGTTCAGGGGGTGTGCCTGTTCGGGCAACTTTGAGCCCCTTCTAAGGGTGATTGCACTTGCTGTGAGGGATGCAAGGGAAAAAGCATCAAGAAGAACAAAATATAGAGAGGTCCCTCCGGCTAGAAGTGAGATGATTAGCACTAAGGTTGATAGTGTTGCGGAACCGTAAAAGGCGTAGAAAACACCGTAAATGCATACAAGGGAAACAAGCAGAAGAAGAGTTCCAAGGACGAGCATGGCTACGGCGTAAGAACCTGCATAACCAGCAAGGTATGCGTAGATTGCAAGCAAGGAATTTAGCAGGGATACTGTTCCTGCAATCCTTCTCAAGGATATCATTTCATGCTCAACCTGTAGTAACCTGCTTCAATCTGCCTGTTGATATAATCCTTTACCCTAAATAGCTTGTGTATGTTTGAGCTTGTATCGTCAGATAGCTCGAGGTTTTTTCCGACTTTGAAGACATGCTTCTCACCGTTCTTGCATGTATGCTCAATCTCCTTGCCAGCCTTGACTGGGACACTCTGCATGAAAACCTCCCTCGGAGAAGTGCAGGTGAGGATTACCCATTCCTCATCGTCAGGTATCTCCTCAAAGCCAACCGATGGCTTGAGTGGCTCGTTGTATCTCTTGTCGTCACAAAAGAGCTTCTTACATTTCCTGCATATCCACACATCAGTAACACCCTGCAAATAGTTATCCCTGTTTACGTTAACCATGCCTGCAAAAACTATCTCATGTTCACACTTTCCCAGACTCTTTCCCCTCCCTCTTTTTTTCGTATATTGTAATAAGCTCGAGTATAAGCTTGTCTATCCTCATCCTCCTCTCATTTATCTCCCTAACCATCCTCTCCCTCCATGTTCTGTACTGGTTTGCAACTGCAAGCCGGGGATGAGTTGGTATGTATCTTTTGTCATCAGCAGAGAGGATTAGCATTCCCTTCTCAACCAGTGAGAGAACAGAGTTATCTGCATCCTCTTTAGGGATGCTTCCCTTTTTCAGTATCTTCATGTACGACAAGGCCTCGGCCTCAGTAAGGCCCGCATCCTCGACAAGTGAAACTATAAGCTCTTTCTCTTCTCTCATTTCAGCTCAGGGCGTATGGTTCCCTGCGAATTCCATAGGAATACAAAGTAGTCCTTTGCAAAGGCAGCAAGGCTTGGATGCTGGGCCCATATGGCAAGTGGGCTGTTCTCTTCTTTTGCTGCACCGAGAAGAAGCACAACCTCCCTTTCGTCTGCAACTATTCCGCCACCATACATCGTCTTTCTAAGCCTTATCTCTGCATGCCTAGAAAGGTGTTTAACAGATTCCTCAGGAAGATCAGGTGATGTTAGTATCATGCTCTTCGCACCTTTTTCCTTGAGGGTTGCTAGTAGCGGCACAAGAGACTCAACATAGGGTGAGATCTGGGAGGGTAAAACCATGAGAAGCTCCGACCTGCAGCCTAAGAGTATATTCTTGACGTGGGAAAGTATTTCACTCTCTCCTCTTAGGATCCAGATGTCCGGCTTCTCCTCTAGCCTGCCCCTTGAGTATATATTCATCAAACTCTCAAGGGCTATCCTCTCCTTCTCCCTTCTTTCAGCCTCATACCTCAACCTCAACTCATCGATTGCTGTGTCGGGAGGCTTGGGTGTGAAGACAACAGGTCTGCTTCTCTGCTGGGAGACAAGTCCTTTCTTCCTAAGGGACTCAAGTGCGTCGTAGACCTTCGAGTAGGGTATCCTTGCCTGCCTGCTCACCTCTGATGCAGTCATAGAGCCGCCCTGAAGAAGTGTTATGTATGCCTTGACCTCGTTTGAGCTCAACCCAAGGAACCTTAGAGCTTCTTCGACATTTTCTCCTACACTCATACGACATTCAACCTATATCCCAAGCTCGACTTCCTTTTCAACAAACTCCCAAAACTTTCTTTCTATCTCGAAGCTCCATAACGAGAGAGGTATTTCTACAAATGCAACAAGGGGGGAGAGAGCAAGCGATTCGAGAACAGTAACGCCGATGTTTTGAAGCCATTGGCCTATACCAATAGAAACTTTAAAGTTCTGAGGCTCGCCCGTTATCGTTACGGTAAAAGCCCTTCCAGCTGCAAGAAGTTCTCTCAGTATTCCTGTCTTCCTTGCTTGTATTATCCATCCGTCGGGACCTTTTGCACTCTGTGTCTCGTAGCCCTGGTTTGCAAAGAACTCCTCTATCGAATCTGCTAGCTTCTGCAGGTCGACCTTCTTGCCGATGTATTCTCTCGAAGCAACCCTCATGGGCGTATCCTCATCTTGCTCATGTTTAAATTCTACCCATTTCAAAGTAAAATCAATGAGTTGCGAACACAGGGAACTTGAATTCATCGGGGATGAGAAACACGAAGATGGTGTGAACAAATACTACAGATGCAAGACATGCGGGGATGTAATTGTTTTCACTGCAGCAGGCAAGATGGTTCACGTCAAGAAGAAACAGTAATTTACTTTATACCGTGAATAAGGTAAAAAATCCTTATATGCGCTGCCCGTAGGACCATCTAAACATATGGCTCAGATAGCTGATGTTACCCTTGAGATTAGACGTGAAATTCCAAAGGGTAATTTCATAAGGCAAACACAGTCAATATGTCCTGAATGCAACAGGATACTCCCTGCTATAATATTTGAGAGGGAAGGAAAGGTATGGATGACAAAGACATGCCCAGAACATGGTGAGACTGAGGAGCTTTACTTTGGTTCTTATGAGTTATACTCGAAGTTCTCGAGGTACTGGAAGGATGGCAAGGGGACACATGCGCCAAATGTACCTCTCGATGTTTGTTCCTGCCCAGCAAACTGCGGTCTCTGTTCAAATCACCTTTCTCACACAGGGCTCTCAAACATAATAATAACAAATAGATGCGACCTGACTTGCTGGTACTGCTTCTTCTATGTCAAGAAGGGGCTCGAAGGTGCGTATGTTTACGAACCTACACTTGATCAAATCAGGGAGATGGTGAGGGCTCTCAGGTCAGAGAGGCCTGTACCAGGAAACTCTGTCCAGATAACGGGCGGGGAACCAACATTGAGAGAAGACCTCCCAGAGATAATCAGAATAATAAAGGAGGAGGGTGTCGACCATGTGCAGCTAAACACAAATGGCATAAACCTTGCACTCAATCCAGAACTTGCAAAGAAGCTTAAAGAGGCAGGTGTCTCCAATCTCTACATGAGCTTTGACGGTGTTACACCTAGAACAAACCCGAAGAATCACTGGGAAGCACCATATGCAATCGAGGCGTGCAGGAAAGCAGGGATAGGTGTTGTTCTTGTACCAACTGTAATAAAGTCGATAAACGATCATGAACTTGGAGCTATAATAAGATTCGCACAGAGGAATATCGACACGGTAAGGGCTGTTAACTTCCAGCCCGTCTCGTTAACAGGAAGGTTGACAAAATCAGAGAGACAGAAGTACAGGATAACTATTCCTGACTGTATAGAAAGGATTGAGGAGCAGACAAACGGCGAGATAACTGTAGACGGCTGGTTCCCAGTTCCTTCTTGTTCTCCTGTTACAAGCTTCATAGAGGCATTCACAAAGAAAGAGCAATACGAACTCTCTATACACTTCGCTTGCGGTGCAGGAACCTATGTTTTTGAGGATGCAGAAACACACAAGCTTGTCCAGATAACAAAGTTTGTCGATATACAGGGCCTTCTTGAATTCCTTGAGGAGAAGGCAGAGGAGATATACTCGGGAACAAACAAGTATATCGTTGCTGCAAAGATACTAAGCAAGATATCTAGCTTTGTGGACAAGAGCAAGCAGCCAAAGGGCCTGAGCTTTGCAAAGCTTCTTACAGATGCACTTGTTAAGCATGACTACTCTTCAATAGGGCAGTTCCACCTGAAGAGCCTCTTTCTTGGAATGATGCACTTCCAAGACAAGTACAACCAAGATGAAGAGAGACTACAGAGATGCGATATACACTACTTAACCCCAGACCTGAGAATTATACCTTTCTGCTCCTTCAACGTTATACCTGAGTGGTACAGGGACAAGATACAGCAGAAGTACGGCATACCAGTTGAGGAATGGGAGAAGAGGACAGGAAGAAAGCTCGAGGATGGACTCTACAGGGGTACACTGAGGAGAGGTGGGCACGCACCAGGGTGTGGCTGCTCTGCTGGAGAAGTGCCAATCCAACCTATAACAGGGACCTGAAAAGAAGAAACAAAAACAAAGGACACCTCTGCAAACCAGTTCAAGTATTGCTGATAACACAGCAAAGGAAGCACAAAGCATTTGTTATTTGCACTTATAGCCCGTTAGACATATTTTTATTAATACAAACCAAGATTTCCCCCGTTTGAGCACAAGTCTTTGGACTATTGGACACGGTTCCAGAAAAATAGACGATTTCATCTCATTGCTGGAGGAGAACCGCATCCAGCTCCTTGTCGACGTAAGGAGATTCCCGACATCCAAGACAGAGCATTTCAGGAGAGAAAGGCTTGAAGAGCTGCTTGGCAGTAGAGGAATAGGTTATGTATGGCTTGGAGATAGGCTAGGTGGCTTTAGAAAAGAAGGTTACGAGAATTACATGCTAACAAAGGAGTTTAGTCAAGGAATCGAGGAGCTGATAAAATTAGCTTCAGAAAAAAGGACATGTATAATGTGTCTTGAGGTAAGCCCGAAAGGGTGTCACAGGAGGTTCATTTCAATGTACTTGAGCAGGAATGGATGGGACGTCTTT
The DNA here is from genome assembly GCA_902812495.1 of archaeon. Taxonomy (GTDB): domain Archaea; phylum Thermoproteota; class Nitrososphaeria; order Nitrososphaerales; family Gagatemarchaeaceae; genus CADDZR01. The sequence goes on along the minus strand of CADDZR010000018.1, from coordinate 5,589 downwards.
CATATAATAAAGTTAAAGGTTGTTAGACAGTCAGACATGTTCACAGGCAGATAGCAGAAAACTAATTACATACCTATAAAAAAAAGGAAACGTTGGAGAGCTTCTCCCTCCCGCCCAAGGTTTCATTCGCAAGGTACAGGCTGAGACCTCCACTAATAAAGCCTTCAAAGATTTACGAAATGGGAGGGTGGGTCATCAATTTTGCTATCGGTTGCACATTTGGATGCAGGTTCTGTTACGTAGATAGCATTCACAAGAAGTTCAGCAGAGCGAGGATCGGCGACGTAGTTATGAGAGACTGGGGTTATTACTTCCTTATTCCAGAAAATATAGACGATGCAATAAAGATGACGGAATGGAGGAGATGGCGTGGGAAGGAGGTTATGATGTCCTCAACCCATGATGCATACCTTCCGCAGCTTCACATGTGGGCAAGAAAGATACTTGAGGCAGCTCTACCTGCGGGTGTGAGGATTAACATACTGACAAGGTCTCCTCTTGTTGAAAGGGATTTCGATTTACTTGAGAGATACAAGGAAAGTGTAAGTGTAAGCGTTTCGATAGCAACGATGGAAGAGAAGCTTTCGAGAGTAATAGAGCCAAGGGTTGCAAGCCCGTTGAGGAGACTTGAGATAGTTAGCAGAGCGAAGGAAAGGGGTTTGAGTACAGGTGTACACATAGCACCAATATTTCCTCCAAACAGGTTGAGGGAAGACCTCGATAGAGACCTAGAGAAAATCGCAGAAAAACTCTCAGAGGTAAGACCTGATGACATCTCAGCAGAGGCGCTCCACGTCAGAGGCATAAACATGTCATACCTGGAGCAGGCGATGGGTGAGAGGTTAAGACTCGATTACTTCGAAGAAAAGGCTAGGGAGGCATTGACAAGGGCAATGAAAAAATATTCCCTTAATTTCAGCTGGTCCTGAGACTTCTCACTCAATTAAATATTTGTAAGTGATGCCTGCAACTATTCCACCAATCAGAGGCCCGACCCAGTAAATGTACCAGTAGTTTGGCAGAAAGTTTGAAGCAAGCATAGGACCCATTGCCCTTGCCGGGTTCATTGCTGCACCTGTAAAGGCACCTCCAAGAAGTACATCAACGAGAACAGCAAGCCCTATACCAAAGCCGCCTATCTTCGGGCCCCTCTGGTCAACAGCCGTTCCGTAAACAGCAAGAACAACGACAAATGTCATCGCTGCTTCTAGCAATATGCCTTCTTGAATGGTTACACCTTGAGAAAGGGACGGTGAACCTATGTTTACAGCATCTACGTACGGATGGGGAAGAGAAACAAGCAGCATGTATGAAGCAAATACAGATCCAAGGAGCTGTGCAACTATGTAAGGTACGAGATCACTTGCCTTGAACTTGCCTCCGAACACAAGGGATACGCTGACAGCTGGGTTGAGGTGACCCCCTGAGATGCCCATTGTTGATGAGACGGCGACTGCAAGCCCTATGCCATTTGCAAGCGCAGCAAAAAGGAGTGATAAAGCTGGGTTAAGACCTACATAAGCTGCTTCAACAGCTGAACCAGCTCCAACAAACACAAACGCAAAAGTTCCAACAAACTCTGCAACAACTCTCTTTGAGATACTCTGCATGTAACTAGCCCCTAGAAAAGGCACCTTTAAGCTTCAGCTATCCTGGTCGTAGGTAACTGCCTCGACCTCAAGCCCAGACCTTCTTGCGAGCTTGAGTATTCTATTCTGGCATTTCCTTGTGTATGTCCTGTAATCATTTCTAGGTATCTTGATATGAACTGTACCACCCGATATTTCAAGGTCATACTCATCGAGATGTCTCGACAGTATCTGGTTGAAGAAAAGCTCCCTTCTGTCCTCACTTTCTTCCTGCCTTCCTCTGATTGGAACTATGAATGTATTCCTACCAAAGACATAAAGCTCGTACTCTGCCTTACCAGTGAAAAGGTTCTTCATCAGAACGACAGGTCTAGCCAGGTCCTCTCTCTTCAAGCCAACAGGGACCTTAACCTCCATTTCAAGGGTATGGATAGCTGCTATCTTTCCGTTGTCCATGAATATTAAAGTATCAACTATTGAAGGTAGCACTCCAACATCTATCTTGTTTGCAACCCTCCTTATTGCGTCTATCGGGTTTGTTCCATGCATTACACCGACCATCCCTACACCAGCAAATCTCAGGTCTATGAAGAGGCGGAAATCCTCGTCTGTCCTCATCTCATCGAATATCGTGTAGTCTGGCCTACTAAGAAGCAAAACATCGTGCAGCTCTCCTTTCTGCGCTGCCTTTTTCGAGTATTGCGTTACCTCAGCAGGTACGTCGAGGTCCCTTGGGCTCTCTATTGTCTTAACAACCTTACCTAGGGCGCTGTAATGTTCTGCAAGTGCCTGAGCAAATGTAGATTTTCCCATTCCTGGAGGTCCTGCAACAATTATTCCCTCGGCCTGCTCCTCCAGCCTTCTCACAACAGCTGGTGGGAGGTTGTAGTCATCTATCTTCTTCTTCAGAACAGGTCTTGTAACTGTTATCTCTATACCGTCAGAGAATGGTTGCCTCGTTATAACAATCCTGAAATCTCCAAGCTGTATTATGGTCGCTCCTGGCTTGTCTTCTTCAATGAATGCATCCTCCCCAAGCCTCTCGTACGTCTTTGTCATTATGTCAGCAACAAGGAGTTCGAGCTCTTCCCTAGACATCTGGCTCTCAGATATACTCTCAAAGAACCAGTTCCCTGGCTGTCCTCTCTTTACCCTTGCAGGCAGGCCCTCCTTAAGATGAAGGCTCATCACTCCATCCCTGAATGCACCTTCTATCTCAATAGACTTCGACGGAGGCTCAAGTATTACATCAAGGCCTAGGGCTTCAGATACACTTGCCATGACAGGGTTGCATGTAACTATGCTTCCTCTCTGCGAAGAAGCAAGCTCTCTAATCGCATGATTGAGGTCCTCAACACTTGGTTCGCCCATGTAGGTAATCTCTATACCCTTCCTTTCGCAGCTCTCTCTCAGCTCCCTCAGCCCTCTCACACCTGAAACGTTCCCATGCGATGCCTTTTCTTCTATACTGGATATTATTCCGTTGTGTATCACAACCCTGCCGTTAACCCTACCTTCCTCTACCATCCTTGATATTACCTTCAGGCTTATTGCCGACTCATCCGGTATGAAACAACTCAACTGTTCTTATATTGCACCTCTTCTTTCTTTGTTTTCTGCTTTAAACACACTTGTTCAAATAACTTTCTGAAACTCTCCGCTTGCCTGTTCAAGTGTCTTGCCTTTCGTCTCCCTTCCAAGAATAACTACTGAAAGGGCCGCAAGAAGGAACATCATTGCATTTATACTGTATGCTATTGAAAAACCTTTTTCCAGCCCTAGCGCAACGGCAATAGCGTACGGGGCAATTATGCCTCCAATCCTGCCAAATGCAGCTGCAGCTCCAGAGCCTGTGCCCCTGATACCTGTAGGATAGTTCTCTGGCGTGTAGGCGTAGACAGCACCCCATGCACCAAGATTAAAGAAGGACATTAAGCTCCCTGAGATTATTAATGATGTCTGGCTGGTTGAAAATGCAAAAAGTGTTGCGAAGATTGCCGAGAGACCAAGGAACAAAAATAGAACGGCCCTCCTTCCTATCTTCTCTATCAAATATGCTGCGAGAAAGTATCCTGGTATCTGAGCGGCTGTTATCAGGACTGAGAAGTAAAAAGATGTAGCAAGTGCGTAGCCCATGCTTTTCAAAGCGCTTGGAAGCCATATGAATGCGCCATAGTATCCAAAAGTTATACCAAACCAGAGGAGCCAAAGCATCAGTGTCCTCCTCCTGTACGCAGTGCTCCATATCTTCCTGAATTTCTCTAGAGCACTCTCCTTTACTTCCTTTCCTTCTTCCTGCACTTTTACGCTCAAGCCCTGCCCTGCAAAGTATTTTACAACACTCTCAGCCTCGTCATATCTGCCCTTCTGGATTAGGTACCTCGGAGACTCGGGTAGGCCCCTTCTCAAGAACCATACATAAAGAGCTGGTATGGCTCCTATCATCAGTGCTGTCCTCCAACCCCAGTTCGGTATGACGAGGTAAGCTATTAACGCAGCAAGAAGACCTCCGTAAGCCCAGAAAGATTCGAGCAGGACAACAAACCTTCCCCTCTGTCTTGAGGGTATGAATTCACTGAGGAGTGAAGAGACAACAGGTAGCTCCCCTCCAAGACCGAAACCAGTGAAGAACCTCAGCAGTTCCATAGAGCCAACATTCCAGGAGAAGGCAGAGAGAAAGGAGAAAATTGAGTATATCAGAAGCGTAAGCTGGAATGCCCTCTTCCTTCCCCACAAATCTGCAATTACACCAGAAAATACAGCGCCAAAGAAGAGTCCTAGATTGTTTGAGCTTGCAATCAAGCCTCCTTCTAGCTTTCCAGCAAAGCCGGACGCAATCATGGCCGCAACAACATAAGATAGTATAAGTATGTCCATAGCATCGAAGAGCCATCCAAGACCGCAGAGGACGAGAAGCCTGTAATGTCTTTTACCAACACTAGCTTGCTCCAGACTATTTATTATTGCTTGATCCCTCTTTACAAGCGTTTCTTCCATTCCGAACATATGTTCGGAAATTATTAATATAACCTTTCCGATTCATAGGTATGTTGAAGGGAGTAAAGGAAAAGGTTATCACTTTAATCAAAGAGCAGAGAGAGCTTTTCCAGTCGGAGCTTGTTAAGGCGACAGGCTTCTCGAAGAGCAGGATCTCAGAGGTAATCGCCCAGCTTGAGAGAGAAGGTATGATCGTGAGGACAAACATAGGGAGGAACAGCAGGATAACGCTGAGGACAGTGAAAGGCAGGGATAGGAATAGAATAAGGCTGGGATTCACAAGGGCAGCGGAATATCCTTTTCTTATAGCTCTCAGAAGCATCCTAAGGAAGAAATCATATGAGCTCGAGTTCGTTGTTCGAGAGAACGGGATTGATGTTATGACTGACTTGCTTTTTGCAAGGATTGACGTTGCTGTTGCTCCAGTTCTAACACAGTTTATCTTTCACTCGATTGGTACACCAATGAAGATTGTAGGACCAGCAGGTGCGGGAGGCTCAAGCCTTCTTGCAAGAAAAAACCCTCCTTCTGAAGCACGAGTAATATCGACAAAATTATCGACCATGGAGCTTCTTTTAAGGTCGTGTCTCAATTCATGTCTTTTTTACTCAAAGGAAACAGTTTACGCAAGGAGCCCTGAAGAGATAGTGGATTCAATGTTGAAGAAAAGAGTGGACGCCGCTTGTGTCTGGGAGCCATATGCAACATACCTTGAGAGCCATGGCTTCAGAAGAATTGCTAGGTATTCAGAAATAGACGATCATATCTGCTGCATCCTGTCGGCGCGCTCTGACCTGCCAACTGAAAAATTGGGCATGCTCAAAGAAGGGCTGGTGGAATCCATTGAATTTTTCCTTAAAGAACCTTGGAGGTATACAGAGCCATACTCACTCATTACAGGATATCCAGTAAAATATGTAGTTAGTTCGCTAAAAGAATACAGCTATCCAACATACCTCAACCCATCAAATATAGTTAAGCAGTTTGAGATGGCTGGCTTGAG
>CADDZR010000017.1 GCA_902812495.1 archaeon | reverse complement strand
TGCGGGCCCGACGGGAATTGAACCCGTCTAGGGGCATCAGCTGACCCTCGGGTTAAAAGCCCGATGCTCTACCTGGCTTCCCTCCTTCCGGATCTGAGCTACGGGCCCGCGTATGACCTTGCTCAAGCTCCCTTATTTGAAAGATATTTTTGCATAAGCTCATCCTTTAGGGAGTATCGACCTAAGTGTTTCTAGGTCTTCCTTAACTGTCTTCATGTCCCTGTAAGGTGTTTCAAGTATTATCGGCCTATCCATAATCCCGTTATACCTGAGTATTGCCTTAAAACCTTCCAGTCCAACCTTTCCCTTGCCAAGGTTTTCGTGTCTGTCGAGATTGCTTCCAATATCTCCCTTCGAGTCGTTCATATGCAGTACAAGGAGCCTCTCAATTCCAACCTTGCTTTCAAACTCTTTCATTGTTTCTTTAACGGAGTTCTCCGACCTTATGTCATATCCTGAGGCAAGCAGATGACAAGTGTCCAAGCAAACACCAACCCTCCTCGACCTTATCTTATCTATTATCCTAGAGAGCTCTTCGAACTTAGAACCAACACTGTTCTTCTGCCCAGCCGAGTTCTCGAGAAGTATTACTGTCTTACCCCTTCTTTTAAGTGCAATGTTACATGCTTCTGCAACATTCCTGATCCCTGTCTCTATCCCCTTCCCCATATGGCTACCAAGATGAACTACAAGGTAGTCTATCCCAAGCCTTTCGCATCTCTCAACTTCCGCAACAAGAGCCTCCCTGCTCTTTTTCATTACACTCTTAACAGGTGAAGCCAGGTTAGGAAGGTAGGGCATGTGGTCAACCACAAACCTAAAGCCTGATTTCTCTCTCTTCTCCCTAAATGATTTGACTTGGCTTTCGTTAAGGTCTTTAAATTTCCATCCCCTTGGGTTTCTTGTAAACATTTGTAGTGTTGTACAGCCCATTGATTGTGCTGTGTCAAATACTGAATCTATGGATTTCCCTAAAGAAACATGGAACCCTATGTATGCTTTGCTCACGTCAAAATATTCAGGGTGTGGGTTTATTGGTCTTTTTCGACCTCATCCCACTATTCTTGCTTTGTATGCTTTCTGGTGTGTACAGTCCTTGAGGTACTTCTTGTCCTTGTGTAGTGACTTCTTCTTCTGTACGGCTTTGGTTGTTGTTCCGGCTTGGACGTTGCTGCAAAGGGTATTACGGCTGTGCTCGGGTTTGAAGCCACCGGCTGTGGTGCAGTTTCAGGCTGGACAGTTTCGTATATTGCTTTTGTCGTCTGCTCAACAGGTGGTGGGGGAGCAGGTTCGTTACTTGCTCCAGAAAAGCTCCCCTCCTGCTCCGCCACCTGGACAGGGCTTGCTCCAGAATCCGCTACGACCTTAGCACTCCTTGTAAATATTCTCGGGACAAAGTATAGTAGAGCAGCAGCAACGCAAGCAGAGCCAATAACTACAACTGCCGGGTCTATTTCCATTCTGGAATGTCTTTTCGCCTTGTAATGTTTGTAATACGAAGTCAAAGATGGTAAACAATCTAATCATCTTCTATCAACAAAATGTTTCAGTGTCGGAAAACAAACAGTATTTATATATCTTCGAAGCATATTTTGTGTGTATGCTGGCTGCACAGTACGATAAAGTATGTAACGAGATCTTCAAGTTTGACAGAAGGATAAGATACGCAGCCATCCTCGACGAGACAGGAAGGATAATTGCAGGTGGTATGAGGAGAGGCGTTCAGTCCCTTGAGCCACAGAGCGAGGACCTTAGGCTTATAGCAAGCATAACTATACAGCTCAACTCAGACAGAACCTGGGACAAGTACTTTGGAAAGACACAGTTCAACTTCATAAAAAGGGAGAGGGTCAACATAATGACATTCTATCTTGGAAGAAAGCTTGTCCTTGTCTCCATGGAACCAGACTTTAGCCTTCAGCAAGCAGAAGAGTTAAGGAACCAGATAACGACAAATCATGAGAGGGAGTTCCTTTAGTCTGTCTCGTTAAACTTGCTTTCTTCAAGACCAAGTTCCCGCTGAAGTGCCTTGATAACATCTTCATATTTTTTCATATTCTGCCTGTCCTTTCTACTCTTCGCTATCTTATATGCTTTCCAAGCTTTCTTCAGGGCGTTCCATGTCCTTCCCTTGTTGTATGACAATCTCACCAGCTATTGTCAGACTTCTATTTAATCTTCAACGCTGAAATCCATTTTATTCCCTTCAGTATCATAAACAGAAATGCATCCCTCGTCTGTAAAAGGGTAACCTGCTATCACCATTATGCTTCCCGAAGAGTGAAGTATGTCCTGATGAGAGGGCTCCATGGCACCGGAGGGATGGGAATGAGCCACACCAACATAACTCCTGTCAGGAGGGAGGAAGAACCAGCTGAAGGAGGAGAAGTTCCTACCATGCATCGCACCAGGCGGGATAACAACACCGTTCACTTCTAAAGTATCCCTTGTCTTCCTCCCCCTGAGAAGTAGTATGCCCTCATTTGGATAGCACATCTTCGAATAGCTTAGAATACTCTCAACAACACTTCTTTTGAAGAGGACCTTTCTCCTACCTGCTACCAACTAGAAAAGCCTCCAGCACCTTCCTTCCAGCCCCTCTTTTACTGTCCCACACTTCTGGATGGAACTGGACACCGTAGACCTCATTCCTCTCTGATTTTATTGCCTGCACAGGGTTTGTTTCTCCCTTGGCGATAAGCCTGAATCCATTGGGCACACTTTCTACGGCTTCGCTGTGGCTCTCCCAGAAAAACTCCTTGTCAGAAAGGTCCTCGAATATCTTTTCTCTTGAAAGTATCCTTGTCATAAAGTACCCCTCTGTTTCCCTCCCCATCCTTACAACCCTTGAGCCGTTTGCGTGAGCAATAAGCTGATGCCCGAAACATATTCCAAGTATAGGCCTGTCTGATTCAAGAATAAGTTCCATCTCCTCAGTGAACAGGGGTTCTGTTTCGCTTAAGGAGAGCATGTACTCCGAACCGCTCAGGATAATGGCTTCATAATCTCTCCATGCACTTGCTTTGAGAGTATCATAGCTCAACATCTCTACGTTACTTACGATACTCTTTATCTCACTCTCTAGCCTTGCTATCCTCTCTTTTTTTATGTAGTTGTTAACTAGTAGCACCTTCATAGCTAGTCTATGGACAAAAGAGTTTAAAAATGGAAGGATAGAGAAGATAACTGGAGAAGATAGAAGATGTTTGCACCTTCTGCAGGATATGACAGGGCGATAACAATATTCTCGCCCGACGGGAGGCTTTACCAGGTTGAATATGCTCTTGAAACTGTGAGAAGGGGAAGTCTTGCAATTGGCATAAGGACGGACGAGGGTGTTGTCCTCGCTGTTGAGGAGAAGACAAGGAAGCTTCAGAACCCTGAATCAACAATGAAGATGTTCCAGATCGACGACCACGTTGGTGCCGTTGGAGCAGGCTACGCACCAGATGCAAGGATACAGGTTGATAATGCAAGGGTGATGGCGCAGAGCAACAGGCTTGTATACGACGAGCCAATAGACATTGAAACGATAGCAAAGAGGATAGCAGACCTAAACCAGCAATACACACAGTACGCTGGTGTGAGGCCGTTTGGTGTTTCTCTCATAATTGCAGGTGTCGATGAGAACAACGGTGCAGTAGTCTTTCTTACAGATCCAACAGGAGCATATCAGGGTTTTGACGCTATTGCAATAGGTGCAGGAAGCGACCAGGTTAACGACTACCTTGAGAAAAACTACTCAAAGGATATGACACTCAAGGATGCAATAGTGCTTGCAATAGAGTGCATCTACCTTGTCAGCGAGGATAAGCAGGGAACATCTCACATAAAGATTGCAGTAATAGACACAAAGACAAAGAAGATGAGAAGGCTTGCTGAACAAGAGATACTCGAGTATGCAGAGAAGGCAAAGGCAAGGTCAGAGAAACCACCTTCAAAGTAAGGGATGATGTTAATGTATGAGCAGCAAATACACAACTGTACGCCTTATCATAGAGGGAGAGCACTTCGAGATACTTGTAAACCCTGAGGCAGCACTAAACTTTAAGCTCGGAAAGAACGTAGAGCCGTCGCAGGTAATAGTCGTGGACCAGGTTTTTTCAGACGCAAATAAAGGTCTAAGGGTAAGCTCGGAGAAACTCAAGAAGTACTTCAACACGGACGACCAGTCAAAGGCAGCCCTTGAAATACTCAAGAGGGGGGAGCTCCAGCTAACCCAAGAGCAGAGGAGGAGGCTTATTGAAGAGAAGAAGAAGGCAATAATATCAATAATATCAAAGAATTACGTTGACCCTAAAACGACTCTGCCACATCCACCCCTAAGGATAGAACAGGCAATGGCTGAGGCAAAGGTATCTATCGACCCGTTCATAGACCCAACAGAGCAAACAAAGACAATCGTGGAAAAGCTAAGGCCAATACTACCGCTCAAGTCCGAGAAGGTAAAGCTTTCGGTCAGGGTCTCTGCCCAATACGCAGGCCAGACGATAGGGGTGTTGAAGAGCTTTGGAGATATAATAAGCCAGCAGTACTCTCAGGACGGATCGATGAATGCAGTTGTTGAGATACCTGCAGGCTCCCAGCCAAGCCTTCTAGAAAAGCTTGCTTCCGTGACAAAGGGCGCGGCCCAGGCAACGGTGGTGAAATGATGCCTAAGGTTGTCAGAAAATTTGTTATCCCTGGAGATGTGATCGCTGTCGGGGACTACAGATCTGGGAGCTATATAGAGAGAAGGGATAACCAGTACATAGCCCTTAGAGTAGGGCTTGCTGAGATCGGAAGGGACGAAGTCAAGCTTAACCCTCTTTCTGGTCCATACATACCACACGTTGATGACCAAGTAATAGGTAAAATAATAGATATAACAGCTTTCGGCTGGCAGGTCGATATCAACTCACCTTTCTTCGGGTATCTACCAGCCTCATTTGTGTTCGGAAAGGAATTCTCCCCGTCAACGCACGACCTGAGTTCTAAGTTCAAAATAGGAGATTTGATTGCGGCAAAGGTAGAGGCCTTCGACAGGACAAGGGATCCCCAGCTAAGCATAAGAGGTCCTGGTCTTGGAAAAATACCAAAAGGTGAAATAGTCAAGATGTCGCCCACCAAGATACCAAGGCTAATTGGAAGGAAAGGATACATGATAAAGATGATTGCAACACAGACAGGTTGTGAATTAAAGGTAGGGCAGAACGGTATAGTCGTGCTAACAGGCACACCTGAAGGCATAGTCAAGGCAGCCAACGCAATAAGAATGATAGAACAAGAGGCGCATGTTGCAGACCTTGCAAAGAAGATACAGAGCTACCTCTCTGGTGGTGCTAGCTAATTGGAAAAAAGGAAGCTGATAGACGAGAACGGCATAAGGCTGGACGGAAGGAAGTGGAACGAGCTCAGACCCATAAGGATGGAGGTTGGAACTCTAAAGAATGCAGATGGCTCAGCATATATAGAGTTTGGCAAGAACAAGATAGTAGCTGCAGTTTACGGTCCGAAGGAAGTTCATCCAAAACATGAGGTCCTGCCAGACAGGGCACTTCTGAGGTGTAGATACCACATGGCGCCATTCTCAGTTGATGAGAGGAAGAATCCAGCACCGTCGAGGAGGGAGATAGAGATATCTAAGGTAATAAGGGAGGCACTCGAGCCAGCTATAATAATGGAGGACTACCCGAGGACTGCTATCGAAGTCTATGTGGAGGTGCTGCAATCTGACGGAGGTTCGAGGGTTGCAGGTATAACAGCATCGTCTCTCGCCCTTGCAGATGCAGGTATAAACATGAGGGACCTTGTTGTTGGTTGCTCTTCAGGAATAATAGACGGGCAGGTAGTTCTTGACCTAAACGATATTGAGGATAAGGAAGGTTCAGGAGATATGCCTGTTGCCTTCATGCCGAACCTGAACCTCATAACTCTCCTCCAGGTAGACGGGATATACACGAAGGAACAGTTCAAGCAAGCTTTTGAGCTAGCGCTTGAGGGGGGAAGAAAGATATACAGGATGCAGAGGGAGGCGCTGATAAGTAAGTTCTTTGGAAATACACAGCCCGCTTCAGCAGAGGAGGATGAAGAGTAATGTCAGCTGTTAAGAAAAACTACGTCGTGGAGACTATCAGGAAGGCGCAGATGAAAGAGCTCTTCATGAAGAGCAGGAGGCTTGACGGAAGGGCTCTCGATGAGTTCAGGGAAATAAAGATAAAAACAGGCCTGATAGAGAAGGCTAATGGATCGGCGCTTGTCTCTCTTGGGAACACGCAGGTAATGGCAGGAGTGAAGGTTTCAACAGGAGCTCCATTTCCAGACACACCCAACAAGGGTATGCTTGTTGTAAATGCGGAAGTTCTACCCTTGGCCTCAGCTTATGCAGAAGCTGGACCACCAGATGAAAATGCAATAGAGCTTGCAAGGGTTGTTGACAGAGGTGTAAGGGAGTCGGAGATGGTTGAGCTTGAGAAGCTTTGTATTGTAGAGGGCAAGCTTGTTTACACTATCTTTGTTGATGTTAACATACTGAACGTCGATGGTAACCTTTTTGACGCAACAAGCTTTGCTGTTGTTTCAGCGCTCAGAACCTCAAAAATACCCGAGTACAAGGCAGAGGATGACAAACCAAAGCTAACTGGTGAAATAATACCTCTTCCTGTAAGGAAGACACCTGTATCAGTGACTCTTGCAAGGATAGACGATATACTGATAGTCGACCCAAACGCGGAGGAAGAAGCAGTTATGGATGCAAGGCTAACATTCACAACAGACGACGACGGAAATATCTGTGCAGGACAGAAGGGAGAGCCAGGGACACTTACACCACTTCAAGTAATGCAGGCATCTGATATAGCAATATCAAAGGGCAAGGAAATAAGGAAGATAATAATGGAGGCGACAGGGTAATGGCGAAGAAGAAAGAGAGCCTAAAGGGGCTTGGAGCGAAGTACGGCAGCACGCTTAGAAAGAGGTACACGAGAGTTTACGTTACTCTAAAGTCAAAGAGAGAATGTCCTTCATGCTCGAGCAAGAGATTCAGGAGAAAGGCATCCGGCATATGGAGGTGCTTCAGGTGCGGGTACACAGTTGCGGGTGGGGCTTACGACGTCTCGCAGGAAGCTAGGCAGTAAAGCAGTAGAAAACGTTTCACTTGAGGTCGCACTTTCAACCAGAGATGGAGAAAAGCTCCCTGAGATAAAGGGAGCAAAAAAGAAGGGAAGCAAGCTATTTCTAGAGATAAGCTATGAAGAGCCTGAGCAGATGATTGAAGAGATAGACAAGCTGTACAGTCTTGTAACATCAGGACAACAGCCTAAAATTGAAAAGGGTTTAAGTACCAAATAAAAGAGTAGAGAAGTATCTTGAGCCAGGCAGAAGTTCCACCAGCACTCAGAGAGCAGCTTGCAAGATTTGAGCAGCTCCAACAAAATCTTCAGGCTGTGTTGATACAGAAACAGCAGATAGACCTAGAGCTTAACGAGACAGAAAGAGCAATACAGGAGCTCACGAAAGCTGCGGATACAGATGCGGTTTACAAGTATGCGGGGAACCTGCTTATTAAAGTGCAGAGGGAGGCTATACTGAAGGAGCTCCAAGAAAAAAAGGAGCTTGCTGCAACAAGGTCTGCCGTTCTAGCAAAGCAGGAAGCAAGGTTCAGGGAAAGCCTCAGGGAGCTCCAGCAGAAGATAGACAATGCGCTCAAGGGAAAGCAAGAACAGCAGGAATGAAAGTCTGAGGGTCTCAAGAAAGTTCCTTTCCCTCCTTGAGAATGAAAAGCCAAAAAGAGTACTCTTTGTGTGCCATAGGTCGGCCGATCCAGATTCCTATCTTTCTTCATATGCTCTTGCAAACCTAGTAAGGAGGGTTGCAGGTTCAAGGACAAGCGTTGCAATACCACAAGGGGAGGTTGAAGTTGTTAGGAGGCTTAGGCAGAAATACAGAATGAGAGAAGCAAAGCAGGAAATGAGTTATGATATCTCTATTGCTGTTGATGTTGGAAATATAGAACTCCTAGGCGAATGGAAGGAGAAGTTCCTAAACTCAAAAAGTATCCTTGTTGATCACCATCCTCACACAGATCTGGATTACTACACTGTAGCTATAGTCGACCAGCTAGCTGTTTCAACATCAGAAATAGTTTTACGTATTTTCGAACTTGCAAGATTGAAGCCCTCGCTTCTTGTATCACAGGCAATGCTTGACGCAATGATTTACGATTCGCAGCACCTCTCAATAGCAACTGAAAATACACTCATTGCTGCCGCTAAGTTGATTTCCCTGGGTGCGAGCCTTGACCTTGCCAGAGATGAAATTAGGACAGAAAGAAGCTACGACCAAGTAATTGCTAGGCTGAAGTCAGCAATGAGGATGTACCTGTACAGGGCTGGGGAATGGCTCATTGCTTTCACAAAAGTAAATTCATTCCAGGCGCAGTGTGCAAGGTCAATAGTGCAGATAGGGGCTGACGTCGCATTTGCAGGTGGTGTAACGGATGGAACAACTAGGGTAAGCATCAGGTCAACTCAGAACTTCTTCGTTAGGACAGGTATACATCTTGGCAACGATATAGCGGCTCGTGCTGCCTCGGAGCTTGGCGGTTTAGGGGGTGGTCACAGCACAGCGGCCTCGTTTGAATGCAGTGCACCTATAGAGGATGCTTTGGCAAAATGCAGAAACATTATCGAGAGAGCCCTTTCACTCTCGATGAAAAGAATCATGCCTTGAACTCTAGTCCTTCCTTTTCGATAAACTTGGTAAGCGATATTTTAAACCACGGCGTAAATTTCTCTGGCGCCTCACGGACCTCATCCAGAGCATGCTCCAATGTTAGGTATCTAACTTCCATAACCTCTTCAGGGTTTGGTTTAACCTCCCCCTCAAGCTTACCCACGAGAAGAGCGCAGAACTCGTTCTCGGAGTAGCCGTTGGAAGGTGCCCAGTAAACAAAGGAAAGGACATCTCTCAGCTCTCTAACTTCTATTCCAAGTTCCTGCTTGGCCTTCCTACTCGCAGCCTGAATGTAAGTCTCTCCGGGATAGACATGGCTTGTGTATGAAACATCCCAGTAGCCAGGCCAGAGTTTTTTCTTCATGCTTCTCCTCTGGAGAAGAAGCTTTCCTTCTTTGAAGAGGAAGACAACGTAGGCTCTGTGCCTCTTTCCCTGGCCGATGTGCGCCTCCTCCCTTGTTACAGTCCCAAGCTGATTGTCCTTCTCATCCACAAGGACAAGTATTTCCTCGCCCATGTCACTCTCCGTCTTTAGTGCTCTTATAAGAGGTGTTCACCTTTACCTCAACCATGTCCCCGTCCTTCAACTTCATCTTTTCTCTCAGGTTGAAAGGCGATATAACCTCAAGGACGTTGTCGCCATAATGTGTTCTCTCTACAATAAGAGCAGCCCCTTGATATCTTCCGTTTACTGTCGCATGGAAACACTTCACCGCACCGTAAGTTCTCCTTCCATCTCTAAAACCCTCTATAAATATCCCGTCCATAGCCTCCAGCTTAGCTCTTAAATGGGAGTCGGGCTCTTCAAGCCTCAGGTTCAAAGTTCCAGGAAATGGCTCGAAGCCGAGCTTGCTGATAAACTGCTTCCTGTAGCCGTCAAGAGAAATATAGTAAGCACCTTCGCCCATCCCGGTGAAGACCCTTCCTCTAATTATTAACTCTCCCTCACTTCCTTCCAGAACCCCTTTTAGCATGGTATAAAACCTGTTGAGAAGATCAATTCCTTCCTGAGTCACGTATACGCTATAGCCCCTCCCTCCCCTCCTTCTCATAACAACACCTTCTTTTTCCATCTCGATCATCTGCTTTGAAACTGCCTGCTGGCTGATCCCAAGGAGCCTGGAGAGTTCGGATGTGGATATATCTAAGAAGGTTGACGAGGCACCTTCCTTGCATAGCCAGATAAGTGTAAGAAGGTAGGACGGTACTTTCATTTACAACATAATTTGTATCTACAAAAATCTTATAAGGTTTACTAAAAGTAGGCGGTGAGATGACACTCTCAAGAACGCAGCGCATTGCGTTTGTCGCTAACCTGGCGGCTATTTCTGTCCTTCTTGACTTGATCTTTGATATACCCGCGCCGTATGCTCCATTTCTCAAGTACGAATTCTGGGAGATACCCATTGTTGTAGCTTTTATTGCAGCCGGCTTTGGAACAGGCTTAGTTGTTGGTGTGATAAATGTGCTGGTACTTGAGTTCACAAAGCCTGGAATACCCTCAGGGCCTTGGTTTAACTTCGCAGCACTCCTTTCCATGGTTGCAGGCATTTATATTGCTGAGAAAGTATTAAGGCATGAAGGCATAAAAGCAAGTAATGTTGCACTTTTCACAGCATTTGGAGCACTGGCAAGGGTTGCTGTCATGACTTTTGTTAACCTTGTGCTCCTACCCTTGCCTTACCCTGTTGGATTCAGCCTTCCTCTACAAGCTGTTGTTGCCCTCCTCCCTCTGATAGGGCTTTTTAACCTCACACTTTCCCTTTACACTATCCCGATCGCATACATAGTTGTTAAGGGAATAGCAACTTACACAAGGTTCCCACTCAGAAAGGTTAACATTACACACGCATAAAAGGTAAGCAAAAATTGGCATTGCTTGAGATAGAGAACCTGAACTTCAGGTATCTGGATTCGGAGAGAGAAGTGATTCAAGATTTTTCCCTTTCCATGGAACATGGAGAGGTTTTAGTTCTCGCAGGTCCTTCAGGGTGCGGAAAGTCAACACTACTAAGAGCAATTAACGGGCTCATACCACACATGTATCAGGGAGAATACAAAGGAAGGGTAGTTGTTGACGGTATGGAAGTTGCGAAAAGCGAGATGAGGGCCCTTGCCCAGAAGGTGGGCTTCCTTTTCCAGAACCCTGAGAACCAGATATTCATGTTCTCTGTTGAAAGGGACATAGCTTTTGGTCTTGAAAACCTAGGCATTCCAAGGCAGGAGATAAGGGAGAGGGTTGATAATGCAATGAGGCTCCTCGGAATAACAAATCTTGCAAAGAGAGCGCCTCATGAACTCTCAGATGGGCAGAAGCAGAGGGTTGCTCTTGCAGGTGTTCTTGCAATGGACCCAAAGCTTGTCATACTTGACGAGCCAACCTCTCTCCTTGACCCACTAACAGCAAGGGAGCTTGTTTATGCTATAGGTAAGATAAACAAGGAGAAGGGCACTTCTTTCATAATAGTTGAGCATAGGCTCGACCTTGTCGTTACTGTGGCTGA
Organism: archaeon; assembly: GCA_902812495.1. Lineage (GTDB taxonomy): Archaea > Thermoproteota > Nitrososphaeria > Nitrososphaerales > Gagatemarchaeaceae > CADDZR01. Next base: position 17,395 of record CADDZR010000017.1, on the reverse strand, counting down.
TAGGCTTGCTGTTATGTACGAGGGTAAGAAGATTTTTGATGACAGGCCTGAGAAAGTGCTTCTTGAATGCGATGTTGAACCATACGGTGTACTTGTACCAGCTGTCACGAAGCTCCAGAGGCAGCTTTCGAGGCAAGGTATACCTCTTCCAAGAAGGCTTCTTGCGCCAGAAGAGCTACCCGTTGAGCTAGGTGTTTAGATGATAGAATTTGAGAAAGTGACTTTTGTTCATCAATCGGGTGTCAAGGCACTACAGGATGTAAACCTGAGAATAAGGAAAGGTGAGATGGTCTCAATCGTTGGCGAAAACGGCGCCGGGAAGACAACTCTCGTGAAGCACATAATTGGGCTCCTTAAACCGACCGAGGGAAGGGTTAATGTGTTCGGGAAGGATACAAGGGATGCAAGTACAGCCCAACTTTCAAGGATGGTTGGAGTTGCCTTTCAGAACCCGGACCATCAGCTCTTCTGCGAGACGGTTGAGGAGGAGATAGCTTTTGGTCTTAAGAACTTCGGTTTTAGTCCTGATGTGATAGAGAAGAGAATAAACTGGGCCCTTGGTTTCTTTGGCTTGGAGAAGTACAGGAAGAACCCTCCCATAACACTGAGCGGAGGTGAGAAGAAGAGACTCACACTTGCATGCATTCTTGCCTGGGACCCAGAAGTAATTATACTCGATGAGCCGACTGTTGGTCAGGACGCAATACAGAAAGAAAAGCTCTCGGAAATAGTTAGGATGCTTAACTCGATGGGAAAGACTGTTGTCATAGTCTCACATGACATAGAGTTTCTCTGGCCTATGCAGCCCAGAGTTGTTGTCATGTCTTCGGGCAAAATAGTTGCCGACGGTGAGGCATCCTCTGTGATGAACGACAGTTACCTCTTAGAGAAAGCAAGGGTGACACAGCCGCAGCTAATCAGGCTCTACAACTCGATGAAGAGAAAGCCACAACGCCCTTTCAGGGATGTCTTTGATGCTGAGAGGCACATAATGGAGGCGCTTTCAGTACGTACTGGCTAGCTTCTGGATTTATCTTCAGGAGGTCAGACACATTCTACCACAGGCTTGACCCGCGAGTAAAGCTCGTAATTTCTGCAGAACTGTTCATTCTTTCTATTCTCTTTTCAAGGATAACTGACCTAATAATTCTTCTAGCCTTCATCTATTTGGCTGCATCGACAGCAAAGGTCGTTAAGAGACTCTCGAGAACACTTGCACTTACAGGTGTCTTCAGTGTCTTCATATTCCTGGTGAACCTCATCATAACAAGGAATCTTGATGCATCACTACTGTATGCCTCAAGATTTATCTCGATCGTTGCCTCAACGAGCCTTTTCTTCATAACTACGTCACCCGACGAGCTGGAGCAGGTAATGAAAGCCCTACATCTACCAAGGGATTTCATATTTGCCTTTGTTACAGCTGTCAGGTTTGTACCTGTGATGATGATTGATGCTATGCAGATAATGGACGCGCAGAAGGCAAGGGGGCTTGAACTTGAAAAGGGTGGTTTCATTTCAAGGATAAGGAACATGATCCCAATACTTATACCTCTTGTAGTGAACTCTGTAATAAGAAGCGGGCAGCTTGCTGAAGCAATGGAGTCAAGAGCGTACGGTGCCACAGACAGGCCGACCTCGCTTTACGAATACAGTCTGAGCAGGACAGATATGTTTGTCCTTGCCTTGAGCATAGCATTTTTCGTTTCAGGTATTGTCTTTATCTACGTGATGAAGCTTGTATAACTCCTTCCCGGCAAATAACTAGCTTATAAGGCAGATTTTTATTTCTCTAGTTGAGGCTGGAAAGATAATGGTCGAGAGGATACAGAGGATTGTTGTTGATGAGAGGGAAAGGGAGAGCGGAGTACCTGAGATGCTTTCAAGGCTTGGTATCAGAGTTTACTTCTCTAAGCTTGACGTCGGGGATTATGTTATCTCACCAGAGATATGTGTCGAGAGGAAAACTGTTAAGGACCTTGTTTCCTCAATTTATGACTCTAGGCTCTTTTATCAGGCTGAAAGACTCTCCTCATCCTACTTCAAGCCTTACCTTCTTGTTGAGGGAGATTACTCCTCTCTCGAATCAGTGATACGGAACCAGAAGTCATACTTTGGTGCAATAGCGAGTGTTACACTAAATCACAACCTAAGGATAGTCCACACACATGACCAAGGCCAGACAGCAATAATGCTCTATGAGCTACTCAAGCACTCCTCGTCAAGATCGGTACCTGTTTCATACGAAAAGCCTGTTAAAGGCAAGGGAATAGCAAGCCAGCAGAGATACCTTCTTTCGTCACTTCCAGGTGTGGGAAGGAAGCTTGCGGAGAGACTTTTGATTAAATACGGAACCCCGAGGAAAGTCTTTTCTCTCCAGAAATCAGAGCTTGCCATGGTAAAGGGCTTGGGGTGGAAGAGGGCTGAGAAAATAGCAGCAGTGCTTGACACATCTTACACAGAAAAAGAAGAGAAGAACGACCAGATGAGTCTTGAGGTATGAGGGTAGCGATAGTAGGCGGCACAGGAAAGCTAGGCAGCGCCCTTGCATTGGCCCTTTCTAAGAATAACGATGTCATAATCGGTTCCAGAAGCAGGGAAAAGGCAGAGTTAACAGCTGATAGGCTCTCAGCCTCTTCAGGTAGGAGAATTCTCGGCACTGCAAACAGGGATGCTTGTTCCTCCTCAGAAATAGCAATTATATCAATTCCATACACTGGAATGGAATCAGTAATTTCAGATCTGGCTGATGTGCTTAGAGGTAAGACTGTAATATCTTCTGTAGTACCTGTTGAGAAGAGGGATGGGTACTTTAGGTACGTATCGGGAACCTCTGCAGCAGAGGAGATTGCTTCAAGGCTGAGAGGTGCAAGTGTTTGCTCCGCCTTTCACACGGTGCCATACACCTTGGTAAACAGAACTAGGAACATGCCAATAGATGTACCTATTGCATCGGACAGCCCAGATTCATACAAGACAGCTTCAATGTTAATCAGCTCTTTAGATGGAATGAGACCTTTTTATTCAGGCCCCCTTTTTACATCTAGATACATAGAGAGCATAACAGTCCTCCTCCTAAACATTTCAAAGCTCAATTCTCTCAAAAATCCATTCATAAGAATCGTGTCAGCGGATGGAAGATAGAATTTTGCTGTGATAGAGCTATGTTGAAGAAGGAACATCTCTCTTACATGAAGGATAAGTTCAGGGGTTTCCTTGCAACCTCAGGTAAAGACAACATGCCTAGGGTAGTACCTGTTTGCTTTGCCTACACGAACAGAGCAATATACATACCTGTCGACAAGAAACCAAAGACAAAGGCTGAGCTTGCAAGGGTCAGGGATATAAGGCAGAATCCAAGAGTTTCGTTTGTTGTTGACTACTACAGCAACGACTGGGCAAGGCTCTCGTACATGCTTGTATTTGCAAAAGCATCAATTGTTGAGAAAGGGAAGGAATTTGAGGAAGCATCCCACCTCATACTGAAAAGATATCCGCAGTACAGAAGAATAGGAAGCTCCTTCTACAATATAATATCCCTTGAGCCAATCCGTGTCAAACTATGGTTCTTTTCCAGACACTTTTACACTCACTAGCTTTTAATCAAAGCAAATCGCTAGCTCATACATTACCTGATAAGCGACAGATAGTAGAGCTCCTTCTTGTCCCATTGTTTTACGAACTGAAGGAAAACAACTGAATGTAATTGCGAATTTGGTTAAAGAGCTGAGATGTAAGAGAGTTAAAAAATAGTTGGTGAGGGGGGAGAAGCTTTGTTTTTTATCTAATGATGGAAGGTAATGTGGAAGCAAGGAAGAAGGATGAGAAGCATGAAACGTTAAACATGGGACAGTTCTTTGGTGAGATGTCTGTGATAGACCAGAGATTTTGCTTTGCTGATGTACTTGCTGTTGAGATGTCTCTTGTTTCGCGCTCTCCAGCCGGAGCTTTGCAGGACTTAAACTAGCCCAGATTTAGCAATTGGTGTAATGAGGGAGCTTGTATCGAGGCTGAGGGATACAAAAAGAGCACTTAGTGAATGATACCTTCTAGCCTTGTCAGCCTCTCCTTAAGCTTCTCTATCTCTCTTTTAGTTGCAATGCTTGCCATCAGGTTAAGTATATCCAGTGTGGATACAGATTCGGAGTTTGACATAGCAGCATAGTCTCTTTCCCAGTATTCCATTATAATGTTGCCTAATACTTTTCTGTTTTTCCTTTTCTCGTTCATAGACAGTGTTTCCTTTCTGAGTACCCTTATTGTTTCCATGTACCTCTGTCTGAACGAAGGTGTTATCCTACCCATCAAAACCAGATCGCTCATTTATATTTAAATGACAACTGTGCCAGCACAGCAAAAGACACACAACAACTCATCTGCATGCCTAAGTGCCGTAAAGAGAGAACCCGCCCTTCATTCCAGTGTAAAGAATTGGCTTATAGCTTTTGAACCTCCAGTAATCATCAAAATCTTCCGATGCATACACCTCGGCCACCTTCCCAACCAAAAGAAAATGGTCGCCAGTTTTAATTTTTCTCATGTACAAGCACTCCACGACAGCAGAAGACTCCTTTATTACATAGCATGCTATCTTCTTTGCCTTTACAGGTGTTAAGCCTGAAGCACTTATCTTGTCCTTCATCCGCTTCCCTGTGTGTGTGCCAAGGAACTCCACTGAGCTTGAATACTTTCTGTCTAGGATGCAGAGGGCAAAGCACCTTGCCCTGAGAGCAGTTTTCAGTGTACTGCTGCCACGGAAACATGAAAGACCAACCAAGGCTGGCTCCTCGGAGAGTGATGCATAGGAAACTACAGGCATCGCAGATCTCCTTTCTCCGTAGCTTGCGCATAGAACAACAGGTACAGAGGGATAGAAAAGCCTGTGCACAATCTTTGGATCGATTGGTTTCATGAAGATGTTTAATTCTGTAAATATAAAAGCCTAACCTGAAGCTAAAAAGTGCAGAAGGACAAAGTCACCCCATTCGTCGGAAGCAACAACAGTATAAACACCAAGAAAATCCTTGTAGCCTGAGCTAGAATAGTAACCACGAACCGTGATAGTTATGTTAAGAGATATTCTTTGTGTAAAGCTGCCGTAGCTTGCGATTCCTGAAGATCCATTTGGTTCAAGGAGGTAGAACTCCGCCCTCCCATTTGTGCATCTATCCTGTATACCTAAGTTCAGCAAATGACCCTTTGTTATATTTGTCTCATCATAGTATCCGCTCATAATACCGACAGCTATTGGGTTACAGCTCGAGTTAAGCTTGGGTATTGGCCAGTTTGACATGGCTGTTACGTTGTTTATCCTTGCTGCTCCGTTGACTATCCATGTAACTGCGCTTATGTTTGAGCCGGAACTTATTTCCCCTTTGTTCAAACTGAGATAGAGATCGAACCCGTATACAGATTCTGCCTTTGCGGTGCCACCGTATGTTTTCCTTGTAGGGTTGAATAAGGGAGGAACTATAAGAGACAGTGCGAGAACTGCTATAACTATTCCTATTAATATGGAGGTGTTCCTTACACTCCTTCTGTACTTCTGATCCTCTTCCATTTTAGCTAAATAGTTTCGACGCCCTCGAATAGACCTCGAGCATCTCCTTTGTTATGGATGAAGCTATCTTCATGTCTGCAAAGTTCTCGTCTATGAAGTCAGAGACTTCTTTTTCGTTCCCAATCCCGCATTTCGGAAGAACCCTTCTGTATATTGAGACAAGTTGCTGTGTGTCCGAGTAGACTTGCTTTAAGAACTGATTGTTCTCCTTTATCCAGTTCCAGAGAACATTTCTTGCATAGGGGTTCATCGAGCTGTGAACAATGGGATAAAGCGTGTCTGACCTGCTTACCCAACTTTCCTTTATCATGTCAAGTGTCTTCCTTACTGTCTCCCCGTCTCTACTCATAGCAAGAGCCATGTAAAGGTCTGACCTTTCAGGCTCGTCCTTTGATTCTCTTATTCTCTTTACAAGCTCCTGGAACGAAGCCTCAGCAAGCGTTGAGACATAGCCAACAAGCACGGCCTTCCTCATATTCGGACTAACAGATTCAAAGTTCCTCATCTCTCTGGATAGCTTCTGGGCAAACTCCATGTCAGAGAGGGCAAGTCTGTATGAAACAACTCCTCTCAGAACAGTCTCGGGAGGCTCCTCACCCTTCTTCTCGCTCAGACCAAGCTTCGCAACCTTCTTTCTGTGGAATTCAAGGTATGTCTCCATGAGCTTCCTTTTCTCACCAACCAACGACCTTAGCTGGAAGAGCTGGTCAGACGCGGAGATTGAGACAAGCCAAGAATCATCCTCTACAGCAAGCCTCAGGATATCGATGTACTTCTGTTCACTGACAATCCTAGCAAGTAGGAAAGAGAAGTAGTCATCAAGGAGTCCAAACCTCTCCTCCTTTTCCATACTGTTATACTGCTCCAAAACCTTCTTGAGAACATCTTCTGAATACTTAACCCTGTAAAAGCCCTTCCTCCCTATGTTCACCCTTAACCCGGAGACGCTCCCAGCCTTTACTGAACCTTCTTTCTCGCTAAATACGATCTCCTTCCTGTTACCATCAACATACATTGTAAGAGGTATTGGCCACGAATCCTCTAATGTTCCAAGGTAGGTGAACCTCTCCTGCTTCAGAAGTAAACTGTTCCCATCGTAGTCAACAGTCAGTACAGGGTATCCTGGCTTTGTCACCCATGCCTCCATTATCTTATTGACATCCTTTCCGGAGCCCTTCGAAAGCATTGTCCAGAAATCATATCTTGTCGCGTTACCATAACTGAAGTTTTTGAGATATTCCGAAACCCCCTTCCTGAAAGCCTCCTCACCAAGAAAGTCCTGTATCATCCTGAGGATCGAAGCACCCTTGCTGTAGCTTATTGCATCGAAGATCTGATGTGCTTCCTCTGGAGTCTTTATCTCTGAGCTTATTGGGTGTGTCGATAGGAGGGAGTCAAGCTGCATCCCAGAAGAAAGATCCTCAAATATGAACATCTCCTCCTGCCTCCATTCGGGATGGAGCCTTGAGAGACAAACAAGCTCCATGAAGCTTGCAAAGCTCTCGTTTAGCCAGAGGTCATCCCACCACTTCATTGTAACAAGGTCCCCAAACCACTGGTGTGCTACCTCGTGCACAACTGTCGAGGCAGATGATATCTTGTCTGAGACAGCCGAGCTTTCATGCACAAGTATCCTCTCCCTTGATGTTATTGCTCCCCAATTCTCCATCGCTCCTGTTATGTATTCAGGGAGAGCAACCCAGTGCAACTTCTTGAAAGGATAGTTTATCCCAAAGTATTGCGAAAAGAAGAGCACAGAGTCACTCATCACTTCAAGGGTCAAACTGTGCCTTTCCCTTTCGCCAAACCTTGATGCAGCGATAAAATCTATTCCCCCCTTATTCAGGGTGAACTCGTTAAAGTCGCCTATACCGACAAACAGCAGGTATGTTGACATAGGAGGTGTTGGATAGAAGTGGTGTACAGCATTATCTCCTTCATATTCAACGTACTCAACAGGCATGTTCGATATCACTTTTTTGTCCCTTCTTGTCTTTACCTCTACCCTAAACGATGCCTTGTACGAGGGGTCGTCCTTGCAGGGGAAGAAAGTTCTCGCACCGTCCGGCTCAAAGTCCGTTACAAGCATGTACTTTCCGTCATACCTCGACTTGAAGAAACCAAAGATAGATTTCTCCTCTGCTCTCTTCCTGTAAATTATTTCTACTTCAGCTACATCTGAGCTTCCTTGGATGCTGAACTCAAGCTTTCCCTCTTCCTTTCTGTGTGTGAACTCGCTCTTCTTTCCGTTTACAGAGACACTTTCTATCTCCATTCCTACTGCATCAAACTCAACCTTACCCTCGGCATTCCTTATCCTAACCTCTTCCCTTCCAAGGACCTCGCCTCTCTCAAAGTCAACCTCCAGCCTCAGGTTGTAGAAATCTATCTTCATTAAATCTACTCCGTATCTATGAAGTCTTCAGCTTTTGGAGGTTCTGGCGGAAGACCCTTCCTCTTTCTTATTGTTGTAACGAGCTGCATAAGCATGTTTGCAGGAACTGGTTGCCAGAGCTTGAAGTGTGTATTCCATACAGCCTTACCAGCTGTCGCACCCCTCATCACCTCACTGAGGTCAAACGTTTCTGCCGCTGGTATCTCTCCCTCAATTACAGTTACAACCTCTTTCTGCTCTATATTTATCAACTTGCCCCTTTTGCTTGTTATCACACCTGTAATCGCACCTATAAGCTCTGCCGGTGCTTTAACCTCTATTCCAAGAACTGGCTCGAGAAGTGTTGGGTTTGCGCTAAGCATTGCACCAAGTATTGCTCTTCTGGATGCAGGCATTAGCTGTGCATATGTCCTGTGGGCAGGGTCCTCATGCGGAACGAAGTGATGTAGCACAACCTTCACGCCCCTGCAGTATTCGTAGGCAAGCGGGCCGTTTGTCATTATGTCTGTGAATCCTGCTCTTATAGAGTCAAGCGATTCCTGAAGGAACTGCACACCTTTTGTCATCTCTGTCATTATATTGCCTCTCTCATCTATTGCGACAACATTCCTAGCCTCCTCGGCATCCCATCCATGTTCCCTCAGTATCTTCTGGATTGTCTTTCTGTCAAGGTTCTCGTTCAGTGTTCCATTCCTTATTAATTCTATGATGTCCTCACCTAGAGGCTCCACCCTCATGTATATCTTGTTGTGCCTGTTCGGAGACCTTGACATTACAGGGCCTGCAGAACTTCTTATAGTTTCCCTGTAGTTTATTATTGGTTGGGAGGTGACAATCTCGAGGCCCTGTTGCTGTATCATTGTTGTTGCTATTTCGAGATGGAGGACACCCATTCCAGACATAAGTGTCTCTCCAGTTTCCTCGTTTATTGTTACAACAAGGTTCGGGTCCTCTATGTTCAGCCTCCTCATTGCCTCGACGAGCTTTGGAAGGTCCCTTGGGTGCTTTGCCTCTACAGCAATTGTAACAACAGGTTCACTAACGTACCTTATGCTCTCAAACGGCTCAACACCTTTAACGGAAGAGATAGTCTCACCAGCTCTTGTATCGAGGCCGAGAAGTGCAGGTATGTTTCCTGCGGGGAGGAAGCCAACTATCTCCCTCTGGTTTCCCATAAACATCTGCACACTTTGTATCCTTCCCTCCCTCCTAGCATTTATTAAGTAAACAGAATCTCCATCCCTAACAGTTCCTGAAAATAGCCTGCCTGTAGCAACAAGGCCTGCAGCAGGATCGACTACAACATTTGTTACCATCATGACTGTTGGTCCGTTTTCGTCACAGCTGAGGAGTGACTTGCCAACATCGCTCTCAAGGTTTCCGTGCCATATCTTTGGTATCCTGTATGACTGTGCTTCCTTCGGGTTAGGGTGGTGCCTTATTACCATGCTAAGGAGCGCCTCGTGTAGCTGCAGCTTTTCCGATAACTTTGCAGGCCCCTCACCCAAGTATGCATTGTAAATATCCTTGAAGCTCATGCCTGATTCCCTTGCTGTCTCTATGTTAAAGCCCCACCTGTCCTTTGAAGAACCGAAAGCAACTGACATGTCTTGAACAGAAACCTTCCACTTCTGCTTATACTCAGGCTCTGCGTAAGTCTCAACAAGCCTGTTGAAATCGTTAACTATGTTGCTTATCCACTGCTGCATCTTTTCCGGCGTCAACCTGAGCTCCTTTATCAGGCGGTCTATCTTGTTGAGATAGAGTACAGGTCTAACACGTTCCTCAAGAGCTTGCCTAGTAACAGTTTCTGTCTGTGTCATAACACCCTCGACAGAATCAACAACAACAATTACACCGTCAACAGCCCTGAGCGACCTTGTTACCTTTCCTGTGAAGTCTATGTGGCCAGGTGTGTCTATCAGATTAATTACATACGGCGTCCCCTTGTATTCATAGTAAAGAGTAACGTTTGCAGCTTTTATTGTCATCTGCCTCTGCTGCTCTAGCTCCATGTAGTCCAGGGCAAGAGCCTGTCCTGCGACGGAGGGCGAGAGCATTCCACATGCGGCAAGCAGGCTGTCTGAGGTCGTTGTCTTACCGTGATCCACATGCGCTATTATACCTAAATTCCTTATCTGATCCTTTTTTGATACAACCCTAAGAGCCTCTGAAGTTGTTTTAAATCTTGGCATGACCTATCTCAGCTTTTAATGCCTCTGTCTTGAGGCAGTTATCAATCTTTCCTATTCCGTTCTTATGCCTTCTTCTCTCTCCAGTGGCCTAACAGGTATTGTAAGAAGCCTATTATTCCTCGCAATGGTGATGCTTACAAGACCACTCCTTGACTCCGAGATTGCAATCAGCATATCCCTGGTCTTTGCCACTTCTCTCTCATTTATCTTTACAACGACATCTCCTGGCCTCAAACCGGCAACATCGGCAGGGCTTCCCCTTACAACCTCTACAACAAGGAAACCGCGTTCAACTGGAAGCGAGTATCTTCTCGCTATAGCGCTGTTGACCTCGACACCGGAAATGCCTATCCAAGGTCTTGCAACCCTCCCGTGTGCGATAAGCTCCGAAACAACCCTCTTTACAGTGTTTATTGGTATTGCAAAACCAACGCCCTGCGCAAACGGAACCATTGCTGTGTTCATGCCTATTACCCTACCCTCAATGTCGGATAGCGGTCCCCCACTATTCCCAGGGTTAACTGCTGCGTCTGTCTGGAGGAGTCCTTCAAATATGAAGTCAGCTCCAGGAAGAGGCCTTCCAATAGCACTAAGCACACCAAACGAAACAGTCGGACCTCCAGGGAGGCCAAGCGCATTTCCAACAGCTAGAACAAACTGCCCAACCTTGAGTTCCTCGGAGTCGCCAAGTTCAGCAGCTTTTAAACCATCTGCATTTATCTTTACGAGGGCTATGTCAGTTTCGCTATCTGTACCAACAACATCTCCTGAATAGGTACTACCATCCTTTAACGTAACTGTAACTTTCTGTGCGCCGTCCACAACATGGTTGTTTGTAACTATCATGCCTGAACTCTCTATTATGAAACCTGAACCCTGTCCCTCGAGTGGAACATATCCAACAGGAAACCTTCTCTCAACCCTCAAGCTGTTTATCAGCACCAGGGAATCGCTAACCTTCTCGACAGCTCTTACAACACTTTCCTGAAGACTTTTTGTATCCAAATAGTTCACCATTCAACCTTGAAACCGCACCTTTATATAGTAAGTAGTAATGGGCGACTAAGTTGGTGGTTTGGATTTGAGCACATCCACACAGCTTGACCAGCAGGTCCTTGACTCCTGTAAGCTGATACACTCGACGTGGAACGAGCTCCTCAGGACGTGGACACTTCCAATTATTCATGCACTTAGCCTACAGGAACCAGCTAGGTTCAACGAGCTAAAGAGAAGGATAGAGAAAATAAGCGCCACATCACTTGCTGAGAGACTTTTTGAGCTGGAGAGACAGGGAATAGTTACAAGAAAAGTGTATCCGGAAACGCCTCCGAGGGTTGAGTACTCGCTGACGGAGAAGGGAAAGGAACTTGCTGCAATCTTGAAGCAGCTCGCCGACTGGGTAGAGAAATGGTCAAAGCAAAAACCTGAGACTCAAAGCCACTGATGAGGAAGCTTGCTGTAAGGAGTTCAGGGATAGACCGTCTGGGTGTTTTTGCTGTACGTAGAATAAGTTTTGGAGAAAAAGTGCTTACTTTCAGGGGAAGAGAGGAGTGGATCTGGAACATACCAAGAGATAAGTGGAGGTTCTGCTATCAGGTCGATTATGATAGATACATACTTCCAACCGATTCTCTGTCCATCTATGTTAACCACAGTTGTACACCGAACTGCGTTATAGCAGGTAAAAGAGCTCTTGTCGCATACAGAGAAATAAGCAAAGGTGAAGAGATAACCTTTGACTACTCAACAAACGTTGGTTGGGACGGATTTGAGATGGAGTGCAACTGCAACTCCAGGGAATGCAGGGGAGTGATTAGGAGCTACAGGTTCCTACCAGAGAATTTCAAGGCAAGGTACGGCAGGAAAATATCACCTTTCCTTCTTCATTCTTTTTACTGCAAGGTAGAAAGCAAAAGATAGCAAAAGAGAAAGCATTAGCACCGACAGGACTGCAAGAACGCCTGATCTGTCGCTAGTAAGTGAGACAATGTTTGAATAGGGATAGGAAATGTGGCTAGATGTTGCCTGCGGGTACATCTGGTTCCCCGCCATCTGTGTTCTAAGTCCAGCTTCTCTAACCCTTTGCTCCATGTCTAGCTGAAATGTTAGACCTACCACTAGAATAGATAGAATAAAGCCCATGCAGACACCGAGCATCAACTTTTTTCTGTTCGTTTGCATAACCTCTCACTACCCCATTACTTATTTCTAAAGGCTAGAACGGGCTCCTCCTGAGAAGTCTCACTGTCTCGAACCAGAAAACTGCAGCGGAACCCGCAGTTCCTATTATTGCGTATATGTCAAGGAAGCTGATATTTGATAAGATGTATGCAAGCGATATAACGCTGAAAAATGCTGCGTAAAAACCAAACCTTGGAAGTGCAATACCTGCAATGTTTACGAACGAACCAAGTATGCCGACATCAACCTTTCTAACCAATACATACCTGTCGTAGCTGTCCTTTTCGACTATGCCCAAAGAAATAAGTTTTTCAAGATGGTGATGGGCAATGCTTGGGCTCGAAAATCCAAGTGCTTTCTGTATCTCCCTGACTCCACTTGCTTTCCCCTCCCTAAGCAAGTAGAGGTAGACCTGCATTGTCTTCCCCTTGAGGGCATCTTCTATCCTCTCATTCCCTCCCATACCATGTATTATGATGTGGTAGAAGTTAAGTTTGCTGTGTTATCTCTTTCTTTTTCTGTCTGTAGTAGAAGTAAAGTATTGCTGCGCCTAACGCAACCCAGGAAAGTATGACTACAAGAGTGATACCTGCAAGAAGCACAGCCGCTGAAACTGGGACTGCGAGCATACAGCCTTTGCGCCAGTTTCTCCAGACCTATAATTTTTACTTTTGGGTAATTTTTGAAAAGATAGAAATAGTTGCGTGAAATCGAGTCGCGCATGGTCCTTTCTACCGTTGACCCCAAGGAAGTGCTAGCTAAGTACAGGGTTGTTGCTGTTGTCGGTGCATCAAAGAACCCAGAGAAAGATGCTAACACTGTTCCTGCATACCTTATGGAACACGGATACACCATCATACCAATAAATCCGACAGCACAGAAGATACTTGGAAGGAAGGCATATCCATCGCTTGGAAGCCTTCCACCAGAAGTAGCTTCAAGTGTTGAGGTTGTTGATGTATTTAGGCCGTCTGAGGAGCTTCCGGAGATAGCAAGGCAGGTCTCTGAGATGAAGAGGAAGTACGGAAGACCCTTTGTCTTCTGGGCACAACTTGGCCTAGACAGCGAAGAAGCAAGAAAAATACTCGATGATGCTGGTATAGATTACGTAATGGACGCATGTATGAGAGTTGTTCACAGGCTCATTTCCTGAGCACAGGAGAGGAGCCTTAAAGGGAAGCAAGAGGGATGCAGTACAAGAATAAAGTCCTTGTTAACACAACCATAGGTTCATTTATGGCACTTCTAGACAGTAATATCGTACTGATATCCCTCCCCACAATAATCTCCTCCCTTCCTGGTACGAGCACGTTCGAAGGTCTGTGGATAATAATGGGCTACACGCTTGTAACAGCTTCGTTTCTTCTCACGTTTGGTAGGCTTGCAGACATATTTGGCAGGGTTAGACTATACAACTTAGGTTTTGCATTATTCACAGCAGGCTCGGCCCTTTGTAGTATCGCCCCGAACGGTATTTCGCTTGTACTTTTCAGGTTCGTTCAGGGGACTGGAGGCGCACTCCTTTTCGCAAACAGCACAGCAATAATAACTGATGCGTTCCCTGTAGAAGAGAGAGGAAGGGCAATTGGAATCAACCAGGTCGCAGGTACCTTTGGCTCCGTGAGCGGTCTTGTAGCTGGTGGCATACTCACAGGGATTCTTGGATGGAGGTCAATATTCTGGATAAACATACCTTTCGGCATCTTAGGGACGTTCTGGGCATACACCAAACTCAAGGAGATATCGAAGCCTCTTAGAAGCGAGAAAATAGACTACGTGGGTAACATACTCTTTGCTTCAGGTCTTTCCATATCTCTCTTCTCTCTCACTTTTGGATCCGTAGCTGGATGGCAACCTGTCTACTACTTCGGGATTATAGCAGGAGTTGTTCTACTTATTTTGTTTGGGATGTACGAAAGGAGAGTAATGTACCCGATGATGGACCTTTCTTTATTCAGGATAACACGCTTTACTGCAGGGATAGCAAGCAACCTTCTTTCTTCTATTGCAAGGGGTGCTGTAAGCCTAATCCTTGTCTTTTACTTCCAGGGTGTGGAAGGCCTTGACCCTTTAAAATCAGGAATTCTGCTACTTCCATTCTCGGTTGCTTTTGTCACGTTTGGCCCACTAAGCGGCTACCTCTCGGACAAGTACGGGCAGCTAAAGTTTGTAATTGCAGGACTCACAACAGCCACAGTAGCAATATTCATATTCGCCTTTTTCCCCTATGGTTCCTCATACTACCTCCTCATCATCCCAATGGTTTTAGCCGGAGCAGGTGGCGGAATGTTCGTTGCACCAAACGTTGCATCGATTATGAATTCTGTCCCTGTAGCGAGAAGGGGTGTTGCCTCTGGCATGTCCTCAACACTAGTCAATACGGGTTTCCTGATAAGCCTTGGTCTTGCATTCGCAATAATGACATCGAGAGTACCTCTCGGCACACTCCAGCTCATATTTGCGGGGCAATCTGTAACGATACCTGAAGGAGCAAAGTCCTCGTTTGTCTCGGGAATTCACGAAACATTTCTAATCATGGGTTTCATAAACCTTGCAGCTATCCTGCCCTCTTACATGGCTGCTAGAAGAAAGTAAATCTAACCCTTCACACTACCCTTATAGCCATGTCTCCCCAGGCAATAGTCAGATATCCAGTTTGCCGGGAGGTGTGAAGAAACAATGAAGCTTGTGATAAGACACGACCTTCCGAGAAGGCTTAGGTATGCAGAGGTCTACCTGAAGTTTGCAAACGCCTCAGCGTACGTAAGGATAAATGGCTCCAGGGCAAGCTGGTTCGCAACGATAGGCAACAACCCAGCTGAAGAATTTTCCGATAGGGAGTATTCAAGGCTACGCTCTTCTATACCCGTCCAGGAGGTACTTGACGATAACGGTGAATTTTTTGTTGTAAGAAATGCAAAGGGCTTTGAGGAAAGATGGATAAGGCCGAGGTGGATACTCTCCGGCATAAGGAAGATAAGGAAGCATCTGTAAACACGTACATGTTAATTTGAATCCATTATGTAATGCAGACCTTATATTTTCTTGTTAAACAAATTCTGAAGTGGAAAGGAACCAATTACTTCTCAGCGACGCAGTAAATGAAGCTAGAGCAATCGTAAGCGAAGCCAGGGATGCTGGGATAAATCTAAAGCTTCTCGGAGGTGTTGGAATAAGGCTCCTGACATCGAGCTGGAGGAACAAGCCATTCAACAGAGCGGTTAGCGATATCGATATAGCATGCAGGAGGGGAGAACTGCCATCTCTGCTAAGCTTTTTCAAATGGAAAGGTTTCAGGGAAAGGGAAGTTTTCAATAAGCTTAACATGGGTTCGAGGTTAATTTACTACACTCCGACAGGAAGGAAGGTTGACGTATTCGTTGAGGAGTTCAGGATGTGCCACAGAATACCCCTCAAGAGAGCCTTTGATTCAAGTGGTTTAACAATACCAGCGGCAGAACTATTACTGACAAAGCTGCAGGTAGTGAAGACTGCAGAGAAGGATTTGGTAGATATATGCTTGATGATGAATGACCTTGCTGTTACACACGACGATACCGGAATAAATGTTAAGGTTGTTGCAGATATATGCTCGCGTGACTGGGGTCTCTACACAACAGCAATAGGGAATATTGAAAAAACAGCTACATTCTTATCATCTCTTCCATCTGAAAACAGAGAAAAGGTAAAGGAAGCATACAAGAAAATTCTCTCTTCAATTGTTTCCACCGAAAAAGCAATTGGCTGGAAGGCAAGGTCCATTATAGGCAAGAGATTTAGATGGTACCAGGAACCGGATGAGGTTCCAGAACTATAATCCGATTAATTTTTGAACTCCTGAGCTGAACTGTGCAGCCTTCTTTTCAAGATTAATTATGCTGCTGTCGAGACCAAGAATTTCTCCAGCCTTTCTGAGTATGTACTTCCTGACTCCACCTCTTATCTTGTACTCAAATGGGAGCGAGAGTGAAAAATCTACAACGCCAGAGTCAGAGTAAGGGAACGAAGGAAGAATGAAGCGCGAGCATGCTATCTCATCTCTCAAAAGGCCTTCTTCGGAGAGCCTATTTAGGTCAGCGAGCATTGTCCTCTCAGCTTCTTTACTTCCTTTGTTTGTAGATAACGTGAGATACTTCATGTACCCTCCAAAGAGTTCATCAGCCATCTGTCCGAGCATTATAATCTCGCATCCAAGCTCCCTTGCTTCCTTAGATGCAATGGTGTATATTGAAAAAAGTGCCCTGTCCATTGAGGAGGGAGAGTACGGTAGGTCCAACGACCCCGCTAGTCTCCTTACTTCACTCTCTGAAGCCTCAACTTGCACGAGAGGTAGCCCAAGAATTTCAGCGGATTTTTTTGCCTGGCTTTCATCTCTAGAACCTCTAGCGTAGACAGATACAAGTATAACTGATGTGTAAAGCGATGCAAGGTATGCTATCAGGGAGCTATCTAGACCGCCAGAGAATGAAACAGCCACCCTTTTCCTTCCTTTGGCCCTTTTTTTCACAGCATCGTTGAGCTTTGAGGCAAGAATCCTCGCAGCCTCTTCCTCGCTACCCTCAAAACAAAATTTTCTTGAAGCCATATTCTTGGCTGGTAAGAGCCTGAATTCTCCCTCGAAGACCCTGTGGTCCGTTGCAATAATTTCTTCTGAAACATAAATTGGCCTTGTCCCTGCCCTGTCTCTCTCTAGGTAAGGGTCTCCATTCCTCAGGTCAAAGAGGGCATACTCTAGTGGTTTTTCGTTGTAACAAATACCGTGAACTGCAGGAAGACCTCTTCCTTGCAGTGCAAATGAAATTATCCTCGCTTCCCTGCCTCCAACCTCAATTTCCTCCTCCATTATTTCTCTTCTGAACCTGGCTATTCCCTCGAACTTCCTTCTTACCCTCTCGTATGCTTTCTTTTCTAGGACAACACAGAAGGAGTTTGTCTCTATCAACTCCCGAGCTGCTCTTTTATTTTCCTTGCTAGTGTCTGTCCGATTTTTCCAACTGTTGCAAGCCTTTCTATACTTGCCTCCTTCAAATCGTCAAGTGTCTTGAACCCTGCAGCGTACAGTGC
>CADDZR010000016.1 GCA_902812495.1 archaeon | reverse complement strand
TGCCTATTATACCCTTTACCATACACTAATTTGATGTGCCTCTTCAATAATTGCATTACAGTCAATTCATAAAAACCTATAAGGATTTGAATTATACCTATGTCAAGTGAGGAATCCATCTAGCTACAGAATAGGCCTCACTTATGACGATGTCCTCTTAGTACCGAAGTATTCAGAGGTCAGGTCAAGGAAGGAGGTCAGCACAGAAACAAAATTTTCTAGAAGGATAAAGTTGAACATACCAATTGTAAGTGCAAACATGGATACTGTTACAGAATCAACAATGGCTATAGCAATTGCAAGGCTTGGAGGAATCGGTGTTATACACAGGTTCCTTACCATAGAGGAGCAAGTAGAGGAGGTATCAAAGGTCAAGAGGTCAGAGAGCATCATGATAGATGAACCAATAACTCTCTTTGAGGACTCGACAGTTGGTGATGCAAAGGAACTTCTTGAGAAATACAACATAGGCGGAATAGTCATAGTTAACAGAGAAAAGAAGGTAACTGGAATAGTAACAAGGAGGGATATCTCGCTCGAGGAAGACGAGGAGAAAAAGATAACAGAAGTCATGACACCGAAGAGCAAGCTAATATACGCAACAAAAGGAGTAACACTCGAGGAAGCAAAGGAGGTTCTAAAGAAAAACAAGATAGAGAAGCTTCCAGTTCTTGACGAAAAAGGGAGGTTGATTGGATTGATAACAAGGAAAGATATGGACAAGATGAGACAGTTTCCATTGGCAGCAAAAGACAGCAAGGGAAGGTTGAGGGTTGCTGCAGCAATAGGTGTGAAGGGAGATTACATGGAGAGGGCATCAAAACTTCTTGACGCAGACGTAGATGCACTTGTAGTTGATATAGCACATGGTCATTCAATCCATGCAATAGAGACAGTCAAGAGACTCAAGAAAGAATTCGGCGATATAGAGGTTGTTGCTGGAAACGTTGCAACAGCAGAAGGAACTGTGGACCTGATAAAGGCAGGTGCAGATGCTGTGAAGGTTGGTGTCGGCTCGGGAAGCATATGTGTCACTAGAGTTGTTACAGGGTTCGGTGTTCCACAGCTAACAGCTATCATAGACAGTGCTTCAGCAGCAAGCGAGTACGGTATTCCAATAATTGCTGACGGCGGTATAAGGAACCCAGGTGATGTTACAAAGGCGTTGGCTGCGGGTGCGTCCAGTGTCATGATTGGAAGCCTGTTTGCTGGCACTGAGGAGAGCCCAGGACCAACAGTTCTAAGAAAGGGCTTGAGATATAAGCTTACTAGGGGCATGGCATCACTCGCTGCGACGATTGACAGGAGGCTGAGGGAGAAAAAGGAAAACTCTGTGAGGGATGTGGAGTTAATAGAGGAGATCGTGCAGGAAAGTGTGCCAGAGGGTGTTGAAGGTCTAATACCTTACAAAGGAAAGGTCGAGGAAGTTGTCAGGCAGCTCGTAGGAGGGTTAAGGTCCGGAATGAGCTACTGTGGTGCAAGAAACATAGATGAACTCAGAAAGAATGCTGAGTTCATAAGGATAACTGAGGCAGGCTACAAGGAGAGCCTCCCACACGACATAGAGAGTGTAGTTTAACTGACATGCATCTCTGTTATTGGGCTACAGTGGGGAGACGAGGGAAAGGGTAAGGTAGTTGACTACCTCTCTAAGAATTTTGACGCTGTTGTAAGGTTCAATGGGGGGAGCAATGCAGGACACACAGTCCTTGCAGAGGGAAAGAAGTTCATATTTCATCTGCTTCCTTCAGGTTCTCTAAGAGCCAAAAAGCTGCTTCTAGGGCCAGGTGTTGCTGTTGACCCTGAAATTCTGAAGGAAGAACTAAACCTTTTAAATGAAGTGAATTCAGGTGCCATGCTCCTTATAGACCCAAGATCTTCAATCGTTTCACCACTTGAAAAGGAGCTAGACGCACTTATTGAGAGGATCAGGGGAAAAAAGGCAATTGGAACAACAAGGAGAGGTATTGGCCCTGCTTACGCTATGAGGGCTCTAAGGTTAACACCTACAGCAGGACAACTTGCATCAGGTCATTTTGATACTCATCCAATGAAGAGCTTCTACGAGATAGTTGGCCTCAGTTACGACAACCTGGAGGGATGGATGAAAGAGTACTCCTCATTTATCAGACCTTTTATTAGTGATGTACCACACGAAATATCGGAGATGCAGGAAAGGGGTGAAGCAGTTATCCTTGAAGGCTCCCAAGGAACAATGCTTGACTTACTTTTTGGAACATATCCTTACGTTACTTCAAGCCAAACAACGGCAGGTTTCATTCATTCTTCATTGGGAGTAAAGGTTAAGTTTGACGTTCTAGGTGTCGCAAAATGCTACACTACAAGGGTTGGGTCTGGCCCATTTCCTTCGGAGGTTTTCAGCAAGGATAGTGAAAAAATAAGGGAGGCTGGAAATGAGTACGGAAGCACTACAGGCAGGCCAAGGAGGATAGGGTGGCTTGATTTAGTGCTACTAAGGTATGCTTGCAGGATAAACAACTGCAAGGAAGTTGCTCTGATGAAGCTAGACGTTCTGGCAGAGATAAAGCAGCCCTTCGTTTGTATATCATATGATGTGGAAGGAAGAGAGGTGAAGGAGTACGACGGCTCCTTCCCCCTTGAGACTGCAAAGCCAAACTTAATGAGTATAACAAGCTTCTACAAGGAAGATGTAAGAAAAATACCGCAGGGTGTTAAAGAAATAATCAATCTTGTAGAAAGCGAAACATCTTCGCATGTTGGGATGCTATCTTATGGTCAGGAAAGGGAAAAGACAGTTGAGCTATGACTCTATCTCACCAATAGATGGAAGGTACAGGGAGGAAGTAAAGGACCTCTCGAATTACTTTTCAGAAAGAGCTCTTTTCGAGAGAAGGGCATTCTTTGAGCTTGAGTACCTAAAACTTCTTGCAGAGATAGGTGTAGCACCAAGGAAAAAGATTCCAAAGGTTAACCTCTCTATTAAAAGGATAAAGGAAATAGAGAAGAAGACAGGCCACGACGTTAAAGCCCTTGAGATATACTTAAGGGAAAGATTGAAAGCAGAGGGAGCAGGAGAACTATCTCCGTTTGTGCATCTGGGCTTAACAAGCGAGGATGTTAACAGTGTTGCTCTTGCGCTCATTATAAGGGATGCAAAGAATGAGTTACTTGTACCAGAATACTCCTCCCTTGCACTAAAGCTTGCAAGTATAGCAGAGAAGGAGGCGGAAACTTTAATGCTTGGAAGGACACACGGTCTTCCAGCTCTGCCAACAACACTTGGAAAGGAGCTAGCCTTCTTTGCAGAAAGGATTGCAGAGAGAGTGAAGTTTCTTTACTCATTAAAGCCTGAGGCAAAGATTTCTGGTGCAGTTGGAACATACGCTTCACTCAAACTAATCAAGAACCTGGATTGGCCAAGAATCGTGAGTGGATTTGGCGAAAGGCTTGGAATTGAAATTGCAACTGTTTCAAAACAGGTGGTTCCATGGGAAAGAAACTCGGATATAGTACACTGCATCATAAACATAAACAGGATAATGGAGTCACTCTCTCTTGACCTATGGCTTTATTCCATGCTTGGTCTCCTTTCGTTCGGTGAGAGAGAAAAGGTTGGGAGCTCAACTATGCCACACAAGGTCAACCCTGCAGATATAGAGAATGCAGAAGGTCAAGCAAAGGTCTCAAATTCAATTTTAATGCTGCTTGCATATGAGCCTGAAGTTACTAGACTGCAGAGGGACCTCTCCGATTCATCAATAAAGAGGATGCTTGGGCAGGGTATAGCACATTCTGTAATAGCGTGCAGGAGGCTAAGGAAATCTCTTGCCACTATGGTGGTTAACAGGGAAGCAATGGAAAGAGAGGTTATGTCCCATCCTGAGATACTTTCAGAAGCTGCGCAGATATCGATGAGGCTGAAGGGAGACGAAAAAGGATACGAGAAAGTAAGGGATTCATTAATTCAGGGAAAATTTGAGGCTACAGGCTTAAAAATTTCGCCTAAGGATTACGTTGGATTTGCATCAGATATAGCAAGAGAGGTATCAAAGAATGTTATACAGCAAGTCTTATCCCTCAAAAACCCATGAGAGGTCAGGCACGTTTTCCCTCTTCTCAACACTTTCGTTAAGTGCATGTGCTATTATCGGAAGAGCTATTGTTGCATCACAGTAAAGCGTAGCTTTCTTTGCATCTGATGCTATCTTTCCCCAGCTAACAGCCTCCTCAAGTGTGCACCCTGATAGACCTCCCCACTGGGGGCTATCTGTTGTTATCTGTATTGCATACTCGTGCGGTGTTTCCTCCTTCCCTCCCATGGAAAGCGACTTTATTATTGTAGCAAGCTGTACTGTATCTTTTGGAACACCCCCTCCTATGTATATCACACCCGTTCTCCTTGTCCTCTCAGCTATCTGTGCAAGCTCCTCCATATCTTTTGTCTGGTCTATCCTTATCATCTTTCCCTTCCTCTTCAGCAAGCTCAAAGCAACACCGTACCCGCTGTCCAAAAGTGCAAGAGAGTATAGAGGTACCTTTCTAACATATGCTTCTGCAACTATACTTCTTATTCCCTTTTTATCGAGGTACTCACCAAAAAGGTAAAGGAATTCCCTTGAAGAGTATACTTTCTGAGGGTCGAGCCCAGAAGCAAACTTCATTATAAGATTTTCAAGCTTCCTGTACTGGTATTCGTCTGCATAAACATCGTAGAACCTATCTATCTTCATCCTCAGAAGCATGTTATCGTCTGCAAGATGTGTGCCCTGGTAATAGTGGTATCCCATTGCCTCAAGAAGATCTTCAGATATGTTTGCACCTGTGCTCACTATGACATCAACGTACCTTTTCTCAACCAGCCATCTTATTATCTTCCACTGGCCAGTAGTACTCAGCGAGCCAGTCAAACCCATAAATATTGTAAGATTTTTCTGTTTTAGCATATCTGCCCATATGTTAAAGACTTCACCAAGCTTCTTTCCTTGGAAGCCCGTCTGGGCCATTTCATTTAAAAGTTCAGAAATTTTCCTTTCCTTAACTTCTATTGTCTTAACTGGTTTCGAGAGCACCTCTTTCTTTGTAACCACACCAAGCCATCGATACCAATATTTTAATTTCTTTGTGATGTTACTTTACAGTTACTGACTTTGCTAGGTTTCTTGGATAGTCTGGGTCATTCTCCCTCTCAACAGCCATGTAGTATGCCAGGAGCTGGAGTGGTACAACCTCGACAACAGGCATGTACTTGCTTTCAATTTTTGGTACCATTATGAAGTGTGTGTACTGCTTGCTTGCTTCGTCAGATATTCCTATAACATGCGCCCCTCTTGCTACCATCTCCTCTACATTTGACAAGGTGTCGCTGTGATTTTCTCCTGATGGGTTTATCGCAACAACAGGCGTACCTTCCTCTATAAGTGCAAGTGTTCCATGCTTCAGTTCGCTTGCAGGCATGCCCTCAGCATGTATGTAGGAGAGTTCTTTTAGTTTCAGTGCACCCTCGAGAGCAACAGGATAGCTGTATCCCCTTGCAACAAAGTAAAAGTCAGGCTTGTTGCTGTACATTGAAACAAGCTCCTTAACTTGGCTCTCGCACTCCAGTACTCTCTCCACCGCCCTGGAAAGAATTTCCCCTTCCTTCTCGTCAGCCCTGTTTCTCAAACTACCCTGCATTTCAAGAATTGTGTCAACAACAAGGTTAGACACAACAACCTGAGCTGTGAAGCTCTTTGTTGCAGCAACGCCTATCTCTGGTCCACAGTTAAGGGGGAGAGCTATATCTGACTCCCTTGCTAGTGTTGATCCGACAGCATTAACTATTGAAACTACCATTGCTCCTTTCTTCTTTGCTTCTCTAACAGCCTCCAAAACGTCTGCCGTTTCCCCGCTCTGAGAGAAAGCAACTACAACAGTACCTTTCTCGAACCACTGGGAGAACTGCCTGTACTCCCCTGACAGGAAGTTCTCAGACCTTATCCTTGCTTCGTTCCTCAGCCTGTAAGCCATTAGCATTGATGCATGGAAGCTGGTTCCTGCACCAGTAATAAAGACAGACTTTGCTGTGAGTATGCTTGAAGCAAAATCCCTTAGCTTTGATGGATCCTGGTAAAATGCACTCCTCACAGTCAGGGGCTGCTCGTGTATTTCCTTCAATGTGAAATGTGCATGTTCTTTCTTTGTTATATCTGCTACCTCCCATGCAAGCTGGACAGGGCTCTTCTTTACCTCCCTCCCGTCCTCCATTCTGTATATCCTGATGCGCTCCGGCCTTATCTCAGCAAGCTCCATGTTATCAAGGAATATTGCTTTATCTGTATACTCTATGAATGCAATTGCATCACTTGCTATAAAGTTCTTCCCCTTCCCAACTCCAAGTACAAGTGGCGCATCCTTCCTAGCACCAACAATAAGGTCAGGCATGTCCCTGAAAATTAGAGCTACAGCGTACTGGCCCGAAAGCTTCTTGAACGCAAAGAGAGATGCATGCAAATAATCCCTCCCCGCCTTTAGCTCCTCTTCCACAAGATGCGCTATTACCTCTGTATCTGTATCACTTCTAAATTTGTGGCCCCTTTTCAGGAGCTCCTCTTTGAGCTGGATGTAGTTATCTATTATCCCGTTGTGAACAACAGCAACCTCGCCCATGCAGGAAATGTGGGGGTGAGCATTTCTATCAGATACGTTGCCGTGTGTTGCCCACCTTGTGTGCCCAAGCCCTGTTTTACCCTTCATAGATGAGAGTTTGAGCCTCTTTTCCACATCCTCAATCCTTCCTGCGCCCTTCCTAACTTCAAGCCTTCCATTAACTGCAACAACTATCCCCGCTGAATCGTATCCTCTGTATTCTACCCTCTTAAGACCACCAAGTACTTCAGGTACTACATTTTCATCAGAGGTGCATCCTATTATTCCACACACAATTTTTGGCATTGTGTATGCATCATATAAATTCAGACAAAGGATGTTAATGCAATTTATTGGGCCTTTCTTCATGCTTCACGCTTGGATGGAGTAGACCATGCAAAATTGTTTTTTAGTAGTTGCTTCCAATCCATGGTGTGAAACTCAAGGTACTTGTCGACACAGAGGATACAGGCACATCTAAGACCGTGCTCTCTTCCACAAGTCCAGATACATTCAGACCTGCCTTCAGCAGGGTTGGATGGAGTATACTTAGATTGATTGCAAAGAAGCCGTCGTATCCTGCGGAGATTGCAAGGGAGCTCAACATACATCACCAGACAGCCTACTATCACATACACAGGCTTGAGAGGGCAGGTTTGATAAAGAAACAGAGGACAACAGAGGTTAGAGGTGGAAAGGCTGTACTGTACAGGGTTGTTTCAGATGGATGTGCAGTAGAGTTCAGCGAGCAGGGCACATCCAAAAAGAAGATAAGGGCAGCAAGGCCAAAGTTCCTTTCATTCTTCAATGAGTTTGTTGGTTCAGGAGACCTGGAAGGGTGGATAGTTGTTGGCTCACCTGTTCCGCATGGCAAGAACAACACACAGGCGAGGGATGGACACTACGCTGTGCAGCTTGGCTTTGCTCTGGGGCAGCATGTTGCTCTTCCGCAGAAGTTTCCCGTTAAGCTTGACGTTGATGTGAAGGCAGAGAGGCTTGAGCAGTCAAACATGGTACTTGTTGGTGGGCCAAGGACAAACATACTTACCGAGGAGATAAACAAAAGCCTTCCTTTCAGGTTTGAGCAAGA
The DNA here is from genome assembly GCA_902812495.1 of archaeon. Taxonomy (GTDB): domain Archaea; phylum Thermoproteota; class Nitrososphaeria; order Nitrososphaerales; family Gagatemarchaeaceae; genus CADDZR01. The sequence goes on along the minus strand of CADDZR010000016.1, from coordinate 22,008 downwards.
GGGGTTTTGGAACTCCATAGTTGACGATTCAGGAAAGAAGTATACCTCAGAATACGACAGCATCGTTGCCAAGGTTAAGAATCCTTGGGATAGGACAAAGGTGTGCGTTGTTGTTGCAGGTATCTCGGGGGCTGGAACCAAGGCTGGCATAATAGCTATAACAAATCAGTCTGAAAGCATTCTCTCTGAATACACCTCTGGTGAAACAGCCCTTATTCTCAGGGGTAGAGATAGAGACGGGGATGGAAAGGTTGACTCTGCAGAGCTTCTCAAACAGCTCTAGGCCCTTCTTCCTCTCCTTCCTCCCTTTGCCCTTGTTGTATCGTGCGGTATTGGTGTTACATCCTCTATCCTTCCTATCTTGAATCCGGCTCTTGCAATTGCCCTTATCGCAGCCTGCGCTCCAGGGCCAGGCGTCTTCGGTCCTGTTCCGCCAACAGCCCTAACCTTGATATGCACAGCAGTTATACCCTTTGCCTTTGCAACCTCTGCAGCAGCTGTTGCTGAACGCATCGCAGCATAAGGTGAGGACTCGAACCTGTCTGCCTTTACATGCCTCCCGCCAGATGAGAAAGCAATTGTTTCAGCACCTGTAAGGTCCGTTATGTGTACAATTGTATTGTTGTAGCTGCTGTAAATGTGTACTACTCCCCACCTCTCTTTCAGAGACTCTTCCTCAGCCACTCTGCGTCACCTCCATAGTTGCCTCCTGTTGCTTCTCTTCAGGTTTCTCCTTCGGCGTTAGGGTAACAACTATCCTTTCTTCCTCATCCCTTGAAACCATGTAGCTTGGGACCCTAACAATCCTATCTCCAACCATTACATGGCCGTGGACTATAAGCTGCCTTGCATGTAGCGGCGATTTTGCAAAACCCTTCTTGAATACCATTGTCTGGAGCCTCCTCGAGAGAAAATCCTCTATTGTAAGGCTGAGGATATCGTCAAGCGTTGCATCGTCCCTAACCAGCCCCCTCCTGTATAGGCTTCTGAGGAGCTTGCTCTCCTCCCTCTCCCTAATCTCCTGGCTTGCTGCAAGAAGTGTCCTTGCCTGCTTTCTTATGTTGCTTAGCTCTGTTTGTGCTCTCCAGAGCTCTCTCTTGTTTCTCAAACCATAGTTGCCGACAAGGTAAAGCTCTTGTGTAAGCTGGTCTGCCCTCCACGGGTTCCTTGGCCTCCTAAACTTGTTACTTGGCTTCTTTGGATCTCCCATTGTTAGCTCACTTCTTCTCCTCTTCCTTCTGTGCAGCTGGCTGTGCAGACTTTCTTACACCAACTGTCCTTCCTTTCCTGCCTGTTGTCCTTGTCCTCTGCCCTCTAACCTTTAGCCCAAGACTGTGCCTTATTCCCTTCCAACTCTGCATTGCCTTCTCCCTCTCAATATCGTTTTTAACTACAAAATCTAGCTCTGCAGAAAGAAGCTGCTTTGTTTCCCCACTCTCGGGATCCTTCCTCCTGTTGTACATCCATTCTGGAAGCCTGACTGTGCTCACACCCTTCAAGGCAGACTCAAGCTCGTTTATCTGCTCCTCAGTGAGTGAGCCGAGTCTCGCATGCGGGTTTATACCCAGCTTTGAAACAAGTGCGTTTGCAAAGTTGTACCCAACACCCTTTATGTCTGCTAGAGCAGGGAGTATCTTCTTACTGCCGTCTAGGTCCCTCCCTCCAAGCCTAACTAGGTGCTTAAATTCGGAACTCGACATGCAATACAGCTCGGCTTCAGTATGGTTAATAAACCCTTATCTGACTAAGTCAAACCAAACGTTTTTAATACCTTCTGAACAAAGATACAAATTCGTACTTTAAGTTTGGTAGGGTAGACTAGATATGGTTAGCATGAAAATACTTGAAGATACGGGTACATCGATAAAAGTTGAACTGAGCGATATAGATAGAAGCTATGCCAACGCAATAAGGAGGTTTTGTATATCAGAGGTTCCAAGCATGGCAATTGACGATGTTGTAATACTTGAAAACTCTTCCGTACTGTATGATGAGATACTTGCAAGCAGGCTTGGGCTTATACCCATAAAGACAGACCTAAACAGGTACGTGCTACCTGAGAAATGCGACTGCAAGAGCGAGCTTGGATGCAGCAAGTGCAGGGTTCTATTTGTACTAGATGCGACTGCAAAGGACAGGGTTACAACTGTCTTCTCAGGGGACCTTGTCTCTGAGGACAAGGAGACAAGACCTGTGAGCGAAACGATACCCATAGTCAAGCTTGCAAAAGGACAGAGCATCAAGCTTGAGGCCTACGCAAAACTAGGCAGGGGGAAGGAGCACGCGAAGTGGCAGCCATGCACTGTTTCTGTTTTAACTGACGGAAAGCAGGAGGGAACATATATCCTGAAGGTTGAGTCTGTTGGCTCTATGCCCGCAAGGACAATAGTTTCAAAAGCAATAGAGATACTTGAGGAGAAGCTTTTAGAGATGAAGTCAGGTATAGGTGAGAAGCAAGAGTGAAAGCATCTAACCCTCTTAAAAGAAAGGCTGTTGTAATGCTTGAGAGAAAGGGAAGAGAGCATCCAATTTACAGGGATGCATCCTACTATCTTTCACTATCATCCTCAAATAGAACGGAGGTTAACCTCTCTAAAATATCTAGGCTTTCTGGAAGCGGAAATGTATTTTTTGTACCTGGGAAGGTACTTGGTTCGGGAACGATCGAGTCGAAGGTTGTTGTAGGTGCTTTCTCATTTTCAGAGAAAGCAAGGAGAAAGATAAAGGAGAAGGGCGGTGAAGCACTCTCTGTAGATGAGTTTGTCAAGAGGTATCCTGAGGGAAGGGGTGTAACAATTGTCAGATGAGCCTGTTTATATAGATGGTACAAACCACATACTTGGAAGGCTAGCCTCCAAAGTAGCAAAGCTAGTTCTTTCAGGGAAACGTGTAGTTGTTGTTAACTCTGAAAAAATTCTAGTATCTGGTGCAAGGGAATCTGTAATAGAGGAGTGGAAGTCGAGGCTCGAGATAAGCAGCAGGGTTAATCCAGTATACGGTCCAATACACTACAGGAGACCTGACAGGATATTCAAAAGGGTTGTCAAGGGAATGCTTCCAAGGGACAAGCCCAAGGGGAAGCTTGCGCTAAAGAGGCTTAAAGTTTACATAGGTTTGCCTGAAGAGCTATCAAAGAAAAATTTTGAAAGATACCCTGAGCTCGAGGCAAAGAGACCTGTTCCACTCTACACTACAGTTGCAGAGCTCTCGAGAAACCTTGGTTGGAGAGAATAAATGAGCCAGACAGCAAAGCAGCTAAAGAGGGTAAAGCTTTACTCGGGTGCAAGGAAGACAGCAAGAGCAACAGCATCCATTTACCCGGGCACTGGAAGGATAAGAATAAATGGTATACCTCTTGAGCTATGGCAGCCAGAGGCGGCTAGATTGCATATAATGGCACCTGTAATGATTGTCGGAGACCTTAGGTCAAAGTTTGATATAGATGTCTCAGTCTCAGGGGGTGGTTTCATGGGTCAGGCAGACGCTGTTGCAATGGCAATAAGCAGGGCATATGTAGACCAGGTTAAGAGTAGTGAGATTAGGAATATGCTCAACGCATACAACAAGTATCTTCTCTCGGGAGACCCGAGGCAAACTGAGCCGAAGAAGTTTGGCGGCCCAGGACCAAGAAGGAGGAGGCAGAAGAGCTACAGGTAGTGATTTTCTATGATGGTCCCAGTTAGATGCTTTACATGTGGTTCACTCATAGGAGATAAATTTGCAACATTTAAGACAAGGGTAAAGTTAGGAGAAGACCCTGCAAAGGTTCTTGACGAGCTCGGAATAAAGAGGTACTGCTGCAGAAGGATGCTTATATCCTCGGTTGATGTTATCGACCAGGTGCTTCCTTTCTACTCAAAGAAGACGGAGAGTTAGTTAAATGAGTGAAGAGGAAGAGTCCGGTTCTGCTGAGAAGATAGTTCTTCCGCAGCTCTCGGAGAAGGCTTTACTTGCAACAGGTATAAGGATTGGAACACCTGTTAGAACAAGGACTATGGAGCAGTTCACGACGAGGCCAAGGCCTGACGGGTTGCATCTGATAGACTACAACAAGACATTACAGAGAATAGATGTTGCAGCAAAGTTCATTGCATTTACTGGACCGCAGAACACTGTTGTATACACAAGCAGGGAGCATGCATTCAAGGCAGTGGAGAAATACTGCGAGCTGACAGGTGCTGTCCCCCTTAAAGGTAGGTTTATGCCAGGGACTTTTACAAATCCACTCTTCAAGGGCCATATAGATGCAGAGCTTGTCCTTATAGCTGATCCCGCATCGGATCAGCAGGCAATAGTTGAGGCTGGTAAGCTTGGAATACCTGTAATAGCAATATGCGATACAGATAACGTTACAGATGACGTCGACCTTGTTATACCTGGAAACAACAGGGGAAGGAAGGCCGTGGCTGCTATATTCTGGCTCCTTGCTAGGGCAACCCTGATACACTCAGGGATGCTGAAACACGACGAGCCAATGAAGTACACCATAGAGGACTTCGAGACAAAGATAGAAGAAGAGAAAGTAGAGATATAGTCAAATGCATGTTAGAAGGGCTGCTGTTGCAGGACAGTTCTACCCCTCTGATATAAGGGAGTTGAGGGATGCTATTGAATCTTGCTTCCTCCATAGGCTTGGCCCTGGCAGGCTGCCACCTTCTGAATACGAGAAAAAAGAAAGTACAGTACTTGTCTCGCCACACGCGGGGTATCAGTATTCTGGTCCAGTTGCTGCACACACGTATTTACATGCCTCATCTGTGAGGAAACCTGAAAGCATTGTGATCATAGGGCCAAACCATTACGGAATAGGGAGTGGCATCTCATCAAGCAAGAACTGCGAGTGGGAAACACCCCTAGGCAGGGTGAGGGTTGACGACATCCTAGCAGAGAAAATATCAGAACTCTCTGGTATAGTTGATTTTGATGAGCAGTCCCACAGGTACGAGCATTCGATAGAGGTACAGCTTCCATTTATCCAGTACATTTACGGTAATTCAGTCAAATTTGTCCCAATATGTATAGCCTTTCAGGATATAGACACAGCAAGGACTCTTGGAGAGGCTGTTGCTGATGCAATCAAAGGAACCATGTCAGTTGTTGTTGCTTCGTCAGACCTGACACACTACGAGCCACATGAAACAGCTAAGATAAAGGATATGGAGCTACTCAAAGTTGTTGAAAAGCTTGACGTAAGCGCGTTTTACGGCGTCCTGCACAGGTTGAATGTTACAGCCTGCGGTTACGGGGCTATAGCGTCAGCAATGGTAGTAGCTAAGAAGCTAGGCTTTTCAAGGGCGGAGGTACTTAAGTATGCAACTAGTGGCGAGATCACGCAAGATTTAAGCTCTGTTGTTGGGTATCCTTCAGTCAGATTCGTGAAAGATTGAGGGCTGTTGGAAAGGCACCTTCAAAGGCAATACTGATTGGGGAGCATTTTGTAGTTCATGGAGCGGAGGCAGTTGCTGCAGCTCTACCGATATACAGCATGGCATACGCATACAACTGTGAAAGGCTCGAGATAGAGTCAAAGGGCTACAGCTACTCATCCCTAAAGCCTGTTGAGAGGACAATAATCAGCATATGCAGGGAGTTCAAACTTAGGCCAGCAGCCAGGATTGTAATAGAGTCTGATATTCCGAGAGGCTCGGGTCTTGGCTCATCTGCATCTATACTCGTTGCATCAGCTTCAGCATTCATGAGACTTAACGGTATAGAGCCAGAGAGGGATGCTGTCTTCAGGTATGCTCTTGAAGGTGAGAAGGAGATACATGGTAAGCCATCTGGTATAGACCCAGCAGCTTGTTCTTATGGCGGGATAATAAGGTTCAGGGCTGGGGGGAAAGTAAATATAGTTGATGCGAAGAGCAAAATATGTCTTGCTGTTGTTGATTCAGGAAAGAGGAGGAGGACATATTCTTTGATAGAGAGGGTTGGGAGGATGAAGAGGGAGAGCTCGGGTATATTCTCATCTCTTTCAAGGTTTGTCGACACGATGGCAAGGGACGCTTCCAAAGCAATAGAGAATCACGACATGGAAAGGCTCGGTCTTCTCATGACAGCAAACCATGCAATACTCTCTTTTATAGGTGTCTCGACACCAGAGCTTGACAGGATAGTGGAAATAATGCTGAAAAATGGTTCCTATGGTGCAAAAATCACAGGAGCAGGGGGAGGAGGATGCGTTATAGCTGCTGTTGAGCCAGAAGGAGCGAAAGAAATACAAAACACCCTTGGGAGGCAGGGGTACCGTGTATTCAACGTTGAGCTTCCTGCAGGTGGTTTTGAGAGTTGGCTAGAATAGTAGTTGTAAAGCTTGGAGGCTCTGTTATAACAGATAAGACAAAGGAGTTCGCATACAGGCAGGACGTTGTATCAGCACTTGCCGAAGAGATAGCTGGGTCAGATGTGCAAACTGTTGTTGTACATGGAGGAGGCTCGTTCGGGCACTCTGTTGCAGTGAAGTATGGCCTTGCTTCTTCTTCCTTCACGAAGAGCCCTGAGGGTGTATGGCAGACAAGGAGTGCAATGTTTGACCTGAATTCTATGGTCTGCAGGACAATGGCAGAGTCAAAGCTAAGGCCGTACCCTTTCTCACCCTTCAACATACTTAGCTTCGGGAGCATGAAGAGCTCAAGGCTCTGGCTACTCGGACTGCTCAAGCTAGGTCTAACACCTGTAACTTTCGGTGACGTTGTTCTTGAGAAAAGGGGTTTCACTATACTTTCAGGCGATACGATAGCCTTCGAGCTTTCAAGGATACTGAAGCCTGAGAGATGTATCTTTGCGATGGATGTTGACGGAATACATGAGAAAGATTCAAGCGTAATAATACCAGAGATAAACTACAAGAAACTTTCCAGGCTATCTTTCAACAGCTCCCAGGATGCAACAGGAGGAATGAGAAAGAAGATACAGATGGCAGCTAAGATAGCAGCTATGGGAGTTGAGGTAAGGTTTGTCTCAGGGTATAGAAGGAACGAGTTTGCTAAAGCCTTAAAGGGCGAAGATTTCTACGGCACAAAGATAGTTCGTTAACGTGAAGGACCTTGCAAGATTTCATGGAAGAGATGAAGAGGATAAAGAGAGAAGTTGATACGATAATCCTCGATAGGATACTTCCATCGTCAGGAGAGAGGGAGGAGATAGACCTCCTTTACAGGATGATGAGGGACTACCCCCAGAGGCCTGCAAAGGGTATTAGACCTTTTTTGTGTGTTACAACATGCAGGGCAATGGGAGGGGAGGAGAAAAAGGCACTCCTCACAGCCGCATGTATAGAACTTTTCCAGCACTGGGTCCTGATACATGACGACATCGAGGATGGCTCAGAGCTGAGAAGGGGGATGCCAACACTCCATAAAAAGTACAACATGTCACTCGCTCTAAATGCTGGGGATGCACTCCATGCAAGGATGTGGGGTGCATTGCTTGACAACGAAGAGCTACTTGGAGAGAAGCTCTCGATATCCATTATGAGGGAGTTCTCAAAGATGGTAAACAAGACAACTGAGGGGCAGCACATGGAGCTTTCCTGGATAGCTTCGAACAGATGGGATATAACAGAGAGCGACTACATGGATATGTGTGTTAGGAAGACATCGTGGTACACTGTCATAGGACCTTGCAGGATGGGTGCAATGATAGCTGGTGCACCAGAGAAAACACTCTCTGAGCTTGAAGCAATGGGAAAGAAGCTTGGTGTTGGTTTCCAGATACAAGACGATGCTCTAAACCTAACAGCAGACAAGTCTCTTTACGGAAAGGAGAGCTCTGACGATATACTTGAGGGGAAGAGGACTCTTATAATGATAAAGTTACTTGGCTCTGCAAGCCAGCAAGAGAAGGAAAAGATAGCAAGCATAATGTCAAAGAGTAGGGAAGAGAAGACAGCTGAGGATGTTGACTACATCATCTCAATGGTTAAGAGGTATAATGCTATAGAGTACGCGAGGAATCTGGCTAGGTCTCTTGTCGTGGAAGCTCTGAAAACTATGGAAAATATAGGCTGGACTGGAGATAAAGAGTACGTATCTATGCTAAAGGAGCTCTCTCTTTTCATGGTTGAGAGAAAGTGGTAGAGGAAGAAAGAAAGGAAATAGAGGAGATTGCTGAGAGGCAGGCCCTGCTTAACGCTGTCAAGCACGGAGGTAAGGCAGAGACAGCTGCTGTAATGGGCAAGGTCATGGGTGAGCTAGGAAGCAGGAAGAAGGACCCAAAGCTAGTTTACTCACTTGTTAAGGATGTGGTTGAAAGAATAAACTCGATACCTGTCGAAAGACAGCTTGAACTTCTCTCAAAATACGGTATATCTGAAAAAAAGAGGGAGGAAGGTGAAAAGGAGCTCCCAGAACTTCCTGGAGCAGAGAGGGGAAGGGTTGTGCTTAGGCTTCCTCCAGAGCCCTCTGGCTACATGCACATAGGCCATGCCATGGCATTCAGCATAAACTACCTATACAAGCAAAAGTATGAAGGAAAGCTCTGGCTCAGGTTTGAGGACACAAATCCAAGGAAGGTTGAGAAGAGATACTACGAGAACTTCAGGAGGGGTATATCGTGGCTCGGGATAGAGTACGACTTTGAGAAGAACGTTTCCGAAGACATGGAGTTGATTTACGAGTTCGGCAGAAGGATGATCCTCTCTGGCAATGCTTACGCATGCTCCTGCAGCCTTGAGAGGGTCAAGAAATTCAGGTTTGAGGGAATAGAGTGTGAGCACAGGGCGAACAGCACTGAAAAAAACCTGAGAATCTGGGAGGAAATGCTCTCCAAAAAGTACGGCGAGGGCACGTATGTTATAAGGATGAGGGGTGATATGAAAAACCAGGACTACTCTCTTAGGGACCCAAATATATTCAGGATCATACAGAAGGCACATCCAGTAACCTTAACAAAGTATGTTGTATGGCCAACATACGACTTTGCAAACGTGATAGAGGATGAGATATGCAATGTTACACACATCCTGAGAAGCTCTGAGTTCCACACAGCTCTCCAGGATACAATAAGGAGGATGCTCTCATTCAGGAAAGTCCACGTAATACAGTTCTCCAGGTTCAGCTTCAAGGGCACACCAGTGCAAAAGAGGCTGCTCAGACCACTTGTAGAAAAGGGCCTTGTTCAAGGATGGGACGACCCGAGAATGCCAACTGTAGAGGGGATAAGAAGGAGGGGCATTTTACCCCAGGCAATAATAAGGTTCACAAAGGAAGTTGGTTACACGAAAAGCGAGCACGAGTATGACTGGAGCCTCCTCTTTGCTGTAAACAGGAAGCTCCTCGACCCTATAGCAAAGAGGCTTTTCTTTGTTCCAAGCCCAAGCAGGCTCAGGGTAAGAGGCTTGAAGAAGAGTGTTGAAATAAGGCTCCATCCAGATAGGGACCTCGGCTCAAGAAAAATAGAGGTTGACGAGGAGCTGTTCATTCCTGCGGAGGATATGGAGAGTATTGAGGTTGGAGAGGTCTTCAGACTTATGGAGTTGTGCAACGTAAGGCTCCTTTCAAAGGGGAGGGATGCTGAGGCTGAGTATGCAGGAGATGAGCTAACACAGGAAACAAGGAAGGTGCAGTGGGTTGCGGGTAAACCTGTTGAGGTAAGGGTTATAATTCCAGGGGAGCTTTTCGACGAAAAAGGTTCCTTTAGGGAGGATAGCCTCAAGGAGGTAAATGGTATTGCAGAAGAATACTTCTCATCACTTCAGGAAGGAGAGATATTCCAGTTTGTCAGGTTCGGCTTCTGCAGGGTGGACAGCAGAAACACAGTTGTGTTTGCACACAGATGATTAACATTTAAGTACCTTACACAAAAAGAGCAGATGGGAGATTGAGAGATGACCCCAAAGCCATACTACGTTAAGTTTGATGTTCCAAAGGAGATTGTAGAGGCATCATACGAAGTTCTAAGACAGGCATCTAGGTCAGGAAAGGTCAAGAAGGGAACAAACGAAGCAACAAAGGCTGTGGAGAGAGGAATTGCAAAGCTTGTCGTCATAGCAGAGGATGTTAACCCACCTGAGGTTGTGGCACACCTTCCAATCCTGTGCGAGGAAAGGAAAATACCATACGTCTTTGTACCCTCGAAGGATGAGATAGGGCCTGCTGTTGGTATAGATGTTCCAACAGCATCCGCAGCTGTCATAGAGCCTGGGGAAGGAGCACAGATACTTGAGCAGATAACACAAGAACTGGAGAGGCTGAGGAAGAAGCAATGAGCAGCAGGAAGGAGACAGAGACACTTACACCTGCAGAGGTTGTGCAGATAGTTGGGAGGACAGGTGTTGCAGGAGAGATACTCCAAGTGAGGGTAAAGATACTTGAGGGAAAGGACAAGGGAAGGATACTGACAAGGAACGTAAAAGGACCAGTAAAGCTCTCGGACATACTCATGCTGAGGGAGACTGAAAGGGAAGCAAGAAAGATAAAGTAGTGTTAGGAAATGTACACGACAAAGAAATGCTCTTTCTGTGGCAAGGAAGTAAGGCTAGGGCAGGGGATACTATTCGTTAAGAATGACGGAACAACAAAGAGCTACTGTTCAAGCAAGTGCAGGGTAAACGACCTGAAGCTGAAGAGGGACCCAAGGAAGCTTAAGTGGGCGAGGAGGAAGTAGCTTGGAGGGTGTGGAGGAAACACTTGTAGTAATAAAGCCTGATGCTGTAAGCAGGGGTCTTGCAGGAGAGATAATATCTAGGTTCGAGAGAAAAGGCTTCAGGATAAAGAGGCTTGAGATGCTTCGCATGACAAGGCAGAGTGCTGAGGAGTTTTACTCCGTTCACAAAGAAAAGCCATTTTTTAACGAGCTTGTATCTTTTATAACCTCAGGCCCAGTTATATGCATCATACTTGAAGGAAGGGATGCTGTAGCAACTGTCAGGAGGATGATAGGCCCGACAAAGAGCTGGGAGGCACCACCGGGCACGATAAGGGGTGATTTCTCGCTTGGCCTTACGGATAACGCTGTCCACGCATCTGATTCAAGAGAAAGCTATATCAAAGAAAGGAAAGCACTTTTCGGTATATAGGTGCTTTCTATGGAGCTGGAGCAGAGGCTAAGGCAGCCGATAGTTGTTGTTCTAGGCCACGTTGACAGTGGCAAGACATCTCTGCTAGACAGGATCAGGGGTACTGCTGTTCAGGAGAGGGAAGCAGGGGGTATAACGCAGGAGATAGGAGCAAGCTTCTTCCCTCTTGAAACACTAAAAGCAATATGTGGCCCTCTTCTGCAGAAGACAGGTGGCGAGTTAAAGGTACCTGGACTTCTCTTCATAGACACACCTGGTCACGAGGTATTCTCAAACCTGAGAGTCAGGGGTGGTTCAGCTGCAGACATTGCAATTGTTGTTGTAGACGTTTTGAAGGGGCTCGAGAACCAGACAGTCGAGAGCATAGAGATACTAAAGCAGAAGAAGGTTCCCTTCCTTGTTGCCTTGAACAAGATAGACATGATAACTGGTTGGAGGAAGACAGAATCAAAGTTCCTCTTCCAGGTCCTTAAGGAGCAGCCGGACGAGTGGAAGGATGAGCTGGAGCTCAGACTTTACAATGTTGTGGATTCTATATCTGCTCTTGGTTTCAAGGCTGATGCGTACTACAGGGTAAAGGACTTCAAGACATACGTATCCATAGTTCCTGTTTCTGCAAGGTACGGTGCAGGTATACCAGAGCTTTTAGCAGTGCTCATAGGTCTTGCACAGCAATTTCTGGCTGGCAAGCTTAGTGTAATAGGCAGGGAAGATAGAGCAAGGGGCATAATACTTGAGCTGCAGGAAGAGACAGGAATAGGCCAGACAGCAAATATAATTCTAACGGAAGGGAGACTCTCGGTGGGGGATAGCATTGCAATAATTACAAGGGAAGGCGCTGTAAAGTCAAAGGTGAAGGCACTTTTCATGCCAAAGCCACTTGACGAGATGAGAGATCCTAGAGACAAGTTTACACCTGTTGATGAGGTCTATGCAGCTGCAGGTGTGAAACTTGTTTCTCCAGGCCTAGAAAATGCTTTAGCTGGTACAAGCATAATCTCCTTTAAGACAGAAGAGGAGTTTGAGAAGATAAGGGTTGAGGCGGAGAAGGAGCTCAAAGAGATAGTTGTAAGGAGGGAGAATGTTGGCGTTATAGTCAAGGCTGGAAGTGTTGGAGGGCTTGAGGCAATGCTCAAGATGCTTGAGCAGAGAAATATTCCTGTGAGGGTGGCTGAGATAGGCGATATTTCGAGGAACGATATAGTTGAGGCGCAGATTGTCTCGGAGCACGACCCGTACCTTGGAGCAATCCTTGCATTCGATGTTAAGGTGCTGCCAGATGCAAGGGAAATAGCATCGACAGTACCACTTTTCAGTTCAAAGGTAATTTACGAAGTAGTTGATAGCTACGTGGAGTGGGTTGAGAAGAAGAAGGAGGAAGACAAGAGGGTTGCCCTCTCTTCGATAACAACTCCATGCAAGATTAAGGTAATACCTGGAACCTTTTTCAGGAGGAGCGACCCTGCAATATTTGGTGTAGAGATACTTGCTGGAACACTGAGGCCAAAGTCTAGGATAATGGACTCCTCCGGTAAGGAGCTAGGTATTTTAATGCAGATACAGGACAAGGGAAAGAACCTCGATGCTGCAAAGAAGGGTGAGAAGGTTGCCATTTCAATAAACGGCCCAACCCTTGGAAGGCAGATAAAGGAGAACGACATACTTTACACATCCCCGAGAAGCCACGAGGTAAAGACAATAAAACAAAGGTTCCTCTCTTCTCTTAGCCAGGATGAGCTTGAAGCACTTGAAGAGATAGTGAAAATAAAATCTTTATCAGATCCTCTATTCGGGCTCTAGTTTAGCATGGTACAGTTCAAGCTTGTTCTCTCTGACCCAAAGACTGCAAAGTCCCAGGTAATAGAGCTGAAGGATGCTGCAGCTCAAGCCCTTATTGGAAAGAAGATAGGAGACGTTATAGATGGAAGTTTGATAGGTGTTGAAGGTAAGATACTCATAACAGGGGGTAGCGACAAAGCAGGCTTTCCAATGAGACAAGATGTGCACGGGGGAGTTAAGAAATATGTGCTCCTTACAAAGGGAACAGGCTTGAGAAAGGCATCAAAGGGAGAAAAAATAAGAAAACTTGTTAGAGGAAACATAATAACGGATGAGATTTTCCAAGTAAATGCTAAAATATTGTATGAAACTAAAGACAAATAGTACAATATCTCGAATTATTTAAATACCCACCTTAAGTATAACTTGCCCTCTAAAGAGGTGCATAAATGGCAAGATTAGACGAGCTCGACATGAAAATATTGACTGCACTGTACAAAGATGCTTCTATATCTGTACCTGACCTGAGCAAGCAGCTTGGAATAAACCTCTCAGTTGCGTACAGCAGGATAAAGAGGCTCAGGAGAAGAGGTGTTATAGATAGGTACACACTGATTGTAAACGAGGAGAAGCTTGGCTATGGCTCATCTGCAATTGCAGGCCTGAACCTAGATCCAAAACTGAGAGAGCAGGCAATAAACGAGATAATGAGAATAGAGAACGTCAGGCACATAAGCGAGGTAACAGGAAGATTTGACATACTTGTTTACCTGAGAGGCAGGTCTCTTGATGAGATACACAGCATCGTTTACGAGAAGATAGGCAAGATACCAGGTGTAATACATACAGAGGTCTTTGTGGAGGTAACAAGGAAGTATCCAAACGTTACCTTTAAGCTTGCAAAGACAAACGAAGGTTCATAACCCTCTTCTTTTTATTTTCTGCTGTGGAACCTCTCCATCTTCTAGAAAGAGAATTGCAGTCAGGCATGATATCCGAGAAAATATACCTTAAAGTAAAGAAAAGGATGAAGTATCTTTTGGATGCTGTGTCGAGGGTTGAGAAAGCATCAGGGTTGAAGTATCCTCCATACTACATCAGCCCGTACTTAACACTCATGAGGTCTGGAGCAGAGGCAGGCGAGCTTGGTGTATTATTTGCAAGGGTTATCCCGACCACAGCAACAGGCTCCCTCGTTATACTTGTGGAGTTCTCCTCAGCCCTTGTAGCACTAGCAGCAAAGGGTACAGTGGAGGCTGTAGCTGCACATGAGTTCACGCATTACGTTGAACTTGTTAGGAAAATACTCAGGATGAGTATAACATCTGATGAGTCTTCAACAACACTTTTCGAGTCAGGATACTCAGACCAGGAAAGAACAATAGACCCAAGGCTCTTATTTAAAGAGAGGTCTCTTGTTTTGCTTGTCAAAAGGAAGTTCAACCCTAACCTAAACGACGAGAAGCTTGTTTCCAAAGTTGAGAAGGAGTGGGTCTCAAAGGGCTTACCAACAAAAGTTATTGCTCCGGAGGAGAATGTTGTGAGGCTTAACTCAGCTACTGTCGCAGCTGCATCCTTTGAAACGACGCTTATTAACAGGATAAAGGAAATAGAAGAGAAGGCAGAAAGTTGAGGCTTTCGGAAGAAGAGAGGAAGAAGATAGTAGAAGCAGCAGGACAGGTTGCGGGAAAGAGCCCGGTCTACGGTGTTGCGGCATACGGCTCCAAGGTAGCAGGCTACGCAAGGGAAGATTCGGACTACGACGCAATACTCCTTATTGAGAGATACAGCGAGGGTGTGAGGTACAGATATGTCAAGCAACCCATACCAGTTTCTTTCATAGTTGTCGACTCCTCCTTCTTTTCTGAGGATGCAAGCTCATCCTATCTCGGGGAGTTTGTTGCAGGGAGGCTTCTCAACGTCTACGAGCCAATAGTTAACGAGGATGCTTTCAGGAATGCAGAGATAGAGTACAAGAGAAGGGTCATAGTGGAATCCCTTTATGAGCTCTCGACAGACTACGGAGAGTTCCTTGAAGAGATAATGATACCCTATGAATTCTTTCTCTTTGACAAGCTGAAAAAGAGAGCAAGGATCTACCCACCAGCCCTGTACAGCTACATCCAAACATACACATGCCCTATGGCAGAGGAAAACAAGAAGCAGAGTGTCTCAGGCTTTGTAAAGGCTGCAGAGGCACTCCAGAAAAGAGGAGTTGTCAAATGCTATCCAGACTACCTAAAGATTGGAAAAAGTGCTGGAACTGATGTGTTTGGAAGGATCCTCTCTCTCTTTTCTCTTGCAACAAGAGGTATAACACAGTATGCCGTCCACGGATACGCTGGCAGGGTGAGCCTCAGGGTTGTGAAGGAAGAGGCATCGTCCAAGCTCAGGAGGAGGAAGATGAAGGGCAGGGTCCCGAAGGAGCTTGACGAACCAAAGTCTCTTCTCAGGATAGAAAAGGGACTTTTTGTTCCCAGCTCGGACATGGTTAGATACCTTGCAAGTTTCAATGGCATGGATGACTTCACAACTGAAGAGAGGGGAATAGGTGAGGTTTACTCTACAACTTCTGTGCTAACGATATCTGGCTCGGGCAAGACACTCAGGTTTGTTGTGAAGAGGTTCTCGGACGTGAGGGCAATAAAGTGGGTCCTTCTCAGCATATGGGCAGCAACCTCAAGAAAATTCACCATGTCTCCACTATCGAGGATGCATAGGGAGTACAAAGCATCCCTCCTTCTCAAGAATTTTGGTATTGATGTGCCTGAAATTGTAGCTGTTTCTGTGGAGGGAAGGACAATAGTCAAGGAGTACATAGAGGGAATAACACTTGCAGACTACATACGGAAATGCGAGGATGAGAGAAAGAACCCAGAGCTTGTAAGAAGCTATGGCGAGCTCCTTGCAAGGGTACACAGGTGCTCAATTGCAGTGGGGGACACAAAGCCAAGCAATGTCTTGATAAGCAATGAGAAGCTGTACCTTACAGACCTCGAGCAGGCATCCCAAGACGGGGACTACTCGTGGGATATAGCTGAGTTTCTTTACTACACATCAAAGCTAACGCTGAACGAGTCGAGGGTTAGAACAATAACATCTCTCTTTGTTTCAGGTTACATTTCAGAAGGAAATACTGAGAATATAGCAAGAGCCTTTTCAGCAAAGTACGTTGCACCATTCAGACCATTCCTAACACCAGGTACGCTTGCAGCAATAAAGGAAACAGCTGCAAATGTTGCTGGTATTTAGCTTGGATTACTTCTTTGGATTCTTGTAAACTGTGAAGCCACAGTTTCCGCACGTTGACCTGTCTGCATGCTCAGCCATGAAATAGCCCTTCCCGCATCTTGGACAATCCTTTCTAAGCCTCTGTATTCTTTCACCTTCAACCCTGTAAAGAGAGTAAACCTTTACCCTTCTCTTTGGTGCCTTCTCCTTCTTTGGCTGTGTTGCTTGTTGCTCCTCCTTCTTCTCTTCCTCTGACATTACTTCTTGCCCTCCTCAGGCTGCTTTGTCTTTGCCTTCTTCCTCTCCTGCTTCAACTTTTCCCTCTCTTCCTTTGTAAGAAGCCTCTCTCGCAAATGTCTAGGATGGAGCATCTTTGTCTCCTCCTTTAAATAGACATAAAACTTCCCTACAACATCCCTCCTACCTGTTTCAGGTTCAAGCGAGATAAGTAGAACATCTTCCTTCTTTACATTCAGCTTTGATGCAATCATCTCAACTGCTCTGCCTCTTGTTATCTTTCCAGCTGCTTCCTTTATTAGTGCTTCAACGTAAACCCTGCCAAGAATCTTTGACTCTTCCTTCTTTTTTATCTCAACCTCAAACTCAGCAATCTCTTCTGTACTCATCTATGGTCTTCTCTTCAAAGCCAATTTCCTTCAATATTTTAATGCATCTTTCCCTTTCAGAATCGTTAACCTCAACAAGGACAACACCCTCGTCAGGCTGCCCGTAGAAGACTGCTGAACCCCTTGGAGAAAGGAGAATTGCTGGAAGTGTAAGTAGATCCTCCTCTCCTTCAACAAATATCCTCACAGGCTTCTCAGAATTTACAGCCTCTTTAAAGGCTGAAAGTGCTTCCTCGCTCAAAGTCCCAGCTGGGTTCCTCACATTTATCCTTCTTACAAAGATTCCCCTCGGTGCTGCCCTTTCTCTCCTCTTTTCTTTGTGGTCTACAACCTGTATATCAGCATCCCTTCCAAACCTTGAAGCTGTTTCAGTAACCCTGTCTCCAACAGTTATTACATAGCTGTAGTTAAGAAGCTTCTCCCTGAATTCTCTTTCATCAAGAACACTTCCTATTGGCCTTGAGAGCCTCTGCCTCATAGCATCTGTGAGCCTTATGGCTCCCATCAGCCCACCTTCAGAGCATATCTTCCCTGCTTTGTTATACCTAGTGTCCTAGCAACCTGAGACTTTTCCGGGTTTATTATGATTACAAGCCCTGACCATTCCTCGCTCAGTTCTGTAGAGCCACAGTTTGGGCAAACCTTTTCAGTTGTTAGAGTCTTGCACTTCCTGCAAGCTAGTTCCTTTGCCATCTCTCAGCCCTGTACCTTTGCCCTCTCCTCTGCCTTTGTCTGCTTCTCTGCCTTCTTTATCTCTTCCTCGATCCACTCAATTGCTCCAAGGAAGGGCTGCCTGCACGTAACTCCTATCTTGCCCATTGCCATTCCGTGACCAAGGCTGACTGCGTTTATTCTAACCCTGACCCTGCTCCCAACCTTGAGAGATCTCTTTGTCTGCGATGCTGTTATAACACCCGACTTTACATCGCTTGTTAGATAATCATCCATTATCTGGCTGAGATGGAGAAGTGCGTCAGCAGGTCCAA
The DNA here is from genome assembly GCA_902812495.1 of archaeon. GTDB lineage: Archaea > Thermoproteota > Nitrososphaeria > Nitrososphaerales > Gagatemarchaeaceae > CADDZR01. The sequence goes on along the minus strand of CADDZR010000016.1, from coordinate 4,369 downwards.
TCCTAACAAAAGCACCAAAATCTGTTATCTCGACAACCTCTCCCTCAACTATCTCCTGTTTCTTCGGGTAAAATGACAAGACCTGGAACCTTACCTTGTGATATGTTGCACCATCTCCGGGTATTATCTTTCCAACTTGGTCTATCTTCACATCTATAACAAGGATCATGTACCCATGCTCAGGGTTTATCGTGCTTTCGTACCTTGTCTTAAGAAGCTCAAGAGCTACCTCATTCAGAGGTGAGCCAAATTTCTCAGGTGGTACCCTTACAACATCCTCTAGCTCAACAATCTGAAACATAATCTCTATCCGGGGCTGTCCACCCTGTTTAAATACATGGATATTAATCTTTGGTAAAGCTTGAAGGTGGATGTATTTATACCAACATACAACAGTGAAAAATACCTGAGACAGTGCTTAGAGTCTGTAATCAAGTCTATTCCTGCAAAAAGAATAATCCTAATAGATAACTACAGCACAGACAGAACACAGGAAATAGCAAAGGAGTTTGGATGCGAGCTTATACTTGACTCTAGAGGTTTGGGAAAGGCAAGAGAGTTATCTTTTAAGCTTGCAAGCACAGATGTATTTGCAACAGTCGAAAGCGATATAATTTATGAGGAAACAGGCTGGTTTGATAGAGCTATTTCACTATTGAAAGGAAATGTTGGTGCTGTTGTTGCATATGTTCAGAGGCCTGTAGAGCAGAATAGAGGGCTTTTTGCATATACTTTAAGCAGGTATACACCATTAAAGGAGAAGAGACATGGCTTCTCAGCTGGCTCAACAATCTGGCTTAGAGAAGCGCTAAAAGGAATAGAGATACCCTCATCCCTAAGGGCATACGAAGACCTCTACATAGAGAGGATGATGAGAAAGAGAGGATGGAGGTACAGATGGATAGAAGTTAAGGGCAAACATTACTCAACATTAAGCGACAGGAAAAAAGCAGAGTGGTACGGGGCAAATGCAAGGATATTCTACTCACTAACATCTGACCTGTCCTTGTTGAGAAGGCATCTTACAATCCCATTCAAGGCAACTTTTGCATCTCTTCTCTCAAGAAATCCTAAGCTTATAAGCTGGGGCGTTAGCTATACAATTGCTTTCATGAGGGGCTGGACATACCCGTCAAGATACCAAATTTTGAAGAGGTAACATACTTGAGAAAGATAAAGCCAAGGAGGACAGGTATGGTTGTATTTCTTTCAAGGATACTAAGTGTTGGAACTGGCTTTATCTTTCTTGTTATGGTTACAAGATGGCTAAATCCACAGCAGTTTGGCTTGTGGGAGTTTATCCTTGATATAGTTACTTTTGCTTCATATCCTGCCGGTCTCTTAACCTATTGGGCAACAAGGGAAGTTGCAAGGGGGAATAAAGTTGGAAAGACAGCAATACTAGCAAGTATGTTGATGAGCGTTATAGGTATTGGATTCTTCCTAGCTGTTTCATTTCTCTCTCATGATGCTGTTAATTCGCCCATCACACCTTTTATAGCTGCTGCACTCCTTGTACCTCTAAATTATTGGAGCCTCTCTACCTCATCACTTGTCTCAGGATACGACCCAGCAATAACAGGATACAGCCTCATCCTTTCTGAGATTTCAAAGATTGCAGCTGGATATATCCTTCTTTTTGACTTTAAACTTAGGATTATCGGTGTTATAATATCTGTATGTATTTCATACTTTGTTCAGTCATCTGTCTCAACATATATGCTCAGGCATACATTTGAAAGCTCATTCGATATACCAAAGCTAAAAAACTGGCTCTCCCAGAGCTACGTACCTGCAATCTCAACATTAAATTATGTGATTGCAATTGCAGATACCTTTGTTGCTTCTATTGGGCAGGGAAATACATTGCTTGCAGGATACTACCAGGCAGCATACCAAATCGCAACTGTAGTTGGATATTCAGGATACCTCGCATCTGCACTTTACCCACTCCTTCTTCAGAATAAGCATGAAAAGATAGTGCATGATTTACTTGATTATACGATGCTTTTTGCAATACCTATGGCAGCAGGGGCAATTGCACTTGGGGAGAAAATACTCTTCCTTCTCTCACCTGTATATGTTGAGAGCTTTTTTGCACTTTCTGTTCTTTCTTTTGCTTCTATTTTAAATATACTCTCAAACATACTTGACCAGACACTCACAGGTATTGAGAGAGCAGACTTAACTGAGAATAGAAAGACATACTACATATTGAGGAGCAATCTGACAATTGTTCCACTTGCAAACTTCCTTTACTCAGTATCTTACATAACATCTGTTTTTGTAGTGGGCTTGTTTTCACACTTGTTTACTCCTTCTATCTCATCTCTACAATGGGCTTCTTTACAAATGATACTTCTTATAGTACTTTTATCCTTTAAGCTTTGGAGGGTCAAAAAAGTAATTGCATTTTCTTTCCCTAAATCTGTAATCAAATACATTTTTGTCTCCCTAGCTATGGCTTTGTTTGTCTATACTCTCTCAAAACTAATCCTTTACCCAGACCTTCCCACAATTACATATGCCATACGCCTTCTTTTCATAACACTTCTTGGAGCTACACTATACTTCTCTGTCCTTCTTGCTTTAGATAGAAGGTTGAGAGAACAAGCCTTAACGTTTCTTCACTCTCTTTGAAACGACAAAAATCCTTCTATTTCTCAAAGAGATTACTTTAATCCCTTTTTCTAAAAGTCTTGATGCAAGTTCTACATCGCTAGTTGCTACTATAGCATCCCTTTCAGATGCAAAGTCTAAGATTGTCTTATCGACAGGACCATTTCTCTCAACAACAGGAAATTTAGAAGATATTTCTAGAGCAACCCTTGCCATCTTTGCTCTCTTACCCTTGCCTGATGCAATACTCTTAAGCTCAGACTCTACTGATGAAAGTATAACAGCTCTATACTGACCAAAAAGCTGATCAACCTGATTCTCCCAGTCTGTTGGCTCCTCTGCTATCCTTAAAAGAAAGCTTGAATCAAGCAGAAGTTCTTTCAATTATCTTTCAATTCTCTGTATCATTTGACTACTCCAGACCCAATAAGTCTCCATCTCTCTGCTATCTTCCTACTTATTGCAGCTCTCATACCTGCTTCAACTACAACAGGCTTCTTTAGCTCTATCTCTATCTGGCTCTCCTTCACACTCTTAACAATACCCATAGTTGTTGCAGTGCCAACATTTAGCCTGAGTGTCTCATTGTACTTTATCTTCTCAACCCTTACTGCCTCTGCAAGACCTACGACAGTATCAAAGAGTTCAAGCTGGAGTGTGAGCTCATTAAGAAGAGGAGGCAGAGTCCCAGGCTTCCCTGCAACGCTTCCAACCATCTGGTCTCCCTTTGTATAGTAAGGATCTAAATAGGTCCCAACTGCAACAAGACCTCCTGGTCCAACCTTGTCTGTTACACCTGCACCTGTCCCAAGGCTTGAGACCCTTGTTACAACAGGCTCAAACCTGCTTGTCTTCTCATCTAAAATCCCTGGCTTTATTTCTATTTCATCCCCTACCTTCAGCTCTCCTCTAACGAGGCTCCCTCCAATGACACCTCCTGAAAGGTCCCTTGCATCAGTTCCAGGCTTGTTAACATCAAAGCTCCTTACAACATATAGAAGCGCACTTGCATTCCTGTCCCTTGGTGGAGTTGGTATTACTGTCTCAAGTGCCTGAATTAACGCATCTATATTCACCTTTTGCTGTGCTGAAACAGGTATTATGGGTGCATCTGCAGCAACAGTATTCGTAACAAAGGCCCTTATCTGCTCGTAGTTCTTCCTTGCTTCATCATCGCTAACAAGGTCTATCTTGTTCTGCACTATAACTATTCTCTTCATTCCAAGCATCTGTAATGCAATTAAATGCTCCCTTGTCTGCGGCTTTGGAACAGGCTCGTTTGCAGCTATAACAAGTAATGCTCCATCCATCAAAAATGCACCAGCAAGCATGTTTGTCATTAAACTCTCATGCCCAGGACAGTCAACAAAGCTAACAGCCCTTAGAAGCTCTGTCTCCCTCCCGCATATAGGGCATATCTTGCTTGTTGAGTAGCATTCAGGCTCGCTTTCATACTTGCATTTGTAAAAGGCTGTATCAGCATATCCAACCTTGATTGTTATTCCTCTCTTCAGCTCCTCGCTATGTGCACTTGCCCACTTGCCTGTAATTGCTTGGACAAGTGTTGTCTTACCATGGTCTACATGGCCTGATGTGCCTATGTTTACCTCCGGTTGCTTTGGTAGTAGCATCTTACCCTCTTTTTCTTCGATAACTTGTTGAGCCACATTTTCACCTTCCTAACTGCCCTTTTTAACAGCGACGGATTTCAGCCTTTGTTGAGTGATTAAAGCTTACTAAATTAGAGTTT
>CADDZR010000015.1 GCA_902812495.1 archaeon | reverse complement strand
TTGCAATCCTCCTACCAAACTCCTGGCAGTATGTTGTCTCCTTTTATGCAATTTCTATGTCTGGATGTATTGCTGTGCCGATAGATTACAGGTTAACAGAGCGAGAGGCGTCTTTCATTATTAACGACTCAGGAGCCTCGACGTTAATATGCGATCAAACTCTTGAAGGTAAGTTCCCTCAAGTTAAGAAAGTAATTGTGGGCGAAGATATACCAAGGGCTCCCAAGGCAACATTCATTCCAATTAGGCAAACGAGTCCTCTTTGTATATTGTACACAGGAGGAACTACTGGCATACAAAAAGGGGCACTTCTAACTCACGGTAATTTCATATCTGTATTGTCGCGCCTTTCCGAGGCATGGTGTCTCAAAAGAGGAGAGGAAAGCTTCCTTCAATTCCTACCCATGACGCACAGCGGCGGCCTGAACTGTGGACTTAACAGTTCCATCTTATGTTCTGGATGCACTGTCGTAATGAGAAAGTTCGACCCGTTAGTTGTACTGAAACTGGTTGAGACATTCAGTATAACAGTAATGCCAGGTGTTCCTACAGTCTACAATGAACTTGTCAAAACTGAACAAATCAAAAGAACAGATGTCTCCTCGCTCAGGATATGTTTTAGCTCTGGTGCCTCACTCCCGAGACCAGTCGCAGAAAGGTTCAGGGAGATAACGGGTATAACGATAAACGTTGGTTGGGGCTTAACAGAGGCGTCGCCTCAGCTGACTGTTTGTCCTCTTGGTCTCTACATCGAAAATATGGTTGGCCTTCCACTCCGTGACACAATAGTGCTAGCTTTTGATGACAATCGTAACCCTCTCCCTCCTGGTAAAGTAGGGGAACTTGGGGCAAAAGGACCTCAAATAATGGTGAAATACTGGAATAGAGATGAAGAAACAAGGGCTGTTTTCACGGAGGATGGCTTCCTGCTAACGGGTGATATAGGCTATGTTTGCCCTGACGGCTTTGTTTACCTGCTTGGCAGGAAGAAGAACATGATTAACACTGGAGGCTACAAGGTTTGGCCAGAAGAAATAGAAAGTGTAATTCTCGAGAACCCCAAGGTAAAGGAGGCAGCTGTAATAGGAGTTCCGGACGAAAAATTTGGAGAGACAATAAAGGCATTTGTGGTGCCTAGAGAAGAAATTTCAAAGGAAGAACTACTTGCCTATTTGAGAGGACGAATTGCTGGATACAAGATACCAAGGCAAATCGAGTTCCGAAGAGAACTGCCAAAGTCCAGCGTTGGCAAGATACTTCACCGGATTTTAAGAGAGCAAGAAAAAAGCAATCAGTTGAAATAAAATTCATTACATCAAAAGTAATCAACAATAAATAGATAACATGCCATCCGTTCAAAGCTAAGGCTAAATCATTAAATATGACTACACAGAAGTATAAAAGGCGTGCCATGAAAATTTCTAGGAAAGCAGGTATCTCTACAATGCTTGTTGTTTCGATTGTTGTCGTCATAATCATAATAGCTGCCGTTTTCTACTATTACTTCTCGATACAAACACAACAGAAAACAGTGAACGTGACATTTGGTATCCCAGTTAAAGGGTCATACCAATTTATGCCAATTTACTACGCAGCTGACAAAGGTTACTTCTCAAGAAACGGAGTAAATGTCTCAATTTCTGCCTTTACAGGGGATGCTGCCCTGTCAAGTGCAATTGCAGCCGGAAGCATACAGATAGGCATGGATAATATATTCTCTGTGGAACACTTCATATCTGCTGGACTTCCAATTAAGGTTATAGCGCAAGTAACATCTGTAAACGATTTCGTTGTAATAGGTCTGGCAAATTCTTCCATAACAAAGCCTTCAGACCTAAACGGAAAGAACATTGGTGTGACAACGATACCAGGTCTAACCTACCAGCTTGCGAAGAACTTCGGCCAGAATAACAGCATCTCTGTAACTCCTGTTGCTCTTGGTGGAATAACAACACAGCTTGCTGCGCTCCAGCAGGGGAAAACGCAGGCCTTTATATGGACATTCGACCAGGGATACGACCTTCAGGCAAAGGGGATTGGAAGGATAATCGCAAATCTCTCATCCTACTACCCGGCTTGGAAGACGGAGATGGTCATTTTTGCTTCAAATAACATGATACAAAACAGCCCTGACATTGTAAAGGCTGTGCTCAAATCAATATTTCAGGCTCTGAACGGAATAAAATCAAACCAGTCTGATGCAGCAACATACCTAGCAAAGTTTCTGAACATGAACCAAGCAGCAGCCTCAAAGACAATAGCACGGGCTGTTCAGATATTCAGCTATGATGGGACAATAGATGAAACAGGAATACAGTACGCGATAAGTTTTGACCTCACAGGTGGATTGATAACTGGAACAGCTCCAAATCCAAAGGATACCTATACAACACAATTTGTGCCTGTTCAGACATGATTGCTAGGTTCAAGCTCAAGGTCTACCTAATAAGGATCCTAGCAATCCTCTCTTTCTTTTTTGCATGGGAAGCAATTGCTGATTTTAAGATAATTTCTCCGGAGTTTCTAGCAAGCCCTTCAAGCGCTGTTCTTTCACTCTTTCAGAGAGAAGTGCTTTTATCAATATTCTTCAATGCGAAGGTGACTCTTTATGAGATTGCCATAGCCTATATTATTGCTGTTTCTCTCGGGCTCGGGATCGGTCTTGCGATAGGCGTTAATAGGTATCTCACTTCTGTCTTCGAGCCATTTATTCTCTTGCTTTTTGCTGTTCCAAAGATATCACTTTTACCCCTCTTTATACTCTGGTTTGGAATAGGCATTTCGTCAAAGGTTGCTTTTGGAATATTTGCAGGCATCTTTCCCGTTGCAGTTAATACAATTGCAGGCTCAAAATCAATAAATCTATCGAATATTCTTTTGGCAAAGTCGATGGGAGCAAATAACATTCAGATTTACAGGAAAATTGTTTTACCATCAATAATACCAACGGCCTTTGCGGGCATGAGGCTCTCTTTGATCCTTGTTGCAGTTACTGTAACACTCGCGGAGATGTATCAGGGTACGGTTGTTGGCCTCGGTTCATTAATATTTTACTGGTCCACTATATTTCTCACTGGACCGCTCTACGGTTTGATACTTGTTTTCTCTGCAGTGCTAATAGCTATTAATCAATTTCTGCTTTACTTCGAGAAAAAAATTAACATGTTGAGGTGAGCTAATGGTCCTTCAAGAACCTATCTCTCTCCCCAGATTCAGGAATCTGTCTTCTTTTTTACCCGAGGTTGCATCAAAGAATCCCGAGAAAGTTGCGATTATCTGGGAGAACGAAAGAATAACCTATGGCGAACTCTTGAATGGAGTTTCACGTACGGCCTCTTCACTAAGGAGAATTGGTCTGAAGAAAGGTGACAGAGTGGGTACGATGATGAAAAACAGCACTGAAATGGTTTACGTATGGCTGGGTTCATTAATGGCTGGATGTGTCTTCGTTCCTTTCAATACCGGCTTAAAGGGTGATTTCCTAGCCTATCAAATAAAAGATTCAAGACCGTCTGTAATTTTTGTAGATGGAGAGCTAGTTCAAAATATACCTGAAAATGTTATCCCTGAAACAAGGCTGGTGGTCCGGGGTGGACAGGAGGCAGGAAATCATGAAAAATTTGAAAAATTTATACTCGAAGGGGAAGAGTCGTTTGTTCCGGAACAGGTATCGCCTTCTGACCCAGCCCAAATACTCTACACATCAGGCACTACAGACAAGCCAAAAGGTGTAGTTCTTCCACACTACAGCTTTGTTAATAGAGCAAGAGAAGTTTCTTCCATCATTTTGATGAGGGAAGATGATGTACTTTTCAACTGTCTTCCTTTCTTCCATACTAGTGGGCAAGTAATGACAACGTTGCCCGCACTTCTTTCAGGCTTGACAACGGCTCAAATGGACTGGTTTCACGTTTCAAGGTTCTGGAATTTTGCGTCTAAAACATGTTCAACAGTATCTTTTCTCCTTATGAGAATGGTCAATTTGCTCTTAAACGCGCCTAAGAATAACTATGCTCCAAACATGCTCAGGGTAATAATGTGCGGGGGAGTAAGTGCTCCAATACAGAGGAGATTCATGAAAAGGTTCGGGGTCCAACTAGTAGAGGGATACGGAATGACAGAAACGTGTGGCATCGCTATATTCAATACAGTGTATGATAACAAAGTGGGAAGCATCGGTAAACCACTTAGGAGCGTCTTGGTAAAACTAGTCGACGAAAAAGGAAAAGATGTGGGAATAGGGAGGGTTGGAGAGATCGCAATAAAAGAAAGGATGAAGAACACAATTTTTCTCTCTTATCTGAACAGTCCAAGCCCCTTTAATAAGCTTGGATGGTTTTTGACTGGTGATCTTGCTAAGAGAGACAAGGAAGGATATTATTACTATGTTGAAAGAAAGAAGGACATTATAAGATCAAGAGGAGAGAATATAATACCTTCCCAAATCGAGTCTGTTGCAGAGCTTTTCCCAGGAGTAGTCGAAGCAGCAGCGACAGGGGTATACAGTGAAGATACAGGCGATGAGGAGATACTCCTTGCTATCAGGACATCGGGCAAAATAGACTATGGCTCTTTTGTTGATTTTCTCAGGCAAGAGCTTCCATTTTACATGATCCCTAGGTTCATTATCCAAGTCGAAACCCTTCCAAAGACGGCAAACCAGAAAGTAAAGAGGTCTGAACTGAAGAAATTAGATAAAAGCAAGGCGTTTGACGTCAGGGAAGTGAGCAGGCTCAAATGATTTTCGGTTCTTATTGTTTGGAATCAAAGATTTGCTCGAAAATTTCTTTTTCAACACGGGCCAGCTTATCATCGCCAAAGTCACGTGGTCTTGGAACATCAATAACTATCTCCTTTGCAACTCTCCCGGGTCTTTTTGTAAATATTATCACCCTATCTGAAAGGTACGCTGCTTCTCTTATGCTATGTGTTACAAATACTACTGTGTTTCTTATCTTTAGCCATATATTTGTAAGTTCTCTTCCAAGTATTATTCTATTCTGTTCGTCAAGTGCACCAAAAGGCTCGTCCATCAGTATTATCTCTGGGTCAAGTACAAGCGACCTTGCCAGGGAGGCCCTTTGCTTCATCCCTCCAGAGACCTCACGTGGATACTTGTTCTCAAAACCTTTTAGCCCAACGAGCTCAAGAAACTTCATTGCTTTTTCCTTTCTCTCTTCCTTTGGTATTCCTCTGATCTCGAGCCCAAACTCGACGTTGCTTAGCAAAGTCCTCCAGGGAAGCAAAGTGTGTTCTTGGAACATCAAGGATATCTTTGAAGGGTTAGGACCGGTAACTTTTTCGCCATCAACATACACGTTACCTTTTGAGGGCATTTCCAGTCCGGCTATCAAGGAGAGTAATGTCGACTTTCCACATCCAGACGGCCCTATTATCGATACAAATTCCCCATGTTTAACTTTGAAGGATACGGAGTCGAGAGCAAGTATGTCTTCTCCAGACTTCGTCTTGAATTTCTTCGAAACATCTTCTAGGATAATTACTGAACCAGAATTATCCATTAATAGTTTTCAATGGACTACCGCTTTGGTTTATCAAGCTTTCGAACTATTTTTTGAGGTGCCAATATATGGTTTTTAATTTTAGGTCTTCTGGCTGGATGAGAATTGTTGTTATACTGATATGGATTCTTGCTTGGCAGCTAATTGGAGATATGCTTCTTAGCTTAGGTGTAAGCAATATACTAATAGCTACACCCTACGAAGTTTTTCTTGCATTTATTAGTTTCTTGCAAGGCTCTTCAGGTTTGCCTGACGTCCAAACTAATGTACTACTCACAATATACGAATTAATTTTTGCTTTTGGTATAGCTGCAAGTTTTGGTCTCTTAATCGGAACTCTGATTGGTCAGTTTAAGATAATTGAAGAATCCTTCGAACCACTTGTTGTTGCATTATTAGCTGTTCCTAATTTTGTTTTATTTCCAATAATGTTTCTAATTTTTTCCATAGGTCCAAGGTCAGATATTGCATTTGGTGCATATCTGGGCTTCTTTCCTATAGTTGCAAATACAATTGCAGGATACAGGCAGGCAGATACCCAGCTAGTAACCTTTGCAAAGTCCGTGGGCGCCTCAAGATTTTCCATATTTACAAAGGTTATATTACCTTCGTCCGTAGGCCCAATAGTTTCTGGCCTTAAGCAAGGGTTTAGTCTTTGCACAATTGGTGTAGTTGGAGGAGAGATACTCGCTCCTGTTTCAGGTATAGGTTTTCTCCTTACAACTTCAGTCGGATTCTTTTTTACACCACAGCTTTACGCTCTTATCATACTTACTGTGCTGATAGCTCTTGTTGGGAATGCGATACTCTCCCTCATAGAAAGGAAGTTTTCTTATTAACGGGTTAACTGTTTAACCTTTTCAAATATAACGCTAGCAGCAAATACATCAAGTAGCGCAAATCCAACAGACTTGAAAAGTGTTATCTCTTCTTTGCTTTCTCTACCTTTATGCTTTCCAGTTACAAGTTCAGAGAGGTCAGCTTTAATCCTTTCAGGTGAAAACATTCCCTCCCTTATTGCATGCATTATATCTCCAGCTTCATTTAAAACCCCAGCCCTGGTATCTACGAATACTGAAGAAGAAGAGATTAAATCATCTCCAAGCTCTCTTCTCGTTGGTAACGTACCTATGCTAACAATATGTGCACCTCTTTCCACATCTTGAAGGTAAAGAACAGGCGCTTCGGAGTTTGTTGCTGTAACTATTATATCTGCTCCTCTACTAGCTTCGCTAGTTTCTTTGCATGGTATTAATTCTATTCCAAGTTTTCTGCCCATTTCTTCTGCATACCTTACTGCGTTAGAGTAGTTTCTGCTTTTGACTCTAACCCTATTTATGTCTCTTACACAAAGTATTGCTTCGAGTATTGCACGTGCCTCCCTTCCTGAGCCTATAATACATACTTGCTCGGAATCTTTTCTTGCAAGTATATCTGTTGCAAGTGCACACATGGAAGCTGTTCTTATTTCTGTCACAGAGGATGAGTCTATTATTGCAAGTGTTTTTCCATTATCTCCATCCATGAGCACAATCTTGCCCCCCTGTGCTGGAAGACCAAACTTTTCAGGATTCTCCTTAAACTCAGTAACTATCTTTACAGCAAATTTCTTTATCCTCTGTGAGAATGAAGGCATTACAAGAATTACTGATTCACTTCCTGCTGAGATTATTGTTCTCCTGGGTTGGGAGTCTATTTCATTACTTGCCTCCATAAACATATCTTTTAGAATGTTGATACACTCCCTGTATTGGAGAACTTCATGAACCATACTTCCATCAATCACATCAAAGTCTAGGTCATGCATACCCCAGCATTCGTGAAGGTAATTACAGGATTTAAAGAAATCTACTCAGCTGTTTTTACTATGATGACACCTTTCATCCAGGGATGCGGCTTGCAATAATAAAAATAAATTCCTGGAGATGAAAAAGTGTAGGAAAAAGAACTGTACTGGTTAATTAGACCCGAATCAAAAGTTCCGTTTAAGCTTGTAACAGTATGTGCACTCTCATCCTCGTTTATCCACATGACTGTATTGTTAATGCCGATCACAACTTGAACCACTCCAGGTGTGAAATTACCACCTAAAGAAGCGCCCTTTGGTATCATTATCTGGACTTGGCTACTGTTACTCCTTGTTATTGTAAAAGTTAAAACAACAAGAAAGCCGAGCAGGAAAAGTAAGAAAAGTATTTTCTTAATCAATTTCCACTTCAGAGATTGCTTGGCTTGGTGTCTTCCCTATTAAGGCTATTAAGATAATTGCAGGAAGGCTGAGGAAAGATAGGTCAATGTATCTTAGAATGTTTCTAAGAAGTATCCTAGCTCTGTCAGCTTGAAGCCTGAGTCCGAGCATTTTCTTTCCAAGTGTTGCCTTGCCCAAAGCCTCCGTCACTAAGCCATATACAACCCATAGTGTAGCCCAGATAAAGTAGGATAAGGGAAAGAGAAGCAACGTCAAAGACAGAGTTGCGTCAATACCTGACTGCAAGCTTTTGACTCCAAAAAGGCTAAAGGCGAGAAGGAAGGCAAGTAAGAGGTAGATATCCGAAACGACAAGCATGTCTATCAATCCTGATGCAAGCCTCTTTTTTCTGTTTCTTATCTGACCTGACCCGCTTACAACTGCTGCGATGAGAAGTGGTACAACAATAAGCCTACCTGGACTTCCAACGTTTACAAGAAGCTCTACCTCTTTAAACGGGTTTGGAAAGTAAAGCCTAAGGAAATAAGGCAAAGAGCAGCTGTAGGGCCTGTCCCCTCCAGGTGCCTCGTTTATTTCACATCCAAAGAAACCAGTACCATCTCTCCAAAAATCTTTCCCATTGTTCTCAAAAGTATTTAACTGAAATACGTTTCCAAAGGGTGGGACAAGGAAGTACCACTCTGCTATCCCCCATTTCATGTTGCCTGATATTGTGTTGTTCGCAACAAGATTAAAAGGAGATCCTATAAGTGCTATCCCTGTACCAATTGGAACCCCGTAAGTAGCAGCCCAACCAACTGACTTCACTGTTTTGTTGTTGTTATCTTTTATAAGATTGTTAACTATTACATTTTTGCCTGCCCAAATAGGAAGTGTCCATTTCCCGCTAACTAAACTTGCAATATTTGGCATCAGTGTGTTTGGTCCAATACCAACTGAGTTGTTATGGAAAAAAGAGTTCCTTATAGTAACACCAGTAGCCCTTGTCCCACTATATCCAAGCACATTCCCATATGCTTCAGAATATTCTATAGTGCAATTGCAGTCTGAAACTTCACCTACGTAAAGACCAGAGTCGCCACTCCCAGAAGCAGAAACATGGCTAAAGATGCCGTTCCTGCTACCAAGAGCATAAAGGCCATATATTCTGTTATTAATTGAGTCAACATACTTTAGGGAAAAATAGTCAGACTTGACAAACATTATACCATTTCCCAAATAATCCCTAACTGTTATGTTTGATATCTCAACATGATTCGAGGCAAGAACGTATATTCCATTGGCAAACTTATTCTCTCCTGAGAGTATGACTTTTTCCCTGTTTGTACCCATAATGCTGAGCCAAGGCTTGTATTCAATAGTTACACTTTCAGTGTATACCCCTGGACCAATTATTATCTTGTCCCCAGGTTGTGCCATGTTTACTGCTTGCTGAATTGAAGATAAAGCCGATCCATGTTCAACGTGAAGTACCCTACCTCCTGGAGGCTTCTCGTAGTTTTCAGCACTGTAAGAAGAGAGGTACTGTTCAGTTGATGGTGGGAGCAAAAGGACATTGTACCAGTAGAAGACTTGGGGAAAGACAATCAAAACAAATATTATTGCAGAGTAAGCCTTCCTCACATTTTATTATTTGTCCTCAAGACATATAAGTATTCTCTTGGTTCCGAGCATAGGATCATATTCGTTAGTCATCAATTTGCTAGATAACAGTTCAAAAACTGAACACCAAGAAATCAATATAAGACCTGTTTAGTTGGGCTGTCATGAATTGAAGCTTGTCGCTGAAAAGCTCACAAAGAGATTTAATTCTTTCACTGCCCTTGATAACGTTAACTTCAAGCTGGAAGGAAAGGGTTGCTTTGGTTATCTCGGCCCTAACGGTGCTGGAAAGACAACTACCATGAAGATATTCACAACACTTCTTAGGCCAACATCTGGTCAGGCTTTGGTTAATGACGTAGATGTTATCAGGAACCCAGTTGAAGCTTTGAAGTATGTTGGTGCATTAATTGAAGATCCAGAGCCATATAGCTTCATGAGCGTCGAGGAGTTTATTGACTATGCTGCAAAGATAAGGGGGAAGGGAACCCCTGACATTCAAGCATTAAAGGAAAAGCTTGACCTTCCAGATTTGAAAAGAAGGTGTTCAAAGCTCTCAAAAGGCCAGAAGAGGAGAGTTTTCTTAGCTGCAATACTAGCACAAGACCCTGAAATTATGATACTTGATGAGCCTTCAGCTGGCCTCGACCCTGCAGAGTCAGTCATATTCAGAAACTTGATACTTCAATTCAAAAAGGAGAGGATGATATTTTTATCCTCGCACTTGCTATATGAAGTAAACCACGTTTGCGATTACGTTTACTTCATTAACAAAGGGAGAATAGTCGCCCAGAGCGATGTAGAGAGCCTCTCCAAGAAGTTTGTCTCAAATGCCATAAGGGTTGAGTTTAACTCTTCTGTAGAAGAGAAGGCAATAAAACAGCTTACAGAGGAAGGTATTGCAAATAGGTACGAGAAAGAAAGCGATACAGTATATCTAATTGTATTTGACGGAAAGAACGAGACAAGGAGCAAGATACTTGAAAAGCTCTTACCTCTTGGTGTAAGGACAGTCTCTGACTCCTCCCTTGCTCTTGAGAAGGCCTATCTGGAATTAATTTCTGGAAAAGAAGAGAAGGGTGATGCTTGATATGCAATTCACTACAATGTTTTACGTCTACTTAAAATCCTATTTCAGAAGCAAGCGCTTCCTTGTCATATTCCCAATATACATACTTCTATCTTCTTTGAGTGTAATCCTATACTTCGCAGGTGTGGTTCCAAAACCAAGCGACGTATACAGCTATACCTCAGAAGCTCTCACGAATTTTGTCTTCGCAACATCTCTGGCTGCTGGTGTCTTCGCGGGTGATGCAATCTCGAGGGATTTTAGCAGGGAGGGTTTCTTCACACTCACGCAGCCAATTTCAAGAGCAAGGATATTCGTCTCAAGACTTCTCGCTGCCTTGGCTGTGTGTGTCATCGTTATTTTTTCTGATTTCTACTTGGTAGGCATTTCCTTCGGATACTATTTGTTCGGTCAAGTGATACCAAACATTTACATTCTTATCGGCCTTGGTCTATTCTTCGTCTTTGGTGTTGTCTCATTTGCACTGCTCTTCAGCTCGATCTTCAAGAGTCAGCTTGTTTCAGGAATTGTCACAACTCTGGTTCTGTGGTTTGTTATGCCAACAATATCAGGCATCCTTCAATTCGTGAACATTGAGCCGTGGTTCCTTCTAAACTACGCCGGTAGTGCTGTGCAAGCTGTCGCAAAAAATACATATCCGCCCCACTACCAAGAAATAGTCGTGCCTAACGGGACTTCAAAAATAACTTTGCATCTATACAACCCTACTGTCCCAGAAGCAGTGGCCATTATAGCTTTTTACTCAATTATATCGATTATTGCAGGTATAATCATATACAAAAGAAGAGAGCTGAAAGAAATCTAGCATCTTTCATCTTCTTATGTTTCTTTCTATAAACTTCCTCAGCATAACAAGTGCCTTCTTGTTTTTCCGGAAGTACTCGGCCGTCCTTCTCAGCCTTTCAAGTGTCTCCTCTTGAACGTGGTGCTCTATTCCTTCAGTATCTGTGTAAGCTGTTTCCTCCTTCACGCCTAACATCTCGAGAAATTCTGCTATTATCTCGTGCTTCTTGATGACAGACCTCGCAACCCTCTCACCCTGCTGTGTGAGCCTTATTCCCCTGTACTTCTCGTGCGTTAGATAGCCCATCCTCGCAAGCTTTGTTATCATCAGAGAAACTGTTGGTCTCTTCACGGAGAGCCTCTCAGATATATCTGAGGTTGCTGCATAGCCTTTCTCTTTTATCAACCTGTATATTATCTCAAGGTAGTCTTCGACCCTCGGCGTTTCATCTTTATACTTCAACAATCTCACTCTCTTTGCATGTTCTATTTATGCAGATTTGCACGAAAAAAGAATAAAGTGTTACTTCCATGCCTTTCCTCCTAAAATATGGTCGATATGAGGTAGCCATTAAAAACTATGATTAGACAAACAGATACAACAGCTAACACAGTTGTTATCCGTCTGTTTACAAACCTTCCTACATATTTTTTCTTCGATGTGTAGTATACTAGAGGTATCATAGGAAGAGGTATCATTATGCTGAGAATAACTTGACTATAGACAAGAAGGCTTAGCGGGTCTATTCCAAGCAATATGGCGATCGTCGTGGGAAATACGTTAACAAACCTTGTAACTATCCTCCTGAGCCAGACCCTAACCCTTGTGCCAAGCAAGCCATCCATTATTACCTGCCCAGCTATCGTTCCTAGGGTTGATGAGGTAAGGCCAGAAGCGAGCAATGTAACTATGAATATAACACCAAAAAATCTTCCGAAGAGCTCCGAGAGCCCTGATGCAGCATGCTGAATAGTGTCTCCTTGAAATGGCGAGAGAGCCGTTGAAACAAGTAGTATGCCAACATTGACAAAGCCTGCAATAAAAAGCATCGATACAGTCTCTACCATGTGCGCCCTCCTCAGACCCTCCCTTGTTTCCTCTGAAGCATTCTGGGAACTGTACCTTTTCTCTATCGGTTCCTCCTTGCCTGTTATGTCCATCTTGTTTTTGGAGAGCCACGAATGAACAAAGAGCGCATGCGGCATTACGGTAGCACCTATAATTCCAACAATGATTAGAAGCGCTTCGTTATTCGGTATAGAAGGAACAAAGGTATGATAGATAACCTGCATTGGGTCTGGTTTAACGATCAACAGCTGGTAAAGAAAACCTAGGACTAGGATACTCACGAGAGTCATGAAGAACCTCTCTATGAATCTGAACCTTCTCGACATCATTGCAAGCAATATAATCACGTCCAGAGCTCCTATAATAGAGGAGTATAGCAAGGGTATGCCAAAAAGGAGGTTGAGAGCTATGACAGTACCTAGATACTCAGCAAGGTCTGTTGCGGCTGCTGCCAGCTCTGAGGCAATCCAGTAAGGAACTATGTAGATTTTTTTGTTAAGAGATTCTCTTATCATCTCTGGAAGTGATTTTCCGGTTGCTATGCCAAGCTTTCCAGATAAATATTGGAGGAGCATTGCAACAAATGACGCAAGCCAGACGGCCCATACAAGGTCGTACTTGAAATTACTTCCAGCTACCAAGTCAGTACCATAGTTGCCAGGGTCCATGTAAGCTATCGAAACCATCAGGGCAGGCCCTAGATAAGAAAGAAAACTACGTAGTGTCTTCCTTTCTCTTTTTATTTCTTCAAGCCTGTAGCTTGTCAACAGAGAGGCAGGATGGTTTTTGTTAATATAAAGTTTTATACGACTAACTCTTTTTTATCTCTAAAACTTTCTTTCTCTTTTGTATATATGCTTCGGCGCACTCCTTGGCTGAGAAGTAGTACCTGCCCCCATCTATGTACTTTACAAGAGGTTTTCCATATATTATGGCACCACAAAAATCACACGTTATGCTTAAAGATGTGTTTGGTCCTACAGCAGAACCATATTCTTCCTTGATAACATTTGTAATTATGAAAGAGGAAATACTCTCAATACCCATTTCCAAGGATATGAGCTTTGAGGTAAATCTGCTTACGTTTTCAAGCCCATCAACCTCACATACTATTAATGCATTTTTCTCTCCTGCAAGAAAGTAAAAGCATCTAACCTCCTCTAACCCATTGAGCTTTTTCTTGATATCCTCTATGTTTTCGGTATTAATATTGCAGAGGAGTGCAAATCTAACCCTTCCCCATATTTTCTCAGCTGCAACTACTGCTGTAAATTTCTTTATTACACCCAGCTCTATCAGCTTTGATATCCTCGACCTTACAGTTGGAATACTAACACCTACCCTGTTTGCTATGTCTTTTAACTGCATCCTCCCATCGCTTTGCAGTAGCGAGATTATCTGTGAATCAAGCTCATCAATCTTGAGCTCCATACATTTTATCGTGAATGGGTCTCTTTTAAAGTGTAATGTTACAATTTTAAAAGAGTTAAGTTGTAAAGTTTCGTGAAGAAGTTTATTAAATAAATGAAGGAAACCACTGCCATGGAGTACATTAATAAGATTGTTGACCTATCGATGCCAATAACAAGCTTAAAGACACCAGTTTTTCCTGGCTACCCGCAACCACTAAGGTCAACACTTTACGATCTGGAGAAAGACGGTTATTATTCATGTGTCTGGAGTTTTGTTGAACACACAGGAACGCATATGGATGCACCCGCACACTTTATAAAGAAAGGTAAAACTGTCGAATACGTCCCTCTAACTTCAGTTGTATGCAGAGGCATTGTGCTTGATTTTAGAAATAGTGAGCCAAGGTATACTATCACAGAGCATGATATCAAGGAAAGAATGGAGAAACAGAGCATAAAAATGAAGGAAGCAAGAGGTAGGATACTTTTGATTCTAACAGGTTATAGCAAATATGCTGGAAAGAAAAAATGGTTTGAACATCCAGAAATAGGAACTGAAGCTTGCAAGCTAATAATTAGTGCAGGTTTTGCTTCTCTTGGTATAGATGCACCAAGCCCTGATAGGTTGCCTTTTAATGCACACAAAATACTCTTGCAAAGAGGTGTAGTTATCTTTGAGAACCTTGTAAATCTAGAAAAGCTTATTGGCAAGGATTTCCTGTTTGTCGGTGCACCCCTTTCTCTCTGCGACGGCTCAGCAAGCCCAGTTAGGGCTTTAGCTCTATTGACATCCTCCCATATCTAAAGCTATGATATTCCCATCATTTCAGGAATTTTGTCTTTTGCTTCATAATGAAGCAAAGGATATACATCAGCCTGTTATCCCATCCTCCAAGAGGGTTGGGATTATTTTTTATCCGAACCTCAGCAGCCTTTTCAGCTTAAAGCTTTATTCAAGCTTTTGAGCATCTAAGCCTCATCCTACCAACCTACCCAATAATAGAAATTAACTGAGTAAAAGCATCCTTTAAGAGAATATGTAATTAATCTCAGCCCTAACCAAAGGTTGGCTGCATTCATCCCAGAGCTAAAGATCTTGGCTTTCTGCGACATCAGGTAAGATGACGGAATTAAACAAAAAACATAGTAACTCTTCATTGCAAAGTGCCACCTCAATATAATTACAGCAAAGATAAGCTAATACTACTTCACGAATAACATATTTCTGCTTAGGTTGACTCAGGTTTCCAAGTAAGACCCATGAGACTACCTATAAGCATGAGGATGGAACCAACAAAGAAACCCCACATCGTCGGAAAGGCAACAAGTGAGGCAACCAGTACTAGAATTGAGCCTGTCCTCACCCTCTCGATGTTCTTGCTGTTCATCCACATCAGCCCGACGATTCCTAGTGATACAACTATAATGAGAAACAAAATTGAAATGTTTATCCAGTATGCTGGTGAAAAAGGCATGCCTGCCATCATGTAACCGCCCATATGTCCATACCACCCGTACCAACCCCAGTTCCAATAAGAAGCCATGAATACAACCATTATACCCCCAACTATCTGGAAAACAAGCCCTACAAGTGAAAGCATGTATGCTGTGGATGGCCTCCCTTCACCCATTTTTTATTCTCAGCCTCCTCCTCTTAACATTCTAAAAAATTATGCTCGGGCGTGTTATAAAAAATATCTGTATACGTGCCTACACATGTATACAACTGTACAGATAGACCTAATAAACTCGGAGTTATTTTTATTTTTGATGTTTGATATTATAAATGTAGTAGATTCGAGAAGAGAATTATTGAGTGGTATGACAAAAAAGTTAACAGTTATTGATTATTTGTTTAGCTTCCTTATTAGGAGGCCCGTTGACGGCAGGAGTTTACTCTATTGCATCTCCTCATGTGTTATGCGTGTATTTGAGAGAGACGTGCAAGGTAGTTATGTTCCTATTAACAAATCTCTAGCCTCTGGATGTATGGCATGTATTGCACGGCACTGTGGGAACTACCTTCTAGTCTCTCAACATCCTGGGCAGCTATGTGGAGAGGTGCTCAAATGATCCAAGAACTCTCTGAAGAGCAGAATGCAAGAGCAAAGAAAAACCATGTTTCGGAAAAGAGAGTTAATATATCAATAAGCAAGGACGTTTTCGAGGAGTTCTCCTTTCAGGCAAAGAGGAATAAGAGAACACTATATTCTTTTGCTAACGAGGCGCTCTCTGTCGTTGCGAAGATATCCTCGGAGGGAGGCAGCGCTTCTGAGATTTACAAATTCTGGAGGTCCCTCTCACTAATGAAGACTGTAGATGTTTTTGCTTTTCCATCAGACTTGGCAGACGAGATTATAGCCAGACTTTATTCCCTTGACAAGCACGGGATTATGAGAACATTCAATGAAGCTGGAAGCAGGTTTGGAGGGTTCCTTAAGGTCTTTGCGGAAGGCATCGATGAGCTACACAAATTGGTCCAAGATGTCTCTTTTATTCTACCCCTTAGACAGTTTAATTTTACGAAGAAGAACGATACAATTGAAATAGCAGTAATCGGTGCAGGAAGAAGAATCGAATCTACCGAATGTTTCTTTGAATTTATCAAATCGATATTAAGTAGTTACGGTTACGTAATAGTTTCTAGCGAAATAGGGATAGGAACAGTTCTAGCAACTGCGAAGAGCAGGGTACATAGCAGCTAATGAATAATGTATATCATGCATATTTATGTATTGAAAGAGCTTGCAGCAGAGCTAGGGAAAGTGCACGAAATATAGACTTGATAGAAATAGTGTAGTTAATAGCGGAGGTATCATCTAACCACAAGAGGGGCAGGTTAAGCTAGGCTTTCCGGCGCTCAGAAACTAGATGTGTATACGAAAGTACATGCTTAGAAACAGTCTGATATAATGTAAAATTTATCAGCTTTACAATAAACTTCATTTGAGTTCATTTAATCTCGACCTCTAGCTAGTTTATGTCAGGTCTGTATGTGAATGCGGTAACAAACAGGGCTTGTGAAAGGAGATGAGCTCGGTTCAATGGACAGAATATTCAAAGCTAAAATAACTGCATCCTCTTGATTAAGGTATGGATGACTTTATTTCTAGACTGATGTCAGAAGAGAGGAAGAAATGGCAGAATCCTGAAAGGATAGTTGAGCTTGCAGGCATAAAAGAAGGAATGCATGTTGCTGATATAGGCTCGGGCCCAGGTTTTTTCACTGTACCTATTGCTAGGAAGGTGGGCATGAAAGGTGTTGTTTATGCTGTAGAAAAAGAAAGGGACATGATTGTTTACCTCAAAAAGAGAATTAAGCAGGAAGGTCTTGAAAAAACTGTTAGAATAGTTAACTTGCCAGCAGAGAGAACCAGTTTGGCTAGCTCATCGATAGACCTTGTATTCATGGCTAACGTGTTTCACGACATAAATGACCACAAAGCTCTCCTTAAAGAGCTAAATCGTATACTGAAAGATAATGGAACTGTTGTAAACATAGACTGGAAGAAGAGATTCACGTCCCAAGGTCCACCATTGCAGCTTAGGATATCTATGAAGGAAGAGGTTAGCATATTTGAGAGGAGCGGATTCAGGCTAGTCAAGAGGATAAAAGTTGGTCCATACCACTACGGATTCGTCCTAGCAAAGCAACCCTAGGTAACAAACAATATTCCACTTGTCATCGCCCAGTGGACTGGGCAGAAAACGTTGCAGTATATAGTAAAGTTCCCTCTCTTGTCTGCTACAAAGGAGAGTGTGTAGCTCTGACCAGGGGCGAGGACTATACCTGAATCGAAATAACCTTCTATCGCAAAACCATGTGCCGAAACCTTGTCGGTGTTGCAGACATAGATCCTTACAGTTTCGCCTTGGCTGGTAGATATGATTGGCCAATGTTCATGATTCTTGAGCAAAATGGCACTGTCGTTGAAACCTTGACTATCTATTATCACAGCAATGTAGCCTTCTGGTCTGTTGCAACCACTTCCAAATGAACCACTCACTATGTGTCTATAGGTGTAATTTGGTGCAAATAAGATAAAAGATGAGACTGTAAAGGCAACAAAAACAACAAGAACAACAAAGATAACGATTTTCACTGTTTTTTCGCCATATGCACGTAGTAGAAGGAGGAGACTTCGCTTAGTGGAATCAAGGTTATTGTGTCTTCCTTGCCCAGCTCAACGATTGAAATAATTTTCTCCCTCACATCCAATAGCTCTCCAGCCAAATAAGAATACTTTGTAGAGATAATGACAAGCTTGCCAATGAAGCGGTTTAGCTCCCGTATGTTCCCAGACTTCAACGAAAGAGGTATTCTAGAAATGAAAAATCCTAGTGATATTAAAGCTGCAGCTGACATAAAAAACAAGTAACCTAACTGTAGATTGTTGGGTACGATAGCTACCCCTGTAAAAGATGCAAATATGCTTGAAGCAATCATAAACCTTCCGTAATTAACTGCATTTGTCCTAAGAGATAGCGCTCTTCTTAGCCTTTCAGCTTCAGCCGTGTCCATAGGAAACAACTAGAGCAACGGTCAGAACCACGACAAGCACTAAAGCAGTTATGGGTATGTACTTTAGAAAGCGCCCTCCTGACCTCACCTCCATATAAAAGAGAGAAATGACAAGAAGCTGTGATGCGACAACAGAGCCTATAGCAAGTACCTGACGGGGAGCGTCCAGCACGTTGGAGAAAACAAACTCTAGCAGTATAGTTGCAAGCAAATACATCCAAACAAACAAGGCAGCTTTATTCTTCATTTCTTTTCACACCAGATAGAAGAGAGGGAAAAGAACAAGCCAAATTGCATCCACGAATGCCCAGTATATTCCAAAGCTCTCGATTGACCCTCTTTCCTTCACGTACCCCCCTTTCAATGTCTTAAATACAAAATATCCTAGAAGAAAGACTCCAGCTATTACATGACCTGCGTGCAACCCAGTTGCAAGATAAAATGTGCTACCTGGGAGGCCGCTTGACGGTGTAAAGCCATTCGATATTAAGTTGTACCATTCAGAGAACTTGACAGACAGGAAGACGCTTCCTAACAGCATTGTTGAGGTAAGAGCCACAAGCATGCCTACTTGCTTCCCCTCACGAGCATTAATCATAGCAAGAAACATCGTGAACCCACTCGTAATTAGAACAGTTGTGTTAAACAGGCCAAGAGGTATATCGTGAATTGCTGCTGGACTAGGCCATTGCGGGAAGTTAGACCTTATGAAAATGTAGCTTGATATAACTGAGCCGAAGAGCATTATTTCAGATGCTATGAATACCCACATGCCCAATGTTTCTTTGCTTATACTTTCGAATGGCCATCTCTCCTCCCCGGGCTCTGGACCCTTAAACCTTGAGTAAAAATCATCCTTAAACCATCTAACTATACCATAAATCAGGATTATCAAGCCGAGAGCAAAAGCTGGTATCCCAAACAAAATACCTAAGAAAAAGACAGCTGTACCAAAAGAAAGCAACAGAGGGAGAGGTGTTGTGTGCCCCACCTCGCTTTCTGTATTTTCATTGACCGTTGGATTGGAAGCATGTGTCATCACTCTTATGTTTCCAGCACCTCTTTCCCATAGAGTGTAGGCCCCTCTGGGGAAAGAAACGAAGGGTCTAACGAGGTTCAGGACAAGAAGGAGCTGTGCTATACCGAATAAAAGGGCTCCAGCAGTCGCAACATAGTTGTATGGTGCCCATCCTGTAGCGGATGAATATGTAGAGATTCTCCTAGGCATATCGTAGAGAAAGAACATAGGGAAGTAAAGCAGATTGAACCCAATAAAAGATGTGATGAAGTGTAGTTTCCCAGCCCTATCGCTGTATTCCAAGCCCGTTATTTTAGGGTACCAATAATAGAGTGCACCAAACAGCCCAAACAAAGTTGCACCAACCATGACGTAATGAAAATGGGCCACTACCCAGTAGGTTCCCCTAATTCCTATGTCTAACGCAACAGATGAGTTGAAGACACCTGTTATGCCTCCTATAACAAAAAGAGAGATAGAGCCCAGCGCAAACAGCATTGGCGTTGCAAGCCTGACAGTGCCCTTGTTAAGTGTCCAGATATATGAAATAACCATCACCCCAAATGGTACAGAGATCAATTCCGTTGTTACTGTAAATATCTCCCTTTCCGAGAGGTTTATCCCTGTAATGTACATGTGGTGCCCCCATACGACAAGGCTGAGGAATGAAGCAATTGCAAGAGAGAGTATTATTGCATTCTTTGCATAGATTTCCTTTGAACTGTAGTGGCTGATTATCTCAGCCACAGCCCCAAAAGCTGGAAGTAGGACTATGTATACCTCTGGGTGGCCAAAGAACCAGAATAGATGGTCCCATAATATTGCTCCCCCGGCCGCAGATGTAAAGAACCACGTACCAAGCAACCTGTCTGCGGCAAGCATTATGAGAGCAGCAAGAAGTGGAGGAAAGGCAAAGAGCATTATGATGACTGTGAATAGAATAAACCAAGTGAAGATTGGCATCTTCGAGAAAGTAATTTCCTTTGACCTATGATATAGTATTGTTACAATGAAGTTTACGCTGCTCATGGTTACTGATGCTGTAAGCATGATTAGACCTGCTGCACCTAATGTTGTCCCCGCTCCAGGACTGTACTGGAGGGAGGAAAGGGGTGCGTAAACAGTCCAGCCACCAGAAATTGCGCCTCCTGGAATAAAGAAACCTGTCGCGGCAACTAAACCGCTGAAGAGGTAAAGCCAGTAGCTAAAGGCGTTAAGCCTTGGAAAGGCAAGGTCCTTTGCACCTATCTGCAGAGGTACAAAGTAGTTCGCAAATCCAAAGCCTAGGGGAGAAAGAAACCAGAGGACCATTATCAGGCCATGCATCGTGACAGCTTGGTTGTAGTAAACGGGCTGGAGAAAGTTATTTTCAGGAACAGCAAGCTGAATCCTAACAAGCTCAGCAAGGAGTCCCCCAATAAATAGAAAATAGAGCGAAGTAACTATGTAGAGTATGCCTATTTCCTTGTGGTTTGTTGTTGTTAACCATCTTTTGACCCACGGATGTATCATTCTAGCTTCCTCCTGCCCCATACCATTGCTGGAACTGCTGTTTGTCAAGTACTCTAAGCGTTCCGACCATGTATGAGTGCCCAACTCCACAGAGTTCGTAGCATCTTATCACAAAGGTTCCTTGTTGAGGTGCGAGAAACCAGAGTGTGTTGTGCCTTCCAGGAATAGCATCAGCCTTAACCTTAAAGTCTGGGATGCCGAAGGAGTGGAACACATCTCTTGAGGTAATGTTGAGCACTATCGTGGTATTTGCAGGTACAGTCAGTTCATTTAACACGCTCTTGCCGTTTGGATATGTGAAATTCCAGCCCCACTGGAAGGCCGTTACTTTTATCTGCATTGCACCGTTCTGGTTGGGAGGTATGGTCATGTAGCTGATTGCACCAAATGTGTAGTATGCAAGCCCGAATAGGACGAAGAGAGTAACGGATGCAATAATTACAGGCCCGAGCTTCCCCCTATCCTTGTTATCCCTTGGTGCAGATGTGTTCTTTTCCCTGTACTTCCAGACGTTGTAGATAAGGATGGAAAAAACTACTACAGCCGTTAACACACCAAGTACAAGATATATGTCAAAAAGAGACCACCACACGCCTGCAGTTGGTACTTCCAACGCGAAACTTTGCATCTACTTTGGTCATAAAACTTGATGTAGAACATGTTGTATCGTTAACCTTTATAAGAATAACAACATAGAACAATTGGTTTGCATATTTCGTACCGTTTCTACTACGACAGGTGCTGGGTCTGCAGCATTGTAAGGAGGCATGGTGTGAGAGTTAGGTTCCTAGAATGGAGGCCTGCTGGTGACGATTCTTCAGAGGTTATTGAAGTATGGGCAAAGAATAAAGATGACTTGGAGAAAGCAGTATCAGACCTGAAGTATTTTGACCACGTAACCTCGTACAAAGTAAATTATACATTCGAAAGAAATAATACAGCAATAGTTGAGCTCAAGTTCAGAGGCGAAGCCTGCCCTTCATACTCACTTTTTGAATTCGCAAATGGTTCAACTGGTGCGTCACCCGTCAGGGTCGATTATACTGGTAGTCTGTGGTGCATGGCTGAAGTGCGCTCGATGAGGAAGACTAGAAGGTCTGTCGAGGCTTTAGAGAAGAGGTTTGGTATAGAAAGAATAAGTGTAAAAATATTCAGGAGAAGGCAAGCACAATTTTTCCTCCTCAAGGAAGCCTACGAGAGAGGTTACTTCGACGTACCGAGAAGGATTTCTCTTTCAGAGCTTGCTAAGGAGATGCAGGTCCCAAAGGCAACGCTCAGCATAAACCTTAGAAGGGCGGTCAGGAACATACTTGAGCAGGCAACAAGGTAGCAGCACAATCATGGTGATACTTATCTATCTAATACACAGCGGTCCGCATAGAGAATCCGTATTGTCAAAAGGCTTCAGAATTTTTTCATAACTGAATGAGCGAAGCTATCAATCTACACATTTCTACGTTGAGATGCGTGCATTTGTACACATAAGTTTATACGTTTACGCAAGTTACAAGCGTTATAAATGAACATGATTTCAGCAAAGAAGGGAATGATGCTAACAGCTTTAACGACATCTTTCTTAATAATATTCTCTTCTTCTGTTCATTCAGCACCTGCAAAAATAGAAAATATTTTCTTAGTTGTTAAACCTGACATGGGTGGTCCGGGATACGACATGATATGGCCTGGAACTATTTTTGTTCAGCAAAATTATTACGTTAACATCTCTATAAGGAATACAGATAACGAGGGATTCCAGTTGAGCATCCAGAATTACACATCAGTTACAGTCCAACCAGGACAAAGCACACCAAACGGTACCGTTCCAGTAAACACGATAGTTCCAATGTTCAATGCTACAAAACCTGGTATATTCAAGATAAGTGTTAGTGGTCATGAGAGCATGACGAGCTACCTTGTTGTCCTTCCGGCTGATTGGTCTACATACAATCCAAAGCAAGCAAGCTGGAACTTTACAACACTTGTCATACCTGACATAGCTGGGGATGGCTACGATAAGTTCTTCCCAAGTACTTTTGTTGTAAATGCAGGCGATAATGTGACTTTCAATATTAGGAACTTAGATGACATGCCACATGGCTTTGCAATATCTTCTTTTGGAATAAATGTTGCAGTTAACCAAGGCGTAGACCTTACGAATGGAACAATAAGGCCTGTTACTACTAAGGTTCCCACCTTTACTGCGAATATTCCTGGTGTGTACACCTTTATCTGCACAGTATACTGCGGCCCAGGCCACATAGAGATGGTTGGTACTCTTGTCGTACTGCCAAAGGAAGGCATACAGTATAGTCCTGTTGCTGAGACAAGATACGGATACACTTTCATCGTTCCTGATTTCGCGGGCTATGGATATGACAAATTCATACCAAGCAACATTGTTGTGAATCAAGGGGACCTTGTTTACATAAAGATAAGGAATACAGATGAAATGAAACACGGCTTCACACTTACAGTTTTCAACATAAACAACGAAACTGTAAAACCAGCTGTTGAGGTTAACGGAACACTTGAGCCAACAGATACATACATAACGCCCTTCACAGCAGATAAACCAGGAGTCTATATGTTCTTCTGCTCGATATACTGTGGGGAGGGTCATAACGAGATGGTAGGCTACCTGATTGTCCTTCCAAAGTCTTCTGTGCAGCAGGTAACTGTTTCGCAGCAAGGTGTTAATCTACCATTTATGATTTCTGGCATCACAGGAACCTTGCTTGTGGGAATTGCTATAGGGATGCTCCTGGTAAGGTGGAGAAGGGTAGACTGACAAAAGACGGGGAGGTTAATGGGAGAAAGAGAAGAGAAGAAAAACTCAAGGCGTAATTTTCTCAAGCTTGCTATGACAGCTTCAATACTTTTTATGGTAGGTGGGATAAGCTCTCTTTTGAGAGCAGTAACCAATCCAGCACCACCTCCCTCTTACGGTCTGACCAAGACCCAGCAGAGAACCTTTCCCAAGGTCAAAATAACAAACATTTCAAGTCTTGAGGTCAACAAGCCCGTAATATTCAACTACCCGCTCGACAATGAACCAAACATACTTGTAAAGCTTGGTACAAAAGCACAAGGTGGTGTCGGCCCAGAAGGAGATATAGTTGCATTTAGCCAGATCTGCCAGCATCTTGGTTGCTATTACAACTACATTCCACCAAATTCGTCGCCATCCTGTAACAGCTCCTACAAAGCAGATAAACCGGTTGGTTATTGTTGCTGTCACGGTGGAATATATGATTTCACAGAAGGTGGAAAAGTCATAGGAGGTCCTCCACCTAGACCTGTCCCTCAAGTAAAACTAGAAGTTGATAGCAATGGGGATATCTACGCAGTCGGGATGGGCCCTCCTACGATCTTCGGTCACAATACAGGCTCTAACGATGTTAGCTATGACCTTCTCGGCGGGAATATCGTTAGCTAGGTGATAAACACTGTCAGATAAAAAAAGCCTGACAGACAGGTTTTTGGAATGGTTTAACAGTAGATTGGGCCTCTCTTATAGGTTTCTGAGGCCAGCTCCTCTCTATGCGCTGAATCCTTTTTACTGGTTGGGTGCACTTGCTGTTGTAGCATTCGTCATACAAGGCGTAACTGGAATGATAATGATGCTCTACTATGTCCCATCCCCTTCTGACGCATACAAATCGACACTCTACATAATAAACGAAGTACCGTATGGAAGGTTTCTCGAAACAGTTCATCTTTACACCGCATATGCAATGATAATGCTTGCTTTCATGCATATGATGAGGGGGTACTTTGTATCAGTTCACAAGAGACCAAGGGAGATTATGTGGTTAATTGGAATGTTAATGGGCTTTGTTACGCTTGGCTTCGGCTTCACTGGCTACCTATTGCCATGGACAGTTGTATCGAAGTCTGCTACAGACGTTGGCATAGGCATGCTGGCAGCCCTTCCACAGCCCCTTTCATCTGTTCTGATATTCCTTGTCTCTGGAGCAGGTGGTGACGCTACGCAACTGCTCCGTTTCTACGACCTGCATGTAGTTGTCCTTCCTGCTGTCCTGCTTGTTCTTTTGACTGTAAAGATGTACCTTCTAGAGGTCCATGGCATAAGTGACCCTGCAACTGGCATAAAAGAAGAGAAGAGAAAGGTTGTTCCAATATTTCCAAATGTTACTATTTACTTGGCACAGATTGCGTCTATTTTCGGTGCAGGCATGCTCTTAATATCTGCTGTCTTCCCCCTGCAGCTACCCCCAGAATTCAGCCCACAGCTTGCAGCAAACACAGTTGCCCAACCCGACTGGTACTTTCTCTGGATATACCAAATACTAAAGTTTTCTGTCTTTGAGGGACCTGGGCTACCAGTAGCTCTCTCAGCTGTCACAACAATCTTCATTTTATTTTTCATCCTTCCCTTCATAGACAAGGGGGAGGAAAGGAACCCCGCAAGGAGACCGAGATTTATAACGTTAGGGTGCATATTTATTGCAGAGCTCCTAGCTCTTACCTATTGGGGCTATATATCACCAGGCCAGGTTATACCTGCAGAACAAGCGCTACTTGTTCTCGGGTCGATAGCACTCGTTATCACTGTCCTCTCCTTCTTAATTTATACCGGTATTTCAAAGCACGGGACTAGTATTACAGGGTATCCAAAAATAGGAGCAAGAGCAGGACATATCTTTGTCCTTCTTACCATTGTCGGAAGCCTTGGTATAGGAGGGACGATCGATTCGATTGCTAAGATAGCTTTCTACTCACCTATTGAGGGGGTCGAGGCACTCCCATTCTTTCTTGGAGCTCTTACACTCTCCGTTATACTAACGATACGCATAATGAGCAAGCACAAGATTAAAGGTGGGCTCAAAAATGATAAGTAGAGTAAAGTATCTAACTATTATATTATTGGCTGTTCAGGTAATGTCGATTCCATACCTCTGGTCTCTCGGAACGACGGATGCAATCTCGCAGGGCGAATTTGCAATTTTCCTAGCTATCAATCTTCTGTCATTTTCAATGGTCGCGTACATTTACAGGAAGGAAGAGACTGGTGAGGTTATAGGAAGAGGATGGATACTTGCAGGGTTGATAATGCTACTCACACTAATCTACTCCAGCATCATGCTCTTTCTTATTTAAGGAACTATGAAAAGAAGGAAGAAGAGGGTCGGAGGGCACTGGCTCTTGATTATTCTTATTATCCTCACAGCTCTTGCTGTTGCCTCTCTTTTGTATCTTTCCTCGAGGAGCACTCAAGGCGAGTTTCCTTTCCCTTGCACAAAGGGTACACTGGTAATACATGTCCACCCATGGCTTCAGATTAGGGTTAATGGGAAGCCTGTGACGATCCCAGCTTACATAGGAATAAAGAGCATCAACGGTGCTGAATGTATTGAACCCATACACACGCATGATTCATCAGGCATAATACACATAGAGGCAAACGACAAAAGAAATTATACACTGGGTGATTTCTTTGCTGTATGGAAAGCCACGTACGGAAACATAACAATCAACGGCCAGATAAGACCCGTTGTATTTAATGCGACTGACCTTTTTGGGTTCAGGGTAGATAGGACACACACTATAGTTGTTCTCGTAGACGGAAAGAAAATAGACCAGGGTAGCTACCTTTCTCTAAACCTAAATTCACTCGATTACTGCAACTCTACTAATTCTATATCAGAGGATTCTCCATGTTATTCCTCTGCAAGGGACAGCGACCCATATTGGGGAGGAGAAACATATCCATACGGTACAGGGCACACTATAGTAATAGAATACATCTCAAACACCTGAAGTAGAAATCTGGAAATTGTAAGAAACAGTCAAAGGCTTAGAATTTACGGAAGAAAGCCTAGCCTACCCGCTTTTTGGTTAAGATAAACTGCATGCACACTTACCAAAAATATTTGTTATAAATCCCATAATATTGCAAGAGAGCTAAAGGACGTTAAATGTAAGCTCTCTCCGTGGAGAGAGGCTTGGTGCGATGATGGTACACTCTTTGCTTCTAAGAGATGAAATATTCGATGTGGATGCAAGGAGCGTAAGCTCGCAGAAACATTAGCCTCACACTCTAGTTAAAGATGCTAGCCTGCATAAAGCAATTCCTCTAACTCCTCGATAACATCTTCAGGGTAGCTTTTCAGCTCTACAAAACGAACAAAGTATAACTCCCCAACTCTTTGAAGCCTTTTATTCCCTTCCCTCGCACCAATAGAGATAAGTGTTAAAGCAGCTAGCAGGTGGCCTAGCTTGTTAAGAAGTTCTTTTGAATAGAACTGTGCCTTTTCGTGGTTCACTTTCTTTAGTTTCAATATTTCCTCCTCTACTGAAGACACAGCTTCTTTTGCCTTGTTGCCAGCTAATTTTGTCATAGACTCAAGCTCCTCAATCAAGAGAAAGTGTGCTTCTTTCTTCAGAATTACCTCTAGCATATCGAGAGCTTGTATGTTGCTTGTTCCTTCCCAGATTGGTGTTATCAAGGCCTCCCTATGAAGCCTCTCAACAGGATACTCCCTTAGAAATCCTACTCCTCCATGGAGCTCCATTGCCGTTCTCGTTACATTAAATGCTGTCTCAGCAGTAATATTCTTTGCTACATGTGTTAAAAGCCTAGAATAGTTGTACTTTTCTGTATATGGAAAGCTTTCCCTCCAGCATGTTTGAAAGTGCTCTACAGCCTTGAATGAAAGGGCTAGCGAGCCTGCTATAGACACATCCATATCTAGTAGGTCCCTTCTTACAAGAGGATGCTCAACAATTTTTCTACCAAAGGCTTCCCTCTTAGAAGCGTAAAACATAGACTCAAAGAAAGCCTTCTTAGCTATTCCGACTGCACCAAAAGAGTTTGCAAGACGTGAAACCATCAAGCTTTCCATTGTGTAATATATTCCTTTCCCAATATCTCCTATCGCAGAAGCTTCAGAATCATTCAACTCAATCTCTCCTGTTGGTACAGCAACAGTAGCACTCTTCTCTTTTAACCTCAAAACACTAAAGTTTAGCTCCCCGTTTGAGTTGTACCTTGGAAGTAAGAAAAGACCCAACCCCTTTGCTCCTCTTGGTGCTTCCTTTGGTCTAGCTGTCACAAGGGCATAATCTGCAAGTCCTGCATTGCTTGCAAAGTATTTTTCTCCGTTTAACTTCCAAAGCTTCCCATACCTTGTTGCCTCTGTTTTGTTCGAGCCAAGGTCGCTACCTCCATGTACCTCTGTGAACCAAGTTGCACCAAACATCAGTGGTTCTTTCTTACCCATCAAGTTTTCTGCAATTTTCCTCTGTTCTTTATCTCCATACTTGTAGAGTGTGAATGCTGTTTGGTTTGTGACAGTTATTATACATGCAATCCCTGGGTCTGCTATGAGATATATTGAAGCAAAGTGCTTGAACCATCCATCCTCTTCATAAGGGAGTATGTTGATGTGAAATGTCCTAATGAGCTTTGCAAGTGAATCAGCTTCTTTGGGGTGAAGCCAAACTCTATCTACCCTCCTCCCATCTACACTCCACATTATGTGTTTGGGATGTGCAACCTTGTCAATATAATCTCCAAGTTCATACAATTCTCCTCCTGCATAACTTCCAAGCTCCTCAAAGTTTTGTTCAATCCGATAAAACTTTAACAAAGAACGAAGGGTCCAGTCTATTAGAAAATGATTCTTCCCATACGCTGACGAGAGGAAGCTGTAATCGCTAGAATCCTCCATTGTTTGTTGAAAGCTTTAAGGTTCTATTTAAATTGATACTTGATAGCTGTAGTATTATTCTATACTTAATGAATAGCGCAAGGCGCATACATGTTGTAAAGGACAGCAATCTTGTATCAAAAATTACTTAACCACTTGAATCGTAGCGTCAAACATGAAGTATGGTGTTTGTATTCCAAATTATGGCCAATCAGCAACGGCAGAAGCACTTGAAGAAATATCTCTCGAAGCAGAGAAGCTTGGATACGATTCCATATGGGTTACTGACCATATACTGAT
The DNA here is from genome assembly GCA_902812495.1 of archaeon. GTDB lineage: Archaea > Thermoproteota > Nitrososphaeria > Nitrososphaerales > Gagatemarchaeaceae > CADDZR01. The sequence continues at coordinate 5,324 of CADDZR010000015.1, read as the reverse complement.
GCAAGGGCAAAGTGGAACACCTTATGAAAAAATTTTTGAAACCATAACATCTCTTTCATATCTCGCTGGGATTACAAAAAATGTGAAGCTTGGCATATCTTCCCTTATTTTAGCGATGAGAAACCCCATCGTTGCCGCAAAACAGCTTGCTACAGTGGATGTTTTGAGTAGGGGGAGGCTAATGCTTGCGGTTGCTGCAGGCTGGAATGAGAGGGAGTTCGAGTACCTTGCCGCAGACTTTCATAGAAGAGGAAGAATACTTGATGACAGCATAAGATTGCTAAGGGCACTTTGGAGGGGCGACAATTCTTTTCAAGGTAAGTACATTGAGCAACATTACAGTGATGCAGTATTTGAGCCAAAGCCACTCTCGAATCTTGAGATATGGGTTGGAGGTGTTAGTCCAGCTGCAATGAAAAGGGCTGTTAGGCTTGGAGATGCATGGCACCCAAATGCTTACCCAATGGACCAGTTCAAGAAAATGGTAGAGAGCTTCAGGTCAATAGCTGGTTCGGAAAAGAAAAAGATATGTGTCAGGATTGGTATTAACCTTGAGAGCGAGAAGCAGGAATATCAGGGCCCAAGAGGCGAGAGGAGGCTTGCATTCTCTTCCGACATGGAAGGAAATAAAGAGCTAATTGAGGAACTGGATTCACTTGGCGTCAGCTACCTACTTGTTGTACCAAACCACAATGGCATGATACCCACGGAAAAGCAGGTACTCGCTCTGAGGGAATTGGGAAAGATTATCTAGCATCTTAATGTAATTGAATAATTTGGTCGTTTTGCTTTTTAAAGTACATAGTGAATTAGATCTCTTCCTCGAGTTCAAGGCTTAAAAGAAGCATTACGTTCACACTCAAGATGGAAATAGGCAAGAAGAAGTTCATTGCAGAATACGCTTCGAAGCTCTCCGCAGCAATAAGTTATGTCATGATGAAGAGGATTTTCAGCTATAGAACTCTTGGTAGGCTTGAACTGTTAAAGCTCTTGGATGCTATAGGCGACAGCTGTGACTTTAGCACCAAATCTAGAGTGGTTGAAGAGAATGATGTGAAAGGGAACAAAAGCTCAATCCTCTGTGCGATAGACAATGAAAAAGGTTGATTACAGAGCTAGTGCTGGCTAATGGGGAGGGGACTTGGAAGGTAGAAAGGAGATAGGCTCAATACAGATTGGCAGGGCTACAAAGCTTGTGGTGAATTCCTTTCCAGGGAGGACAGGTGAGGAACTTGTAGACATAAGGATATTTGTAAGCGGGGAGAGATACAGCGGGCCAACAAGGAAAGGTGTTACCTTACCTTTATCCCATCTTGACGAACTTATATCGATCCTCCAGAAAGCAAAGAGATAACGTCTCTTATTGAGAAAGCCATTGCTTTACCAATCGCCGGAGTACGGTTTAGACCATATTGCAACTTGCAATACGATTGACTTGAACCACGCGTTATATGCCCTCTCTAGATCCTCCCCCTTCAACCCGCCCTTCTCTAGAAAAGGTTTTATCGTTGATGTGATAGGATAGATGAAACAAATCAACCATCTAAGAGGTATAATATTTACAGAATTAACGTTGTCTGTCTTGTTTTTCTTTTTGTTGTGCCTTAAGCCAACCTCATATGCGTAGTTTAGCCACTTTTGGTCATAGTCTCTAAAGCATGTATCAAGTATCCACTGCCCAAACCTATCTCTTACCCTTGAAAGATACTCTTGGATTGGTTCTTTAGTTTTCTTATCAGCAAAGTAATATATTAGATGTGGATTCGAACCAACCCATCCATACCAGAGGTTAAGTATCTCATCGACCTGACTTTTAAGTGCTTCCCCTGCCTTCTTCAAATACTTCATATCTTCCTCAGTAAGCATGACTGTTTTCTTTAATTCCTCAAACTCCTCAAGGGATACAGGTGCTTTTCCTACCCTTTCATAATCATAGCCTGCTATCTCTCTCTTGTACATATCTATCATTCAGTTGCAAGCTTAAACATCTGATAAGATCTATGTTACCAAGTTACCAAAAATTTCCACAAAATATTTAATAAAGGATAGCTTGCTCAATACGTATGCTCAGTAGAACAATTCTATTGGATAAACAGCTTACATTCCCTCTTTGCAGATGGAGTGCAGGTATTCTAATGCTCCTTGATAAAAATTCTATGAGGCCAGGGCAGATATCCTCTTCCCTTGGCACATCCTTAGAGATTGTCAGGATGAAACTTAGGCTCCTGAAGCAGGCAGGCCTTGTTACTAGAGACAAATCTGGAATGTATTTAATTTCCAATTCTGGCAAGGAACTTTACTCAAGTATGCGCAATCTTTTCCTGCTAGGCTTAGAGCATAAAGCTTTCTACGAGGTTTTATCTTGTAAATGGATGAAATCAATTTTGTTGCTTGTTAGTAATGGTGGGAGGAGATGGAGGGACATAATCTCTCTTCTGAGGCCTATTAGCAGCAAGGTTTTGTCAGAGAAACTTCAAAGGCTTGAATCACTTGGCTTAGTTAGAAGGACTATATCTTACACTAGACCTCCATCTGTATCTTATTGGGCTACAGAAACTGGACAGATGCTTGCTAGATGGTTAAAGCAGTACACTGTGTGATGTTTTTGACACAAAGCTTTCTGAATATCCTGATAATATGAGATATGAGCTTGTTGGAAGTGATTAGCTAAGCATACGGATTCATTAAAATTGACACTCTCCTCGACTTGGGTCTGGAGATTCTTGCCTTTAATAGAAGTGAAGGATGTACCATCATTCTGTTAAACCCGTCTCCGTAAACACGGGCTATTGTTTTTACCCTTACCAGAACCTTCTTATCCACTTCAACTTAGAGCTTTTTTCGAGTTTTTGTTTGGACATCCAAGCTGCTTCTTTAGCAGTAGTAGTGATAATAATGACAACAGCTTTAGCATACGTCTTGACCAAACTTGTCAAAATCCAACAACTCTTTTAGGTGATTAATATGACAGACTACGTGAGAAAGATACTGCTTGGTTATTCTGTCTTTATTTTAGTTGTGATATACTTCCCACTTGCGTTGGTAATGATTCTCTCTTTTAACGATAGCCAGAGTATAGGGCTTCAAGTCACAGGGTTTTCAATGCGTTGGTATTTTGGTCAAACTGGCTTTCAAGGTATTGGTGGCCTGTTTAGCGATTCGCAGCTTTTGATGGCTTTGCAGAATTCTTTCTATATCGCCTCGATAGTATCATTGGTCACAACATCTGTAACGCTTTCAGCATCGTTGAGTCTCAGATATCGGTTCGTGGGCAGAGATCTGATTTTTTACGTGATTCTCTCTGGTCTCTTTATTCCAGGAGTATTATACGGACTAGGAACAGCGTTCGTGTATCGCCAGCTGGGTGTCTCGCAGGGTATGCTGGCAGTAGTCCCTGTTCAGGTTGTATTTGCGATGCCTTTCGGTCTTCTGCTCTTGTTACCAAGGTTCGACAGAGAAATGGAAGTCTATGAAGACGCTGCACGTGTGCTAGGAGCAAATCAATGGGCCGTTTTTACGAAGATAACCTTGCCTTTGATATTATATAATTAATAGGTGTTGCAATGTTTTCTTTTGCTATATCTTGGGGCGAACTCATAAGAACAGCCTTCGTTTCTTCAGGTACAGGTACGCTACCTGTCTACCTGTTTGCTAGGTTGCAAACTCTTGCGCCAACACCTGAATTTTACGCTGTTGGAACTGTAATTACAACAGTTGCTGTATTTGCTGTACTGGTTGGCGGGATCCTGCTAACCAAGCAAAGAAAAAGGCTTTTTCTGAGCTAGCCCAAGATATGACTAGGGATGTTGATTCGCTTAGATTGCCCTTGCCTCATGAAAAGGTACCACAACCGAAGATATTTCTCCATGGCAAACCGATTTTAGTTCTGCCAGCTGGTTCACTTCTGGAGAGCAAGAGGGATTACCTTACTAAGGTTAAGACGATATCTCAGCTGCTTCATCAGATAATCTATCCATGTTTCGGCCCAAGGTCGATGTACAAGTTAATCATTACGGAGGAAGGAACTTCATTCTTGACAAGCGATGCTTATACAATATTTGCTCGATTGAAAGTTACAGATCCCGTAGCGCAGATTATCGTGGGCGGAGGGATCGACACAGGAAAGAATTGTGGTGACGGTTCATCAACATCCATCCTACTTGCGACTAGAATCCTAATAGAGCTGATCAATGCGCAAGAAGAGGGAATAGATTCCAGTTCTATATTGAGGGGATGCTTAGAGGCACATGAACTAATTAGAAAAAATAAAAACCGTTTGAGCGTTGAGGTTGAAGACCCTGAGCAGCTAATTGAGAAGCTTGTAAGTCGTTATCTGGAAGGTACAATTTTATCAAACTACAAAGAACACTTTGCAAGAATAATATATAACATAGTAAAATACCTTGGTGCAAGCGGGGCTGGCTCTTCCTACAAGTTGGAGAATGTCTATATCAGAACAGCACTACTGTCATCCCCTTATTATTCTAGGGCCATAGAGGGTCTCGCACTTGTGCGTGAAAAACACCTATATGCGTTATTTAATTCTTTTGCAAAGGTAAACCTCGTTTTATATAAAGGAGAGTTCCAATCTAAACCAAAAGGTATCACACAATATTATGACCACAAATTCAGGATTAAAAGCCCGTCAGACTACACAGCGTTTATCAACTGGAGACAGAATTTCTCAGTTGAAGAATTTAAGAGACTTCTTGAAAAAAATGTTAACGTTGTCTTGGTAGAGAAGGGGGCTGAGAAGAATGTCCTTAAAACAGCTGTCAGGTATGGCATTTTAGTTATAACGCGCTTCTCTCCTCAAGAATTTAATCATATAGCTGAGGTGGCAGGTGTAAATCCTATTTCGAACATCTTTGACATTAGGCCAGACGAAATAGTTACCGTAAGGAAAATATATCATGCAGAAATAGGAGTAGCATCGTGGTGGTTTATTGAAGGTTTTCCAAATCCAAGAGGATGCGAAATTTTACTTACAGGCCCCAACCAGCTCTTCTTACAAGAGGCGGAAAGGCTAATTTACGGATGCCTTAAGTGGCTAAGACAGTTTCTCGAAGATCCAAGGGTTGTATGCGGTGGTGGTCACTACGAATTAGCTTTGGCACAGCTAAGAAGGGAATTTTCTTTGAACTACGAAAGTAGGGAACAACTTGTATTGCAAAAAATATCTGAAGCGCTTGGGATTATACCCTCTCTACTTGCTCACTCCTGTGGTATGGACGAGACAAAGCACTCATAGAGATGAGAAGTAAGCTAGAGCAACAAGGATACTTTCCCTGTATATATGTCGAAGGAAAGAAGGTAGATAATAT
>CADDZR010000014.1 GCA_902812495.1 archaeon | reverse complement strand
TGACAACGAGGTAGGAGACGGAACAACATCAGCTGTTGTCCTTGCAGGTGCACTGTTAGAGAAGGCAGAAGAGCTTCTTGACAAGGATGTGCATCCAACTGTGATTGTAGACGGCTACGCGAAAGCTTCTAGGAAGGCGATCGAAGCACTGAGGGCTATCGCGGAGAAGATATCTCCTGAGGACAGAGAGTGGCTCGTCAAGGTTGCAAAGACAAGCATGCAGACAAAGCTTGTTTCAAAGGAGGCTGAGGACCTTGCTGAGCTAGTTGTGGATGCAGTCCTACAAGTTGCTGAGAAGACAGAGAAGGGATACAAGGTAGATATCGACAACGTGAAGGTTGAGAAGAAGGCAGGAGGTTCCCTCAAGGATACAAGGCTGATAAAGGGAATAGTGCTCGACAAGGAAGTTGTGCACTCCGGCATGCCGAAGAGGGTTGAGAAGGCAAAGATAGCGCTAATCAGCGCCCCGTTTGAGATAGAGAAGACAGAGTTTGACGCAAAGCTCAACATAAACGATCCATCAATGATGAAGAAGTTCCTAGATGAGGAAACAAAGATACTGAAGAGCATGGTCGATAAGGTCGTAGAAGTAGGAGCAAATGTTGTGATATGCCAGAAGGGAATCGACGATATAGCACAGCACTACATGGCGAAGGCAGGGATACTCGCAGTTAGGAGAGCAAAGGAGAGCGACATGACAAAGCTTGCAAGGGCAACAGGAGCAAGGGTTGTGAACAATCTAGAGGACCTCTCCTCGAACGACCTTGGCTATGCAGACCTTGTGGAAGAGAGGAAGATAGAAGAGGACAAATGGGTTTTCGTCGAAGGATGCAAGAATCCAAAGGCAGTGACAATACTTGTCAGAGGCGGAACCCAGAGGATAGTTGACGAGGCTGAGCGTTCTCTGCATGATGCACTGATGGTAACAAAGGATGTTGTCGAGAACCCTGCAATAGTTGCTGGAGGAGGGGCAGCAGAATCAGAGGCAGCCGCTCAAGTAATGAAGTGGGCAGACAAGCTCTCGGGGAGAGAGCAACTTGCAGCCCAGAAGTTTGCTGAGGCACTCGAATCGATACCGATAACACTAGCAGAGAATGCAGGCATGGATCCGATAGATGCACAGGTCGAGCTCAGGGCAAAGCACGCAGAGGGAGGCAAGTGGTTCGGTGTTGATGCAATTGATTCAAAGGTCAGGGACATGTATCAAAGACAGGTCTTTGAACCCCTCTCTGTCAAGGAACAGATAATCAAGTCAGCCACGGAAGCGGCATGTATGATACTTAGGATAGATGACGTCATAGCTGCAGGGAAGACAAAAGAAAAGGAGAAGGAACAGAAACCACCCAGTGGCGAGGGCTCAAGCGAGCTGGACTGAGCCCCCCATGAAAACTTTCTTTTCAAATTTTTTGAATTAATTAAATAATTTCAATAAACTAGTTTCAAGATGTTAGAGCTATACCTCCTGTCGTTTTACCTAAAGGAATATGGAAGAAAGGAAGAAGAATCTGATGCTTGCATTCTTTGTTGCCGCAGTGGTAATACTTTCTGTGCTTGTCCACCAGCAGATTAAAATACACGAATTTGTTCCAGCAACAGCAAAGATTTATTAAATTAATATCATTTGAAAGGAACGTGCAAAGAATAGAGACAGACACGTATAGGAAAATACTCGAGGCTGCTTCCAAGCTCTTCTCTCAAAAGGGCTACTCGAATGTGTCTATAAGGGATGTCTGCAGGGAAACGGGAACAACACCGCCCATGATATACTACTATTTTGGGAGCAAAAAAGGGCTTTTCGATGCCGTAGTCAGGGAAAGGATAACTATGAAGGACTTTATTGAGAAGCTGGAGAATGTTGCTTCAGGAGATGATGCAATGGAAGCACTTTATTCATTTGTTGACGCATATCTAAGGTTCTTTCCTGAGAGTGCATTTGACATAGGTCTTTACATAAGGGATAGGGCTGAGCTTGACGAGAAGAGTGCAAAAATGATTTACAGGGACATGGAGAGAATAAACTCGATCCTCTCGTCCCTCCTGGAAAGATGTGTCAGGGAGGGAAGGCTAAAGAAGATTGATACGAGAGTTGCGGCCGACTGTCTTATTGGAATGCTTAATCATCCCATTTTCCAGAGATTACACTTCTCGAAGGATTCAGACTTCGAAAACTACAAAAAGGCTGTCCTTGATATTTTTTTGAATGGAACGTCTAGAGAGAAGAGATAATCTTTACTGGCTTTATTATGATTGAGACTCTGTTGCCCTTCGAATAGAAATCCCGATACTGCTTCAGACCTTTCTTCTTTCCAAGGTATCGCACTGAAAGCATCTTTATGTCCTCGTAGGGATCCCTATTTTCTGCAACAGTCGCGTACCCCTTTACAAGAACATACCTGTAACCATCTTCGATCAGGAGCTGTACCCTCGGGTCTCTGAGTATGTTCTTGAACTTGATCCTTTCCTTTGATGTGTTAACTAGGAAATTTGAGCCGTCAAAAAAGAACCACACAGGTGTCACGTGGGGCCATCCATCTGATGCTACTGTCGCCAGCTTTGCTATCAGTTTCTTGCTCAGGAACTTCCTTGTTGAAAGTTGTATGCTTTGCTCCTTCAAAGCTTTTTCATATATTCTTCCAGCATCCTTCTGTATATTCTCCTTGGGGGGAAGCCTATGCTGCAGAGGTATGTTGAAAACTTTATTCTCCTTTCCTCGTCGTTTATCCTCTTCTCCATCTCAAGTATCTCCTGTCCCAGTACTGCGTAGCTTGAAGCGTAGCCTGGGAACATACCCTCGTGTGCGGGGAAGAGCTGGAAGTATGCGCTGCTCTTTGGTACGTTTGCGTGTTCCTCGGCCCACTGTACAAAGTCAACTATATCCTGCTTCCCAGTATTTATCCTGACATCGCCTATTACCCGCAGGAACCTAATTATCCTCCATCTTCTTGTTGCAAACTCCAGCTCGTGGTTAACAAGCTTCAGCCCCCCGTACCCATCCATCAGTTTCACGTAATCCCTCTCAACTTTTGTTAACTTCTCCTTCTCCTCGATCGACCTGGCAACATTCAGGAACTCAAGTTCCCTGTTGAATGAGAGGCCCTCCGATATCGGTCCTGATGTGCTGACAGGTATCATTGCAATTTCCCTAACGTTCTTTGGAACGTTAACGGCACTGTTGGAATGGTGTACGCAGTGCCCGTATTCCTCATGCACAAGGAGATTAAGAAGGAAAGCAACAGACCTGTCCGGATCCCTCTTTGGGTCTGTTGTCTGGAAGAAGACGTTGAACGGCCTCCTTGTGAAGGTGTCAAAGAACTGTGCTGCACCTGTGGGTATAGTACCTGTTAGATAGCTTGGTGTCTCGACAACCTTAGTCCTGTACTTTCTTGTTATCCTGCAAACACGCCTGTCGACAAGTGGTTGCGCTACCTTTCTAAGCTTCATGGTTGTCTTTACAAGGCCCACTTTGACAAGGTCAAGCCTGCTGTTTATGCGTTTCTCAACCTCGAGTGGGCTGTTATTGCACTTGTAAATCTCAGCGAGCTTGTCTGTCACATCCCTGAAAAGTGGAAGCTCGCTATCCAGCCAGGCAGTTGCCTTTGCCTCTAGTTCCTCTGGTGTTTCATGATAATCAAGACCCTTGCTGAGAGCCCTCGGGTAGAAGGCTTCCCTCTCGAGCGAAAAACCTTCCCTTTCAAATATCCTCATAACCTTCTCAAACTCTCCAGAATCAAAGCCTTCAACAGTGAAGAGAGAGCCAAAAATGCCAACGCTTTCCCTCACACTGTCGCATTTCTTTTTCAGAGTATCGCTCCTCGTTGCACTCTTAACTGCCTCAACTATTCCGTTTACCCCGTCAAGTCTGTAGAGTGTTAAAACCTTGACCGATACAGGAACCTTCCTATTCCTGAACCTCTCAGCTGCTGCCTTCAAGGCCTCTTCTGCGTGGCTTAGAAGTGAAAGCATATGCTCCTTGTTAACCCCTTCCTTAACAAGATGGGCATACACAGAACCAAGTATATCGTCAAGAACTGGCTGGGGCTCATCAAAGAGAAGCATAGTTTCAAGTGAATCAAGTATCTTTTCCTGAAGTTCGTCATCAACTTCCTTTCTAAGTAGCTCAATTCTCTTTAATGCGTTTTCCACATTTTCATTTGAAGGTATGAAAAGCTTCCCAGCATACTGGTCGAAACCTGTTAAGTATGCAGCGGAAGGCAGAACACTCCAGCAGAGGTCCATGATCTGCTTGTCTGTTTCCTTCATTACGTAAGCCCCCAAACTCTAACTATTTTAGCTATGCTCCAAGAGGCTTGAATCTCTCAACAGTCTCGTCGAGCTCTCTCTTCAGTATTTTCTTCCATTCCTCAAAGCCTGATGGCTTTTCAGGGTAGTTCAGATTTATCTCGACCAACCTGCTGCTCTTTTCAACTGTATACCGCAGCCCCCTCGCTAACGACATGTGCCTTAGGACCCTTAACCACATTAGAGGGTTTAAAGCCCTTACCCTTGAGAATTCAGGATGCCTCCTCTCTGTTATCGCCTGAACATCCTGCTCTGAAAGAAAGTGCCTCATTCCATAGTTTATCTGCTCGTTTGTTATTGTTTGGAGGTATCTCCTTAGAACCTCAAAGCTTGCCATGGGGAATCCGTGGACCTTCATGTACTCCACATTGTAGTTCCAGAGACCTTCTTCGCTTGTGTCGTTTGCTTCCAGTGCCTCAGCTATTACCTTACCAAGTATTGTTCCTCCATATATGGCTGGACTTATACCGCCAGCATCTATCGGCCTGGGCATCCATGCAGCATCACCTACAACCGCAAACCCGTTTGCAACCATGCAGTCGTTGTGCCTCCGCACAGGAACCTGCCAGTTCCCCTTCGTATTGCCTGAGTCCGCATCTCCATCTGGCTGACGCGGGTTCTTTATTGCAGGGTTCTCTGCAACGTACTTGTCTATAAGGCTTTGGAGAGTGTCCTTCAGCCCAAAAAGCCTATTTCTCCTCTCAAGACCTGACTTTGAGACACCAAGCCCTATATTCACCTTGTTTCTCCCCTTTGGAAATACCCACCCGTATCCTGCAGGTGCCATGAACTGGTCAAGGTGTATTATACAGTAATCAGGGTCGAAGTATGCCCTGTCATAGTTGTCAGGGTCGAATTCAAGTATGTACCTCCCCGTGCCTACAACGTCGTCCATATCTATCTCCCTCTCTATATATGAGTTGATTGGGAGAAATTTCCTGAGCACTGACGAGGCGCCGGTGGCGTCTACAACAACCTTTGAGCGTATTTTAAACGTGGTTCCGTCACCCCTTCTCCCTTCTACGCCAACTATCCTGTTATCCTCATGAAGAAGTCTCTCTGCAGTTGAGTCGAACATGAATTCAACCCCAAGTTTCTTGGCATCCTCAACCTGCCTTCTTGGAAGTAATTTCCTGTTCAGTAGGTAACCTTCACCCTCAAAGAGGACTTTTGACCTCCTATCAGGAGAAAATACGTACACTCCTTTTACCTGGTGCTCAATTTCAGGATAACCGTATTTTATTCCAAGCTTTTCCTCTAGGTACTGCAAGCTTCTCTTGCTTGTTGCATCGCCACACGTCCATCCGTTGTGAGTCTTTTTACCCGGTTCTGTTTCCTTGTTCCTGTCCACTACAAGGATCCTTGCCCTCTGCCTCGAATTATGTGCTACTGATGTTGCAGTAATTAGACCAGCGATTCCTCCTCCAGCTACGACAACATCGTAATCTACTGTGCCCAACACAAGGAACGAGGCTTGGATATGGTGTTATAAGTATTAACGATTTTTGAGTTATCAGCCTGATGAGTATGATGCCTCTCCTGTAGGTACTTCTGGAAGTGATTCGTTCATCCTTTTCTCTGCAATAGCAGCCGCCTCAGCCAGTATTTTCTGTGCTTCTTCGCTTGTCTCGCTTGTGTAGAATGTTGTACCTGTTATCTGGCCTACGTCTGTCATTATTGATGTGAGCTGTGCTCCTATCTCACCAAGCGCAGATTCGGCGTCTGGCATTGCTTGTCCGAGAGATGTCCTGACATTCTTTATGACACCGATGGCTGGGGCAATAGTAGCAGCGAAATCACCTATATCTGTTACTGTCTGGAGTCTTGTTGTTATTTGTTCGAGAGCAATCTTTGACTGTGTAACTATCTTTTGCATCTTTCTTATTTCCGCAAGCTCGTTAGAGTAAGCCTTGCTTGTTTCTTGGTCGTGTGCCTGGACAGCAGAAACTGTCTTTCTGAATATAGCGTTCTCCCTCTGCTTCAGTCTCGACATAGCCGCGTCTAGTCTGTTTATTTCCGCAACAAGCTGTTGTGTTGCTTTTTGTATCTGGGGTTTCAGGGGCTTCGGACCCCTTATTGCTTCTTTTGTCTTCTTTGAGAAGCTCTCCTTCTCTTGCTGCTTCCACTGCTTTTCGAACTTGCTCAAGCTATCCTCCCTTCATCGAGCCTAAAAGATACCGAGCTTGGCCTAAAATCTTTGACAGAGTGCTTAATACATCAAATATTCACTAGAAGGATCTTGCCTTGGGCATAAAAGGCAGGGGGCTGGTTCCAACGTATATGGATACCACGGCTGAGAGAACTATCCATATAATGGCTGAGAGAACTGCAATCGAGAACGCACCGAGCCAGCCTGTCCCGAACTGTGACCTGTAAACTGCTAGCAGGGCCAAGAAGGCTGCAATATCTGGAAGAAATGCAATGTACCTTCCTTCAACAAAGTAAAGTATGAAATAAACAGCGTAGTAAACAATGGAGGAGAGAATAATGCCAAGTAAGACTGCATACATAGCAGAACCGAAGGTTGCCTTTCTTCCTGAGACAACTTTGGCTGAGATGTAGACAGGCACTGAAACTATCATCCATACAACGAAAAGGAAGACAACGGCAAGAAGAACAGAGATGAAGAGAGAAAGAAGACCTTGAAACAAGTTTACCTTATCTTTACTCTGTTAATTAATTAAACTTTGCTTAAAGGAGTGAACCAGAAATGCCTTCTCATTTTGATGACATGCAATGTTATAGGGTTAAAATGAGTGGGTAATTCTTACTACCTGTCTGCCTCTACCGGCCAGTAGTTTAGGCTCCAGTATATAGCGGGTATATCAGCCACGTGTACACCCTTTAAAAGATGAGGTAAAACCCTCATGTTCTTGAAGCTAGGCGTACCTATCTTGACCCTATAGGGCCTCGGTGAGCCGTCACTTATTAGATGGTAGCTCATCTCACCCCTGGCAGCCTCGGTTCTTGCAAATACCTCTCCAGGCGGGACCCTCGGCTGAGGTCCAAGCTTGAGCCTTACCTGGCCTTGTGGCATGTTCTTGAATGCCTGCCTTATTATTTTTACAGACTCCCTCATTTCGAGGAGCGCGATGTAGCTCCTTGCCCACGAATCCCCTGAGTTGAGAACAGGTATGTCGAAATCAAAGTCCTCGTATGCGCTGTAAGGCTCGTCTTTTCTAACATCCTTCCTCACGCCACTTGCCCTAAGAACTGTTCCAGTTGCCCCGTACTTAACAGCATCTTCAGCTGTCAGCACACCAACGTTCTCCGTTCTTTCAAGATAGAGCGGGTTCTTAAAGAAGATCTTCTCGTACTCATCCATCCTCTTTTCAAACCAGTCGCATGTCTTCAGAGCTCTTTCCTTCAGACCCTCCGGCATGTCGTTCCTAACACCTCCTGGGATTATGTAAGCAAATGTTACCCTTGCTCCGCCTATCCTCTCCGCTATATCTATCCAGAAGTCCCTGTCACCCATTCCCCACGTTGTCATAGTTGTATGGCCAACAAACATACCCATTATTCCAAGGAAGTACATATGCGAAATTATCCTGTTTATCTCCGACATTATTACCCTCAGATATTGTCCCCTTGGTGGCACTTTGTTGCCCATTAGTTCATCGACTGCAAGTGCGTAAGGAAAGAGTATGTTTGAACTGTCAAGTATTACAGGTCTTTCAAGATGGGGCACATTTTGGATGTAATTCCTGTATTCGCACATTTTTTCCTCCCCTCTGTGCACGTAGCCTGGGTCTGGCTCGGCCTTCACAACATAGTCACCGTCCAGCCAGAGCTGTATCCTAAAATGACCTGCACCAGGATGCTGCGGCCCTAGCGCTACGTTCATTATTCTGTCTGCTTCTGGCTCGTATGTTACCTCTGTTGTCATAGCTATCTCCCAGGCGATATGAAGTCCTTTCTTAGAGGTGGGATGTCGTTCCAGTCCTCCGGTAGAAGGAAGTACTTAGTAGTTGGGTGACCTTCAAAGTTAATGCCAAACATTTCATGTGTTTCCCTCTCATGATAGTCTGCTCCAGGCCAGATATCTATCAGCGACGGCGCCGAGGGATTATCTCTTGGTATCCTCTCTGAAATTGCTAGAACAAAATCCTCAAAACCTGGCTTTAAACTTGTTTCTACAAAATAAACTATCTCGAACTGGTTCTTTGCTATCCAGTCTACACCAGAAACCATGCTTATGTGGTCAAAACCCAGCTTATCCCTCACAAACTTTGAAACATCCCTTATTGATGAGGGAGAAACGGAGATCTTCAGCCTCCTCTCTTTAGCATATTCCAGCTTTGCGTCAGGAAAGACTGCCTGTATAGATGCAAATATCTCCTTTGCTCTCTTAGGCTCTGCAACCTGCTGACTCAATCAGACACCCTTTAGAGAAGGAAGTCTCCTTATTTTCTCTTGTAGCAAAACAAGTCCCTGTAGAAGCGCCTCTGCCCTTGGAGGGCAGCCTGGCACGTAAACATCAACAGGTATGATGTCATCTATACCGCGTAGAACGTTATACGAATCGAAGTAAAGCCCTCCTGTTATAGCACAAGCACCCATTGCTATAACCCACCTTGGCTCTGCCATCTGGTCATAAATCAGCTTTAGCCTCGGTGCAAGCTTCCTTGTAACCGTGCCCGTGACTATAAGGAGATCGCATGCCCTCAAGGAGCCGAAGGCTTCAAGAGCACCGAACCTCTCCATGTCAAACCTTGAACCTGCAGCGGCTCCAAGCTCAACACTGCAGCATGCTGTCTCGAGATGAACAGGCCATAGAGAGTAGAGCCTACCCCAGTTTGCAAGGTATCTCACTGGGTCGCCTATGTATTCCTGGAGGACCTCGTTAAGCTTCCCGACTAGAACTTGGAAAGTTCCTGTCTTCTGGACCTCTACCAAAGCTCCCTCCTCCCCGCTAGGTAAAGTGCAATGCTCATCGGAACAAGAAGAACAGCAATAAACAGGCTTATTGCTACTCCGGAGGAAATGCCTAGCTGGAAAGGCTTGTATGCTGCAGCCCAGGCATAGAGGAACATGCCCATAACGTCGAATACAATAAACATTAGGAGGTAGGCATAGTATTGCATCATGTAGTGCATCTTTCCTGTACCCACAGGCACCTGACCGCATTCAAATGGTGAGTTCTTTATCGGGTTCGGCTTGTTCGGCCCTAGAAGTTTTGGAACTATGACAACTGGAAGAGTAAAGATAACTCCTATTAGACCCATCATGAAAATTGAGCCAACGTCGCCGAATAAAACCATTGCTCCTCAGCCTGCTACAATTATATATAAGGTTTGATTAATCAACACCTTGAAACTCCTTTCTCTCCTCTTCTGCAAGGCTCTGGAGGAGCTTCTGTTCCCTGAAAAAGTCCCTTATTGAAAGTACACCAAATAATGTGCCATCGTCATTTTCCACAATCAGATGCCTGATGTTATGTTCCATCATTAACTTCGCAGCCTTGTAGAGAGGGTCAGACCTCTTAACACTAACAAGCTTTTTTGTCGATATGGTGTCTATTTCCCTTGTAAGGGAAACGCCTGCTGCAACAGCCCTAACAATATCCCTCTCTGAGAGAACAGCCTCTGCCCTGACTGGAGAGGTTGAGGACGCAACAACCAGAAGGCCTATCTTTTCCCTTGCAAAGACCTCAGCGGCCTGCTTTATAGTTGCATTTGGGCTTATCGTAACAGGTGCTCTCTTGACTAATGTCTCAACCCTTGTCAACTTCCAACCACCTGTGCCGTCCTCCTTTCAATTGGTACGTATTGTCTGAACTCTGGACCGGTATACTCTGCCCTCGGCCTAATTATCCTGTTGTCGCTGTACTGCTCAAGAACATGTGCAAGCCAGCCGGGTGCCCTACCAACGGCAAAGAATGGAGTAAAAAGATAGCTTGGGACACCAAGATGGTTCAAAGCAAGGCCGGAGTAAAGGTCAACGTTTGGGTAAAGATTTTTCTCTCTTCTCATAACTTCTTCTGCAATGCTAAGGATTTGGAAGTATCTCTTTTCTTCATCGGATGTGACAAACTGTGAAGACATCTCCTTCAATATCTCAGCCCTTGGATCCATTGTTCTGTATACCCTGTGACCAAATCCCATGACCTTCTGCTTTGAAGAGAGCTTTGAGAGAATATACTTCTCTGCATTTTCCGGGGAACCAATTTCCCTTGTCATCTCAACAACCTTTTCATTTGCACCACCGTGAAGTGGACCCTTGAGTGCTCCCACAGCACCCGTTATTGCAGAGTAAACATCTGACAGCGTTGATGCAATTACCCTTGCGGTGAAGGTTGATGCGTTGAACTCGTGGTCAGCATGGAGTATGAGGAGTGTGTCCATGAGCCTCGAGTTTTCTCTGCTAGGAACGCTTCCTGTAAGCATGTAGAGAAAGTTTGAGGCGAAAGAGAGAGTGCTGTCAGGCTCCAGAATTTGGAGTCCGTGTTTGTGCCTGTGTATTGCAGCAACTATTGTACCAATCCTCGATGCAATGATAGAGGCTCTTTCTTCGTTTGAAAGAAGTGGGTCATCAAACAGGCCAAGCGCTGCAACAAGAACCCTGAGAGCATCCATAGCGTCAACGTTCCTTGGCATGTTAAGGAGCATCGAGACAACCTCCCTCGGTAGGCTTCTCTTAGATGCAAGCTGGTGCGAGAAGTTGGAGAGCTCTTCTTCCGTTGGTAGCCTTCCATACCAGAGCAGATATGCTGTTTCTTCGTAGCTTGAATACTTGCAAAGGTCCCTTATGTCGTAACCCCTGTAAAGAAGCCTTCCCTCCTTTCCGTCGATGAAACATATCGAGCTCTGACCTGCAATTACATCCTCAAGGCCCTTTGACTGTGTCGTCAGCCTTTGTATTACCTGGTCCATAGTTTCACCCCACTTTGCTAGCTTCGCTAGCCTTGCATGCGTTTCCTCCGAGACCTTGATGACCTTCGACATCGCGGTATACACGGTAAACCAAGTATATTAGGTTTTCATAATAAACCGATAGAGATAATTCATACAACTAAGCAGGTTGGAGTAATGAGGGTAGCGATAGTTGGAGCAGGGGTTGCAGGAGCATACCTTGCAAACATACTACCTAAGGAGCATAAGGTCGACATATACGAAATGAAGGAGAAGGATAAGTGGTGGACTGTATGTGCATGGGGTACAAGTGAACCTTTTATTTCGGAGCTTGTAAGGAAGGCAGGTTTCAAGTTTGATGATTATGTCTTACACAGGGGAAGGAGTATGGTTGTGAAGATAGGAGAGGAGGAACTTCGTATAAAGTTGATTGGTCTTGTAACATATGACAAGCACAAGCTAACAGAGGATATGCTTGAGGGGCACAACGTATTCTGGGGAAAACAGATAAAGAGCAGGGAGCAGCTTATGGATTATGATATTGTAGTAGATGCAACTGGCTTTCATAGATCCCTCCTGCCAAAGATAAAGGACGATATCTGTATCCCTTCCGTTGAATATCAGGTAAGGTCGGATAACCTTCCTTACGACGACTTTGTGATAAAGCCTTATCCCGGTTTAACAGGATACTGGTGGTACTTTCCCCTTGGCGATAAGACAGCACATGTGGGTGCGGGGGACTACTATGGCAAGTACAGGGGGGAGCTCGAGAATTTCATCAGGGACTACGGATGTGAGGTAATAAGAAAGATAGGAAGACCCGTGAGGGTATCCCCGCCTAGCAGGTGCCTGCCGTTCTACACTGACGGGGTTGTAGGTGTTGGCGAGTCTATCGGCACTGTTTATCCTTTGCTTGGCGAAGGCATTATACCAAGCATGCAGTGCGCAACAATCTTTGCTGAGAACATGGAAAACATGGAAGCCTATACAAATGCGGTTCTGAAACACTTCAGCATATACACCAAGGTCTATAATTTCATAAGGGCAAAGCTATTCAACAACTTTCACATCGTTAACATGCTTCCAACGCTCCTTTCTGTATTCCTTTATATGAAGAGAAGCCAGACAAGATACGGTCTTGAGGTAAGGCTCTCGGACTTCTTCAGGATTGTCACAAAACTCTAGGTCAGAAGGAAGAGAGAACCTCCCTTTCAAGCAGCTTCAGCGGGCCAGACATCATTTCGGGGTTCAGGTAAGTTAGGGAAAGCACCTGATATTTCACTCCAGCATTGATGTATTCAGATATTCTCTTTGTGATGTCAGATGGATTTCCAACAAGTGCTGAGCTGAGGAAAGACTCAAGTGTGTCTCCAAATCTCTCAGCCAAGGCTTTTGCCTGTGAAATAGCATCATCCCTGTTTCTTGAAATTACAAGGAAGAGGTGGGAAGCAACTTCCAGATTTTTGCTTCTGCCAAGAATACTCTTTAACTCCTGCATCTTGCTAAGATAGTCATCTACAGAGAAGTCTGTCGGTATCCAGCAATCACCGAACCTCACTGCCCTCCTCATTGCCTGCAAGCTGTTCCCTCCAATCCATATCTGCGGCCTTTTTTCAAGAGAGGAATTGAGTGTAATATCCTCGGCCCTGTAATAGTTACCTTTGAATGAAAAGGTATCCTTTGACCACGCTTCAAGCAGGAAACGAATTGATTCATCTGTAATCTTGCCCCTTTTATTGTAGTTTACACCGAGCAAATCGAACTCCTTCTTCCTCCATCCAACACCTATTCCAAGTATCAACCTGTTTTTTGAAAGCCTCTGGATGAAGCTTGTTTCCTTTGCAACAAGGGCAGGATGTCTCAGTGGGAGGATGAAGACACACGTTCCAACATTCACCCTCTCCGTTGCAAGGGCAAGATAGACTAGGGAGCTCATTGTGTCGAATTCAGAAGAAAGGGAGTCAGCAACAAATACTGAATCAAAGGAAGAGGAATCAACATAACTCAATAGTTTGCTGAGTTTTTTGAAGTTGGTTGACCTGATTAAACCTATGTGGAGGCCAAATTTTACCATGAAAAGAGCAAGAAGTACTTCTATATGAATCGTACACTTTTAACAGTCTCGTATTACGGGATGCTGTAGTGGGCCCGTAGCGCAGTATGGACAGCGCGGCAGCCTCCTAAGCTGTAGGTCGTGGGTTCAAATCCCACCGGGCCCGCCACAGGAAAACGCCACGTCCCGCCCATTTGAGAGATAACAGGCAAAAATCCACGTGGAATGGTCTCTAGTTAGCATTTTCCCGAGACTTTTGATGTCGCGTCAAACAAACCTCTACGGAGGTTAAGTTAAATTAGAGACATTCGAACTCTGCCCGCGTTTCTGCGCAATCTTTGTACTCATCTTCTTACAATCGTTTCATTGTAATAAGGTTTGGACTTGGATGCATTTTAATAAAGTACATTGAAGGCACACTGAACGATGTTCGGAATAGACCCTCTATTTGCGCTGTTGTTCTCTTTTATTGCAATACCCTTTAGAAGGCTGGAAAGCAAGACATTGTTAATCTTGCTTATTTTGGGTGTCTTAGGAGCAACTGTAGGAAGCCTTGCACAGGTTTCCTATCCATGGACAGATGCAGTAGTCCTATGGATCGGCGTCTCTGCTGGTATTTGCATCTCAAGGTTTTTCAAATCTTACAGGGGCTTTATCCTATTTTTAATTGCACTTAGCATGCTTGATGTGGTGCAGGTTCTTCTCACCTCAGCTAGCCCAGCAAGGGGTAAAGAAGCAGTAGGAAGTGCTTTGATGTTCGGTAACTTTGTAATATATGGCACTTTGAACTTCAAAATAGGAATAATAGATATAGCAATAATATGCGCTATGACAGATAAACTGACTTCTAATGGTAAGGTGGTGTCGCTCCTTCCTGGCTTTATAGGCCTACTTGTTGCAGATATGTTTGTTTTCCTGACAGGACACGGAGGCATTCCCCTTATTCCATTTTTAACGTCAGGCTTTTGTGTATCAGTACTCGTTAAAAGGACAGAAGGACGAAGTCATGCTATGTAGCTTGATTTCCTCAACGATCTAAATTCCGACAGGTAATGTTCTCATTTTTGTCTCTGAACCAAACATTTTACTATACTCTTCCCTCAGCTGCTTTGAATGTCCTTCGATGTATTTCTTGAGTCGATGTCTCTTGCTTTATAGAGGGTAGCGTACTTGTTTGATGTCTGTCAACAACTCTGTGCCTCATTGTCTCCGTATACTGCCCAGCATTTACAATCTTTAGTGTATGGTCCTCTTCAATCCATTTGTTCCATCCTCTATTTATTGAATCGCCTACTCCCTACCAGAAGTCATAGATAACTGAAGGCATGGTTTGCATTGGTAAAGATGTAGTTATAATATTAGCAAAGCTTCCAAGAAGCTCAGAGCTTCCCTCTTTTGTTAACCTCAGAGAATATGTAGCTGTAACAGAGAAATCCTATCATGAAAAGTACAAATGATGAAACAACCAGCTCATAGGGCTGTAGAATTGTATGCTCTGTTGGAAGTGATGCCCTTATTTCTTCAGCAAGCTGCGTGAGCGGGTTCAGTTTGACAAAATTCACTATGGATGACGGTATTACCGACTTTATTGCGTAAACTGGATAGAACACAGTGCTAAAGCCTAGGAAAAGTGATTGCACACCCTCTGCAAATTGCCAGTATCTGTCTCCACTGCCCGAGATCAGATTTATTACAGCTGCGACGCCTCCAAGCCCCATTGACACAACAAACATCGAGGCAACTATCGGTATGAGGCTCAACGAAATTAAGGAAGGAAGCAGAAGTGAAGCTACAGCTAGAAGTATGCCGCTGTAGATTGTTCCTGCCAGGCCAGCTGAGATTAAATGCGAAACAGCAAGAAGCTTAACTGAGATTGGTAGGCTCATGTAGTACTGTATGACAC
This sequence comes from archaeon, assembly GCA_902812495.1. Classification (GTDB taxonomy): domain Archaea; phylum Thermoproteota; class Nitrososphaeria; order Nitrososphaerales; family Gagatemarchaeaceae; genus CADDZR01. Next base: position 20,680 of record CADDZR010000014.1, on the reverse strand, counting down.
CCTCAGTAAGACCCAGATGAACCCTTCTTCCAACATCTAGGGATGCCGTGAAGAGGCCTGCTACGACAACCCCGGGTGCAAAGAATGTCAGATAATCTATGCTCATAATTTTTGTGTAAACGAGACCTGCTACAAGCATGTCCGATAAATTCAGGGAGATAAGGGTAAGGAGTAGCCATTTTGTTCTAAAGAAGTAGCCTAAGTCAACCCTGATAACCCTAAGCATGACCCTTGCCTGGCTCATGTTGACTTCACACCTTCAACGTAGATTGACATGAAATAAGTTCCAAGAAAAAGTGTCCCAATGGCTAGTGCAACTATAACCGCAATTGAATAGGACTGGTTTGCAAGAAGAGATGTGTCTATGCCAAGGAAAGCACGTAAAAGGTCAGAAATGTAGGTTAGAGGATTTGCCATTGAAATTGATTTTATCGCTCCCGACATAGCAGAGAGGGGATAGTTTATCGTGCTGAACCTGACAAGAAGGGCACTCAGGGCAGCTACAATTGCGCTGTATATGTCGAAGGACTTGAACGCTAGAACCGAAAGAGAAAGCATCAGACCCATTATGCCTATGGCTGAAAGCGCCAGAATTGCGAGGGTTCCGAGCAAGTTAAAAGTAGTGAGGGAGTTGTTTACCGCAAGGACAACAGCAATTGGAGGCGCCATTCTCACAAGGTTTACTATCACACCGTGTGCTATCTGCTCTATGAAGAGTGCCCTCCTGCTTACAGGAAGGCAGAGGAGGTACTTCAGCCTCCCCTCGTGTGCAAATTCAACAAACCTCCTCCCTGCCCATGAAGCTATGTTGAAGGAAGAGAGGACAACAAGCCCTGCACCGAAATAAATGAAGTAGTTGTGAACAGAAACAACCAGATTTGTTATAATTGCACCATACGCAAAAAACTGGAGACCGAAATAAAGCCATGAGTAGCTTACGTAAACAACAGAGTTGAAGGACTCTTTCAAGTCAAAAATTAGGAGTTCAAACAGTGTTTTCTTCATCTTTCTCGCCTATAAAATGCATAAAGACATCGTCGAGTGATGGTTCCCTCACTTTTATCGATAATATCCTTATTTTCTTGTTTTCAAAAGTCTGGAAGAAAAGTGGAACCCAGTCTTCAGACCTTGTAACGTTCGCGACTATCCTCGTTTCCTCCTCCTTCCTGACATTGTATGTTCCCTTCATCGAGGATATTTTGCTAAGAATATCGTCATTGACAGAGCCGGAGAGTTCAACCTCCACTGTGTCCCCTCCCTTAACCATATCCTTGAGTTCTGAAAGTGACGATGTAACAATTTCCCTTCCCTTTGAGAATATCGATATTTTATCCGCTAAGTATTCAGCCTCTCTGACCTCGTTCGTTGCAACTATAACGGTTGAGCCGCCTTCCTTGAGCTCCTTTATTTTGTCCCAGATTAGTCTCTTTCCGTCCAAGTCGACCATTGCTGTTGGCTCGTCAAATATGGCAAGTCTTGGCTTCTGTATGAAAATCTTTGCAACCTCGAGCCTCTTTGCCTGACCACCTGATAGGTCCATGAATTTTTTGTCCCTAGACTCCCAGAGGCCAAACTCCTTCATAACATTCTCAACCCTTACCTGCCTTTCTTCTCCGTCGATACCGTAGACTGCTGCATGAAATGAGAGGATGTGCTTGGGCTTGTGCCTCCAGAAACCCCTTGGCTCCTGAAAAGCAATACCTACCATTTCCCTTACCTTAAGGGGCTCTTTTACTATATCGTGCCCAAATACGAGAGCAGAACCGCTGCTTGGTCTAAGGACTGTTGATATGAGGTGCAGAAAAGTTGTCTTGCCTGACCCGTTTGGACCAAGCAATACTCTTATCCTGTTGCTTTCTATCTTGATGCTAAGATTGTCAAGTGCAACAGTGCTACCATAGGTCTTTGTAAGGCCAAAGGTTTCGACGGCATAGCTCATTGTTCACAAGCTCCTATTCCCTCTTTTCACGGTATCATTCTGAAATCTGAAAGGGATCTTGCAAGAAGAACAGGATTCAGCCTCTTTTCCTCTCCCATCTTCCTATAAGGGACGGGTCCGTAATCATGGCCCGGATAAATTACTGTATCGTCAGGTAGCTCCATAAGTCTCCTCAGACTATTGAATAGCTGCTCGTCCGACCCACCTGGAAGGTCTGTTCTCCCGCATGTGCCGATAAAAAGCGTGTCTCCAGTAAACAGGTTTGAACCGTCGTATATACATATGCTGCCTGGCGTGTGTCCGGGTGTATGTATTATTTGAAGTACTGAATCACCAAGGTCAATTTTATCGTTATCCTCAACAATCAGGTCAGCCCCTATGCCTGAGAGTCTGTGTGCAACCGTCATTGCATTCATCTCTCTTGCTATGTCCTCAAGGCTAGAGATGTGGTCAAAGTGCTCATGTGTTGCAATGGCGTACAGAAGCTTGAGACCTTTCTCCTCCAGCTCTTTCTTTATTGGCTTTGTCTCCCAGCCTGAATCTATAAGAGCTGCTTGCTTTGTCCTCCTGTCAAAAACAATGTAAACGAAGTTCTCCATGTTGCCAACCTTCAGCTGTATAACAGAGGTTGCCAAATCGTCTTTGCCCTCAGGTACGTGGCTAAAATTCTTTAAGATTAATGTTAACTATTATTTTATCGGGGTCCTCCACCTGGATTGTATCATTATGCATCGAGCTAAATAGTTTATCCATGTACCTCTTTGAGGCAGAAATTACAACTCTTTTCAGACCTGTTGTGTTTCTTTGCTTAGCTACACCACCAAGTGTTTCCCACGTATTCAGCCCAAAATGGTGATGGTAGCTTCCAAGGGAAAGGAAGGCTGCACCATACATTCTAGCCTTAAGTGTAAGCCCAAGTACGCCCGAGTAGAAAGAAATAGATCTTTCCAGATTAGTTACGCGGAGATGAATATGGCCTATCCTTGCTTCCGGGCTGAGGGGACGGGGTTTGTTTGGCGCTTCCATTGTTAACGAGGCTATGTTGAGAGGCAAGGTGCTCATAGCAATGGTTCCTTCCCTGCTCCAGCGCCAAACTTCCCTAGGCCTGTCTGCATATATCTCTATGCCGTTCCGTTCTGGGTCATGAAGGTAAAGAGCCTCACTCACCAAATGATCTGCAAAGCCATCGAATATGATTCCTCTTTCCTGAAGGAAGAGAAAAGTAGAGGCAAGGCTTTTTCTGTCCGGGAGGAGGATAGCATAATGATAAAGGCCTGCCTCGTTGCTACTTGGGTAACTGCCCTCCACTACTTCTTCCAAGGCAATGATCGGCCTCGAGTTTCCGGAGCATGAAAGGAAGTAAACATTCTCATGCTGCGTCATAACTTCCAAGCCTAATAATTCCCTGTAGAAGGAAAGCATACCCTCAATATCCTTCACAGCAATCACAGGGTACTCCAGAACTATGTCTTTCTCATCAAGAACATAACTTTCTTTTGACAACAATTTAATCTGCAAAGTATGATAAAATAAACGTTATTTTCTCAAAGCCCTGCAGGTATCCCATCACCTCTAACATCACACACAAGTTTCTTGTAGCCATCTCCAATCTCAACGCCTGATGCAACACCAGTATGGGATGGGTACGGTCTTTCATCTACCTTAAATCCAGAACTGTCGAGTTTATAGCCACTTTCCGTGATTAGTTCTTTTTCTTTCTGCCAGAGGAATCTTGGAAAATCTATGGCCTCCTCAAGGGTCATTCTCCAGTCTACGATGTTTGTGAGAAAAAGTGTATGAAGCTGAGGCCTAAAATCACCTCCACTTGTACCTAAACCGATTTTCCTTTCTCCTTGCTGAAGTAAAAAGGTTGAGAGTGTATGAACAGGCCTCTTTCTTGGTTTAATCGAGTTTGGCCCTTCTGTTGAAAATGCGGAAGCTCTGTTGTTTAGAAATATTCCAACGTCAGGAACGTAAACTCTTGAACCGAAATGATGATAGAGGCTCTGTATTGCTACTGTAAAGTTTCCTTCTTTGTCAACAGTTGTAAATGATGTTGTACTTCCAGAGGTTACATAGCTTGAAAATCTCGGGTCTCCGAGATACCTTTCCTTCCATGAGTATGCATCTTCGTAAATTCTAACAAAAAGCTCCACTCGCTTACGTGAATTTGCTTCAAAGTCAAACTTATATCTTTTAAGATGGTCTATTATCCTAATTGTTACGGGGCCCATTGTGTTTGGAGGCATCTCAAATATTCTTGTTCCCCTATAATCTGTGTTGATTGGATTTACCCACTCAGGCTCGAAAGACCGAAAATCTTCTAGCGTAAAAAGCTCATTTTTCTTGTTTAAAGTGTTAATTATTGAGAGAGCCACCTTACCATCATAGAATGCACTTGGCCCTTCAGAAGCTATCCTTCTAAGTGTTTTAGCGAGTTTTTGCTGTTTAAGAGTTTCACAAGCTCTAATAGGCCTCCCAGAAATACCAAAAACACTTTTTGCCTCCTCAGGCAAGTCGCTGAAGTACAAAGATATAGTTTTTGCAAGGTTATTTGAGACAGGAAACCCATCCTCTGCAAGCTCTATAGCTCTTCTCATAAGAGTTTTTGGCCCAACTGAACCGAACCTTGAATGAAACTCAAAAAGCCCAGCAACCATCCCAGGTACAACCACAGACAAAGGACCAAAGTTTGTTATCTTACTTTGTCTCTCCTTGCTTGAAATTTCAATTCCAGCACCCGAAGGAGCCCAGCCACTTGAGTTAAGACAGAATAACTTCTCTTTTTGAGAGTCAAAGTAAAATGAGAAGAAATCCCCTCCTATCCCTCCCAGAGGATGCTGTGTGACAGCTATAGCAAAGCTCGTTGCAAATGCGGCATCAACAGCGTTTCCCCCTTTCTGTAAAACTTCTAGACCTGCGAGTGATGCAAGAGGATGCTCAGATGCAACACCAAATTTGTTGCATATTACTGTTTTTGATAGGACCATTACGCTTATGCTAATGAGTATTGAGATAAATTCTTTTTTAAGTATTGGTTTGCAGTGCTGAGAGGAGATAGTAGAAACCATCATCGTCCATGCTGAGGGTTGAAATATGCTCATTCAAAAATTCCTTATCTATCTCCTTTCCAAATAACACCTTGTACATGTATTTGAGTATCCCGAAGGATTCCTTCCTGTTTCTAAGCAACGAAGAACCAAGTGCAAGTAATTCATCCCTAAAGTCAATCAACTTTATAAAAGAATCAACCCTAACACATTGCGCTTGTCTTGATTGGAAGGAATCACAAGCTATTACTGGTCTATTGAACCTTTTTGCAAGTGTCATAGTTCCCGAGTGATAATAAGTGTTTGACCTGTGTGCAAAAAGTATATGCGAACACTCCCCCATCTCCTTTCTTATATCTTCTAGTTCAAAAAACCCAGTTCTAACATAGACCCCGTCTTTCTCAACCTCAGAGTTCTCTCCCAAGCTTTTACCAAGGATTTTTTCTAGGGAGGTTATACTTTGCAAATAATTCCTGCTTTCAACCTCTTTGTTTATACTTATCATCATTTTTATCGGCAGTTTTAGTTTCTTTGCTACTCTTGCAAGCAAGTCAAATCTTTTGTATCTTCCAGCAAAACCAAAAGTGCCGAGATAGAGTTCTGTATCGGAATACTTCTCCAACGGCTCGACGTTTGTATAGGAGATATGTGGCATGATATAATATCTGTGTACACCATCGTATTCTCCTGATTCATTTGACCTGTACAAAAGAGTACATCTTTGTTCAAGCCATTCAACTTTATCCTTTCCCAGCCCCTTAAGCGAGTCATGAACCTCGACAAATACCCTTTTACCTTTAGATACTAAGTACTCTACATCCCTTGTTATATTCTTAAGAGCTAAACCCCTTGCGTATTCTATTATTACTATGTCAGACCTTGACTCTTCTACTGAGCCTATGACCTCGGTTCTATATTTGGTTGCTAGACGGCTCCTTAAAAGATGAGTGTACTCCGATATACCTCCCCTTCCACTCGAGTATGATAGCAGTTCAATGTCTTTAACTTCAGGATAGGTATTGTGTCTACTGCTAAAAGAGTATGCTCTGATAGAATCTACTACACTTTCTCCTCTTTGGTGCAAGAGATCCGAATATCTTTCTGAGCATATTAGTGTTCCGTTATTTTTCAATATCTCAATCAAGTATCCAACCTTTCTTGAGGAAATGTTCCCAAGCGCAATGCAACAATCAAAAAATTTTGGAGGAAAATGCGTTACATCTGAATTGCAATAAAGATAGCGTATTCTGTAGTTGTAGGGCATGTTGTATACATCCTTGCTACTCGACAACGAATAAAGACGGGTAAATCCAATTTCAAAGAGCTTCTCGACCAAACTGAGGCCTTCAGGAAGCAGAATCAATATCCTTGAATCCTCTTTAAAATTCGAAGCAATAAACTCTATGAGTTGAGAGAGTTCATCCAACGTTAAGCATATTTAATGCTTCACATATAAAACGAATGCTTGGATATTTTTAGTCAATTTTGGAGCGATTATATTTAACAAATGAGACTATTTTGCTGGACAATAATGTGGTATTCAGAACATGCAATCTGTACATAATGCACAGTTCTGGCTTTGATAAAGCACACATATCTCAAAGGCTCTTGTTTCATATCCTTTGCAAAGATTATTTTTGCTTTCAGTAATAATTGAGTGTATCTCTAATGTTGTGAAGAAAGCATTTTATTCTTATTAACGATTAGAAATTCGTAAAAATTCATCCACACGTTTAAATTGAGTTAAGAAAGAGAGTAAAGCAAGTGGATAATTCAAAAGACAACTTGAAAGCTTTAGCCACAAGATTTGTCATAATGATAGGGATGATGAGCTTACTTGCTGATCTCACATATGAAGGGTCACGCTCCATCATAGGGCCATACCTTGGACTTCTTGGACTTGGTGGAGCAGCAATCTCAATAATAACGGGATTTGGAGAATTACTAGGATATGGGCTAAGATTATTTTCCGGTAGGCTTGCAGACACATCAAGAAAGTTCTGGCCTATAACAATCTTTGGATATGTTGTTCAGATGTTTGCTGTTCCACTTCTGGCACTAGCAAGGAACTGGCCTTTGGCTGCATGGTTCATCATCCAAGAGAGAATGGGAAAAGCAATACGTAATCCACCACGTGATGTCATGCTCTCGCACGCAGCAAAGGAAATAGGTTATGGATGGGCATTTGGGATTCATGAGGCACTTGACCAGTTAGGAGCATTAATTGGTCCAATTGCAGTAGCTGTAATATTGGAAGTTGGCTATAGCTACAGAACGACATTTGCTTTTCTTGCCGTACCAGCTACAATGACCATTTTTCTTCTGATAATGGCTTGGAAGACATATCCTCATCCAGAGAATCTTGAGACCGGCTTTCAGGACTTGAAAGCTGGAAGTTTGCCAAGAGTTTATTGGGCCTATCTTCTTGCTGCTATCCTCTCAGGGATTGGAATAGGCGGATTTCCTTTAATGGCTTACTACCTCCAGACAGGTGGGATTGTACCACCAGTATTGATTCCAGTATACTATGCAATTGCAATGGGTGTAAGTGGTGGAGGCTCTCTTTTATTTGGTAAGTTATTTGATAAAATGGGCGTTGTAATTCTTCTCCCACTAACTATAGCATCAGCTCTTGCTATCCCTCTTGTTTTTCTCGGTGGTTCCGCTTTCTCCATGCTAGGGGTAGCTCTCTGGGGGCTTGGAATGGGTGTACAAGAATCTATAATTCCAGCTGCTGTTGCTCTCATGGTACCGAGAGGAAAAAGAGCTTCCGCTTACGGTATATTTACTGCAGGCTATGGTATATCTCTTTTTATTGGTAGCGTGATCATCGGTTTGTTATATGAAATCAATTTGTTTTCTTTAATCACATTCAGTATGGCAGCTGAGCTTGCTGCTATACCTGTACTTTTGTGGGTTATTGAAGTCTTCCCACGCTTTAGTGTGTGAGGTTCTTGCTTCTATTAAAAAAATATGCCGTCATCCTGTTAAATCTATTTCCATATACAGAGGTTATTTTTCTACCTAAACCACTTATTTCAGCTTGGAGCCTTAAGCTTTTTGAGTATCCAAGCCATATAATAGCAACCTGCCCAACAATAGAAATTAACCGAGTATAAGCACTCCTTAAAAGCATACACGATTAATTTCCTCCCTAAAGGTTGGCTGTATACCTTGGAATGAGATTTCAAAATCGAATCCAGACCTTCGAGATGTAATAAACAAGATAAACTTCATTGAATTCGCAAGCAATTGGGAGAATAGATAGCTACTGAGACAGCTAGTTGGATTGTTCAGTAAATACTAGCTAGATAAAGACAAATTTTCTTGAGGCGTATTAAACAATGGTTAAGGCATATTCCCATGAGATTTGTACGTCAAAGGAGCCAAGGAATGTGAGCTCTATACACCAAAAGAAGTTGCTCCCCTTTAATTGAAATTTCCAGAGGTGTGTAATGTATACCCTGTGTTTCGGCTTGGGAGTTATGCTTATCCAATCTCTCAACATATTTTTGTATCGTTGATTGTTAGAAAAGCATATGTTTAGACAACATATTTCCTTGCATGTATTATCATGAAGTTTGAATCTAGATCTCTACCAATACAATTCTGGAGATCTTTGTTTTTGAACCAAACATTTGATTGTACTCTTCCCTTAGTTGTTTTGCCGGCCCTTCGATATATCTTTTGAACAATTCCATATCCTTTGATTCATAAAATGTGACATATTTGTTTGATGCTTCTTCGACAACCTTGTACCTTCTTGCTCTTTCAAACTTTCCTGCTCCCATCTCGCGCTCAAGGGAAAATACGAGGATAAATGCTTGTTGTGGTAATGAATGCTATGTTTTTAAGGATCGGCAGGATACAATGCTAAAGTCGACGGCATCCTACGATTGCTTTCTAAATATCAATGGTATCATCAAATGATGTTGAGTGTAATTTTGTATGTTGAATATTCCTTGGTTTTGAGTTTCAAAGAAGACATTTTTACTTGCACTACATGACCTGAAATGTGCGCAATAGTACAATAACGGGAGTTGGTGGCCTAAGGGTTGGGACAGCAGAAGATAAAGCTGGAACGGGGTGCACTGTAGTTATCTTCGATAAACCTGCACCTGTTTATGCGAAAACATTCGGCGGGTGGCCTGGAACATTTGACACAGAATCGACGGGCCCGGACATGACATTCGTCAGGAAGAAGGCTATATTTGTCGCTGGAGGGGATATTCTCGGCCTAACGTGCGCATCCGGAATTATGAAGTATTTTGTTGAAAGGGAGGAATCATCATTAAAAAAACCAGATATGCTGCCGTTTATTGTCGGTGCGGACATTTATGACCAGGATGTTGCCGATATTTCAGGTGTTGATTTTGAAGAGCTTGGTTACAGGGCATGTGTCTCTTCTTCATACGGCCCGTGCCCAAATGGAAGGTATGGTGCCGGAGTAGGAGCAACTGTGGGCAAACTTCTTGGGATAGAAAATTCGTCCAGAGGAGGGATGGGAAGCAGTCTTTTAAGAGTTGGTAAAGTAATGGTTGGAACACTCGCTATTGTAAATGCCCTTGGCAACATATACAACCCTAAAGACGGGAAGATGGTTGCGGGTGTGAGAAAGAAGGACGGTAGCTTTGAAGATTTTGAGAAGATAGCTGAGAATTATTTGAGGAGTAAAACTAAGCAAAGAAGCACGACAATACTGGTTGTTGTTACAAATGTTAAACTGCCTCACGAAAGCCTTGGAAGGGTATGTACAATGGCTTTTTCAGGGCTTGCTAGATGCATATTTCCTGTTGGTATGACGCATGATGGGGACACAGTTTTCTCTGCATCTACAGAGAGAGTTTCCTACTCTGGAAGCTGGGAAAGGATTGTTGACCTTGTTGGAATGCTTGCATCCAAGTCTGCGGTGCTTTCAGTTATTAATGCAGTAAAACAGGACGTCAAGAAATAACGATGTATGTAGTATTTGCCAATTTTTTCGTTCCTCAGGTTTCGTTAGACTTTCAAAATTGCTCAATTTAGGCCAAAGAGAAACTTGGTGCCTGGGGGTGGGAATTCTGCAAAACATGTTGGGAGGAAAGCAAGAAATTAACGCAGTTCCTCGAGTCTGTGAATGTAGAGCCAGAGGAGTACACGACATTCATAGATATTGTCAACCTAAGTTCATATTTACAGGCTCACTATTCTCATTTTTCATTATTACAAGCAATCTTCTCCTTATCTGATTAAAGTGTGTTTTATGCATAGGTACGGTACACTCTGAAAGAGATTCTGTAATGCCTTGCAACATCTTGTATGATATATCAAATTAAACTGGATGAAGGAAAAGAATTTGATATATGAATTTGGGAATATGAGCCTCCTCCCTTCTTTTGTTCATCTTCTCCAGCTTTTTGTTCCACGATTCTAAGAATGAGAAATCCATTATCATCCTTCCTCTTCTATCAATGCTCTGTTATAATCATATCATGGCATAACCATAGGATGGGTGTTAGCATAGAAGTAAAGCATATGATAGATGCGAAGGGAAAGGAGCATAGACTACTAAGTTATGCTACAATCTAACTCAACATGAAACATTCAATAAAAGGAGTCATCTTGTCTCTTTTGTAGACCTTGCTGCGACAAGATGAGCATCGGCCTGACGTTCGAATCCAGATTTGAGAAAGGGCAGAAAATATGTTTAATAATTACACAAGACACCATAAGGTTCGCATCAGACATCTCAAACCTTATTCATCACCACCCTAATTGATCATGAGAAACTTTCTCTTCCAGTCTTGCAATTCTCCAAAACATTTCCCCTACTACGGGCCCTATAGTAAAGCCAATTAATAACGCAAAATAATCCCTGTAGTCGTAAAGAAAAAGAATTCCTTTAGCGGCGTGAGAAATTATCCCAAGTGAAACAAGGTAACCTATACCGCCAAAGACAAACAAGATCAGAATATGGATATGAAGTTTCCAAGCCCTGCTTGCCCTGATTCTCTTAAGTCTGGGATTCTCAAAGCTAAGATAATAAAGACCAATTAAAAGAGTCCATATTAAACCATAGATTGCTCGTTGTAATGGCAAAAGTGAAAGAAAAATCAAAGTTAATTGTGATGCTATCGATGTACACATGAGTGTGATTACAAGAATTTGATTTTTATTTAACTTCATTAGCCTTGCCCCATGGCGTAACAAATAATCCCACATATAGAGACAAAAATATTATAGTTAGCAGCGGGAAAAACACCATTTTTCATGCGGAATTGGGAAATATTGTGACGTATATACATATCGAAATTCAAATTCAAATTACGCAATTTGTGAATTGTATGTTTAAGACTTCGCCGATTCTTGTTCAACAGCATTTGGCAACTTGCATATTAAAAGATGACATATCTTCAGTAAAGTCAAAGAGACATTAAACACACCTAAAAGAGGAAATGTACACTGTGGCTATCGTCTATCAATGAGTAAGAAGCACGAAGAAACAAGGGTTCTTTGATGATCGCCTAAAACAGAAGATGTTTCCCTCGGTCCTTAGCCAATCAATTGCATAGAAAATCTGTCTCCAGTTTGCCCGAGTAGCTTTTGTTTCACAATATGTGTTATCCAAGCTTTCTCAACTTTATCGAGTCCATCAGACTTAATCCCATCTTCATTTCTTTCTTCAGGTTCATTGCTTTAACAACCTCTTTTAGGCTCGTAACTAGTATGCTGTTGCCTCCCTGTACTGAGCTTGTTGCAAACCCAACAGGCACATATTGTGGTTATCCGGACAATATATCCAGAGAGCATATGCAGAAGAAAGTAAAAGGATGATATCTCAAAGGTGCAAACACATAAGAAAAGTCTGTGCAACGAAGCAGACAGACTGCAACAGAAACTTTAACTCAGAACTTCGACCCTAAAAGATCCTGAGAGTTGTGATGAACAATCTCTCCTTCAAGATACATTTACTTCCTGCTACGCGTTTTCACCCGACATGTAGTGCGGGGGGTGGGATTTGAACCCACGAACCCCTAAGGGATGGGATATCCAACCGTTTACCCTTACATTAGATCTTAAGTCCCACGCGGTTGGCCAGGCTTCGCTACCCCCGCATCTTGCTAATTCAACAAAGCGGTGTATTTTTAGTTTTAGACTACGATATCACTTTCATAAGTTCTTCGCAGGACATAGTGTTTATGACATGCCTTGGCTCAAGCCAGGCCCTCCTTGCCGTTATAACACCGTACCTCATGTTCCCAAGCTCACCTATGGAATGGGCATCTGAATCTATCGCTATCTTCACGCCCTCTTCCATAGCACGCTTAGCCCAAATATCGTCCAAGTCAAGCCTGTTCGGCTGGCCGTCAATTTCAAGTATCTTGTTGTTGTCCCTTGCTTCCCTTATTATTGCTTCAAGGTCTACCTCGTGTCCCTCCCTCCTTCCTATCAGCCTGTTTGTTGGATGAAAGATTATGTCTACATGCCTGTTTTTTATTGCCTTCAGTATCCTCTCTGTCAGCTTCTCAGGTTGCTGTCTGTACGCCTGATGAAGGGATGCGCCAACTATGTCAAACTGCTCAAGAAATTCAGAGCTATAATCTAGCGAGCCGTCGGAGCGTATCTCAAGTTCAACGCCCCTTAATATTTTGAATGGTTTCATTGCATCATTAAGCTCTTCAATCTTCTTCCATTGCTTCCTGAACCTCTCCTCTGTCAAGCCATTTGCTATTGAGGCAGAGGCAGAATGGTCCGTGAATGCTATGTAGCTGTATCCAATTTTCCTTGCCTCTTCGGCCATAGCTTCAAGCTCGTCTGCTCCGTCGCTCCAGTTGCTGTGCACTTGGAGATCCCCTCTTACGTCGCTTATCTTTATTAATGAGGGAAGCTTTTTGTTCAATGCGGCTTCAATCTCACCCCTATCTTCTCTGAGCTCCGGTTCTATGTAGCTCATGCCAAGAGCGCCATATACTTCCTCTTCCCTGCTGCTTGCTATTCTCTCGCCAGTTTTCTGGTTGAATAAACCATACTCGTTCAGCTTCATACCCTTTTCAATTGCAATGTTGCGAAGTGCTATATTATGCTGCTTCGAACCTGTGAAGTAAAGCAATGCTGAACCAAGCTCGTCCTCCTCGAATATTCTCAGGTCTACCTGAACACCATTCTTCAGCCTCACACTTGCCCTCTTTGGACCGCTCTCAACAACGCTGTCCACCAAAGGGAAAGAGGAGAGAAGGGATGCAGAATCCTTTGATGTTGAGATTATATCTATATCCCCAATCGTGCTCTTTCCTCTCCTCAGACTTCCAGCAACGAATATCCTTATCCCATGCGAGGAGAAAAAACTGGATACTGCTTCTGCTATTTGCTCAGCCTCCGGTAGGAGCATTCTCTTCTCGTAGCTCTGAAGCTTTTCTATTGATGCAAGTATTGACCTTCTAACAGATTCACCAAAGAAATCGTCAAGCTTTCCACTCTCGATTGCCTGCTTCAGCTCTTCAACGCTCTTTATACCGTAGCCAATTGCAAGCTTGTAGGCCGTCTTTGGACCTATCCCTGGAACCTGCATCAGCTCTATGGCACCCTTGGGTACCTTTTTCTCCAGCTCCTCCAGGTATTCTGACCTTCCATCCCTGAGGTACTGATCTATCTTCTTCGCTATGCCCTCACCAACGTACTTTATCTCTGCAAGCTTCCCCTTTTTCCACACCTCCTCTATGTCCTCCTCAAGATTCCTTATGCTTGTGGCAGCCCTTCTGTAAGCAACAACCTTGAATCTCTCCTCCTCACCGCTTGCCTCAAGCAAAAGAGCTATCCTCTCCAGAAGGTCCGCAACCTCCGAGTTTCTCAACGGTACTTTTAGCTTGAGGCTAGGATAAATCTGTTGCTATAGCCACCAGAGGTACTCCTTGGGTACTTTTGTTATCTCAAAAGCTGATGTGTTCTCAATGAAGACATCGTCCTCTATCCTTATTCCGAACTTTCCTTGCACATATATTCCAGGCTCTACTGTAAAGCAGACGTTTTCCCTCAGACTTGAACTGTTACCTTTAACTATGAAGGGTGCCTCATGGACCTCTAGCCCAAGACCGTGCCCTGTCCTGTGTATGAAGAACTTGCCGTACCCCTTTGAATTGATATAGTTCCTTGCCGCTGCATCAACTTCCTCTGCCTTCACACCTGCTTTTGCCTTCCTCTCAGCCGAAAGCTGTGATTCAAGCACGGTGTTGTAAACATCTTCAACTTTCTCAGGCTTTGACACAGAGTATGTTCTTGTTATGTCGGAATAGTATCCCTTGAAAGTGCAGGATACGTCAATGACAATTAATTCTTTCCTGCGTATTTTCTTGCCTGAGGGTAAGGAATGTGGGTCGGATGCCCTCGATCCAGACTGTACTAGCACATCTTCCACCTTCTCTGCCCCAAGCTCGTAGATCCTGTCAGCAACCTTTCTAGCAAGTTCCATTTCAGTCATGCCTTCCCTTATTATCTCCGGAAAGGAGACGAACGCCTTGCTAAGGATCCTAGAAGCTTTTTGGAGGAGTTCCTTTTCGCTGCTATCCTTGACCTCCCTCACTGAAAGAAGGATATCCTGCGCGTTCCTGAACTCAGCTTTTAGGTAGTGGGAAAGAAGGTTGAAGAAGCTGAAGGGCATCCTCCCTTCAATCCCCCATGTACCTCTCTCAAGCTTCGACACAAGAGTCTTCATTGCTTGGGAGGGACCTTCCTCGTCTGTCCATTCCTGTACATCGATGCCAAGGCTCTCGTAGGGTCCTGCCTCAAGCTTAGGCGAAAGAAGTTTCAAATCCTCGTTCTTTGAAATAAAGAGCATAAAGGGTCTTTCCAGCAGGAGAGAGTTTATCCCTGTTAGGTAGAACATGTTTGGACCAGGCACAAGGACAATCCCCTCAAGCCCTTCCCTTGAGACAGCCTCCGCAAGCTTCTTGAGCCTCTGTCTTTGCGGTTGCTCCACGCTTCCTTGCTTTAGTATACCATTAATATAGCATTTCATGCTGGCCATGTAAGCTTGGGCCTAAAAGAAGCGCTCATCCTTAGAATAGCAAAAAGATGGATAGCAGGAACAAGGCTTGAGGATGCAATAAAGGACGCAAAGAAAGCAAACTCAAGGGGTGTGGGTGCTGTCATAAACTACCTTGGAGAGGACATAACTGAGGATTCTGTTGCAGAGAGCCATACCAACGAATACCTGAGGCTCCAGAATGAGATACACAACCAGGGAATAAGGGGTTGTGTTTCTCTTAAGCTGACACAGCTGGGCCTGATACTAGATAGGGAGAAGGCAAGAAGGAGACTAGAAAAGATAGTCGAGAATGGAGCAAAGCTCAAACAATACGTTTGGATTGACATGGAGGGCTCGAAATTTACAGATGTAACATTATACCTATATCTTGCTGTTCTTGAAAGCTACGGCAATACTGGTGTTGCACTTCAAGCATACCTGAGGAGGACGCAGGATGACATGGAAAGGATAATCTCGAAGGGCGGGATGGTCAGGCTTGTGAAAGGGGCATACAGGGAGAGTAGCGAGATAGCTTTTTCCAAAAGAACCGAGATAAGAAAGAATTATGAAAAATTAATGGAAAGGCTCTTCAGTTCTGGGATATATTTTGCAGTTGCGACACACGACAAGCATCTGATAGACAGAGCAATTGAGCTGAGCAAAGAGAAAAAGGAAGGCTTCGAGTTCGAACTTCTAAAAGGGATAAGGGAAGAGCTGAAAGATGAGCTTGTTTCGAGTGGGTACACTGTTTCGGAGTATCTGCCCTACGGAGAAAACTGGTATCCTTATTCAAAAAGAAGGATATACGAGCATCCAAGCAATATAATGCTCTTGATAAGGTCCCTAATATAGTTGAAGGGGCAATGATATAAAAATCCGTTTGACAGATTGATCAAATCATATTGACTCGCCTTTCAAAGTACCATACAGCATATCATGAAAAAGGTGCAAAAATGACAGACTACAACAAGGGTCAGATTTGGGGTGCCTTGAGGAAGGCCTGGAAGGGGTACAGGATAGCGAAGGTGCAAAATGACAGTGCAAGGATGAGGGAGTACGCTACTAGAATAAGGACACTTCAGTCCCAGCTTGGTGTTCCTCAGACAAGCTTCCCAGAGCTTGGCGTGTAAATTCCCCTTCCAAACTTTTTATTGTTCTCTGAAGAACTCTGACTCTATCTCATCTATTATATCGGAGAGTACCTGTTTTTGAATACCAAGAACATAAGACATATCCATTAGACTCTCCTTCTGCTCATTAAGAATGTAGCGTAGGACCTTCCTTCTATCCGAGGACTTTAGGGAGCCGCTTGCCCTTGCAGCCTCCCTCAGGGCAAGGGTCCTGAGGTAGAGGAGTACTGCCCTCTCCTCCTCCATCTTCTTCAGCTTGTTATCGACCTCAAGTATTATCTGTGCAAGTGGGCCTATCCTCGATATCTCGTCTGGATATTTCATTATCTCGTTTATTTTCTCGAAAATTCTCTCGCTCTCGCTGTTCTCCTCAATCCCTGGAACAGCACCGAAAGTAAAGACTCTCGCCCTAAAGAGATTTGGTGCAAAATCTACGGTAACCGAGACACTCTTGCTCAGTATGTACTCCTTCCTCTTTGGGCCACGTGGACTCTCCTCCATCAACGTCTTCACGAGACCGGCGTCCTCCATGCTTCCAAGGTGCTTCGCAACTAGCTGCTGGCTCAGTCCTAAGTCCTTTGAAAGCTGCAGCTGGTAGCTCGGTTCACGGCTCAGCCTCTCTATAATTCTCCTCCTTATAGGATTCTCTACTGCATTAAGCACGGAATCGAGCTCGTTCATGGACATTCGGTTAACACCCCGGTTATCATCCCGTGGTTGTATACTGTCGAGCGGTTATATTTAAATTTGACTTCGTTATTCTTGTTCTGATCTTCTTTTAACCTACATGATGCATTTATATAGTCTAAAAAAACAAAGATATGCATGGCAGAAGAACTACATACAGCATGGATATTATGTTTGGTTGGCGGAATACTGATAATAATAGGAGGGTTAGTCGTGGCTGTTCTAGGTGCGATTTTAGGTGCTTTAGCCACCCTGTCGATAGGAGGGGTTGGCGCACTTGCGGGTCTGGCTGGAATTGTAGGCATCATATTTGGCATACTTGTAATCGTTTTTGGACAGAGAATGTACAGAGATCCTGGGAATCAGGCTTGGGCAGTCCTAGTGATACTGTTTTCTCTCCTTAGTTTCATTGGAGCTGCAGGTGGATTTGTAATAGGAGCCATCTTAGGGTTGGTTGGCGGAATACTAGGTCTAGTGTCGAAAAAGAACTAGATTGCTACAAAATTAAAAGCTTTCGTAGTTCCGAGATATCGTGCATTACCACTCTAGACGCTGTTTCAGATGCATCCTTAAGTCCTGTTCCAGTAAGTATGCATACAACGGAAGAACCTGCTGGTATCCTCGATATCATCTTCCTTAAGCCAGCTAACGAAGCAGCACTTGCTGTTTCAACGAGTATACCTTCTTTCCTTGCAAGCTCATCCCTGCTCGCAAGTATTTCCTCATCAGTGACTGAAATTACTGTGCCCTTGCTTTCCCTCACGGCTCTAATACATTTTTTCCAGGAGACTGGGTTTCCTATCCTTATTGCTGATGCTATTGTTTTTGGGTTCTTCACAGGTTTTATGGTTTGTCTGTTTTTTGAGAATGCTTCTGCAATAGGACCTGCACCCTCTGCCTGCACACCGACT
The DNA here is from genome assembly GCA_902812495.1 of archaeon. GTDB lineage: Archaea > Thermoproteota > Nitrososphaeria > Nitrososphaerales > Gagatemarchaeaceae > CADDZR01. Next base: position 2,963 of record CADDZR010000014.1, on the reverse strand, counting down.
ATCTTTGGTAACTCTTCTCTGGCACCCATCCTTACAAGCTCCGAGAAACCCTTGAAGACAGCGCTTATGTTTCCAGCATTCCCGACAGGGAGGAAAACGTAGTCCGGCATCCTCATACCGAGTTGCTCGTATATCTCGTAGGAAACTGTCTTCTGACCCTCAATCCTGTAAGGGTTTATGGAGTTCACCAGGTAGGCTCCATGACTGAGAGCAAGGCTTCTTGCTTTCTTCAGTGCACTGTCAAAGTTTCCCTTCACCTTGAATATACTCGCGCCATAGAGATGAGCTTGGACAAGCTTTGCAGGCGAGACAGCATTCTCAGGAACAATTACAAATGACGAGATTCCAGCCCTTGCGGAATAGGCTGCGAGGGAGGAGGATGTGTTGCCCGTAGAGGCACAGAGAGCCACCCTTGCGCCTCGGGAAATAGCATGGGAGATAGCAACTGTCATACCCCTGTCCTTGAATGAACCAGTAGGATTTGACCCTTCTACTTTGAAGTGAAGGTCAATTTTTTGTTCACCTATGTTTGATGATTTAACAAGAGGTGTGTTCCCCTCCTCAAGCGATACAGAGAATATTTCTTTGAGCGGTAATGCGCACGAAAACCTCCATATGCCCTTTCCGCCAGATGCGTAGAGCTCCCTTAGTTCCGGAAGGCCCTCTTTTTCGAGCTCTAGAAGGTCATCGCATTTCGGGCACCTGAAATCTTCTGGCTCTTCCCTGAAAGTTGAGCCGCAACCTATGCACCTTAAGTACCACTCAGCCGACAATCCTAGCTCCTTTACCTGGCTTTGTAACGAATCCTTCCGCCTTTATCCCCGACTTCCTGTAACTTCGCAGCATACTATCCAGAACGCTCCTAGGCTTCCTTTTTGAGCTGTCGACGACAGCAAGAATACTTGGGCCTGCTCCGCTAATACACACACCGCTGGCACCTGCCTTCTTTGCCTCGAGCTTTACAGAAGGGTAGTGCGGATTCATCTTCAGCCTTGACCTTTCAACTATGTAGTCCTCCATACCCATGCCCAACATATCTATGTCTGAAAGGGCCATCCCAGCCACAACAAGGGAAGCGTTCCTTATGTTTGAAACAACGTCTGGAAGACCAACCTTCTCCGGAAGAAGAGAACGCGCATACTCTGTCTTCCTCTCGGGTGTATCGACCTGCGGTGTCACTACACAAAGAGCCAAACTGTCGGGTGGTTTGATAGATACAGGGGGTGTAAAGCGGGAGGGAGAGATTGTAAATCCTCCCAGCAACGATGCTGTTATGTTGTCAAGATGTGCCGCTCCAGAACAGAGCTTCTCCCCCTCTGAGGAGAAAGCAAGAATCTGCATGACGTCCATTCCAAGTTTGAAGACTTTGTTCATAGCAAATGCTGAGACAACTGAGGAGGCTGCACTGCTCCCAAGTCCTACCCCGACAGGTACACCCTTTCTTAGTCTAGCCTTTATCCTCTTTCTTATCCTGTACTTCCTTGCTATACACGAAATAACAAATGCAGCTGCATTTTTCTCCTGCTCTCTTGGAACATTTCCCTCTACCTCGAAATCAAGGGAGAAGGTACTGGAATCCTCCACCTCCAGCTCTATCCTGTCCTCCGGTTCACAGAGCGCTATACCGAAGACGTCAAATCCTGGCCCCAGGTTTGCGCATGAAGCTGGGGCGGCAGCAACTACAGTCCTATGCAATACAAGCATCACCTCTGTACTTTGTCCGATATAAGTTGTAAACTAGAGCTATATGTTAGGAATAAGCATGTACCCCTCCTCTTTCTTGCCGATAAGTCTTCCATGACCCCAGAGATAAATCATGCCCATCAAGGACATGGTTGCCGCATCAAGCTGGTCCCCGTCGAGGGATTGTTCCGAAGTTATTATCTTGAGGCCTAGAGAGCGAAGCGCTGCCTCGAGATATCTCAGCCCCCTCTGTTTCCTCATTATGCCGAGAATGTCCTGGACAGCACCCGGAAAGCTCTCGAAGACAAGTAAACCCCGCTGCTCCAGTCTCCTCCTAATCCTGATCCCTCTGACAGTAAGCTTTCTCATTGGTCCAAGCGTAACAGGGAAGAACCTGATACCCATTTTCAAAAGCACCTTATCGCACTCTCTAAGATGAGGGGGACCTCTCTCCCTGAAGCTCCTCCTCCCTTCTGGGAAGAAGAGAGGCGCATCTATGCATACAACATCAGGAATCTCGTCAACTGTCCTTCTAACTATATCGAAGTCAGTGTAAAGTAATTCCGTTTCGCATGTCATATCCTCCTTTAGAACAGAGAAGCCAGTACCCCTCTTGCTTGAGGCTGAGAGGTCTATACCAACGGACTTCAACGGCATAACATTGAATGTGAGGCCTGATATATGTAGTTCGAACCGAAAAGGAGAGGTTTTTATCCCAAAAAGCAAACACAGAAAAGGTTGCGCATCTCTAGTGTTGGTGAAGGAGTGTACCTGATAGATACAATGGCCCTTGGCCAGAAAGCAACTGTCGGCGTTTACCTTGTAAAGGACAGGAAGAACGCTTTGATAGATTGTGGGTACGCCTCTTCGTATATGAATGTGCTCCAAGCCATAGGAGAGGTTGGAGTCAGGCCAGAGGAGATGCACTACATAATACCAACTCACGTGCATCTCGACCACGGGGGTGCAACGGGGCACTTAGCTCAAGTAATGAAAAATGCAGAGGTAATAGCACACGAGAAGGCAGCACCTCACCTCGTTGATCCGGAAAGGCTAGTAACAAGTGCAACAGAAGTCTTTGGAAAAAAGGTTGTTGAAAGCTATGGCTTACCCCTCCCTGTCGAGCAGTCGAGGATAAGAGTTGTTGGTGAAGAAATGCAGCTGAGCTTGGGAAAGAAAACACTTGTTATAATGCACGCTCCAGGGCATGCACCCCATCAAGTTTCAGTCTCAGTAGAGGGAACTGGCATACTTGTTACTGCAGACTCTGTTGGTATAAT
>CADDZR010000013.1 GCA_902812495.1 archaeon | reverse complement strand
CTTGGTTCATAGCAACTTTTATTCCTGCTTTTATTGGAATTACAATAACGACTCTTGCTTCAAAATGGTTTAAGACAAGTGTTGTTTCATCTTTTGCATTTGGCATTTTCCTTTTCTTCTTTGTCGATACAATAGAAGGTTCATCTAACCTTGATGTTGTTTCTGGTTTCACAGGGGGTATAGCCCAATTCCTTCTTGTTTTGTTATTTGTTGTTGGTCTTATCTTCTTTTTTGTCACGGGCTCAAGAGGCTTTAAGGACGGAAGCCAAAATAGCTTAATCGTACCTTTGCTCATCTCTCTTGCAATAGGTATTCATGGGCTTGGGGAAGGTGCTGCTTTTGGAGGCACGCTATCTCAAACAACAAGTAGCGATCTTATTGATGCCTTCGGAGGCATTGATGCAGCTATCTCATATCTACTCCATAAAATGCTTGAACCTGTTATGATTGCAGCATGTTATGTAACTTTAAGTTCGCGGAGTAGCATATTGAGACTTTTTGGTGATATGGTTTTACTTTCTCTTGTTTTTTCGCTTACATCTCTTGTAGGTGCTGTAAGTGGATACTTTCTCAATTACGATGCAACCTATCTCTTTGCTCTTGGGACGGGTACATCTATTTTACCTGCTGCTCTAATTGCTAGAAATTTCACGACAGGAATTACAGACTCAAAAGAAGCGTTTAAGATATCTATAGCTATAGTGTTAGGATTGCTAGCGATATATATTGCAGCGCTATTTCACTCATAAGAAAGTCTTAATTGCTCTAATCATAGCTTTGGTTATGGTTATTGTTCCTGCTTCCGTTTATTATTTTTTTACAACTCAACCTAAAAAAACATGTGTTAAACCACAGGGAGGATACCTTGTCATAGCGGACAGTCAGGGGTTTAATGACAGCAAGCTTCATGGTGCACCTTTCAAAGATTGGCCCATAATAACTGTGCAAAAAGGGTCTGAGGTCTCTATCACTATCTGTAACGACGACAATCAAGCACATGGGTTCCAAATTTCTCACTATTTGGATTCTCAAATAATCTCTGTTGCACCTGGAGAATCTCTAACCTTCACCTTTGTAGCTGATAAACAGGGGAACTTTACAATATATTGCTCAATATTCTGTACTGTTCACATCTTTATGCAAAACGGACTTCTTGTTGTTAGGTAGAATGTGTTATAAACGCAGCTAGAATATCCATAAGGAGATGCTAATAGATGTTCTAGAGTACGCGGCCGAGAACAGGGAAAGGATAGTTGGCTTGCTTTCCGAAGAGAATTCTTTGTTTGAAAAGGCGAAAAGGGAATGGAACGAGCTAAAGATTGAACCAGATGAGTGCAGTCTTGCAGGGATAGATAGTAGCTACAACTACATACCTTACCTCGGTTTCTATCTCTATGCTGTGGACTCTGTCTCCGTTGACGCAGAGGCAAAATTTGTTGTTGAACCTAAAAAACTTGTGGGCCTTGGAAAGCTTGTGTTTGAGGAATCCTCAACCCTTGTTCATGACCCTAGGTATGAGCTCCAGAGTCTCTGCCTTGACTTTGAGTGTGAACTTGCTTTAAATTCATCTCAAAGATCAGACATGGTTATGATTGACGGTTCTGTCCTTGCAAGATACTATGATAGGAGAGAGAAAAAATCAAAACCTCTCTATGAATACGCAAAGAGTCTAATGAGCGTCGAAAATATAGTTTTCATAGCGAAAACAAGTACAAGCAATACAATACTCGGAGGGAACATGGGCGATATCTATTACTTCAATTCAATAACTTCGAAGTCTGGCTTTTCAAGCATAACTTATGATAGGGCGGGTATAACTGTATTCTACGCAAGGCTGAGTGACTTCTCCCCCTGCCTAAGGTTTGAGGTTCCTGGAAGACTGAGTGAAAGAGAAACGATAGACGTGCTAAGGAAGGTATGTTGTAACGTCGTTGGCGGCTACCCATACGAGTTGCTTATAGCGCATCAAATATGCAAGGTGGGAGACAAAGATATGGATGATATAGCAAGTACTCTTGGGCTGGAAATACATACAGGAGGGAGGGAAATAATTGGAGAATGAACTTTTAGGTATAGTTGCAGGCGAATCGTTCCCACATCAGGTGGGAGTCATCTCAACTAGGGCCTTGGAGGTTGGTGAGTACGTTGAGATAAAATCAAGGAGCGGGGCACTACTCGGGATAGTTGACTCCTCAGCCATAAGAAGCAGAATAATAAGCCCTGAAAAAGACTTTGAAACTATTTTCGAGGCGAAGAGAGTTTCAGCAAAGAACCCAAGGGATATTTCTTATTTCGCAAGTGTTAGAATACTCGGACTAGTTGATAGACTAGCGTTAGGTGTTTCCCAGATTCCAGCCACGCCTCCCCATCCAGGATGCGAGGTTTTCAGGGCATCAGAGGAGAGCCTAAGAAAAATATTCACGAAGCAGGGTAGGGAATGGGTTCCTGTTGGTTCACTTGCTAGGATGAACAACGTTCAAGTATCTGTAAACATAAACAAACTTGCATCAAGGCACCTAGGAATACTTGCTGCCACAGGCTCAGGAAAGTCCAACTTACTTGCTCACATTGCAAAAAAGGTAAGTGAACTTAACGGCACGATGGTTATATTCGATTATCATGGTGAATACACTGACCTAAGCCTACAAACAAAAAATGTCGTGCCTCCAAAGATAAGTCCTAGATTCCTTGATTCCTCGGAATTTGCAGACCTAATAGACATAAGGGAATCAGCAGACTTGCAGAGGGATATACTTGCCCAATGCATGACCCAGCATGTTAAAGAATCGGATGACTTTTGGAAAGCGCTTAAAGAAGAAATTAAAAGTAAGATGGATGAGACGAAATACAAAGGCTCGGCTGCTAGGTTACTAGAAATAGTTGAAAGGGCTGAGAAAAAGATGGGTGCAATCCTCGACCCCTCCTTTGAAGAACCTCTAAAAATGATGAAACCAAACAGAATAAATATTGTTGATATGCTTGAGCTCACAGAGAGGCAGGCAAATATCCTGCTTGGATACTACTTGGAGGAACTCCTCGAAGATAGGAAAAGGGCAACAAGAATGACCTGGCAGGGGAATTCCGACGAAAGATACACATTCGCTTCGCCTGTAATATGCGCTGTCGAGGAAGCACATACCTTTATACCTGTAGACCAGCACACAAGAGCAAAGAGGGCTGCAGCAAAGGTTGCAAGGGAAGGAAGAAAATTCGGCCTTTCTCTTATAATAATATCTCAGAGGCCAAGCAGAATAGACCAGGATGTGTTAAGCCAGATGGGTTCGATGGCTGTAATGAAAATTATACAGCCGGCTGACCAAAACTATATCTCAAATGTAAGCGAGATGCTGAGCAGGGAACTTGCGAACTATCTTCCTTCTCTTAACATAGGTGAATCAATTTTATTGGGCCAGTGGGTTTCCATACCTGCCCTAGTGAAGCTTCAAAAGGTAGACGAAAAACTAACAGGTTCAGATATTAACGCAGTAGAAAAGTGGCATGAGGAAGAAAAGAGAATGCAGATTGCTGTAGATAAAACCTCTGACCTGATAGTGGATTGAGCTTGCTTGTAGCGCACGTTTCCGATACACACCTTGGAGCTGCCCAGTTTGGGCTCAAGGAGAGGGAGGATGACTGCTACGAGGCATTTAACGAGGTCATAGATGTCTCTATCAGAGAGGGAGTTTCAATAATAGTACATTCTGGGGATATCTTCGACGACCCAAGACCTACAGGAACGTCACTTGCTAAATTTGCAGAGAGTCTCCAGAAGCTAAGGGACAAGGGCATACCTTTTTTGTTCACACTTGGAGAACACGATATAAGCAGGGTATCAGCTACACCATCTGCTCTTCTTTTTGAGAAGCTAGGGTTGGCTCAGTACATAGGAAGGGGTGAGCCGAAAATGGTGAAGGGAATTAATTTTGTCGGCTTTCACAAACACAGGAAGACAGAGGCTGCAGAACTAGTTAAGAAGCTAAATCAGCTTCAAACACCAAGGAACGAAAGGTCAGTGCTTGTACTTCATCAAGCACTTTTCGAGGCACATAAGTATGCTGGCGAGATATCTGTAAACGACCTGCCAAGGAACTTCAGCTACTATGCTATGGGCCATCTTCACGACAGGTTTGAGAAAAAATTCGACATGCTAGGTGGGCTGCTTTGCTATCCTGGCTCCACAGACCCAACAGGTGTTGAGGGTGTGGAAAGCTTCGAAAAAGGGTTCTACATCGTGGATTTTTCTTCCGAAGAAGTAAGTGCAAACTGGGTTAAGCTCGAGTCGACAAGACCGCAACTCAGTGTTGAGGTTAAATATGAGGCTCTAGAAGAAGAGATAAAAAGTATCATAGCCAGCATACCTAAAGAGAAAAAGAAGCCAGTTGTGAGGCTAGGTATCTCTGGTAGCAGTATAGACCCAGCGGTTGTTTCCTCAAAAATAAGAGCTTTAGCAGAAAGATGTCTTTACTGCGATTGGCAACCAATGGAAAAGGTTGAAGGAGCAAAAGTAATTTCGAGGCCAGCAGACATGGAGGAAGAAGTCATGAGGATTGCAAAGGAGCTTCTTAAAAATGAGGATCTTGCATACTTTGCTGTTAAGGAGCTTCTGCCACTGTTAGAGCAGGGTAAGACTGACGAGGCAAACGACATGTTATGGGAGACATTTGAAAGAAGGAGGTTTGATTTTAGACGATAGAGAGCATAAGGCTGCAGAATTTTGTTTCGCATCAAAGTACAGAGATAAACCTCTGGCGGGGAGTTAACGTATTTGTCGGAAGGAATGGTGCAGGTAAATCTTCTGTTGTGGATGCGATAACATATGCATTATTCGGAGAGCATACAAGAGGAAATGCGAGGAATATAGTGAGAAGGGGTTCGGATGGTGGCTTTGTTTCGCTAAAATTTGAAATAGGAGGTAAGAGCTACATTGTAGAGAGAAGGTTCAATGCAAGCGGTTCCCTTGAATCCGCAACCCTAAGGACAATTTCTGACGGTGCAGAAAGGCCTGTTATCTATGGAGAAAGAAAGCAGTACGGGGAATCTGTGTCGAAAAAGGTTGAGGAAATACTTGGTCTTGGATACGAAGAGCTTTCTGTGGCCTCGATAATAAGGCAGGGAGAGATACAGGCTATAGTTGACGAATACAAGCCAAGGGAGCTCAAGAATCTAATTAACAGAATAATAGGTATAGAAAGGCTGGAGCTTGCATTTCAAGCAATGGGCGAGGCGATATCATTGTTCAGACAGAAGCTTAGGACAAGTTACGGATTTGACGATACAGAAACACAGAGAATAGAGGATGAACTTCTCTCACTCCAAGCAAAAAAGAAGGAAAAGTCGGCAGAGCTTGGGGCTCTTAAAAATAAAATAAGTAAACTCGAGGATGAGGAAAAAAAGGTAAAGGAATCGATTGAAAAACTTGAACCACTCAAGGTGAAGCAGGGAGAACTTACAGCAAAGCTATCGCAGTTAAGAGCATATGTGTCATTGAAAAAAAGAGAGATGGAATCCCAGTTGAAAAGAGATAAGGAAGAGCTTGACAAAATTGAAGATTACCTAAGACAGGTGAAGGATCTTGAACAGTTAAGAGAATCATGCCGCAACGAACAGATATTGATGGAAAAACTTGATTCTGATATCACAGCAAAACAGCAGGAAATAGGCAAATGGCAGGGACTCCTTGAAATCTCTGAGAAGTTTGAATTCAAAGACAACAGATGCCCCCTATGTGGTTCCTACGTGAGTGAAGGAAAAAACCCCTTTGACAGGGATAAAATAATGCAACATCTGAAAGACTTAAGAAACGAGCTGTCCAAAGTTAAAAAGGAAGCAGAGACTGTCCGAAAAAGGCTTGATCAGAAGTGCTTCCAGATAAAGAGTGCGGAGGATGCTCTTTCTTACCTAAAGGAAAGGTCGATAGAAAGTTCTGAAGCCCTGACTGAACTCAGGAAGGAGCTGGAATCAAGGGAAAAAGCACTTCTTTCTCTCCCATCCAACGTCGAAACAGCTCCATATGATTCACTTGCTGTAGACAATTACTCTTCAGGACTTGTGAAGGAGATATCTGAGTTAAAAGCGGAGGTAGAAAGGTTTGACCTCTCAGCCTATTACAACCTCGTGCAGCAAAAGGATGCGATAGCCGCAGAGTTAAGGAAGCTGGCAGGAAAGCTTGGAGCCCTCCAAAGTGAGATTGAAAGGCTTGAAGAAGATATCAGTAGGTATTCACGGGCCCTTGAGAGTTTGAGGATAGCGTCGCAATATACCAAAGTATACGAGAAGATAAGGAACGATATATTTGGAAGGGACGGACCTCTGTCGCTCAGTCTCCGTTCTTGGGCCATACGTTACATATCGGAAAAGGCATCCGAGTACGTGCGCCTTTTTGGAATTGGTATCTCAACAATCCAGCTTGTTGAAGCAAAGCATGAGGTGACGATGGAATGTTTTGGGGCTAGGGGGAGGATAGACGTTTCTTCCCTTTCAGGTGGAGAGAGAGTTGCAATATCTCTCGCAATAAGGTTTGCAATGGCAAATCTCATGGGCAAAGGAAGGGTTGATTTCCTAATACTTGATGAACCGACAGTCCACCTCGACTCAGAGAGAAAGAAATCTCTTGTTGATTTGATAAAAAACATAAGTGGAAGCATTGAATCACTTCCAATAAGGCAGCTAATAATCATAACACATGACGAGGAGATATTCGAGGATTCTGAAATATCTTCAATATTTAGGTTCGAGAACACCTCTGAAGGCACTGTAGTTAACAAAATTTAGCAGAAGAATACTTATTACCATGAGACACATTGCTTTAAAGGCCTATGTCCTTAGCTAGTATACTGCTGGAAGATGCTTCAGAGCTTGAAAGCGAGATTATAGAAGCAAGAAGAAAAATTCACATGGAACCAGAACTAGCTTACAACGAGTATAAGACTGCATCCTTCATAGCTGAAAGGCTCAAATCCCTTGGCATTGAGGTAAGGGAAAGGGTCGGAGGCACAGGAGTTCTTGGTATTGTGAAAGGAAGGGGAGAGGGTAAGGTCGTAGCCCTCAGAGCAGATATGGACGCTTTACCTCTTGAAGAGAAAACAGGGCTTCCGTTCAGCTCAAAGATTAAGGGTGTAATGCATGCATGCGGGCACGATACACACGTGGCGATGCTTCTAGGCGCGGCAGCCATCCTGAAAAAACACCAGTCAGAAATAGGAGGCCATGTTAAACTAATTTTCCAACCTGCAGAAGAAAACGGGGGAAGGGGAGGCGCAAAACCAATGATAGAAGAAGGTGTGATGGAAAATCCACGAGTTGATTTTGTCTTCGGGCTTCATATAACATCACATCTTCCTTCCTTTACTTTCGGTTCAAGGCCAGGCCCATTCATGGCCGCACCAGATCAATTCAAGATAACTATCAAAGGATCTGGAGGCCACGGCTCCGCACCTCACAAGACAGTTGACCCAATATATGTATTGTCTCATCTAATACTTGCTCTCCAAGGTATATCAAGCAGGATGGTAGATCCGGTTGAGCCTTTTGTCATTTCTGTTGGAAAGGTGGAGTCGGGGACAAAGAGTAATATTATACCTGATGAAGCAAAAATAGAAGGAACGATAAGGACGTTAAACGAGGAAACAAGAACGCTTGCAAAGAAAAACGTCATAAAAATATCAGATTCAGTATGCAAAGCCTTCAGCGCAACTTGCGCCGTTGAGTTTGAAGAGGATGCATATCCTGTACTCTACAACACACCTTCCGTGACAAAAGAGGTGCTTGAACTACTCTCGAAGATTGAGGGTGCTAAAGTTGTAGAGACAGAGCCTGTACTTGGTGGAGAGGATTTTTCTCGTTTCTTAGAGAAAGCTCCAGGAACCTTTTACTTCCTTGGAACGTACAACGAAAGTAAGGAATGCATATATCCGAACCACAGTTCGAGATTCATGGTGGATGAGGATGTTCTAAAATATGGGTCTGCTTCCCTCGCTCTTCTCGCGATAGAGTTTTCCAGTAAAAAGTGAAATCCTAAAGCTCCCTTATCACTTGCCTAATAACAACACGTGGCATATCCTCATCATATAACTTGCATAGAGCAAGGAACTCCTTTCCCTTTTTTATCAGGTGCCTTGGGCCCTCGTAGTCTTCTGCATGTAACTTTGCTTTCCATCTTTCGTCGATCATTACTCTGCACTCTCCCTGCGATACACTTTCTATCCTTACCTTTCTTGGCCTGTAACCCTCCGCCTCAACCGGCTTAATTTCTACGCTTCTCCCCGTTGAAGAGATATCCGCACTCCTCTTGATTTTCTCAAGTGCAGCAACAGCAACCTCATGTTGAAAACCAATTTCAACTAACCTTGAAACTATCTTTTCATCTGTTGTATGACCTCCTTCGCCTATAAGGAAACGGTATGCTTCTCTTGTAGCATTGTTCAGTTCCCTTTCAAGCTGGGCCGCTACCTCCCTCTCCTCCTTTACAGAGATGTACTTCTCTCTTGTCTCACCTGAAATACTATAAAGCCTCTGAAGCTCTTCATCTGAGTGAGGTGAGGGCTTGGGCATGATTTTTCTCTTCACACTCACGAGGTTTGAGGATATCCATCTGATAACAGCCTTTGTATTCTCTAGTCTTTGTTGCGATGCTTTATAGTATGCAACATCGCTTGTATTCTCTGCTGCAAAGATTATTACTGAGCCAGGAGTCCTTCTGCCTGTCCTGCCCCTTCTTTGTATATAGCGAATTGAGGAGGGTATTGGTTCGTAAAATATTACAAGGCTAACTTCAGGAATATCAAGTCCTTCCTCCGCTACAGATGTTGCCACGAGGACTCTGTAAAAACCATCCCTGAATGCATTTAACGTTTCTTGCTGTGCACTTTGGCTCATTCCCTCATCCTCAGCCTTGAAAGCCTGTCCCACAAACCTTGCTGCTTGGAAGCCTGATTTGTTTAGCTCTGCAACGATCTTTGTTGCTGTATCCCTATATTGTGTAAAAATGAGAATTCTAGAATCTCTATTATTTACAAGAGCCTCCCTGACAGCATCCACAACATGCTTCATCTTTGGATGTTCTGGAAGCTGCTTCAAGAGCATGAAGATTCCATTGTTCTCTATTTCCTTCACAAGCCTAGCTCTGGACCAGGACTTAACGCTTCCTTCCCTAAGATATCTTAAGGCAGAATCAGGTCCTTGTGTCTCGAGGAGCTCTATCATGTGAGAGAGAGCTATTGCCTGAGTTACCTTCGAAATAGCTGCAAGCAGCATGCCAGATTTTTCTTTTTTTAAATATTCAGAGAGCTTGTTTGAGAGCTCTATCAGATTTTTCTTTGTTGCCCTTCTTTCCGCGAGAAGCCTCATCTCAAAGAGCCATTCGAGCCTTTCCTGAAGCATGCTTCTCAGAGCTGATGAGACACTTACGTACTCATCAGGTAGCTTTATGAGCCTCCACTCAACTTTTACAGGATTTATGTAGGCTCTAACAGACTCATCGTCCTCCTCAAGAAACACTACTTTTTCTATGTAAAGATTATTGCATATTTCTTTCGCCTTCTCTCTATCATGCGTCATCGAGGCGGTTAGAGCGAGAATAATTGGATATTCAGAATTTTCTATGTAATGCTTTGCAACCTTAGTGTATGCGTATTCTCTCACAGACCTGTGGCATTCGTCAAAGATAACAAGAGAAAAATTCTTCAGGGAAAGGGAACCGCTCTCTATATCATTCCACACAATCTGTGGCGTTGCAAAAATAACCCTTGCTTTGCCCAACCAAATTATTTTTCTAATGGAGGATGTTGTCTCACCCGTCAGGCATATGAACTCTTCAACTGGAAGCCTAAGAACCCTAGAGAAGAAAAGGGCATGTTGCCTTATGAGTGGTCTGGTTGGAGCCATCATGAGTACCTTCTTTGATGGATAGATGTAAAGCATGCTAGCCGCAACTAGCGCCGCAATCGATGTCTTTCCAAGACCTGTTGGCAAAATTACAAGAGTATTCTGCTTCTCTGCTTCCCTTGCTATTTTTACCTGATACTCTCTAAGCTCCAATGTGTTGCTGTAAACTAATGGATGCTCAACGTACAATTTCATGCGTCCCCAAGATTTCCTATCTTTACTTTTTGAATTTTGGGTATCGTGTTTCCATACGTTTTAGATAAGAGTCCTAATACCCTCCACGCAATTATTGAAACTAAAATTTTTAGTGCACCGAGTCTTTTGTTTAATCAACGTTATCCCTATTGTAAGAATGTTTGGGTGATTTTTAAGTTTTAAATATCGGATTCTAGATATTAAATGCATGAAAACATTTGTAGCCATAGCACTTGCAGCAACAATTCTAATTTCTTCTTTACCTGTCGTGTTCTCTCAGTCACAAGCAGATATTTACTATCAAGTTAATCCGTTCTACATTCAGGCATCACCTGACTCTAGCCTTCCGCAGTCAATTCCTTTCTGTAGAACAAGGATTGGTGTACTGGTTTGCTATTCTCCGTCTTTCCTCAAAAAAGCTTACAATTTTCCTGACAACTTGGATGGCTCAGGACAGACAATTCTCATAGTTGACGCTTACGGAAGTCCGACCATTTCTCAAGACTTGAAACTTTTTGATAGGGTCTTTGGTTTGCCTGACCCTCCAAGTTTTACAGTGATTTGTGATCCGCAGGGATGTCCTTCTTTCAATCCAAGGAACGCACCGCACGACCAAGTGGGATGGACAATAGAAACAACTCTGGACGTTGAATATGCGCATGCAATGGCTCCTGGCGCAAATATCGTCCTTGTGGTTGCATCATCGAACTCTGGAAATGCGATAAATGTAGCAGAATCTAGAGCTATTTCTATGTTCCCAGGCAGCATAATGTCACAGAGCTTTGGTATTCCTGAATATCTTGTTCGAGCTAATAACGCGCAGATAATGCAGGCTGAAAAGAACTACGAAGTGGCTGCCATGGCTAATATAACAGTACTTGCCTCTGCAGGTGATTCGGGTGCTGGCAATGGCATAAACATCCCTAATGCCGAGTTCCCTGCCTCATCTCCATACGTAACCGCAGTGGGTGGGACAATGGGTTATCCCTACAGACCAATACTTCCATGCACATCATCCAGCTGCACGACTGGTCTTGTTACATTTGATAACTCTACGGGCACATGTCATTTGTCTACGAGACTTCTATCAGCAGGGTGCATTCCCACCGGATACGGGCAAGAACAAGCATGGAACGAGAAGTTCCTGCCAGCTGCAACTGGAGGTGCACCAAGCCTTCTCTTTGGTTCACCCTCTTATCAGGAGGGGATAACTGGAAGCCAGAGGAGAACTACACCAGATGTTGCATATAACGCAGCTGTGAATGGAGGTGTCCTAATTGTTTATTCAGCTCTCTCACCAGGAAGCCCATCCATATACATAGTCGGAGGAACAAGCGCCGGGTCGCCCCAGTGGGCTGCAATATTTGCACTTGTCAATCAGGCAAGAGAGAAAAATGGGTTCGGTCCAATAGGCTTTGCAAATCCAAAACTCTACTCCATATACCTGTCGCCCAGTTATTCAAGCGATTTCCATGATGTTACGCTTGGAAACAATACACTGGCAGGAACCACAGCTGGGTTCTTTGCACATGTGGGATACGACCTTGCGACAGGCTTGGGCACACCAAACGTTTCAAACCTCATAAGCGATCTTGCAGCCTCCCAGTAAAGGGAGGCCTAACCTTTTTATTGAATATCAAAAGTCATAAATATGACATAACGACAATATTTTACAGGTGTATATAATGTCATACCTAAGGCCTTCTGTTCCTGAAGCTGTGAGGACAATAATCCTGGGCAATCCTCATCTTTACGAGTGCATGAAGATGAGAGTTCTTAACTACAATGCAGTTGCTTCTCTTATAAAAGAAACTGTAGAGCAGATGGTTGGCAGGGAAGTTAATCACAACACAATAGTGGCTGCTCTTGTGAGATTTGCTAGTTCTGTTGAAAGATCTCAAGTAGAATCACCAATCGAAGTCCTCAAGGATGCAAAAATAAGTCTGACTACAGGTGTTTCTGATGTGGTCATAAGATTTCCAGAGGAGAGACATAAGGAGTTCATGAAAAGGATAGCGGAAATACTTGACGAGGTTGAAGCGGATTTTGCGAATATTCATCAGTTCCCAAGCTTTGCGAAGCTAATACTTAGCTCGGACGTAATGGAAAGAGTGAGAGAGGAATTGAGCAAACTTGATGCAAGCTTTGGTGAAGGTTACGCTAGGATAACGATAAAGCTTCCCGTAGAGGTTCATGACAGAGGCTCTGTCATGGATTACGTTGTCGAAATACTGAGCAGAGAAGGTATCGAGCAGGTGGACGGATTTTTTGGAGGGAGAGATATAGTACTTCTTGTTCCCGAGGCCGTTGCGTCAAGAGCTTTTGAAGTTTTGAGAAGAGGACTCCAGGCAGTTTCTCTATACTAGGTCATAAAGCTGACAGACATAAGAGAAATGTTTATATAGTGTCATAATTATGACATATGAAGTGGTGATGTGACATGGCAATCTGGGGTCGTGACTACTTTGACTCGATATTTGAGGAGATGTCCCGTGAAATAAGGGAAATGGAAAGGATGTTTGACAGGCTCATGAGGTCTGCGAGAGCTCTGCCGCCAGGAACTGCCGTTACCGAGGGACCTTACTACTATGGCTTCTCGATAACAGTCGGGCCTGACGGAAAGCCAATCATAAAGGAGTTCGGAAACGTGAGACCATCTGCTCTAGGACAGCTCACAGTGGGTGCAAGAGAACCTCTCATTGAAACAGTGGTGGACGACAAGGAGAATGTTGTCAAGATAGCAGCAGAGATGCCAGGCGTCACGAAGGAGGACATTAACATAACTGCATCAGAGGACAGGGTTACAATATCCGCAGAGAGAGGGAACAAGAAGTACTACACCGAGGTTCCGCTGCCTGTTGCCGTTGACCCGAACAGCGCCGAAGCAACCTACAACAACGGCATACTCGAGGTTAAGCTGAAGGCAAAGGAACCAGTGAAGAGCAAAGGCATACAGATAAAGGTGAAGTAAACGGGACATCCCCCACTTATTTTTGGTGATGATATATGGATGAGATAACGTTAAGGGTTGCAGAGGCAGAGAGGAAGGATGTTGGAAGGGGAATTGCTGTAGTCGACCCGATGATAGTCAAGAGGATGGGCTGGACAACAGGAGATGTTCTTGAGATATCAGGAAAGAAGAAGGCATATGCTCTGCTCTGGCCTGGGAAGCCGGAGGACTACGGAAAGGGCATAATTAGGATTGACGGCTACCTGAGAAACAGCGCAGGAGTCGGTATAGATGACAAGGTGTCCGTAAGGAAGATAGAGGCAAAGTACGCAGAAAGCGTGACGTTGGCACCAACCGAGCCTTTAAGGATAATTGGAGCCGAAGAGTACATATCTCAGATTCTAGAGGGTAGGGTTGTCTCGAAGAATTCAGTTGTTTCAATAAATGTAATGGGTAACAGGATCGATTTTATAGTAACGTCTCTTTCTCCTCAGGCTGATGCCGTAATAATTGCTGAGAACACTGAAATAATACTCTCTGAGGAACCTCCAAGGGTACTTACTTCATCAGTTCCAAGGGTAACTTATGAAGACATAGGGGGCCTGAAGAACGAGATACAGAAGGTCAGAGAAATGATTGAGCTTCCACTCAAGCATCCCGAGCTCTTTGAGAGGCTCGGTGTCGAGGCCCCAAAGGGTGTTCTCCTCTACGGTCCACCTGGAACAGGAAAGACACTCCTAGCAAAGGCAGTTGCTAACGAGACAAACGCTAACTTTTACTCAATAAGTGGCCCTGAAATAATGAGCAAGTACTACGGCGAATCGGAGCAGCGCCTCAGGGACATTTTCAAGGAAGCTCAGGAAAAGGCACCAAGCATAATATTCATAGATGAGATAGATTCTATCGCACCAAAGAGAGAAGAGACGACCGGAGAGGTAGAGAAGAGGGTTGTGAGCCAACTCCTTGCCTTAATGGATGGCCTTGAGCCGAGAGGCAAGGTTGTGGTGATAGGTGCAACAAACAGGCCAAACGCAATAGATCCTGCATTAAGGAGACCTGGAAGGTTTGATAGAGAGATAGAGATAGGTATTCCTGACAGGCAGGGAAGACTCGAGATACTCCAGATACACACAAGAGGCATGCCACTCTCAGAGGATGTTAATCTTGAAAAGATAGCTGACAGGACACATGGATTTGTTGGAGCTGACTTGGAAGCCCTTTGTAAGGAAGCGGCAATGCGTTCTCTCAGGAGAGCGTTGCCACAGATTGACTTGCAGCAGGAGAAAATACCAGCTGAGATACTAAATAAGATAAACGTAACCATGCAGGACTTCGAGGAAGCACTCAGAGACGTACATCCCTCTGCAATGAGGGAGGTTCTTGTAGAGGTTCCAAATGTTAGATGGAGCGATATCGGCGGTCTAGACAGTGTAAAGAGGGAGTTGCAGGAGGCTGTTGAATGGCCTTTGAAGTACAGGAAACTCTTTGAAAAGACAGCAACCAAACCTCCTAAAGGTATACTCCTCTACGGTCCACCTGGAACAGGAAAGACACTCCTAGCAAAGGCAGTTGCTAACGAAAGCGAGGCAAACTTCATAAGTATCAAGGGACCTGAGCTGTTAAGCAAGTGGGTTGGCGAGTCAGAAAAGGGTGTTAGGGAGGTATTTAGAAAGGCAAGGCAGGCAGCGCCGTGCATAATATTCTTTGATGAGATAGACTCCCTAGCTCCTGTGAGGGATGCGGTGCATGGTGACAGTGGAGTAACTGAGAGGGTGATAAGCCAGCTCCTTACAGAAATGGACGGACTAGAGGAGCTTAGGGATGTTGTAGTTATTGCAGCAACAAACAGGCCAGATCTGATCGACCCAGCACTTCTGAGACCAGGAAGATTTGATAGGATAATAGAGATACCAATGCCAGACAGGAACGCAAGACTCGAGATATTCAGGATACACACAGCCAAGAAGCCTCTTGCTGAAGACGTGAGCCTGGAGAAGCTTGCAGACATGACAGATGGCTATACAGGTGCTGACATAGCTGCTGTCTGTGAAACTGCATCAATGCTAGCGATAAGAGAACACATAGAAAAATACAGGGATGAAAAGGAGGCAAATGCAAGGGCAGACGAGCTCCGCATTACAATGAGGCACTTTGAAGAAGCAATGAAGAAAATAAAACCTTCATCCGCTAGGCTACCGGGAAAGCAGCTAGAAAGGGTTGTTGTCTAGCTAGAATCCTCTTCAACGATTCAAATCATAATTTTTCTTTTACAATCACATATCCAGTCATCCAAGGATGGTATATACAATAATAGTGATATACACCAGGTTTCTCAAAAGTAAAAGTAAATTTCCCGCCTGGAGGTATGGGTCCAGAAGAAAATGTTCCGTTTGAGTCTGTAACAGTATCATATGATACTGAACGGCTAATCCAAGTGACCGTGCTATTTACTCCTAATATGACAGTTAAATTACGTGGATTGAAATTCCACGAAAAAGGTGTCTCCTCAATGTAAACAGTTACTCCTCCGTTACTATTCCCTGAGCTTGAGGCTAATACAAGTGTTGCTGATAAATATGTTATCAGTATTGCTATAAGAAAGACTGTGGCTGTAAATTTTACCTTTTTAAAGCTAGGGTGTACCTTTGGGTAATTAAAGATGATTTGCTTTCTCTCTTTCCTCAGACCAAGCAAGTCAGGATTTCTTGCAACAAAGTAGCCGGCGCCAACAAGAAATAGGGAGCCGCTAAGCAATAAAAGCACACCAAGAGTGTACTGGTTCTCATAAGAATAGAGGTAATATATCCTGTTGCTAGGATAAATCAGAAGTATTGCATAAACAGTATGCCCAAAAAAGCCTGTAAGCATCATAGACACTTTTGCTGTGTCAGACATTTTAACGAGAACTGACCCCATCAATATACCTGCAAGAAGAAATGAGATGTGCTCTAGAGCATGAACAAAAGGGTTGAGAACCGCATAATCCCAAGGTACAGGAAGATGCCAATAGACAAGTATAGCCGATACAAAAAGAAAGGCAAGCGACCCATATTTCCCTTTTATCTTTGAGCTTAAGTAAGGATATCCAATTAAAAATCCTGCAAAAGATATAAGGAAATGCTGGAACATATGTGTTGAAAGGTCAATTGTAGTTAGGTCTTCAAACGGCGAGAAAAGAATAGAGAATAAGAATATCGAAATTCCAAGTGAGATATTTGAAGATAGCTTTGATGTTAAGCCCATACAAGCCTTTCATTATGTTGTTTCTACGCTATTAAATTCTTTTGTTTATTGTATGAGCAAGTACTGATAGGTTTGATAAAATTGCAAAATAGAAACAAAGCTCGGACTTTAATCAAGAGGTTTTATCAGGTTCTTAGCATTATCTCTTGTGATTTTTTCTGCAGCTAGATTGGATAATGGTAAATCAAGAAACTCTCTTAGATTGCTAGCCAAGCTTTGAACGTCAGGACCTCCAAAGTCACTACCATAAAGTGCCTTTTGGTTTATCTGCTCTAGTCTTGGAAGGTAGTCAAGAACCCTCTTGGGAGGTATACTTGAAAGGTCTGTAAATATGTTATTTCTTATTCTTACTAGCTGAAATGCTGTATTTACCCAGTTTGGCCTACCAGCATGAGCTATGATTATATTTAGTTTTGGAAAATCAACTGAAACATCATCAACAAAGATAGGGTCTGCATACTTGTTCCTAGCATTTAAAAAAATGCTTGTACCTGTATGGATAACAACAGTCAGATTGTTGTTCTCTGCAAATTCATAAAGAAGCTCGAGCTGTTTCAAGCCTCTTTCCTCTTCTCTATAGTCATTTGGTTTTAGCCACATATGGCAAGGATGAACTTTAAATCCTGAGACACCAGCTTCATATTGCTTTTCAAGCCACACCTTTGTTTCTTTGACAGATAGCTTGTTTACTTCAACACCTCCAATCACAGCAAACCTGTCTGGATATTTTTTGCAAACCTGTATTATTTTTAAAGGGAAGTCTTCTTTTGTTCCCCAAAGCTCTCTGCTTGGATATGCTATTATGGTTATATACTCTAGAGACGCTTCGTCCATCTGTTTTAAAATATCTTCCACAGAAAATTCCGGAATCCTTAAGCCAACCACCTCTTTCCTCTTTCTCATCTCGTTGCTAATTGTTTGCTTAAACCATACATGTGTATGAGCATCAACAAATTTCTTAACCATGAACCACTGGGGAACAACTAGTACTTTAATAAGAAATCTTAAAACTCCTTTATCATTCTGTACTTTGCTCTATCCGACATCCTTTCGAGCTAAAACACATGAGTTTTCTGCTTCTATCAGAAGCAAGGGGTATTCAATCAGCCTGATATCCCTCTAGGAGGGACCTATTCTCTACCCGAATCTCCTCCTCAGCAGCCCATTTTAGCTTGGAGCCTTAAGCTTTTTAGATATCGAAACCATACTATAGCAACCTGAGCCTAAAAAATCCCTAAGAATATGCAATTTATCCCTTCTCTAAAGGTTGGAGCTTTCTTGCAAAATTCCTTGAAGAATATTTGTTGTTCATGGTCCTTAGCCAGCTTATTGTTTGTATATTTCGGAAATCAAGAATTTGCTATATAGACATATATAGAAAAAAGAGAATATATTGATATAGCTCACGCATATCTAAATTTGGGCGTTGACAGAAACGAATGTAAGGTCTTCCGCAAGTACAAAAGTAAGCATCATTGTTATTACTGCTGTTCTCTACACGATAGGAAAAGCGATAACGGGATTCATACCTACACCCTGGGGCGTCGGCCAACTCCTCATAGGGCTATTCTTACCTGCCTACTTCGCGGTTGTCTCAGAAACACTTCCAGCAGCAGTCGGGGCCGCTCTTGGAACTTTTATAGGCGACACATTAGTTCTCACACCCCTCAAAGAGACAACCCCATTCCTCAGCCTGGTTGCAGGCGTCCCTGCTAACTTTGTAGGTGCTTTCCTCCTAGGATACTTTGTCAAGAAGTACAGGACATGGGCATCTTTTGTTGCTGCAACAGTGTCATTTGTAACGCTGGGTAACCTTATTGCTGCTGCAAGCGTAGTTTACTTTGTCGGTCTTCCCTTATCTTTAATTATTGGCTTTGTTGTTTTCTGGAACACAACATCTATACCTGCCGTGATAATAGGCGTGCCAGTACTTCTCAGGGCTACCAGATCCCTGTTTGGAAGGTCCCAGATAGTCACATTCTTCCCTGAATGGAACGCACTTGGAAGGGCAAAGGAGCTTGCATACATGATTGGTTTTACACTCCTTTTCCTTCTTATAGGAGTTGTTTCCTTTGTACTTAGCCCCCAGTCCTTTGCCCCTCAATGGGCTGGGCTCCAGAATTACTTTGTGATTGCTTTTCTTGCTGTAATGATATTTGGTCCAGTCGGAGGAATCATAGCTGGTTCAAGGCGCACAGAACAGCCGAAGAATTGAGGGAGCAGCATTTGCCCCTTCAGCCATATCGAATTTCTTCACAATACACACTGAGCCACTAAATGTTCAGCCTCCTGACTACTTGCACGCTGGTGCTACGGGGGGTGGTTACACACTTGATGCTGGTGTAACGACATACGTTTCAATTGAAATGACTGGTCCAAAATCAAATAGTATAATTGATGATAATGATGCAAAGACAACTCAAACTGCTGTAAGAGTACTACTTGAAAGAGCAGGTATTTCTGGTGCAACAGTAAGAATTAGACAGAAGGTTCAGGTACCAGTTGGCTACGGTTTTGGTGCGAGCGCTGCCGCATCCCTTTCAGCTGTTTTTGCAGTTTCATCGGCACTCGGACTTGAATGGAGGAGGGAAGAGATAGCACTCTGTGCACATATGGCTGAGATTCAATGCAGCACGGGTCTGGGGACAGTTTCAGCCATCTACAAAGAAGGAGGGGCAGGCCTTATAACAAAACCTGGTGCCCCTGGAATAGCTGAGTTTGTTAAACTTGGGAAGCCAAGAGACATAAAGATAGTTGCTGTGTGTCTCAGCCCTATGGAAAAGAAAAAGATAATCCTTTCAAAGAATATGAGAAACAAAATTAACAGCTACGGGAGGAAGTGCCTGCAACGTGTTCTCGAGAAAAAGACTATAGAGGAGCTTGCCCTGGCAGGTGAATATTTTACAGAAAAAGTCGGTCTTGCAACGCAAGAACTGAAAAAATTAATGAAAAGAACAAGGGAGGCAGGAGCACTTTCAGCAAGCCAGAACATGATCGGGCAGGCAATGCATGCTCTAGTTTATGTTGACAAGATAAGGAAAGTAAAAAGGTCTCTTGAGGGATTAAACATTCAAACAATGGAGTTCGGTATAGGAGAAACAGGAGCAAGGATTTTTAGAGCGTGATTAACTCTTTTGTGAAACTTTGAAGCGGCTCTGGCTTTTTACCAACAATTACCGTGTCCTCTATCCTTATACCGTATTTGCCCGCAAAATAAACTCCAGGTTCAACAGTCACCACATCATTCTCCTGGAGCGTTTCCCTGCTTCGGTTTGATATAGATGGCAGCTCGTGTATCTCTATCCCAACACCGTGCCCTATACCATGCGTCAAGAATTTCTCAAGTTTTATATCCTTCAGTATCTTTCTAGTTCCCATGCTTACGTTTGAGCATTTCTCTCCTACTCTGCAAAGCTGAACACCTCTTTCTTGTGCTTTCCTAACAGCTTCATAGTACTTCGTAAACTCGCTATCGACTGAGCCAACAAAGAATGTTCTTGTTGCATCAGAATTATATCCATTGTATCTCAGAGATATGTCGCACAGAACAACATCCTTCTTCTTTACTTTCCTGTTTGTCAGCTCAGCATGTGGAAATGCACTGTTCTCTCCCGTTGCTATTATGAATGGACTGAGAGCAGCATCGAAGCCATTTGTTGTCGCACCATTTCCAATTGCTTCCTGAACAGCGTATGATGCAAGTTCAAATTCTGTTCTGCCCGGTCTTATCTCTTTCTCAAGCCTCCTGTAAACCCTGTCAATTACCTCTGATGCCTTCTTTATTCTCTGAAGCTCAACCTCATCCTTCTTCCTTCTAACCTTTAGAAACATACTTTGATCCTTCTTTAAGCTTTTTAGCTTCTCGAGACCTTCATTTGAATCTACAACACAATTTCCTGAAATAAACCTACTCACCTTCCTCCATGCTTCATTCCAGTTTTTTGAAACAACGATCTCTGTTTCAGCTGCAAATTTCTCTGCCCTCAGCTTCTCAAGCATGCTTACTATGAGTACTGTTTTGTCCTCCTTTACCACCCCGTAACCGGAGCCAAAGAAATCAGTTACATAGAAAAGGTTTGCAGGAAGTGCAACAATAACATCCTTCCCGTTTGAAGCTTCCAAGAGCCTCTTCCTTCTCTCCTTATAGACGCTCAAGTTGTCAAACTTTACAAACCAAGTGCTTATATTGGTTGTTAAAAAGCTCCTATGTAGTCGGAGCGTGCAGGATGACTTACATAAAGAGACTTGAGCTGCGTTCTTTCAAGTCTTCAGGGATAAAGCCTCTCGTGATTAATTTTGAGAGAGGTTTTAATGTCATTACCGGACCAAACGGGAGTGGGAAATCAAATATAGCTGATGCAATACTTTTTGCTCTGGGGGAGAACTCACCAAAGCAACTTAGGGCTGCGGGGAACAGGCTAACAGGACTCATATACGACCCAAGGAAGGATGAAGGTACAGGTCAGACTCAGAAGCCAGCCTTCTGCAGGGTAACAGTACAGTTTGAAAATACAGACAGGGCAATACCTGTCGATTCAGATACAGTTACAATTTCAAGAGAGCTCAGGGAAGATGGAGAGAGCGTTTACTTTCTGAACGGAAAGAAGGTTACAAGATCTTCTCTTCTTGAGATACTCGATATAGCAGGCCTTTCTGCAACTGGTCTTAATATTGTTCCGCAGGGAGCGGCAACAAGGGTCGCTGACCTTTCTCCTGAGGAAAAGAGGAAGCTGATAGAGGAGATCGTTGGAATATCAAAGTTCGACGAAAAGAAAGCAGAGGCGCAGAGACAGCTGAGCCAGGCAGACCAAAGGCTAGAGGTAGCGATGGCAAGGATAGGGGAAATGAAGAGCTATCTAGAGCAGCTCGACATGCAGAGAAACGAGCTTATCAGGTTAAACGTTCTGGAATCTCAGTTAAATTGGTTGCGGGCTGTCATGACATCAAAGAGGATATCTGAGCTAAGGGCCAGGATTTCAGAGTTATCCCAACAGGAGAAAGACGTTGCTTCGAAGATAGAGGAAGCATCAAACAGGCTCAGGGAGATCGAGGCAAAGATTTCACAGACGGAAGAGGAAAGGACAAGGTTCATTGTCGAGGTTGTGCAGGGAGGTGGAAAGAGTCATATCGAGCTTCAGCTCCAGCTGGCCCAAGTAACAAACGAGCTTGATTCTCTGACGCACGAGCTTCAGGAGGCTGAGCTAGCTCTCCAGCAGCTAGAAAGGGATACCATACCTGCATTGAAGGAGGCTGTTTCTAACAAAGAAAGGGAGGTTTCGAGAAGCAGTTTTCTTGTTAGGCAGATGAGCGTCGAGCTCGAGAAGCTTGAAGAAAAGAGGAAAGAACTAGCTCAGAAGCTGGATGATATTACTGCAGCCCAGTCAATCCTGAGGGAAACGATAGACAGAAATTCGAAAAAGGCAATAAAGATAGAGGAGAAGCTAAAGGAGCTTTCTGAAAGACAAAATGCTACGGAGATAAGCATAAATGGCGTACTTGCTTCTCTTAACTCAGAAAAGAAGAGACTTGTAGAGCTTAAGGAAAGAGTTGATGGCTATTCCTCAGTGTTAAAAGAGCTAGAGAGCAACATGAGTAAGCTCTCCTCGATATATTCTGAAGCAACAGAGAGCCTAAAGAAGCTAGACGGGGATCTTTCAGACCTTGAGCTCAAAAAGGAAAAGGTAATCTCGATAATAGAAGCTGCTTCAAAGGTTCTTGAAAGAGCAGGGGAGGAGGTTCAGAAAGGAAAGGCAATTGTTTCACTGAGAAAGGAAGTTCTGGAGAGCGAGGAGGAAAAGAGGCTAGTTGAGCTTTGTGAAAGGGGAGGTGTACCTGGATACATAGGCATACTAGGCAGGATGATTGGATTCAAGAAGGAACATGCAAAGGCAGTAAGGGCAGTTTTAGGTGCAAGCACGAGGGCTTTCATAGTTGAGGACCTGCAATCAATGACAAAGCTGATTAAGGCAGCAAGGTCTCTAAAGGTTCCAAGGATCAGGATAATACCGCTTAGCGAAGTAGAAACATGCAAGGAGTTGAAGCAGCAACAAACAGTTGGTGTTATTGGAACACTCTCAAGGTTTGTTGAGTGTGACGAAAAGATAAGGGGTGTCGTTAACTTTCTCTGCGGCGACACACTACTAGTCAGCACGCAGGCAATAGGCTATCTTGTTTCTTCTGACGGCTTCAGAGCTGTTACGATGGAAGGGGAGGTATTCGAACCTCTAGGTAGGTCTTTTAGGTATGGCTCTTTGGATCCCGAGCTATCTTTCATAGGAGAGATAGAGAGCGAAGAGGAAATATTTGAGATATCAGAGGCAGCAAGAAAGCTAAGGGAAGCTATAGAAAAGAGAAAATCTCAGCTAAATAGTATCGAATCTGAATCGAAAAGCCTGTTGAAGCAGAGGACTAAAAGGATAGCTGATGTCTCTTCAATGAGGGCAGAGATATCGACAATATCAAAGATATCCTCGAGATACAGGTCAGTTTTCAGGTCGATAAACCAGGAATACTTAAAGCAGGAGAGGGTTGTTCAAAGGCTTGAGAAAAAATATAACTCTTTAGTTCAGACAAGGGATTCGATAATAAAGGCAATCTCAGCTCTGAACAGCACACTCTCCTCGTTTAAGGAGATGAATCTGCACTCGATGCTTTCAGAACTCGAGCTTTCAAGGGCAAACCTTGAATCAGAGCTATCTTTAGTAAGAAATAAGATTGCTGAGGTAAATCTCTCGCTTACAAAGGAAAAGGCAAATCTTGAAAATGTCCTGATGAGATCGCTCCAGGAGAACAAGCTTGACCTAGAGTCTGCAATAGAGGAGTACAAGGCAAACAAGGATTTTGTAAAGGATGCACCAAAGACAATAAGGGAACTGCAGGCACAGAAAGAGAGCCTCGAAGCACAGATAGAGAAGCTAAAGGAATCGTCCAGAAGGAGTCAGCCTGTCTTAGATGAGTTTGAAGCGAAGATAAAATCCCTTAAGGAAGCTAGGGATTCGGTATCCAGGCAGCTTTCATCCCTTGATAAAGAGATTTACGTTGTTCGGAATCAGATAGAGCAAGCAAAGGAGAGGATTGAGGAGGCGCTTGGAAGCCTCAGGATGCTTGGCTACACAGAGGAGCTGGAGTTTTTCGAGGACTCTGAAAGACTTCTCTCCGAGATAGAGGAGGAGTACACCCAAATATCCCAGAGGGTAAATAGAAGTGCGGACAAACAATACAGGGAAGCTTACACACAGTACAAGAACCTCTCTGTAAGGTACAACGAGCTTGAAAAAGAAAGGAATGCGATTGTCTCGTTTATAGACAGTATAGAGAAAGAAAAGAGGGGTGTCTTCATGAAGGCCTTTGAGAGAATAAAGGAAGAGTTCAGTAGGATATTCAGCAAACTGACAAACGGTGAAGCATGGCTTGAACTTGAGAAGCCAGATGAAATATTTACTGGTGGTATGATGCTTTATGCAAGGTTCGGTACAAAGCCAGCTTGGGAATCTGCCTCCCTTTCTGGCGGAGAGAAAGCTGTTGCAGGTGTCTCGCTAATACTTGCTATGCAGAGTGTGAAACAGCATCCGTTTTACCTCTTTGATGAGATAGATGCTAACCTTGATGCCATTAATACCTCTAATCTAGCAGATTTCCTACTTGAGAGGTCGGCATCGGCCCAGATAATAGCCATAACTCTGAGGGATGTAATTGTATCCAAAAGCAACATAACTTACGGTGTTTATTCTGCTGGTGGCATCTCAAGGGTAGTACACTACAGACCTGCGGAGGTGAGGGCATAGATGTCCTCTTCTGGCTTCCTTTCCAAGCCTCCACTTAACATACTCATAGACCCAAGCCTTGCGAGAAGGAAAAGCCCTTGGGAAATAAACATATCAGAGCTTCTAGACATGTTCCTTAAGGCAGTAACAAGCTCAGGGCTAATAGACATGAGGGCTGCAGGCACAGCTGCGCTATCCTCTGCAACAATATACAGGCTTAAGGTTGAGACACTTTTCTTCTTTGAGAGGTTGAGAATGCAACAGAGAACAACTCAGCTAACGGAACCTCCGCAGTTCATTGTTATGCCATTCAGATACGAGGTCTATTCAACAACACTTGAGGAACTTTTTGAGGAGCTTTCGAGGATACTTGAACAGATAACAAACGAAACAGCAGAGAGGGCAGAAGGCTCAATCCTCTCTGTTGAGGAAATAGAGCCGCCAAGGTTCGAAAACTACTTCCAGACGCTTCAAACTCTTTTCATAGAATTCAGGAAAATACTTCATGAAAGACTTGGTGCGGAAGGTAAGGTCATGCTCTCAGAGCTTCTCTCTGGTCTGTCTCCGATAGATGCCGCGAGGATCTTCATACTTTTACTGTTTGCCGCAAATAACGGGGAGGTTGTGATTAACCAGGAAGAAGGAGAAGAGGATGCATTGATAGTCTCGGTGGGCCAGATTGAGTGAGGATGCTGACCAGCATGTTGCAAGAATAGAGGCAGCTCTTTATGCTGCGGGTAGACCTCTCGACCCCGAGCAGCTTGCAAAGGCAGCTGGTATAACTTCTTTAAGGAAGGCTGTCTCAATAGCTAGGGATATAGCAAGCCGTGTAAAGGCAAGTCTCAAGGCAATAGAAGTTGTCGAATATCCCGGGCAAAGATTTGCAATGCAGCTGAAGCCAGAGTTCACTCAGCTTGCAAGGAGATTTGCGACTAGGCCTCTTCTCTCAAAGGGTGCCCTCAGGACACTATCTTACATAGCTTACTTCCAACCAGTTAAGGCAAGTGATCTTGTCGTAAGGAGGTCCACAAGTGTTTATTCTCATCTGAGGGAGCTAGAGTCTGTCGGGTTCATAGCAGGGGAGAGACAGGGAAGGACAAAGGTATACAGGACAACAGAGAGGTTTGCGCAGTATTTTGGTTTAAGCACTGACCTCGCAGTCATGAAAAAACAGCTCGAAGGAAGGAGACTTGACCTCAGATAACTCTATTTACACGTCTTTACAAAGGCTGTAAAGCATGCCAAAGCCAGTAGAGAACTTGCTCAAGAGGAAGAAAACAGGTGGAAAGAGGCGTCATATGCGTGGAAGAAGAGCATACGAGAGAGATGGATTCCCTCTCGAACCTCTGGTTGGTGAACCGAAGAGGAAAATTTTCAGGGTAAGGGGTGGCAATATTAGGGTCGGTGTTGTCTCTGACAACTATGCTAACGTAGCAGATAAGCAGGGCAAGGTCTCGAAGGTAAGAATACTCAGAGTGAAGAGCAGTCCAGCAAACAGGGACTACCAGAGAAGGGGTGTGATAACCATGGGTGCAATAATAGAGACAGAACTAGGGGATGCGAAAGTAACCTCGAAACCAACAGACAACGGTGTCGTGAACGCAGTTCTAATATAACAGGGTCTTTCTTTTGAAGGATTACGAAAGGTACATTCTATGGCTTGACTACTTTGATTCATCTCTGAAAAGAAGGCAGGGAAGGCGTGTCCCTCTCAACCTTGCTTCAAAATCGCCCTCTCTTAGCGAGCTTCTGGAGGCTTGCAGTAAGCTTGGTCTCGAGCCTGTAGCATCAGAGGCAAGGTACCCAAGGGCCTTCTGGAAGAGCTCTGGTTACGTTTCCGTGAAGAAAACAGGACCAAAGCAGAAGGTTCTAGTTGAGGTTGCGAAAGCACTCTCCACGTTAAAGGGAAAGAAAAGGGGTTGACTTTGTTCAAGGAATTGTAAAGATTTAAAAGCATCCCTCTGGCTTTGTATTATTAGATTGGAGGAAGCTGGTGTTTTGTTGCATAAAGCAAAGAGCGGCAGGTTAATAATAAAGGTCACAGGAAAACTAGATCTTGGGACAATATTATTTGATGGGAAGGGGAGGAAAATTGGAAAGGTTATTGAGTTGATCGGACCTGTAAGGAAACCATATGCTTCTCTTCTTCCGCTGAATGATAGGGAAGGAAAGAAGGGAGAAAAAGTTTACAGGAGATGAGCCATCTGAGTTCTTGGTCCAGAAGAGACGACCACTACAGAAATGACTGTCCCGTGTGCGGTAACAGGTTGATAGGAGATACAGAAAAGGCTGAACAGGTTTGTCCAACGTGTGGTTACACTGCAGTTGCTCCTGCAGATTCGAGCCCTGAGTGGAAGGCAATAGATCTAGAGGATAAGATGAAGAAGGTAAGGGCTGGGGCACCCACAACACTAGCACTTCATGACTTTGGTCTAACCACAGAGATAAGCCCTCTCCTCAAGGACTTCCATGGGAGGAATGTTGGTCCAGCAACAAGAGCAACTTTTGAGAAGATGAAAAAGTGGCAAAGCAGGATTAGGACAATATCGAGTGAGGAGAGGACACTTTCAATGGTTCTTTCTAGGATATCGGAGCTCTGCAGTTCTCTGAACCTTCCTGATAGTATTGCTGAGACAGCTGCGCAGATTTACAGAACTTCTGTGAAACTTAAGATAGCGAAGAGCAAGTCAATCATGGGCATGGCAGCAGCGACAGTCTATCTAGCATGCAGGAAATGTGGCATATCAAGAACAATAAAGGAAATAGCAAGGGCAGCAAACATGGAGAAGGGAAATGTTGCGAGGTACTACAGGCTTGTGCTAAAGGAGGTAGAAAGAGAGTATGTTCCTCCTCCATCTGTTGAGAAGTACATATCGAAGCTTGTAAACCTTGCAAAGATAGACCCGAAGGTGGAGCATCTAGCACTCTTGCTATCTAGGAAGACAACAGACTCTAGAATATCGAGTGGGAAGGCTCCAGCAGGTCTGGCTGCAGCCTATGTCTATCTGTCTGCTGTTATGCTTGGAGCAAGAATACCTCAAAGGGAGATAGCTGAATACGCGGAAGTGACAGAAGTTACAGTTAGAAATAGGTGCAGGGAAATACTTGAAAACTTTACAATAAGACAGGAGTTGATGCCTTCGGAATGAAGAAAAGACAGAAAAGGGAACAAAAGAAGGATGATGTAGAGCAGCAGGAAAAGGAAAGGCAACAGATAAGTGAGGAAGAGCTAGTGGACCTTACATCCAAGGTTTACAAGCTCGTAGTTGAGAGAGGTAAGGACGGTGTACTGCAGAGCGAAATATGGAAGGAGCTCGGATTAACAAGCAGGGATGGGTCAAGGCTTGCAATCAGGCTTGAGAGGAGGGGGCTGATAGGGAGGGTAAAGGTCCTTGAGGATGGGAGGTGGACATACAAGCTAACACCTCTCCGTTTCCCTACAGACATGAAATCTATAGAGAATGCTCCATGCATTGTGTGCCAGTATGAGCAAAAGTGCAACCCAGAAGGTGAAATTAACCCATTCATATGCCCCTGGATAGGGCCATGGGTAGTTAAAGAAAAAAGGGAGTTTGATCAGCAGCAAAAACAGGTTGCAGTTGCAAAGTGAACATAGAAGAGCTTGTTAAGAGGGCAAAAGAAGCAAGCAAGAGGGCTTACTCCCCCTACTCTGGTGTAAGAATAGGTGCGGCTGTCTTGACCAAGGGAGGAAATATTTTCGAGGGTTGCAATATAGAGAACATATCATACGGGCTCTCGAACTGCGCTGAGAGGACAGCAATATTCAAGGCTGTTTCGGAAGGAGAGAGAGAAATAGTGGCTATAGCTGTCTATGGCGAGTCTGAGGAATTCACGAGGCCATGCGGTGCATGTAGACAGGTTATGCTTGAGTTTAACGAGAACATGAAAGTCATAAGGCACGGAGGGGATGGTTTCCACGAAGTTACAACCATAAAGAAACTTCTTCCTCAGAGTTTTAAGCCTGGTGGGCTATTAAATGAGGTTAATAGAGGCAAGAAGAGATAGGTATAGAAGGCTCGCAAAGGAGCTTGGATACAGGAGTAGGGCTGCTTTCAAGCTAATACAGGCAGACAGGAAGTACCACATATTCAGAAGAGGTCAGGTTGTGCTTGATCTGGGCTCTGCGCCAGGTGGATGGCTTCAGGTTGCGTCAAAGGCTGTTGGCGAGGAAGGTCTTGTGGTTGGTGTTGATGTAAAGAAGGTTGAAGGTCTTGCAAAGAATGTAATAGTGATACAGCGCGACATATATGACGAGGCATTGGCTTCTGACTTGCTTAAGATATCGAGTTCAGGCTATGACGTCGTGCTCTCGGACCTCTCACCAAACACCTCTGGTATATGGGAACTTGACCATAACAGGCAGATTGACATGACTGAGAGGGTGCTAGACCTGTCATCGATATTGCTGAGGAAAAATGGGTCACTTTTTATGAAAGTGTTTGATGGAGAGAGGTTTAAAGATATAATAAAGAAAGCAAGGACATACTTCCTGTCAGTATCCACGAGCAAGCCTGAAGCAAGCAGGAAACAGAGCTCAGAAGTATACGTTTACTGCCGTAGTTTTGTTGCTTCCCGAATAGCATCAAGAACCTCTCTGTAGGGAGCATTTGTCTTTATTCCTGTTTTCTCATAAGGTTGTTTTTCACACTTGAACCCCTTGCTTTCAAGTATCTCTTTAACCCTTGAATACGGAACTGTTGGAACGTGGGTTAAAGAGCATAAATCTTCTATTCTGAAACCGTAAGGAGGAAGGTCATCAGCTTTCTCTATCCTATCAATGAGGACAGCTGCCTCATTCATTTTTTTCATTATTGCATACTTCTTCATACCAGAAAGAAGGGCAGGTTCAGAGATTCTGCCTGTCCACATGGGTCCAGTATACACAACCTCTCCGCTGCATTCATCACATTTTCCTATTTCTTTCGTAACAAATATGCTCGAGCATTTCTTGCATAATGCAACATACGCAAGCGAATCAACTACCTTCGAAGCCATCGATGCGCTCTCTAGCACCCTAAAGTACGCTCTTATGTAATGTCTTGTGCAATGTCCAAAAACAGGAATGCATGCCCTGTCGTTGATTGCTGCGACCCTGCACACAAAGCCTGCAAGTATTCTGAGTCCAGCTTCGTGTGTAAACTGGTTTCTTATGGTTCTCGCAATATACCTTCTGTATGCAACCTTTCGCTG
Source organism: archaeon (assembly GCA_902812495.1). Taxonomy (GTDB): domain Archaea; phylum Thermoproteota; class Nitrososphaeria; order Nitrososphaerales; family Gagatemarchaeaceae; genus CADDZR01. Next base: position 7,050 of record CADDZR010000013.1, on the reverse strand, counting down.
TGCTCCGCAGAGAACTGCTGTATCTGTTGCTGTAACGGATAGAATGCTCTCATCCCTGGCAATAGAGACTCCCGCCTGGATGTATGTTGCAGGAGATCCAAAAGGGTCTATATCTACATAGTCGAAGGAACTGCCCCTTGAACTTAACCTAAAACAAAGTTCATTTGCTTCTCGGGAAGTAAAGTAAAAGAGACTGCCAACCCCGTTTAGAGCTGCGTTTCTTCTGCATGCTGCAATAGCTCTAACATTTATGTCGTTTGCATGAAATAGTATCTCCCTCCCTGATTCATTCGCTACCCTAACAGACCTTGCACCAAGCCCTGCCATAATATCAGCAAAGTTTTTTCCTGAAGTTGCTGAAACAACCAAAATTGAGATATCCCTGTTCAGCTTTGCTGCCAAGTTGTAAAATACTGGGTACTGAGGAGGTTCTTTCATCTCAATACTCTTCTCAGGAACTCTTAGCTTACTTTCGCCTTCAACTATCTCGACCCATTTACTTCTCATTTCCTTTGCCTAAAGGTTATTTGGCATGCCAATAAAGGATTGTATGTGAGAAAGGGCCTTCTTGTAGTTTCAGGTACTCCGGGTTCGGGAAAGACAACAGCTGTGCTTGGTGCAACAAGAAGGCTAATGGAAATGGGTTTTTCAGCTGGGGGGTGCATTACAAGGGAAATAAGGGAAAGGGGCGAAAGAAAAGGCTTCGAGATCCTCAGCCTGACAGATGGGAGCACTGGAATACTTGCATCTGTTGATATAAAGGAAGGGCCAAGGGTAGGCAAGTACAGGGTAAACCTGAGTAGCCTCAAGGATGTAGCAGCACGTTCCGTTGAACAAGCAGCAGATACATCTGATTTCATAGTGATTGACGAGATAGGTCCCATGGAACTGATGAGCCCAGAATTCAAGAAGGCTGTGAGAAAAGCCTTGAGCAGCATGAAACCCTTGCTTGCTGTTGTCCACCTCCGGGTAAAGGATGACATTGCAAGAGATGTGAGGGAGGAGGCTGAACATATCTTCGTGCTCGACAAAGAAAACAGAGACAAGGTTGCAGACAAAATCTTTAACCTGCTTTCTGGGTTACTTTTAAAAGAGGAAGGATAGACTGCGATGGCAGGTATCCATTGGGCTACACTGTTGCGGGCATTGACGAGGCTGGAAGGGGTTCCCTTTTTGGACCTCTTGTGATAGCTGGAATTTCTGTTAGTCGTGAAAGAATAAATATACTGAAGGAGCTGAATGTTAGGGACTCAAAGCTCCTTACACCAAGGAGGAGGGAAATGCTATATCCCGAGATTCTCAAGATTTCTGAAAGGGTTTTTTCTGTGCTCATACATCCGCGTGAGATAGATAGCATGCTATCAAGCGGTAAAAAGAGCTTAAACCAACTTGAGGCAGAGTGCATGGCAAGGATTGCAGATGCCCTTGAAGCATCAGTCGTATTTGTTGACGCAGCAGACACAGACGAGTGCAGGTTTGGAGAAACAGTGAAGAAAAATATGTCTCTCAAGGGAAGAGTTATTTCTAGGCATCACATGGATGAGAGAAACGTCGTTGTTTCCGCTGCATCAATAGTTGCAAAAGTGGAGAGGGACCTTGCAATTTCAAAGCTAAAGCAAAGCCTTGGTGATTTTGGTTCAGGATACCCGTCAGACCCGAGAACAAGGGCATACTTGCTGCAGACAGAAGGAAAGGAGTACATAAACTCAATAAGGCTCTCATGGAAGACAGTCAGGAAGCTGAAGCCAGTGCTCCTGAATAAGTAGAAAAAACGAGGGCGTGGTCCTTGTCAAATGGCTCAAGCCTTATAACAGATATTCTAGCAAAGCCGCTTTCAGAGAGCTTCCTGACCTCATCCTTAATAACTTCGGACGGTTCCTTCAAGACATCTATACTCCTTGTTTTTACTACAAGCAAGAGCTTTCCACCTTCCTTCAGGTGCAACTTACAGTTTGCTATGGCTATCTCTGTCTGGTCATGCTGTGCCACGTCGCAGTAAACAACGTCAACCTTTCCAAAACCAGAATATCTCGAGGGGAATCTTGCGTCAGCAAGAAAAGGAAGAACATTCTTTCTTGGTTTCGCTACCTTCTCTATAAATTCCCTTGCTACCCTTGCGGAGACCTCAACACCTATTAGAAGGCCCTTTTCTCCTATTATGTCAGATATGTGTGATGCTGTTGTGCCTGTAGAGGTTCCAAGGTAGAGAACTTTGTCTCCCTCCCTTATAACATCTTTCTCTAGTCCGTTGATTATAGCTGCAGCAAGCTTGCTCCTGAAAGGATCCCATGCACGGTATTCGACCCCGTTGATTTTAACAAGCTGTTCCCTATACACTGTAATGCCAGGAACAAGGTTTAAAGTGAAGAGCTTATCTCTTCCTTCTTGCTTCAGTATTTTTATCCTTTCCATTTCCCTTCTTTTCTTTTTTCTTTGGTTTACTGTATATTTCCTTTATCCTTGATATACTCTTCTTCAAGGAAGTTGCCAGCTCTTGGTTCAGCCCTGAACCATAAAGGTCAATCCTGGCTGCGATAGCAACCTTGTTTGCTATGGCTCTTGCAATCTTTCCCCTCTGCCATTTTGGTGCACCGTGAACTTCTTGATGCTGGAATAGGATACCGTGTTTTGGAGGTCTGCTCCCTGTCCTGAGAGCTCTGAAGAGAGCTTTCTCGGCACCAAGTATTTGTATAGTGCTTGAAGGCATGCTTGCAAGCCTTTGTAGGCTACCTGCCCTCGCTATCAGCCTTGCTCCTATCGTGGAACCAACAACACTCTTTATGTTTGGTGCGATCCTTTCCATGGCTGCCTCAACATATCCGGATAGCTTTTCCCTTTCTTTGTTTACAGCTATGGCAAGAGAGGCAAGAGATCTAATTCTCTCTTCATCCTCTTCAGAAATAATTCCTCCCTTAGAGCTGTCCCTTGCCTGGATAATGATATCTGCCTTCTTCTCCGAAATGCCAAGTTGCTTTAACCCATCCTTGTTTATGTTTTCCCTCTTCCCAAATTTCTCTACTATCCTGCAGAAAGTTACGTTGTCCTGTACCAGCCCTTCAAGCTCAGGAAAATGAAGACCGTACCATTCTCTTGTCCTGGTTGCTACTATATTTAGAAACTTATCGAGTTCGTCAAGAGCCTGTATTGCATTGGACAGGTGTACATCTGGCTGAGAGGATCTTTCTCTTACCTCCATTTCAGCCTTCTGTATGCTCCTCTCCCTTAAAGCGTTCAGCGCCTCGTCGTAGCTTTTGAATATGCCTGAACTAACTAGTATCTCAACCTTCCTCATGTCAAGATCTTCAAGAATTTCCCTCGGCGCAAGCTCTACATCAAGACCATGGGATGCAAGCTCTGACTTTAGACTTAAAGTGTTCACAAAAACCTTTCCCTCAACATTTCCAGAAAGAAGTAGATCCTCAACTGTTTTGTATGAGGATGGATGCTCATTATCCCTAAGCAAAACATAACCAAATTCTGTTTCGTAGACTATCGTCGAGTGCAAAAGCTCTCATCCCTGCTTCAAAACTTGTGTTTGTTAAGTTTGCTCCTTTCACAAAGGTTAAAACATGATTTGAGGCAAGCCCAAAGAGAGGTGATGGATTAGATTTGCCGACCCACGGGAGTCAGCATCGCAGCCTAGGTGCTGCATGCCTCCATTCACAAAGGCCGGCAAGGTAAGGGGCCAGACACCAAAGATAGAAGGTAAACCTAGAGTTGGTAAGATACCAAAGGTAAGAAATAGAAGAACTTATGAGAAGAGGTTTGCACTAAAGAGAAGACCCGGCCAAAATTGGATGAGAGTGTAAGTCAAGAGCAGTACGGAAACGCTATTAGAGCACTAGCGGATGCTATAATTCTAGGCCAGGTAAGGACAAAAGAGGAGCTCGAATCTCTAAAGAGGGAAATTGCAAGGAAGTACAGGCTTACAAGGTATCCTTCAACCTCAGAACTTATAATGCTAATACCGGAGGAAAAAAGGGAGGTTATAGAACCATTTGTAGTTCATCCGAGAAGGAGTAGTTCAGGGATAGTTGTTGTTACAGCCTTTACTGCACCTTTTATGTGTCCTCACGGAACGTGCATATACTGCCCCGGTGGTCCGAAATCCGGAACACCGCAGAGCTACTTGAAAGACAGCCCAGGAATGAGGGCGGCAATCGAATCAGGCTTTGACCCGTTCAGGCAGGTTAGAGGTGCGCTCGAGAAATACAGGGCAAACGGACACGATATATCTAAGGTTGAGACTATAATTGAAGGAGGCACTTTTCTTGCCTTACCTAAGGAGTACCAATATTTCTTCGTTAAAGGTGTTTATGACGGGCTTAACGGTTCATACTCAAGGGATCTGGTAGAGTCGCAAGTGCTGAATGAGGAGGCACAAAGTAGGTGTGTCGGACTTACAGTTGAAACAAAGCCAGACTGGTGCAAGGTGGAGCATGTTGATAGAATGCTTGAATACGGTGTAACAAGGGTTGAGATAGGTGTTCAAAGCCTCAGCAATGATGTCCTAAAGTTCTGCAACAGAGGCCATACAGTGCAGGATGTTATAGATGCGGTGCAAGTCGCGAAGGATTCAGGCTTAAAGGTCTGCGTGCACATGATGCCTGGGCTGCCTAAATCAACGCCAGATCAAGATTTGAATGACCTCAAACTTCTGTTTGTAGATGAGAGTTTTATGCCAGATATGATCAAGGTCTATCCAACGCTTGTTGTTGAGGGCACAGCGCTGGAAAGAATGTACAGGGCTGGAATATACAAGCCCTACGAAGAGGAAACGGTTATAGAGATACTTAGCGAGATGAAGAGATTTGTTCCGAGATGGCACAGGATAATGAGAATACAGAGGGAGATACCAGCCCATGAGATAGAGGGTGGTGTCAGGAAGGGCAATCTCAGAGAGCTTGTATTAAGACGTGCTGCAGAAAAAGGTTTTAGATGTAGGTGCATAAGATGTAGGGAGGTCTCTCTAAATACACCTGCCTATCTTCTTGCAGAGGATGAACTTGAATTCAGAAGGTACAGCTACAATGCCTCAGGAGGTAAGGAATTCTTTGTGTCTGCAGAGTTTAAAAAGTCAGACATGATAGCAGCCTTCGGAAGGCTTAGGGTTCCTTCAGAGAAAGCACACAGAGAGGAACTGAGGAATGCGTGCATAGTGAGGGAGCTTAGAGTTTATGGAAGGGTAGTTAGCATTGGGAGAAGGAGCAGAGCTGCATGGCAGCACAGGGGGCTGGGTTCATCTTTAATGAGGGAGATGGAAAGAATAGCTGGTGAGGAGCTTGGGTATAGAAAAGTAGCTGTAATAAGTGCTGTAGGTACTAGGAACTATTACAGGAAGCTGGGCTATGAGAGAGACGGACCTTACATGAGTAAGAAGATAAAATGAAAATTGAGGGTTGCTTCTTTCCGGATAACTTACTATACTCAGAGGATGGAAAACTCTGGTTCGTAGAGGAAGCGACTTACCTACGTGTCGGTCTGACATCCCTTTACATATGGAACTTCGGGCGAATAACTTCAGTGAGGTACAGGCCCGTTGGAAGCAAAGTCTCAGCAGGTATGAGTCTCGGCTGGCTGGAAGGCCCAACACACTTCGACTCTGTTAGAATAAACTTTGACTGCACTTTTATTGAACAAAACACAAGGCTTCTCGATCAACCCTCTCTTCTCAACAAATCTTACTACGGCGATGGATGGTTTGCACTCATCAGGCAGGAATCTGCTGCACATCTGTTTAACATTACGGATGTGCACGAAGGAATCAGAACAACAATCTCAGAGTTGAAAGTTAGGTGCTTCTCAGCCTTCCCAGATATAGAGATGTATGAGATTGGGGTTGAGTGCTCAGCTGTCCTGACGAGGCTGAATGAAATGTTGTCTTCATATCCTCCTGGCACAGTTGTCCACATTGTGTCGGACGACCCTACTTCAGGAATAGAGCTCGAGAGGTGGTCACTTACAACAGGTAATAAAATAATAGAGGAAAGAAATGAAGAAGGTCTGAGGCATTTTATTGTTGAAAAAGTCTAGCCTCACTTCTCGATGGGGTATCTAACTGAGTTGCCCCACTCGGTCCAAGAACCATCGTAATTCTTTACGTTTGGGTATCCAAGTAGATATTTCAGGACAAACCATGTGTGCGACGACCTCTCACCTATTCTGCAGTAAGTTATAACTTCCTTGTCTGGAGTAACTCCTCTTTCTTTGTAAAGCTTTTCCAGCTCATCCCTTGGTTTGAATGTCCCGTCTGCATCGTTGACTGCAAGAGCCCAAGGTATATTTATTGCACCTGGTATGTGTCCACCTCTCTGTGCATGTTCATTCGGATACTCTGGTGGAGCAAGAATTTCTCCTGTGTATTCCTTGCTGCTTCTTACGTCGACAAGTACCTTATCCCGCATTCTGAGGGATTCTCTGACATACTCCTTGAAGACCCTTATTGTGCTGTCAGGATCTTTTGCTCTGAAAACGGCCCTTGGGAAAGTTGGTATATCCTTTGTTAGAGGCCTATCCTCAAGCAGCCACTTCTTCCTTCCACCGTCCATTAGTCTTACCTTCTCAACGCCGTAATACTTCAGAGTCCAGAAGGCATAGGCAGCAAACCAGTTGTTAAAGTCACCATATAGAACTATGTCTGTCTCGTTAGATATACCGTTTTTTGAGAGAAGCTCCTCAAGCTGCTCCTTTGAAAGTATATCTCTAGTAACAGGGTCGTTCATGTCCTTCCTCCAGTCAAAGAGAACAGCGTTAGGTATATGTCCCTGGAAGTAGTTGGAAGAGGGGTCGTAATCCACCTCAACAATTCTGACGTTTGGGTCGTTAATATGATCATGAACCCATTCTGTACTGACCAAGACTTCTGGTACAGCATATCCTTTAGACTGAACTTGTGAGCTCATGTTATAACATATGTTATCAAACCTATATTAGCCTTTCCTTACGACGTAATTTATTATTCCAAAAGTTATTATTGCTGCATGCACCGCTGCGAGACGTGAAAAGTACTCATCTATCTATTTTTTTGGTTGGAATTACATTAGCTGCAGC
>CADDZR010000012.1 GCA_902812495.1 archaeon | reverse complement strand
AACATGTTGCATATACTAGTCTCTTGACTCTCAGAGGCAATATGTAAGCGTATCTCTGGTCTTTGCCATTTAATAATTTTAATCCTAGTAGTCTTCTCTATCTGACATGTTCCGCAGCACATAAAAAGTAGAATAACGTTTTTGATTTTTAAGAGTCACGACATAGAGCCGATACTGAAGTAATCTGATGTATTACATGATATATCCGTTAGGTATGCTGAGGAGTAGTTACCCCACATCCTTGAATGCCGAAGCAACCTGTGATAAAGGCTGAAGCTTTAGTGCAAGGAGGAAGTTGTCATATACTTGGAAAAATTGAGAAGTGAAGTATTGCTTCTTAAAGTAGTTAAGCTGCGACATTGCATAATCTGAATTAACAAAGCCTACAACATAGTAGGTCTTTGCATTATTTGTATCTGCGTCCACTACCTGTAGCGTCATGTTCCCAGTTCTAATAAGACCCGGAAAATTCTGAAATGTAAAAGCAAGATGTCCATTTGGACCACCAACAATATAGAACATCTTTCTCAGATCTATGTTAGCTAAGACTGAAGAAATTGTTCCATTTCTTGTTAGGAGGATTTTGGAGAGTGCGTCGTAAGCATTGCTTGAGCCTTCAGAAAAAGCAAAGAGCCTCTCCTTCGGTATTGTCATTGCCCATCCTTTTACAAGCGATTTATTTGAAAGAGCCTGCGTAAAATAGAGGTCTACATCCCCCTGAATGCGAGAGGGTTTAATCTGTTTAAATGCATCAAAAATAAAAGAGGAATTATTCCTCAAAAAAGCTAGCTCAACAGTTGCATTTGGTCTTGAGAAGACGATTGTCATCAGAGTATCAACATAGCTTGAAGAAATATTGATATGTGGCGAGTTTAACTCAAAAAGAGCAACAACGTTAAGGGCTGAGCTGTTAATTTGATTTAATAAAGTCAAGTTCCTGTATGTTAGCTGGAGTATTCCTTCAGGAGCGTACTTTGACCACACAGTAATGTACTGTGGGATTGTTTCTGGCAGATGGTATGATGGCACATTTGATGAGATGTAATACAGATATCCTACTGTAATAAACAAACCGATAAATACCACAAAGAAAGAAGTTGCTAAAAGGCGTATATTGTTCTTTTTTCTAGGCACAGTTAGGCCAAGCCATTCAATTTTTATAAACCCTTTTTATACATTAATACGTGGGCGTATTTAAGGAAGTCGTGACATCATCCTTGGCTGAAAGTGCAATATTTGTTGCAGTTGATTCAGCTTTATCATTTCTTTTGCTTATTGTTTTTGGCTTTCAGTTCTTGAGTAGTCTTGGTTTGATACTTCTCGTTGAAAGTGCAGTTCTTATGCTTATTGGAGGAGCACTAGACTTTTCTAAGAGCGCCTCAGGGAAAAAGATATTATCATTAATGAAGATAAATACGAAGGATGAAAAGGATGAGTCGGAGAAGGCTGGAAAGAGAGCTGGTATCTTTACGCTAACAGGAGTAATACTTTTCTTGATTTCTCTTTTGCTTGCTCTTTTGTTTTACTAAAATAAAATGTATGGGGTCCTAGCTAGGCCTTCTTCTGCTCAAGGCTATAGCTAGGAGTCCTAATATTATTGCAACAGCAAGGGCAGTATACGAGACAGCAGTTAGTGTTCCAACTTGTGAACTGAGACTGTTTAGGTCGGACTTTGAAGCCGAGTTAGCTTGGACTGTACTTATAGTGTTACTCAATGCAGTTAGGTTAGAGCCAAGCTTGTTCAGTTGTGTCACAACGTTGTTCTGCACTGTATTGAGGCTTGTTGTCAATTGATTGCCTAGTTGCTGTAATCCTGAAGTAACAGCATTTGAAAGTGCAGAAACAACGTCACCCAAAGTTCCCACCTTGTAATAAGCAACGGGGCTGTAAGCGGGTGAAGTTGTGTTTAGGAACTGATGAAACCTTGAAGTAAGATTTTGAAGTTGTTCTAGCTTCGCTGGGTCGGTTATACCATTGCTAATAACGTAGTTCCAAGGTATGCCTGTCAAATACACCCTGAAGCCATATGTACCCGGAGAGGAAACTGCAAACGGTATGTAGTAACCACCTCCAGAATTTGTCTGAGCTAATAGAACAGGAACCCATGTCTTGTTGTCCTTTGTCTGTTCAAGAACTATTGCAAATCCGTTACCCTTAGCCCCTGCTGAACTGTCTACTGCGAATGTACCTTGGAATGTAAGCGTCTGTCCTACTATCACTTGGGGCACACTAACCGAGACACCGCTTATTTGCACTGGTGGCACAGGAGGCAATGTAATGGGAGTAAATGAGGAACTCGTTGAAACAGAATAGCCTGCAGCTGCGAGGTACTTCAGTGCTCCTGCTGGGTCGTAGGGTCTTGGGGTCACATCCGGTGGGTAGAGATACTTGAAAGCTATTGGCATCATGGTTATGCCTGGTGCAGCGTTACCCTGAAGGAGGTTCTGTATGATTAAGTTTCTTGGTATAAGCATGCTTAGAGCATATCTAACATACCTAGCGTACCTTTCTGCATTAGCTGGGTCCTTTTGTCCGTTAGGTGTAGCTGTACCCGTTCCCCATATCGGACTGTTCATGTTGAAGCCCATAGTCTGTGAACCGCTACCTGGAGCAATACTGAATGTAGTGTATCCGCCGTTGCTTGCAATTGTCTGCTTATCAGCATTGTTGAACTGGTAGTTAGTATCGAGGACATTTACACTATTGCTTGCGAATGCTGCCAACGCGGCTGTCCTATCAACTATGTGTACAATGTGTACTGTCTTGACGTTAAAGTATCCTGCTTGCTCAAGGCCTGTTTTGTTCCAATATAGCGGGTTTTTGACAAGTGTTGCTGTCTGTGATGTTGGATTATAGCCACGCCACAAATAAGGACCATTCCCAACTAGGTAGTTGTAAGCCCATGAGTAGCTTCCATTACCTCCGTAACGGGCAGTACTCCAAGTAACTGTCTTAGGTGTGTTGTCTGATAGACTTCCAAAGACAGTATCCCACTTTGATTCGGGTATTTTTTCAAGAACATGCATTGGCAATGGAGCTATTCCAGTTAATACAGGGTCGGTGAAGATGTATGGTATTGCTGTAGTGAACGTGAATGAATTTGGCGTCAATGCCTTATAAGTAGTGAAGTTTGATAATGGTGCATTACTCGGGAGTTCCGAGGCCGAGTGATACAACGTTCCGTTCCATGTGTATCTTGTAGTGCCGTTGAGGAATGTAAATGATGTTCCTAGACCAAGAATACTCTGAAATGTTCCAAGACTGACTGGGTTTCCGTCTCCGTTGAGACTTGCCATAACTGCAAAGAGGAAGTCATCAGAGGTAACTTTTACTCCATCTTGCCAAAAGTTATCCCTGAAGGTCACAGTCCATGTCATACCGTCAGCGCTGTGTGTTATGTCTGTTGCAAGAGCTTTGTAGAACTGGAATGTTATCGGATTCAGACCCTCAAGACCCGAGAGTGTGGCACCATACATCCAAAGGTCATATATTGTGTTGGAGGCTGAGGACGGCAAGTAGTTAACGCTATCTAAGTCGCCTGTCACTGCAACATTAGCTGTATCACCCTGCGTTATAACCCAGTGCTCAAAGTCAGGCAATTCTGAAGTTGTGTATGATTGTGTCTGTTTCCAGGGTTGAATGTATGACTTGAATCCATATATGTCTGCTGGATAGTAAATTATTGCTATAGGCTCATCCTGATAAACCATTCTGATTATTTGCTGCCCTATAGCTATCCTTTGGGTTTCGTTGAAAGTTTGCTGATACTGGTCTATAAGGCTATCAACTGTCGAATTCTTATAGATCATAAAGTTGCTTGTAGGTGGACCAACTTCTGAGTGGTAGCTTGTAAGCAATCTGAAGTCTGGTAGAGGCGCTCCTCCTCCAAAGCCTATGAAAGCTATGTCGAAACCTCCTTGATTGTAGAGAGGTGTGCAAGGACAGCTCGAAGGATAGAGTCTGCCTATAAGTACTGTAAAGCTCACGTAAACTAGATTTGTATCGATACCAACGTTAGAGAAGGAATTTGCGATAATTGCTGAGTACTGTCTCCTTATTGGGTTTGAAGTGGGTGCAAGAAGTGTCACAGAAAATAGAGGGCTGGAGGATGTTTGCGCATGGACAGGTATGGCTGGGAAGACAAGGATAAATGCAACAAGGCCAAGTAAAGCCCCTGCCGCTATACTCCTAACTTCTTTTTCCTGCAACTGTTTTCGCGCTACGCAGTAAATTTCCCGCTTATATATTTTTGTCTCTTACATTTATTGCTGTACTGTAGGTAGCGGTTTTTCACCTTTCATAAAGTTCTCAGCATAATGGCATGCGACAAAATGGCCCTTCCTAACTTCCCGTAGTTCAGGTTCTTCTTTCTTGCACTTTTCTGTTGCCCAAGGGCATCTTGGATGGAATCTACATCCAGAAGGCGGATTTATAGGGCTTGGAACGTCTCCTGGTAGCACAATTCTATTAATCTTCCTTTCAGGGTCAGGGACTGGAATTGCGGATAAAAGAGCTATAGTATATGGATTCAAAGGTTCTTCAAATATCTCATCAGTTGGGCCGTATTCAAATATCTTCCCTAGATACATGACTGCCACGCTCTGTGTTATCTGCCTCACAGAACTCAAATCGTGTGATATATACAAGAAAGATATCTTTTTTTCTTTCTGAAGGTTTTCAAGCAGAGTAAGAACCTGCGCTCTTACCGATACATCAAGAGACGAAACAGGCTCGTCAGCCACAATAAACTTAGGGTCTGTTGCAAGTGCTCTAGCTATTGAGATCCTCTGCCTTTGCCCCCCTGAAAACTCGTGAGGATACCTTTCAGCATGATAGTCTTCAAGTCCAACCAATCTCAAAAGCGAATACACTCTTTCTTCCCATTCATCCCTTGGAATATGCCTATGTATGACAAATGGTTCAGAGATTATATCGTAAACAGTCATCCTCGGGTCAAGAGAGCCGTATGGATTCTGGAAGATCATCTGCATGCTCCTTCTCAAGTATTTTTTCTTCTCTTCAGGTCCTGAACGAAGTGTTTCATATACATCTAAACCTTCAAAATATACCTTCCCAGAATCTGGTTCAATAAGGTTCAATATTGTCTTTCCGAGTGTTGTCTTGCCGCACCCAGTTTCTCCCACAAGCCCAAGATTTTCTCCCTCCTCTATCTTGAGAGAAACATCATCAACTGCATGCACATCACCTATTTTCCTCCTTAATAATATCCCCCTAGTGTAGACAGCAAAGTATTTCACCAAATTAACTACTTCAATAAGTGTTTTCCCCATAGCTCATTCACCTTTCAGAGAGAGTTCTTTCCATCTATGGCATGCAACAGCTCTCTGGTCAGTAAATTCTAGCTCAGGGACTTCTTCGATACATCTCTGTATTACATATGGACACCTTGGATGGAATCTACAACCAGAAGGTGGGTCTATCAGATTTGGTATGCTTCCAGGAATAGGCTTAAGCTCTTTTCTTCTGTCAATCCGTGGAACTGCTTTTAATAGTGCGGCTGTATAAGGATGTCTCATAGACTTGAATATTTCATTTGTTGGAGCTATTTCCGCAACGCTTCCTGCGTAGAGAACAACAACCCTCTTAGTAGTTTCTGCAACAAGACCCATATCGTGCGTTATCATTATAAGTGTCATCTTAAGCTTTGATTGTAGTTCCTTTAATAGCTCGATTATCTGAGCCTGGATTGTAACATCTAGGTTTGTTGTTGGTTCATCTGCAATAAGAATGTCAGGTTCGTTTGCTAAAGCTCTTGCTATTGCAACCCTCTGTCTCATACCACCACTTAACTCGTGCGGATAAGCCTTCAGTCTCGCTTCTGGGTCGGGTATCCTTACCATCTTCAGTAGTTCAAGAGCTCGATTCCTTGCTTCTTGTTTTGTCACTTTCAAGTGTGCCATAATTACTTCGTTTAGCTGAGACTCTACTGTAAAGAGTGGGTCAAGCGAAGAATTTGGGTCTTGGAAGACAATTGCTATTTTCTTACCTCTTATCTTTCTCATTTCATCCTCGCTTTTCTCTAGCAAGTCTTCACCTCTGTAAATTATTCTACCAGAGATAATCTTACCTGGAGGAGGCACAATTCTCATTATGGAAAGAGAAGTTACAGTCTTACCCGAGCCTGTCTCCCCAACTATTCCAAGTGGTTCCCCTTCATAAACAGAAAAAGAAACGCCGTCAACTGCCTTTACAACACCTGCCTCTGTAAAGAAATATGTCTTTAGATTCTCCACTCGGAGTATCTCTTCACCCACCGCACTCACTCCTTAAGCCTTGGGTTTAACGCTTCCGAAAGACCGTCTCCAAGAAGGTTGAACCCCAGAGTGCTAAATACAATCATTATGCCTGGAAAGAAAGAGATCCACCAATAGTTTAACCACGAGAATCCATCATTTAACATTTGTCCCCAAGTAGAGGTGTTAGGATCCCCAAATCCTAGAAAGCTAATCGCTGCTTCTGTGAGTATGTTTGCCGCAACGGTAAGAGTTGCGATAACTATAACAGGGGAGAGGATATTTGGCATGATATGCCTGAATAAAATTCTACTCTTACTCGCACCTAATGCTTTCGTAGCCTGTATAAACTCTGCTTCCTTCAACCTTAGAGTTTCGCCCCTGGTTATATAAGCTATACCGGGCCAGCCAAATATACCAAGAATCAAAACTATTATTGTAAGCCCAAAGCCCTGTGCAACAAGAAGTACTAAAATTCTAGAAAAGAGAAGTATTAAAACAAGTACTGGTAAAACAAGAAAAACCTGTGTTATTCCAAGCAATAATGCACCTGAGACACCAGAACTGTAACCAGATGCTACACCAATCCCAAGTCCAATTGCAACAGATATTAATGTGGCAGCCAATCCAACATATAGGTCGTTTCTAGCACTCTGGAGTATTTCGCTGTAAACATCTATCCCTGAAGGCTCTGTACCAAGTGGGTGAGACCAGTCTTGAAAGGGTGGCAGAGAGGTGCAACCTTTGTACAGACATGGAAAACTCCTCGGAGGGAAGGGTGCGAAAAAGGAACCGAAAACAGCCATAAACACTACAAACCCTACAAGTACAAGCCCTGCAATTGCTGCTTTGTTTCGTCTGAACCTCCTCCACACAACAGCTAGCTGGCTAGCGGACCTTCTCTTTTTTGCTAACTTTTTGTTTGACGTTTCCATTTTTATTCCAGCCTCACTCTCGGGTCAAGATAAGCGTAGGAAATGTCAGTTAGTATAGTTACCAATAACACCACTATTGTAATTATTGCTGTTAGGTCTTGAACTACTGGGAGGTCGAGTGCATTCACTGCTTGCACATAAGCATAACCTAGCCCAGGCCAGCTAAAGACAGTTTCTGTGATAGGTGCTCCAGCTAATGAGAGGCCTATGGATAGACCTGTAATAGTCACTATTGGTGATATAGCATTCTTGAGTGCATGTTTGTACACGACAACTCTTTCTCTGAGCCCACTTGCCCTAGCAGCTAGGATGAAATCTTGCCTTAGAACCTCTACTATGCTTGCACGAAGAAGCCTTGTAAATGTTGCTAAGGAAACAAATGTCAACACGCCGACTGGCAGGATTAGATGCCCTATGATGTCAGTATATATGGAACCCCCCCAGTAAGGTGGATAAGGTGAAATAGCACCCCCAAAGGGTAACCACTTTAGGTAAAGTGAAAAAACGATTATAGCTTGTATTCCTAGCCAAAATGTAGGCATCGAATACCCAAAAATTGCAATGCTTGATATAACAACATCTGCCTTAGAATACTGTTTTAGTGCGGAGTAGACTCCAAGTGGTATTCCTATTGCGAGACTAAAAGCGAGCGCCAAGAACTGCAACTCAAGTGTTGTTCCTATCCACGGAAGTATTTTACTAGCTACTAACCCACCCCGAAGTGATGTCCCAAGGTCTCCTTGGAGAAAAGAAAAGAGCCAGTAAAAGTATCTAGCAAAGATAGGTTCGTTCGTGTGATAATAAGCCTCTAATGCAGCTACCTGGGCAGGCGTAATACGTCGAATTGCGAACTTTACTATTTGAACTGGATCTCCTGCCGCATTTGTTATCAGGAAAGTTAATAAAGTTACAGCCAAAAAAACTGGGATTACAAAGAGTAATCTTCGCAGAATATATCTCCAGAGCCCAGCCATTCTTCGCATGCCTCCCTGTCTCACCAATATATAGTTTCTTCCAAATTCAACACAACTTGGTTTTGTTAAGTAAGCTATGTTGTGTAAAATCAGTTAAATACTTAGTAATAATTAGGGTTGCCGAAGATACATTATGCTGGTTAAAAGAAATAAAGGCATAAGCGCAGCCGCCACAGCTGTTATAATAATTCTCATTGTTGTTGCCGGGGTTGCTATCTACTATCTCTACACAAGTTCCCAGTCCCAGCAGTACTCTACCCAGCCATCTTCAACCCAGACATCACAAACATCTGTCACAACATCCAACAAAACAATAGGTGTTGTCTTTGATGTCGGTGGTAGAGGAGACCTGAGCTTTAACGATATGGCCTATCTTGGTGCTACGAAGGCTGCACAGGACTTCGGGTTACAGGTAATTGGGCTCCAGAGCCCGACGCAGAACGACTACGTTCCAAACCTAGAGAAGCTGGCAGGTTCAAAGAACCCGCCTGTAATAATAATTGCAGTTGGCTTCCTGCTTACAGATGCTGTCAACAAAACAGCTAGAGAATTTCCAAACCAGAAGTTTGCAATAATAGACGGCTTTGTACCCGGCCTTCCTAACGTGCTAAACGTTGGATTCAAGGAGAATGAGGGAAGCGCGGTAGTTGGTGCACTTGCTGCATTTGTCGCAGACTGCTACAGCAACAAAGGAATGGGGCAGTATTCTGTCGGCAATGTCCTCGGAATCCCAATACCAGTTCTCTACAAGTTTGAGATAGGATACAAATGGGGTGTCCACTGGGCAATGAACTACTCAAAGCAGATAGGCAAGCCAATACACAACATAACAGTACTATACAAGTACACAAACACGTTCAACGACCCAACTGTTGGGGAACAGACAGCACTTGCTCAGTTCCAGCAAGGTGCTGTTGTCTCTTACAATGTTGCAGGAGCAACAGGTAACGGTATATTTAAGGCAGCACAAGAAGTAGCTCAGGGTAAGACAATGGGCCCGCCATTTGGTATAGGTGTCGACTCTGACCAGGACTGGATAGCTCCCGGTTTCATACTTGCAAGCATGGAAAAGAGGGTAGATGTAGGCGTTTATGTTGCAACCCAGCTAGCTCTAAATGGCTCGTGGAACGACTACATGCAAAAGCACCAGGGTTCGCTCCAGCTTGGCATGAAAGAGGGAGGAATAAAGATGAGCGATGTTGCAGATGTACAGCAGTTCCTCCAGATAGCAGCCCAGGCAGGTAAGACACTTAATGCCACAGACATAATGAACAGGATACAGGAGATGAGAAACAAGGTAGTCCAGGATTGCGGCCCCGTCTATGATTACGCAAACACACTTGCAAACCTAATAAAGACAGGCCAAGTCAGCGTCCCGTACGTTGTAACAACTGACGCTCTTAACTACTGGCGGAACAGACTGGGCGGCTAGGTTCCGCCACCTCCTTTTCTTAGTGTTCAAATTGAGCACCTATCTCCTTCAAGCTAAAGGTGTGACAAAGATATATCCAGACGGAACTGTCGCGCTGAAGAATGTTGATTTTGAATTAAATCATGGCGAGATACACGGGCTACTCGGCGAAAACGGGGCAGGAAAAACAACACTGACAAAGATAATCTACGGCATAATTAGGCCAACGAGGGGAGAGATTTTTGTCGAGGGAAAGAATGTATCATTCAGGAGACCAAAGGACGCGCTTAAAAGCGGTATTGGTATGGTCCAGCAACACTTTGCCTTAGTGGGAAGCTTTACTGCCTTCGAGAACATCGTACTTGGGACAGGAGTAAATCCTAGGGGGAAGGATGCAAGGTTGACAAGGGAAGAGATAATGAAGATATGTGAGAAAACAGGGTTAAAGGTTCCCTTGGATGAAAAGGTCGAGAACCTTTCCCTTGGAACAAGGCAGAGGGTTGAGATACTTAAAATGCTTTACAGGAACGTGAAGGTCCTCATCCTTGACGAGCCAACCTCATCCCTGACACCTAATGAAACAGACGAACTTTTCAGCACCTTAATCTCCCTCAAGGAGCAAGGAAGATCTGTAATATTCATAACGCACAAGCTTAAGGAAGTTATGCAGGTCTGCGATAGGATAACTGTACTCAGGAAAGGTGCAGTCTCAGGTAAAATAAATGCAAAGGACTCAACGCCAAACATGCTTGCAAAGATGATGGTTGGGAGGGATGTTGAACTCGTCCTTACAAGAAGAGAATCTGAACCTGGAGAAGAAATTCTGAAGGTCGAGAACCTTGTTGTCCATGACAACATGGGAAGGGAGGCTGTAAGGGGTGTTAGTTTTTCCTTAAGGCGGGGAGAGATACTTGGTATTGCAGGCGTTGAGGGAAACGGTCAGACTGAATTGGCAGAGGCACTGAGCGGTATTAGGAAGGTAAGTTCTGGCAAGATTTTGCTGAACAAGATAGATATTTCAGGTCTAACACCAAGGGAGATAAGGAAGGTGGGTGCGGCCCTCATCCCTGAAGACAGGACAAAAACAGGCCTTATCCTCGACATGAACCTCGAGGAAAACATCCTGCTTGGTAAGCATAGGGATAGGGAATTCCTTGCTGGTTCATTTACCATTTCTTGGACAAAGGTAAGGAACTTTGTAAGGAAGCTTGTTGAAAGATTCAGTATAGTTGCACCGAGCACATTGACGAGTGTAAGAAGTCTAAGCGGGGGCAATCAGCAGAAGGTCGTTGTCTCGAGAGAGCTTAGTAGCGAGCCAACATTTGTACTTGCCTGCCAGCCAACAAGAGGACTTGATGTGTCCTCAACAGAATACATGAGAAATCTAATTCTGGAGATGAGATCAAAAGGGAAAGCTATACTCCTTATCTCAGCTGACCTAGATGAAGTGCTGCAGCTTTCGGACAGGGTAGCAGTTATGTTTGAAGGTAGGATAATGGACATAATCCCTTCAAAGAATGTGACTAGAGAGAGAATAGGGCTTTTGATGGGAGGCGTAAGTAGCTGAAACAATGGGTCAGGCTTCTTTATCCTCTCGCAGAATCGGCTTTTGCTGCAGGGATCGGATTTCTAGCATCAGCAATTGTACTTGCCGCTCTTGGATACAACCCAGCTCTTACTTTCTTCTCCCTTTTCTCTGGTGCTTTTGGTTCGCTGAACGGAATAGAAACAACCTTTGGTAACACGACACCTCTAATACTGACAGCGCTTACCTTTGCCATAGGATTAAGGGTTGGTCTATTCAATATCGGTGCAGAGGGGCAGGTCTACATGGGTGCGATAGCTGCAATTTCGGTAGCGTTTCTTCCTGTTCCAGACTTTACAAAGCTACCCCTTGCTGTACTTTTCTCCTGTCTAGCGGGAGCTCTTTGGTCCTTTCCTGCCTTCATTCTAAAAGCCTACAGGAATGTTAACGAGGTCATATCAACAATTATGCTTAACTGGGTTTCATTCTATTTGGCACTTTATATAACAGCAACACTACTTGTTGACCCTGTTAGGCAGGAAAAAACAGTAAGCGCACCACCATTCATGAGATTCCCGATGCTATTTGGGAATATACAAGTTCCATCTGCACTCTTCTTTTCTTTGGTGGTTGCTGTTCTTTTCTATTTTTACCTCTGGCTTACTCCAAGCGGTTACGAGCTCAGGGCAGCAGGACTTAATCAAGAAGCTGCAAGGTTCGGAGGTATATCTACAGAAAAATCTATGCTCTACGCCTTCCTCATTGGTGGTTTGGCTGCGGGTGCTGCTGGCTCTGTGCAGGTCTTGGGAAGGCAGACTCCCTTTGCAATATACACAGACCTTAGCAACCTTCTCAACATTGGTTTGAACGGGATAGGAGTAGCGCTCATGGGCAGGAACCACCCGCTTGGCATAATAGCCTCTGGCATATTCTTTGGGGCATTACAAACAGGTGTCACTGCTGTACAGCTTTACGCAAACGTCCCATACTGGATTGTTCAGGTAATAGAGGGAATAATTGTTGTTTCAATTGCAGCACCGGAAGCATTCAGGAGGATAGGCAGATGGTTTCGTTAGATATCTCTACGTTAGGCCTCTTTATACTCAGCTCGTTGAATGCCATGGTTCCAATTGCACTTGCATCTCTCGGCGAGATATTTACTGAGAAAGCAGGTGTTGTTAACATAGGGCTAGAGGGTATAATGCTTGTATCCGCTTGGACAGGTTTTTACGTTAGTTTCTTCACACTGAATCCTTACCTTGGCCTAGTGGCTGGCATGCTCACAGGCTCACTTTTTGGGGTTGTACACGGGACAATATCCGTCTACCTGAAGGGGGATCAGGTCATAAGTGGTGTTGGAATAAACATCTTTGGAGCTGGCTTTGTACCTTTTGCAACACTTGCTGTCTGGGGTGTCGGCTCAACAACAGAACCAGAAACACCTATCACTATTCCAACGCCATGGGGACAGCTTAGATTCCTTGTCATCGGCACATTTGTACTGGCCTTTATTCTCTGGTATATCATCTCAAGAACTAAGCTTGGAATTCAAGTTACTGCAGCTGGTGAGAATCCAGATGCTGCTGATTCGGCCGGAATCAATGTAGAGAAAACTAGGATAATTGCAACAGTTGTAGGTTCTACATTGGCAGGCTTAGCTGGCGCTTACATGAGCACGGACCTTCTAGGACAGATTACAAAGGACATAACAGCTGGAAGGGGATTTATAGCTCTTGCAACAGTTGTATTCTCAGGATGGAATCCATTATTCGCAATAGTTGGTTCAATGATATTTGGCTTCTCACAAAGTGCAAGCATATGGATCAGCATCATACCATCTGTGAGAAGGACAATACCCTATGTTGACGATTTTCTTGGTATGCTTCCTTACGTCGTAACTCTAGCAGTTGTTGCTGCGATAGGAAAGAAGAGCAGGGTACCTAAAGCACTCGGCGTGCCATACAGGCGGGAATGAATCCGATAATGATAATAGCAAGTGAAATACTGGCTTAAATGATGGCAAAGAAGAGAAAAAGCAGGGGCAGGGCAAAGGGGGGTAAGGGAAGGAGCGATTTTATCCACTGTAGCAACTGTGGTGCTCTAGTCCCTAGGGACAAGGCAAAGAAAATAACAACAAGGATGAGTCTTGTCGAGCCTTCGCTTGCAAAGGAGCTAAGGCAACAGGGAGCATACATAGCCGCGCCAACACTTGTCAAATATTATTGCGTCTCTTGTGCTGTTCACTTTGGTGTCGTCAAGGTTAGGGCAAAGGAAGAGAGGAAGAGTTTCTAGAGCCTTTTAGAAGTGAAAACAAGCCTCTGGAGAAAAGTTATTGTTGCCAGGACAGCGACAAAGAGAACACCGTAGCTAACAAGTCCAAGTATAGACGAGAGGGAGAGCACAATAAGCCTCTCGCTCCTCTCACCTATTCCAACGCCTGAAAGTTTCACGCCAAAGGGTTCCGCCCTTGCCCTCGCATAACTGACCATCAGGCTCATTGAAAGAGCAAACATGGATATTGCACCGTTCGCAAGAGAGCCAAGAACTATGCCCATGTAAAGAAGGATTTCCGATAGCCTGTCTAAGTTTGAATCTAAGAATGCACCCCTCTGTGTTACTTTTCCTGTTATCCTTGCAACAGAGCCGTCAACTATGTCAAAGAAGCCAGAAATGAGTATTAGCACACCTGCTACACGCTCATACTCTACCTTGCCCAGAAAGAAAAAGTATGAAGCAAGGGTAGATACCATAAAACCAATCACTGTAAACGCTGTCGGAGGTAGCTTTGTTTTGGAGAACAGCCTTCCAGTGCTCTCAAGAAGGTTTGAAAGCTGCTTCCTTAGATTTTCAAGCACACCATGCCAAACAACTTATTATATATATGTAGAATCCTTTGAAGGGCAGAGTTGGGAAGAGTAGATAAAGGAGTAAGATGCTCAGTAGAGGGATGCGGCGAAAGGGCTGAAAGGTCTTTAAGCAGGGATAAGGCTTCAGGCCTCAGGCTCTCGGAAACAGGAAGGAGGGTATACATTTGCCAGAAACACTACAAGGAGCTGAAGAAACAGATAAAGAGGGATAAAGACCTCGAAAAGCTAAGATGGATCTAAATATGAAGATACTACAAATGCATGCGGATTTTATAGAGTATAGACCTGTGAGAAAAGAAATAGCGGATGCAGAGGATTCTAGGACAGAACCTGTCATGATGCAGGACGTTCTTGTTCTGTTTACTGCGGTGGAGGAGGGAGACGACAAGGAAACTGTTCAGATGTTCGTTCAGGAGCTCAGGTCCTTTTCTGAGAAGACCGGTATTAAGAGAATACTCATATATCCCTTTGCACACCTAAGCCAGAATCTTGCAGCTCCAAGAGATGCTCTTTTCATATTAAAGGAGATGGAAGAAGAAGCAAGAAAGACAGGCTTTGAGGTTACGAGGGCACCTTTTGGATGGAATAAGGAGTTCCAGATAAAGGTAAAGGGTCACCCGCTTGCAGAGATGTCCAGGAGCTACGTGAAAGGAGAAAAAAAGCAGGCAAGAGTTGTGAGAAAAAAGGAGCCAACCCAGAAGGAGTTACTTTCAAGGATGAGGAAGGTTGAACATACCGGCCTGCCAGAGACAGACCACAGGGTAATAGGAGAGAGGCTTGACCTCTTTTCTTTCTACGAGCCCTCGCCTAGCATGCCTTACTGGCACGACAAGGGCCTAACTATAAGGAACATACTTATCGAGACAATAAGAAAGGAGCTGAAAAGAAGGGGATACATTGAGATAAGTACAGCACTTCTTGCAAACGTTGACCTCTGGAAGTTAAGCGGGCACTACGAACACTACAAGGAAAACATGTTTCTTACGAGCCTTGGTAACGATGAGGAGGTCTTTGGTCTTAAGCCAATGAACTGCCCCTCAACAATACTCTACTATATGTCAAGAAGGTGGAGCTACAGGGATCTTCCGCTTAGAATTGCTGATTTCGACATGCTCTTCAGGAAAGAGCTGAGCGGTGTTGTATCAGGTCTTTTCAGGGTAAAGAGTTTCACGCAGGATGATGCACATATATTCTGCACAGAAGAGCAGGTTGAAAATGAGCTTAAGGAGCTCATAGACCTTGTCGATTACTTTTACAAGATATTTTCCCTTGACTACTCAGCAAAGGTCTCTACTATGCCAGAAGAACATCTTGGCACAGAGGAACAATGGGAAAGAGCTACAAACGTTCTGATAAACTCTCTAAGGGAAAAGGGCATAGAACCTGTGATAAAGGAGAAGGAAGGAGCATTTTACGGACCAAAGATAGATTTTGATGTGCGTGATTCAATGGGAAGGGAGTGGCAATGTGCCACAATACAACTCGATTACCAGCTTCCCGAAAGGTTTGAGTTGAAGTACATTGGAAAGGACGGACAGGAGCACAGGCCCGTTATAATACACAGAGTGATATACGGCTCAATAGAGAGGTTTCTCGGCATATTGTTGGAGCACTACCAGGGCAAGCTGCCAGTATGGCTCTCTCCTGTACAGGTTTCTGTCATACCCGTTTCTGAGAGGTACAATGACTATGCAAGAAAAATCTATGAAAGGCTTCTATCAAAGAATGTAAGGGCTGAGGTTTTACTTGAACAGGGAACCTTGAACTCTAAGATAAGGGACTCGCAGCTCAAAAAGATACCCTTCTCTGTTATAGTTGGAGCAAGGGAGGCTGAGACAGGAAGGATCTCCGTGAGGGAAAGGGGAGGGAGGCAGAGAAACGATATCGATCTTGACTTGTTTACTGAAGAGATAGCGGAGATGGAAAGGAAGTTTATGTAGTTGTAGGCCAGAAAAGATCCAGTGTTGTTGTTCCCATTATCTCGTCAAAGCTAAAATCTAGTGCATCTAGCATCTGGTCAAACATGGACCTAGCGTACTCAAGGTATTTATCAACGTCGACCTCATCGACAGAGGCAAGCTCAACAGGCTTGACATAGGGAGGGCTCCTTGTTTTAACAAAGGATATTATTTCACCTGCCTTTACTTCCCTCCCACTTTTCTCCAGAAGCTGGGCCGCCTTAACATGCTGTGGTGTTGTTTCGTTGTATTTCGAGGTAGGCTTTCCCATCATCACGTTAAATGCAAGCTGTTCTATGGGTATTTTCTTTCCCCTCAGATTTGAGACAGTGCTTGAGAGAAGGTCCCTGATTCTCTCCCTAGCCCTATCAAAATCCTCCTTGCTCTTAACTTCGCTGAGTATCTGGAGTGCATCGTAAAATGTCTTCTTAAGGAATTCTGGTGTCTGGGATTTCTTTCCTGTCAGCCCCTTTATATCGACTGTACCATCCTGAAGCACTCCAAAGTAGTTTTTCTTTCTGCTACTGAATGCTACGTAGCGGTACACCTTGTCAAGGTCTAGCTCGACCCCAAGCTCTGTCTCTGCCCACCTTGTCACAGTTGATATCTGCTCGTTTGTTGGCTTATGAAGGAAGAGAGAGTCTGTGTCTGAATAAAGAACTGTTATCCCAAGGCTTCTGCATTTCTCTATTGTCTTTGTTATTGCGTACCTGCCAAGCGCTGCTGTTGCCTCAGCTACTGGAAGGCAGTAAAATGCAAATGTTTCAAAGCCCATAACACCGTAGCCCGCATTGAGTATAACCTTGAGGCCTTGGGATACAACAGAGTAGAGCTCCCTCTCTTCCTTAGAGAGTGTTGTGTCCTTTGCAAGCTGCTTGTAATGGCTTACCCTCAGATCCCTCAATGAACCTATCACAAGGCTAGTTATACCCCTTCTCTTCCTGCAGACCCAGTGGGTTGTATCGGGTATCACGTTGCTCCTACATTCTTCGTGTATGCAGTTGACTGTTTCGTAGGATAGGTTCTGGACCTTTATTAGGCTTGGATAGAGGCTTGCAAAGTCAAGCACGCTAACATCAAAGTAGACCCCTGGAGTCGGCTCGATTACAAGTCCACCCCTGTACTTCTTTCCCTTTATTGTTGCCTGAGAGCTTGCACCTCCTTTTGCAAGAAGTTCATCTGTCCTGGGGATAAGCGCTTTTATCCTCCTGTGCTCATAGAAAAGCATGCTTCTTATCCAGTTTGAAACGCCAAGCCTTGCAACGTCGTTAATTGGCATCTTTGCTATCCTCGAGAAAACAAGGAGCAAACGCATTACAATTGAACCTGAAAATGAAGTTAGCTCGTATGTTATCTGTGAGTCCTTCAGGCAGTACAACGCAAGTCTATCGAGAGGTAGGTCAGATATCTCTCCCTCAAATTCTATCTTTGTCTTGCCAAGCAATGCCTCAGCTACACCGTTTAGTGTATGCTCGCTGTACTTGTTACTGAAAGCATAGACCTGGACAGATTTGTTTGTGAAGAACCTGTAGAGGTCTATGTGTATCCCGTGCTTCAGGGAGGCTTCCTGCCTCTGTATCTGTATCGGGTTCTCTGTGTCTGGTATGCCAATGTTCTTTGCCCTGTTGTAGAGATACCTCAAGTCAAAATCATCGCCGTTAAAGGTAACGATAACCGGATACTCCAAAATCTTCCTGAAGACAGCTCTTACAAGTTCTCTCTCATCATCGAAAACCTTCAGTGAAAAGTCTGACGTTTCAAAAGTTTCCTTTCCGTCCCTCATTAAAACAAATACGATCTTCTCTACTTCGTTGTAAAAGGATACAGCAATTATGGGCAGAGAAGCCTTATCTGAATCTGGAACCCTCCCAGCCTCATTTGCGACCTCTATATCAAGTGCAACCCTCTTAAAGTTTACAAGAGGCTGGCCGAGAAGCTCAGCCCATTCTCTTATGTACGGATGGAATTCGATCGAATTCCTAGACAATATATTTTGGAGTGAGTTTTCAACTGTTTTCCCTATGCTGTACTTAACGGGCTGAATTGAGCCTGCAGATATCCTGTAATAAGTTCCCATTTTAAGACCCATGTCGTAGGCATAGTTCTCGTAGTACTTGATATCTGCCTCCCATGCTTTTATCTGTTCTCTTATGCTTGTTTGAGTACCACCAATAGCTAGAGGATCTTTTGCAATTATCTTTCTTACCCTTATTTTCTTGTCAAGTAACAAATCAAACTTCTCCTCTTCGACGATATCCTCAACATCTTCCCTCTTTAGTATATCCTGGAGCTCGTTTCTCTCAAGCTTCGTGTAACAGTATGGTTTGTGTCCTGTGTTATCAAACCATATGTAAATTCTTTCGCTTTTAGGATCATAAAATTTCAGAAATGCAAGCTTCTTTTCTCCGTCGTAGCCTGCCGAAACAAGGAGACCTTCCTGAAGATCCTGCACAGGCTTTGTCAGCTCCTCAAGCTTAAGCTCTATGTCACTCTTCTCTAGCGCTTGCATTTGAACCAGTACATATCCTCCAAAGGTCCAAACTTATATTGCTATCTCAAGCTGGCCGAGGTGTTGTCAACAATAAAAGAAAAGTTTGGCAAGAAGGCCAAGTTTTTGTTTGCTGTCGCAGGTGTCCTATGGATACTCCTAGCTTACTTTTCCTTCACCTACCTCTTGGTCTGGCCTGCCGCAGCATGCTTTCTTTCATCAGCTTTTCTAGCCTTTGTTCCTAGTTCAAGGTTCTCCTATTCACTTGCGGCCGCAGCATCTCTCTATGGTGTTGCGATATCTGTCCTCCAGATATACTTCTCTTCTCTCCTTCTCAGTTCAGCCCTAGTTGAGCTTGGTTTAGTTTCGATTGCTCTATTTTCTGCAATAGGTATATTCCATTTCTTCCTCTTCCTTGCTTCAAGACCTGAGGGGGTTGCTAAATGACACCAGTTTTGTTGAGTCTCCTTATGTAGTACACAGTATACCCACTTATCACGAAAGTTGCTGAGAAGATCTTTGTTGCAAAGACAAGGTACCAAGGAGGCTGGAAGGGCGTTAGTACAAGATTTGGATCCTTGTTCTGGAGAAGGAGGTCGTAGCTAAAAAGTGAGCCCCAGAGCATGAAGTTGTAAAGAACCTCGTAAGCAGATGCAAAGGCAATTACAAAACCAAGCAGCTGTATAAGGGAGAGTGTGTACTGTGGCCACTTTGATATCTTATCTTCCCAAAGCCTTAGCGCTGAATAGAAAAATACAACAGAAGCAATGCTGAGATAAGTTACGGGCTGGGCAAACCAGGGAAGTGGCCAGAAAACATTTACAAGGGCACCCCCGATTGCAAAGCTCCCGCCAGTTGTAACTATGGATGCTATCAGTCCATACACAAAGACAAAAACTATGACAAGACCAGATATCCAGCAACTAAGCCTGAAGACAAGTCTCGTCCTATTATCCATTAGGGGTGTGGATGAATTATCTTCCATAATCTTGCTGGTTCATAATACCCCATTTAAATATTTGATTCGAGGAAGCTGCTGAGATTATGTTTAAATCACACTGTATGAAGAGTATATTGCCCTCGGAAGAGGGACCTCTCACCGCTGGCATCTGGGATTGGTGTTCCGGCACTAATCCCTCATGCTGGGGCAACGCGGTGAGAGGCTTAAGCTCACACCAAGGGTATACCAGAAGGGATATAAATTAGTTTACCCATGGGTATACCGTGCCGGTTGTCAGCGTTAAGATAGACGAGCAAACAAAGAAAGAAATGATGAAGTACAAGCAGAGGGTTGACTGGCCTGAAGCAATAAGGGATTTTATAATTAAAAGCATTGAACAAATAAAGAGGGAAGAGAACCTCAAACAGGCGGAGCAGATTCTAAGCGACATGCCCGAACTTCCAGAGGGGACATCCTCGAGGTTGGTGAGAAAAGATAGAGAGGACAGTACTTGATTCCTCAGCCCTCCTTTCCTTCTTCCTGAAGGAGAAGAGCCACCAAGCTGTAAGGGAGGCGCTTTTGAAGGGTGCAGAGAGCGTCGAACTTTTGCTTGCTGAAACAGCAAGTGCCTTGGTTTCGGCGTGGAAGCAAGGTATTATAGAGGAAAGGCATCTAAAAAACGCTGTACATGCAATGGCCTTACTTTCAGGCACAAACATAAAATTCCATCAAAAGAAGGAGATACTTGAGAGCTCTGTTGAAATTGCAATCAAGGAAAACCTTTCAGTATACGATGCGGTATACATTGCGCTTGCAGCAAAGCTAAAGATACCCCTCCTCTCCATGGATAGGAAACAGATTGAGGCTGCAAGAAAATACAGGGTAAAGATTGCGGAACCTTCAGACTTCGAGTGAGATAGCTGTTAGCAGTGTTTGGAACGGGAGCTCCAGAAACCACCAGGAGAAATCGTTTGGAAGAATGAACATTGATGCAACAAGGAAATAGGAGCAGTTGAATAGCGTCGATTTCATGTCAGAAACTCTTCTGGCAAAAAACACAAAAAGAAGAACAACGATTGCAATTCTAATATAGGGTGGTACTGTTACACCTAAAAATGTGTAAAAAAAGCCAGAGAGGCTTGGGTTAAGGTTGTAACCTATCTTTGCAGGAACAACAAGTGGTCTTACACTTCTTGAGAACTGGAAGGTCAATGTGTCAAATATAAAATTACTAGGATCCCAGATCAGGAAAGGGAGCACAACCAAGAGAAAGGAAAAGGCTGAAACAGCTATCCATTTGAATTTGCGCCTCCTGGCTTTGTTTAAGAGGAAGAATGGGTAGACGAGGAATAAAAATTGGCTTGATGCTAATGAAAGACCAAAAAAAACAGCAGACATAATTTCCCTTCCAACCCTTTCAAATACGAGCGCAATAGCAAGGAAGCACATCGCAACTAGTGAGTTGTTTGGGTACACTGTACTGAAAAGGACTGAGAAAGGAGCAAGTAGGTAAAGAATAGATGCATTCTTGGAGTGCCTTCCCATCATGACAAATATGCCCCATCCTATTATCATGTCTGCTGTTACGAGCCCTAACCTAGCATCCCCTATGAGGCCAAAGGGTATTAAGAAAAGTAATACACCTGGAAGGTAGGTGTACACGTTCTGCGCACCTGGGGTTGAAAGCCAGTCGGGTATGTTGACGTAGGTGTGACCATACGGGTTAACTGCATGCAAAAAGGCTGAGATAGCCTGAGTATCGTAGTAAAATACATCAAGAAGAGGTGGAACTGTATAGATGAGAATTGCCCTTACAATCAACGAGAGGAAGACTAGCGAGATAAACATGTTTGGTTTTAGAAAGCGTGTTTTATCCTCCGCTGTGTTCAAGCACAAATGCCTATTAAGAAAATATTTTTTACTGTTTACCTTTTGCAATTTACTCTTCACTCAATAGGCAGAGTACATCTAGGCAAAAACTTAGACTAAAATACTCGGCTTTTTTGAGCGAGAATATTGATACCAATTAATAAGCCAATACTTGGAAACGAGGAAAAGGAAGAGGTCCTGAAGGTTCTGGAAAGTGGCATGCTAACAGATGCATCGTACGAGGGAGGAAAGTACACTAGAGAGTTTGAGGCAAAACTGGAAAAAATACTTGGATGCAAACACGTAATAGCTGTTAACTCAGGAACTGCAGCACTTCACTGTTCCTTGTTAGCAATCGGTGTGAAGAGAGGTGATGAGGTCATAGTACCGTCATTTACTTTTGTTGCAACGGCCAATGTCGTGCTTGCATGCGGCGCAAGGCCTGTATTTGTTGATATAGGTGAGGACTATAACATAGACCCAGCCAAGCTGAAGAAAGCAATAACAAGGAAGACAAAGGCAATAATACCTGTTCACCTGTATGGCTATCCAGCAAACATGGATGAAATAAGAGAGATAGCCTCTAAAGACAACATAGCTTTGATAGAGGATGCAGCTGAGTCTCTTGGAGCTGAATACAAGGGCAGACAAACAGGAACACTCTCTGACGCAGGTTGTTTTAGCTTCTACGCAACAAAGGTAGTAACTACTGGAGAAGGAGGTGCTATTTCAACAAACAGCGATGAGATAGCTGAGAAGGTTACTATGATAAGAAATCACGGGATGGTTGAGGGGTATGATTCGAGGGTTCTTGGCCTGAACTACAGGCTACCTGAGATAAGCGCTGCAATAGGCTTGAAGCAGCTTGAAAAGCTCCCCAGCTACATAAGGAAGAGGAGGGAGAATGCAGAATACCTCAACGAAAGGATACTGGATGTTAAGGGTGTTGAATTCAAGCAGAGCTCGAAGGACAGAACACATGTGTTCTATCTCTATACACTTTCTGTAAAGAGGAGTAGGGATGATTTACTTGAATCTCTCAAGAAGAAAGGAATAGGTGCTTCCGTCTACTTCAGGATTCCTGTTCATAAAACACCTCTGTACTCTTCACTTGGCTACGGTTCTCTAAAGCTTTCGAAGACTGAAACGGCTGCGAGGGAGGTGATTTCCCTTCCAGTACACCCTGCTGTGACAGGAGAACAACTCGATTTCATTGCTTCCGAATTCATTAAGGAAGCGAGAAAGCTACTCAAATGAGCTCTATTTGGGTAATTATCCCAACTTACAACGAGAGGGAGAACGTAGACAGGATAGTTAACTCTATCCTATCTCTTGGTTTAGATGGGATAAGCTTGCTCTTCGTAGACGATTCAAGCCCTGATGGGACAGCAGAAAAGATAAGGGAGATAATGGAAGCAAGTAGCAATGTGCATTTAATTGTAAGGCCAAAGAAGCTTGGCATTGGTTCAGCATACAAAGAAGGGTTCAGGTATGCACTTGACAGAGGATGCGAACTTGCTGTAACAATGGACGCTGATTTGCAGCACCCGCCTGAAAAGATACCTGAGCTTCTTGCTGCAACCTCCGCTGGAGACGTTGCAATAGGCTCAAGGTACGTGAAAGGAGGTGCAATAGAGGGATGGAGCTTTGGAAGAAGGCTTGTAAGCTGGATTGCAAACTATTATTCGAGGAAGATGCTCGGTCTAGAAGTTAGGGATTGCACATCAGGCTTTAGGGCGTACAACAGGAAGGCAGCAGAAATAGTTGCAAGTAGCGGGATTAAGGCATCAGGCTTCGACTTTCAGGTTCTTACCTTGAGATACCTTAAGGACAGAGCTAGGTTCGTAGAGGTCCCTTATATCTTCAAGGCAAGGACAAGAGGAAAGTCAAAGCTAAGCGTAATGGAAGTAGCAAGATTCTTCTTCAAAGTACTCTGGGAGGCGCTTTGAGGGAATCAAAAGGCAAAAATACACCACCTTAACATTATATATCGATGGCAGAACAGAAGGTCCTAACAGGCGCTGTTTACGAATGCGTAAAATGCGGACAGAGGACAACCCAAGAGGAACTATCAAGGCTTCCCGAAGTTAAATGTATATGTGGTTACAGGGTTTTTAAGAAGGTCAGGCCGCCAGTAGTTAAACAGCTCAAGGCAAGGTAAAACTCTCTCCCTTTCTACAGTTGGCTGGATTGTATTTATTCGTCAGATGACGAATACAAGCATGCCAAATTATGAAACTGTTTATCTACCCCCCGAAAATTGCCTAAACGACTTTGAGAGTAATGAAAAGCAGGGAGAAGGTAGCAATACATGGGTACGGCGCTTACATACCATATTACAGGCTCCCCACAACCGAGATAGCTAGAGTCTGGAAGGGCGGGGGGTCCGGGCCGAATGTTGAAAAGGCCGTTGCTGCAATAGATGAAGATACGGTGACGATGGCTGTCGAAGCTGCAAGGTACGCGGTGAGGATGGCAGGCATCGAAAGGTTGGGTGCAATCTTTGTGGGCACGGAATCGAAGCCATACGCTGTAAAGCCGACAAGTACGATAGTTGCTCAGGCCCTTGGGCAACATTTCACACTTGCTGCAGACTTGGAGTTTGCATGCAAGGCAGCGACAGAAGCAATGCAGATAGTTACGGGTCTTGTTGGTTCAGGAATGATAGATGCTGGCCTAGCAATAGGTGTTGATACAGCCCAAGGAAGGCCTGGCGATGATTTGGAGTACACCGCTGCATCGGGAGGCGCAGCATACGTAATAGGAAGAAAGGACGGAAACCAGATTGCAACAATAGAATGCAGTACATCCTTTGTTTCAGATACAGGTGATTTCTGGAGAAGGGCCCATGAAAGGTACCCTAGGCACCTATCTAGGTTCACAGGCGAACCCGCTTACTTTTACCACATCGAGAATGCAGTCAAGGCCCTTCTAGAAGAGACAGGTCTTAGGCCATCTGATTTCAAGTATGCTGTATTCCACCAGCCAAACCCCAGGTTCCCTGTGGAGGTTGCAGTAAGGCTTGGTTTTAACACGGACCAGGTCAAGTGCGGTCTTCTAAATCCACTGATAGGCAATACTTATGCTGGGAGTTCACCTCTCGGCCTTGCTGCCGTACTTGATGAAGCAAGTCCTGGCGAGAGAATACTCCTTGCAAGCTTTGGCTCTGGTGCGGGTTCGGATGCGTTTTACATAACAGTCTCCGAAGGAATAGAGAGAAAGAGGGGTATAAACCCGACAGTGAAATCAATGCTTGAAAGATGTGCAAAGATAGATTACTCGACCTACGCTAAATTCAGGGGTAAATTAATAAAGTGAAAACAGATGCGTGTTTTTGTAGCATCTGTAGGACTGACAAAGATAGGGGACCACTGGAACAAGTCCCTAGTTGACCTAGCTGTTGAAGCAGGAAGGAAAGCCCTTTCCTCGAAAATAGAGCCAGACTATTTAATCATTGGTAACATGTTCAGCTCGTTAGCGGCAAGCCAAGAGCATCTTGGAGCACTCGTTGCAGATTCCCTTGGTTTGAAAGGCAAGCCTGCGTTCAAGGTTGAAGCAGCATGCGCTTCAGGAGCAACTGCATTTCATACAGCCTATAACCTTGTTAAGAGCGGTGCATCAGAGAGTGTACTCGTGATAGGGGTTGAAAAGATGAGGGACCTCGAGCCCGAGTATGTTTCGCAAGCGCTTGCAATGGCTGAATCTGCAGAATACACACAATTTGTTGGTGCTTCCTTCGCAGCACTAAACGGACTCCTCGCAAGGCTCTACATGCATGAAACTGGAACTACAAGAGATGAGCTAAGCTCTATACCAGTTATAGACCACAAGAATGCAGTAAGCGCTTGGCATGCACAATTCAGGAAGGAAATAACACCTGAGGTTGTTTCAAGGTCAAGCATTGTTGCTGATCCACTAAGGCTCTTTGACTGCGCCCCCGTTGGCGACGGTGCAGCTGCTGCACTCGTTGTCAGTGAAAGGCTTGTATCTGAGGCGTCAAAGTTCGTCGAGGTTCTTAGCTCCTCTGTCTGCACAAACAATTTCAGCATATACGAGAGAGATGACATGCTAAGCTTTTCAAGCACAAGGGAAGCATTTGAAAAGGCAATAAGCACTGCATCCGTGCCTAAGGGTAAGATAAGCTTTGCAGAAATACACGATGCCTTTTCAGTAACGGGTGCAATATCACTTGAGGCAATGGGCTTCTCGAAGAAGGGTTTTGCATGCAAAGATGCGGCTGAAGGGAAATACAGTTTAAACGGGGAGCTTCCAATAAACACTTTTGGGGGTTTGAAGGCAAGGGGGCATCCTGTTGGGGCTACCGGAATTTACCAGATTGCTGAAGCATACCTCCAGCTAACAGAGCAGGCAGGAGAAAATCAGGTCAAGGGAGCAAGATACGGAGTAACACAAAACATGGGAGGCATAGACACAACAACAGTTGTGCATGTACTGGGGAGTGCAGAATGATGGCAATACAATACTGGAGAAACAAGGATAGATACTACAGGCTTATTGGGGTTAGCTGCACTAGATGCGGGCGTGATTTCTTTCCCCCTGTTTACAGGTGCAGGAAATGCGGTTCAGAAGAGTTGAAGGACAAAGAGATGCCCAAGGAGGGGAAGATTGTTACGTTCACAAGGCTATACGAGACACTTCCAGGCTTTGAAACTCAGGCGCCTCTAAACCTTGCAATTGTTGAGCTGAAGAACGGAGTAAAAGTACTTGGACAGGTTGTTGATACACCTGAGGAACTCTTGAAGATAGGTGCTCATGTGAGAGCTGTCTTTAGGAGGATAAGGGTTGACGGCGAGTCAGGCCAGATACTGTACGGATACAAGTTTGTTGTAGAGCATGTGGATGCGAGAAGAGAAACTGGTTAAAGGTCTTGTCTCAACTGTGGTAAGTTCAGTCTCACCTGATAATCTTTTCAAAAGGATGGTCAGGAGGAGAGGAGATTACCTAGAAATTAGAGAAATGAGGCTGAAAGTCAGCGATTTCGAGAACGCATGGTTTGTTGGAGTGGGAAAGGCATCGTGCGAAATGATAAGGGCATTTAGACTGCATTCAAAAGTAGAGCCAAAGCTTTCGATTGCAGTCGTTCCTCACTACCATAGCGGGGCAAGAATAGAGGGCTTTCTTATCAGGTCTCAGCATCCGATACCTGGGAGGTGTAGCATAGCTGCAACCAGGATAGTAAAGAGTATCCTTGCAAAGGCAGGGAAGGAAGATGCCGTTTTCTTCTTCATATCTGGTGGTACATCTTCACTCCTTGAGCAGCCTGCAAGGCCCTTTACACTGAAGGATATCTCTGAGATAACTCGTCTTCTTCTCCTTCGAGGTGCAAACATCGAAGAACTGAACACGGTTAGGACTGCCCTCTCCTCCATAAAAGGAGGAAGGATTCTCAAAAAACTCAGATGCAAAATGGTTCTTTCCTTTCTGCTATCTGATGTTGTTCCCGACAACCCAATGTATGTAGGTTCCGGCCTGACATTTCCGATGAAGAAGGATCTGCAAAAGGCAAAGTCAATTATGAAGAGCTATGGTGTTGAAGAGGAGAGAATAAAAAAGCTGGACGAAGTTGTGGATGAGTATCCATTTCAGCACCCAGAGCTACTTCATGCTGAGATTGGTTCTAACATGGATGCTGTTCTTTCTGCATCTAAATACCTTGAGGCGCTCGGTTTTAAGTGCACTACTGGAATAATGAATGGTGAAGCAAGGAATTTTGGAAAGAAGCTTGCAAAAGAGGCATGCAAGCTAGGAATAAACGAGGCATGTATTTTTGGAGGGGAGACAACAGTCAATGTAAAGGGGAGGGGCTTGGGTGGAAGAAACCAGGAAACAGTTCTCTCTGCCATGATTGAAATCGAAGGTACAAATGGTCTCGTAATAGCATCCTTCTCGACAGACGGCAAGGACGGGCCTACAGATGCAGCCGGAGCTTTCGCAGACTACAAAGCGGCTATTGATGCGCGTAGGCTCAACCTACAGCCAACGTCTTACTTACTGGATAACAACTCCTATACTTTCTTTAAAAAAATAAACAGATTAATAGTTACTGGCGAGACGGGTACAAACGTTGCGGATGTTGCATTTGCATTCAGGAGATAAAGGAGGAATCCAGCTTTGTTTGACGAAGTAATGAGGGTTGCGCACCAGAGGGGATTCTTTTTCAAGTCTGCCGAGTCCTATCCAAATTCACCTGCAGGTTTCTGGGATTACGGGCCCTTGGGTGTTTCGATGAAAAACAAGTTCATTGAGCTTTGGAGGAGGGAGCTTGTTAAAAGAGACGGGATGATCGAGATAGACGGATCGCAAATACTTCCGAAGGCTGTCTTTGTTGCTTCTGGCCATCTTGAAAGCTTTTCTGATCCCATAGTTAGGTGCAGGAAATGCGGTTCCTTCTTCAGGCCAGACAAGCTCCTCGAAGAGAAGACAAAGACACAGATACCAGAGAAGCTATCAAACAAGGAGTACGATGACATGCTTGAAAAGTATGACATAAGATGCGAGAACTGCGGAGAAAAGCTGCGCGGGACAACAAGGTTCAACATGATGTTCAGGGTAGGGATTGGTGCAGCAGAAGAAGAGGCATATCTTAGACCAGAGACGTGCCAGACGATATTTGTTGACTTCCCGCTGCTATTTAAAACACAAAGAGTGAAGTTGCCTGTAGGCATAGCACAGGTCGGCAAGAGTTTCAGGAACGAGATAGCTCCAAGGCAGGGGTTGCTCAGGCTAAGGGAAATAACACAGGCTGAGATTGAGGTCTTCTTTAACCCAAAAAGGACAGAGGGAGGTAAGTTTGAACTCTTCATAGGTTCAAAGTTGCCTCTATACAAGGAGAAAGAGGTTGTTATTGGATTCTCGGAAGCAAGGGATATGGGTTTGGTCTCAAACAAACTTGTATGGTACTACCTGAAGATGATCTTTGATTTTTACGTAAAAGCAGGAATACCGGAGAAGGATATCAGGTTCAGGGTTCTTTCTGATGAAGATAGAGCTTTTTATTCCAGGGAAGCCTTCGACCTTGAGGTTAAACTCTCTATTGGATGGACCGAGCTTGTCGCCTGCAACTACAGGGGAGACTACGACCTCACAAGGCACTCAAGTGTAAGTGGGACAGACTTCTCCGTAGACGACCAAGGAGAAAAGTTGATACCTCATGTATTCGAACTTTCTATGGGTGTTGACAGGAGCATATACGCAATAATAGAAAAGTCAATGAGGGAGGAGAAAGGAAGAAAATATCTTGCTGTAAAGCCATACCTTGCTCCATATCATGTAGGTGTTTTTCCGCTGGTTAATAAGGATGGGATTGACCTCAAGGCACTCGAGTTAAGCTCCCTCTTGAGTAACTGCCTTGACACTTTTTATGATGATTCAGGCTCCATTGGAAGGAGATACGCAAGAGCAGACGAAGTTGGTGTGCCTTACTGTGTGACAGTAGACTATGACACATTCAAGGATGAAACAGTTACGATTAGAGACAGGGACACAAGAGTTCAGCAAAGGGTGAAGATTGAAGAGCTCAGCAGAAAGCTTGAGGAAATGACAAGGTACCCAGATATAGCGTCATTATCTATGCAAAATAAATAAAGAAGAGAAGGGAAACAAGGGAACCAAAGAGTGTCGACAGGAGATTTACCAAATTATTCTCCAAGAAGGCCAAACCCGATGTCCTCACTGTTCTTTCACCGCAATGCTTCATGTGCTCAGTAGGTTTCAGGCAAATCCTGCAGTATGCCTTTCTCTGTAATGTTGCACCGAGGAAGCTGTCAAAAGCAGAGCCAAGAACACCTGCAGAAACGACTGTTGCAAGAAGCAGTAGTTTGTTTTCAGCCAGACCAAGAAAAGCTGCAAGCAAAGCTATGATAAGAGCAGAAAAAAATGAGCCGATAAAGCCATAGATGGTAACACCACCCGATGATCCTGGCTTCACTTCTTCCCTTGGCTTTATTATGAGTCTTGGAGTCTTCTTGCTAAGTAACCCTAGCTCTGTTGCTACTGTATCAGATGTTGCTGCAGCTATGCTCCCGAGGAAAAGGAAGGCAAAAATGCTCCCTCCATAAATATATTCCATGATTGAGAATACCGCACCAAGTCCGCCGTTTGCAAGTATGTTTGGCCAGTTCCTTGCTCCCCCCTTTTCCTGTGCCGCACCGATCATCCTCTTGTAACTGTACTTATACCATGTAAACCCAACACCAAGCGTAAAGAACGCAGCTACAATCACGAACCAGCTCCAACCACCTCCATAGAGTATCGAGAAGCCAACAACCACGCTCGCAATGAAACCCCTTGAATCTATTGCTCGAAGAAGAACTGCCGCGAGGGCAAACAGGACCACTATGAAAAGGTCTAGGAACGCTAGAATAAACTGGTCCAAGACATTGTCTCATTACAACACATGTAGAAAAATCTTGGGTATTATTATTTGAGAAAGGAAATACGTATAATGAAAATTTTCTCTCGAGAGGAAGATGGCAAAGATAGCTTACTCTGTCAGCTCGATAGGTCTGGGACATGCAACAAGAGCTGTTGCAGTCGGCTCCGAGCTTGCAAGGCTTGGCCATGATGTAACATTCATAAGTTCGGGTCTTGCTGCTGATTTAATAGAATCATACGGCTTTAGAGTTATTAGGGCTGTGTCGCATCCAAACCCTTGGGTCGTTGCAGGCAGGATGATACTTCCTTCTATATGGTATGTAAGATACTGGTACAACTACAGAAGGGCAAAGAAGGCTGTAAGGAAGCTACTTTCATCCACTAAGCCTGACCTAGTTGTTTGCGATGAAGAATTTGCTTCCCTTGTCGTTGCAAAAGAGATTGGTTTGAGGGCTGTAGCTATAACAGATGAGCTCTATCTTGGATTTGCAAGGAACAGGTTTTCAGCGATTCTGGAAAGAAGGATACAGAAGTGGTACAGTTCCGTGTTGGAGATTGCAGACATGCTTATCATACCTGAAAAAGGTATATCCAAGGATAGAATTTTTTACGTGGGAAAAATAGTCAGGCAAGTTTCCGGAAGTAGGGAGGAAATACGTTCAAAGTACGGCCTACCATCTTGTTCAACTGTCATACTCTTCACAATGACGGGTAGTCAGCTTGGAATGTTCCTTCTTGAGAGAACTGTTGACGAAATAAAAAAACTGGATTTGGAAAATGTTGTTCTAGTAGTTTCAGGATCCAAGTCACGAATAAAGCAGAAGGGCGTAATCGACCTGGGAATTGTGCGCGATAACCATGAGCTTGTTTATGCATCTGACCTGGTTGTAAGTACTGCAGGAAAGAGCACTATAGACGAGGCACTTGTCTTTGGAACGCCTATAATTGCAATACCAATAGGAGGGCATTACGAGCAGGAGAGAAATGCAAAGGAACTTGGTTTCAGTGCAAAGGATATCGAAAGGCTTGGAGAGCTCATACGTGCAAATCTTGGTATGAGAAAGAAGCCGGAGAATACGGAAGGAGCCCTTAGAGTTGCGATGCTGATTGAGAAGCTTGCATTGCAATAGATGTTAAAGATTCGATTATTTCCTTTTCGGAGCTGGAACCAGAAAGCACAAGAACTATCTTTTCTTTCTTTGCTAGCTCGAGGGCTAATGTATCAATTGCGCTTGGCCCGTGAATAACAATCATCCTAGGCTTTAGCTGCGAGACGCGAACAGCAACTAGAGGACTCCTTCCCATCCCAACCTTTGTAAATACTAAGGCCCGCTCTGTCGTTGAACCAAAGATTCTGTAAAAGTCGTAGCCTGAAAGTGCGTATATAGTTCTTATGCTGTCTAAAACAGTGTATCCGTAGATTTTTACACCTTCAAGCTCTCCGGTTAGGACCTTTCCCTTGACCGCATTTATAACAACAGACGCCTCTACTGGTTTATTAAATTCGCCTATGGAAAGTATAGCCCCTCCGTCGTCAAAGGATATTAGTTTTGGAACCATCCTGTTCTTTGTCTCGTCAAGTGCAATCAGGCACTCCACATACTTTCTGACAAACTGTACTCCAGGTGACGACCTCCTACCACTTTCATAATCGCTTAGCACAGAGGCCGCAAGGCCCATAGCCCTTGCGAGTTCTATCTGTTTTATCCCAAGTTTCTCCCTCCAGCTCCTCAATGCTTTCCCAGGTTGGTCGCTCACAACTACACTTCCAGCTATCCTTGATACTGCCTCTTGGTTTGTCATTTTTTCCATGGACGTTAGTCTTTTGTTGTATTATACTTAAGTTTTTAACGAATCAATCTGCCTGAAAAATAGTCTAGTTATTCCCGTTTCCTTTGCAACAAGTTCTCCAACTTCAACTACAACAGGAAGGTTAGAAACAACACTTCCAAGCACAAGACACGTTCTTGGTTGCAATGCCTTGATAATTGAAGTGAGACTTTCAAAGTCCACAGCAGAGGATTGAGAAATAAGGTTAATGTCCGAATCGTTTGAAAGATGGTAGACGAATATATTATCTATTTGCCTGTATATTTTTTTGTCTATTGAATCTGGTTGGTTTGTTATGAAAATAGTGAAAACACCAAAGTGCCTCATCCTTGTTATCAGGTCCTCCCAGTAAGTCTCCCTAAGGTAGAGGTGGGCTTCTTCAGCAAAGAGAAATACAGGAGGTATTTCCTTTTTTTCAAGCATCTCTGTGAGCTTTGATAGTATAAGCTCAACGATAACCTTTCTTGTTAGAGGCGAGGTTTGCGTTAGAGAGAGTATTGCTGTACAGCCTCCTGCCCTTTTGAATGGCTCATTTAGATCGTATGACTCCTTCTCTATGTCTGTAAAAAGGCCCGTTGACATCAAAGTGTTTATTCTGCTGAATAACGCATCCCTTACAAACTCGTTGCACCTCCACCTCTCAACTGTCTCAAGGAAATTGCTGAGCGTCAGTCTTCCCGACCTCTCTAGATAATCCCATATCTTAGTGAACTCCCTGAGGGATGTTCCAGGCATTTCGAGGGAATGAGCAAGTATTGAAGATACAGCTCTCAACCCAGCAGAAGAAAGGGAGAACCTTAAGTTCCTGCCAGGTAGAAGCTTTAATGTTTTGTGCGAAACTTCTGGATCAGAGCAGAAAAAGGAATACTCTTCATTGAGATCAAAGACAAAAGAGTAGGCACCGTGCAATGTAAGACCTTTGAGAAGTATCTTAGCAAGATGCGATTTTCCAGATTCTTTCTTGCCTGTTATGAGTGTTATTTTTCCGTCAAGGGATTCAGCAAATATTGAGAAGTCTTTTCCTGCTACCTTCCCGATATATATTTTTCTGGTTCCACTTTTAATGTTTTGAGATATAGTTTCAAAGTCCACTTTCGTAATTCTTGAGGACGAGCGAGAAGGGAGCCAGTACGAAAAAACACCCCTTTCCCCACTCGAAAAGAAGGACCTCGGCTTACATACAAGAACCCTCATGTCATGTATTCTAGTAATCACAGACCTCAGGGAAGCACTTCCGTATGAAGAGCCGTTTATCTCTTCTTGAACAAGCTCCTCCCTTAACAACTCTTCCTCTATACCTTCTAGGTCAAGGTACCTTTCATCATAGACCTGCAGCAGTGCAGCTCTTTCTTTTTCGCTCACAAGTAGGTAATCCCCGATGTGTACATCCTCTGAGGAAGAAGCTAGGATAAGGAAATCCCCGGAGTCCTTGCTAAGAAGCTTCAATTTCATCCTACCTTAAAAGTGCCCAGAGCAACCTTTCTAATATCAAACGACGGTGAGTTTCTCATTCTCAAGTGTTTGCTTACAATTACCTGCATTGCAATTAACTCAGCCCTGTTAAACACAGAGAGATGGTGTGCAAGTCTGAGCGACTCTGGGTAACCTGCGTAGAATAAGTCGTTGTAAAGGATTAGACCAAGAACTTCTTCAGGTTTCCTCTCTGAGATGATGTCTATCCTGAAAACAATTCCCCCTTTTGTCATCTTCGCGAGAACTGTTGTTACTTTGCCCTTTTGGATAGTTATGTATGAAGGATACTCAGCCATATAAAGAGTGGAATCCAATCCCGAGAGAGCTAGAACGCTAGTCTTCGAGAATGCTGCCACCTCAGCATCTGCATTTTTATCCACTTTAACGGAATCTGGATGCTTAAGCGAGCCATCAAGAAGAAGGATGCCTTCGAAGCCTGAGCTCATTATAGAGTTAGCGGCCCTTGTTTCCATCTCTCTCCTTATGCAACTCTCTATCTGTTCCCTGCTCTGGTTTAAGATGTCATGGCTGCTGAACACAGGGCCTACCCTGCTGTAAAATGTAACCCTGCCTTCCATTGAGAATACAACAGAAACTCTTGCAGCATAAAGCAGATGAGACCCTGAATATGCAAGTGGTATGCAAGTGGAATCGATGGATGCGACAAGCCTCCCTTTCTCTTGAGGGAATATGCACCCAGGGGCAGATGCCGCATCCACCTCCACAGGATACGGGCATAGATCCTTCCCTTCTGTGTCAAAGATTATGTCACTGCCAACGGAGCCTAGATGTGAGAGTGCATCTGTTGTATCTCTGGAAAACTCCCTTTCTATTTCAGTCGCTATCTCGTTGCACATCTTGGGAAGTGTTAATATATTGGTCATCTTGCCCATCAACATTAGCGAAATGAGGGTAATTAAATATTGCGCAACTTGGCCATCAACAATAAAAGTGAACAAAAATGGCTGAGCAAGGAAAGGTTACAGTTAGGCTGAAGAGAGGACCTTGGGAAATAGAGATAACATGCGAACAGGATAAAGTACAGCAGGTAATAGAGAGCGTTCTCGCAGGTATGGCCTCGAGGGAAATAGTCAAGCTTGGAGAGGAGGAGAAGGAGCAGACTAAAACCGAGACGTGCAGGGGCCTGTTGCTAAAGCTATGGAAGGAAGGGTGGTTTTCGTCTCCGAGAAGCTTGGCTGAGGTTGACGAGGAAATAAAGAAAAGAGGCTATAACTACGACAGAACAGCTGTAGCACACAACCTTGTTGACCTAGTAAGGGAAGGAAAACTCTTCAGGGATGGAACTGCAAGGAATTACAGATATGTGCAGAAGTTTCCGCCTCAGGGCACCGAGAGTACAGTTGGTTGATCCCTGATCTTCTTGGAAAGCTGCTCACTCAACCTCATTATACCAACGGTCGTTATTCTATACCTTGCTCCAGTTTCCGTCCCAAGCCTTTCAGCAAGTGCTTCCTTTGTCAACTCACTGAGCCTTGAACTTATTGTCTTCGGATTTAACCCTGTTGCAAGCTGTATTTCTGATGTGCTCATTGCGTCACTCTCTCTCTTACCTGAAAGATTTGCGATACGGGCAGCCACAAGCTGTAGCATCACCTTCTCCCTGTCGCTCAGCTTCTTCTCCTCGCCCACAACCCTAGGTCCCTCAGGCGTTATCTTCACGTAGTCCTTGAACATGTTTATTAGTTCTGCAAGAGAATAGTTTAGAGTTATCGACCTGGCGAGTTCCAAGTTTGGAACGACTTTTGCTACATACTCTAGTATCGACTTCAGGACAAGCTCTGGGGAGCCTGAGAATTCTACCTTTGTTTCCCCGAATGTAAGTGTAACCGCTAGTTGCTTATCCTCTGACAAATCTCACCACGATGTTTTATTTATTCATCGCTTAAATCTTCTTCTTTAGAATCCAGTTTAACGCCAATAACTGTCGGAGTGGAAGAAGTATATGCGTAGTCCCCGCTATCCGTCTTGAACCTTCTTATCTTTCCTGCCTTTGCAAGCCTGAGCAATGATACGGCAACAGACTGTTTTGGATAGTTTAATCCATATGTTCTGAGAACCTCCCTCACCTCTGAAAGTTTCCTCTCCGATAAGCCCCACTCACTCGAAAAAAGCTTTTCTATTATGTCTGAAAGGGAGTCGCTTTTCTCTATCGATATCTGGGGTAGTTGATTTTCCTTTTTCTGTTGTATTGGAAGAGAACGACTCTCGACGTTGACCTTCAACTTCTCTATGACACGAGGGATCGTTTCAACAACCTCTGCAAGTTTCTCGCTCTCTGCCTCTATTTCCACCTCCACATTTCCAATCCTAACTCTGAGTCTGACCAATATTTTCTCTCTCCTTTACAACAGATTTAAAGTTTAGACAGGAAGCCTGAAATCTTCTTTAACAGTTGTAAGCACAACATGTGTGTTTGTCCTCTCGACAAAAGGCATTGCAAGCAGGCCCTTTGTGAACTTACTGAGTTCTTCCCTGCTCTTAAATTTTGCAACTATTATGCCATCTGTGTCCCCTGTTACATCGTAAACAGCACAAACGCCTGGAAGCTTTGCTATTTCCCTTTCCATCTCCAGCAACTTGCCTTTTGATACTGTTATTTCTGTAATAACTGTAAGGTCGTAGCCGATTTTGCTGTGATCTATGATTGCAGAATAACCTTTTATCACACCATCAGTTTCGAGCCTCTTGATCCTCTTCATTGCTGTTGAAGGGGATATTCCGAGTGCGAATGCCACATCATGGTAGGATGCCCTGCCGTTAACCATGCAATAAGCTAGGATTTTCCTATCCATGTCGTCCAAGAACAAACGTTTTACTCCAGTGTTTTCGGCCAGTGTATCCCGCGAACAAGTATTCATAACTTCCTTCTTTTTTTGCATATCTGTTGCCTAATTGTTGCATCATGTTTATATTTGTTTCGCATAAAGCTTACGTACGTTGGCCTACACAATAGTAGAAGGCAAAATAACAAAGAGGAAACTAACCGCGGAGGATGTACTTTCTTCTATAAAGAAAAACGAAATAAGGTTTGTCGACCTTCAATTCACAGACCTTATCGGAAGGTTTAGGCATGTCACTATACCCTCAGAGATGATCGACATTGATTCCATGAACCAAGGCTTTGCAAAGTTGGACGGCTCATCGGTGAGAGGATTTGTAGAAATACACGAGTCAGACATGGTTCTTATGCCCGATCCCTCAACCTTCGGTGTAATACCATGGTCAGATGAAGAACTCAAGACTGCAAGGCTGATCTGTGATGTTTACAGCAGCTTTGGTTCTGAAAGGTTTACACGTGACCCAAGGCTTGTTGCCCAAAGGGCTGAAGAAGTCCTATCGAAGGAAGGCTTCACCGAATCACTTTGGGGTCCTGAGGTAGAGTTCTTCGTTTTCAGCTCAGCAAGCTGGAAGGTTAACGACCCATTTTCTGTTTCATACAGCATTACATCTCCAGAATCACCGCAAGGCTCTGATGGTAAGAACTATCCGATTAGGTTCAAGGACGGCTACTATCCTGCAGACCCGGTTGACACACTCACAGAATTTAGAGGAAGATGTGTTAGATACTTGAAGGAGGGTTTTGGTATACTGTCAAATGCACACCACCACGAAGTCGCAACTGCAGGCCAGTGCGAGATAGACATGTATAGAGACACGCTTACAAACATGGCAGACAACGTTATGACATACAAATTTGTAATTAGGAATGTCGCAAAGATGATGGGAATGATTGCAACAACGATGCCAAAACCCATATTTGGAGATAATGCAGTTGGAATGCATGTTCACTCCAGTTTGTGGAAAGGAGGTAAGAATGCATTCTATGATAAGGATGATGACTATGCAGAGATAAGCCAGACAGCAAGATACTACATTGGTGGCCTTCTTGAACACAGTAGAGCTCTGTGTGCGATAGTTGCACCTACTACAAACTCATACAAAAGGCTTGTTCCGGGCTACGAGGCGCCTGTCTACATAGCATGGAGCAGGTC
>CADDZR010000011.1 GCA_902812495.1 archaeon | reverse complement strand
CATGAATATCGAGTGTTACTTTCAAGGGAGTGAAGGGTCAGCAGCACAATCTCATCAACGTTTCTTTAATTCCTTAAGATAGGGAACTTTGCAAGTAAGTTAAGATGCTTATCTTTCAACGAGTTCCTTAATTTCCTACCAATTCATATTAAGTTAAGAATGTGTAGAGTTGTCTCTAAAAGCTGTACTTAAA
Source organism: archaeon (assembly GCA_902812495.1). Taxonomy (GTDB): domain Archaea; phylum Thermoproteota; class Nitrososphaeria; order Nitrososphaerales; family Gagatemarchaeaceae; genus CADDZR01. Next base: position 37,611 of record CADDZR010000011.1, on the reverse strand, counting down.
GCGGTTGGAATAGAACATCCAAAATACATGATGTCTTTTGTATAATGTTTGACTTGGGGAGATTTCCAAACTTGTTTAAAGCAGAAATGGAGTTCCTTTGCTAATCCAGCAGAATAATAGTTGAGAAAAGAGAATTAAGCCTTTATGGAGGTGAAAAAGAAGCACAAGACTCTAACCAGAAGGGCGAAAAAACCTATCAACTCTGCGAGAAACCCATAACTGAAATAAAAAACAACAAATGTGAAGTACTTTGAGAGGAACCTTGTAATGCTCAAGAAAGAACCAGCACTAGCAGCACACATGGTAAAGAACATAAATCCAGAATTGACGGCCTTTTACGAGCCTCGGTAGCTCAGCCTGGTAGAGCACCTGCCTTGTAAGCAGGTGGTCGAGGGTTCGAAGCCCTCCCGAGGCTTACAGACCAATAAACAAAAACAGAACGAATAATGCACAACAAATAGTAACTCTTTTGTTTGGCTTTTTCATTTTGCCATTTGGCTGCATTTCTGAATACAGTGCAATTGATAAGACATTCAATCGAAGTTAAATTTCGCCATGCGGTCGCCGGGATTTGAACCCGGGTTACCAGCTTGGAGGGCTGGTGTCCTGGACCAGATTTTCCTCTTTTTCAGATCTGGACGACGACCGCACTTCTAATGCCATTTTTATTAGTCTATTTTAATCCTTGATTTTTACTCTGCTTCTCAAGTTCGTACATCAACCATGAGAGAACTGTATGCGCCTCAAGGGAACTCGAATGTATTCTGTAAACCTCGTCCAAAACTGATCGTGTACCTTCAGAAAAATGGCCATGAGGGAAACCACCGACGACAACACAAGGTCTCTTTTCAAGGAGCACTTTGGATACGAATTTTTCTAGTGTAGTTTCACTGCCAAGGGTTGAGAGACCAAAGGTCTTGGACGGGGAGATTTTATCTACCAAAGTCGAAACATTCCATCCTCTCAAAATAACTTGGCCGTCCGATTTCCCAGATGAAAGTAGTTTCTCAAACAAACCCCTGAACCTGCAGTAATGCTTTGGCAACCTGGTACCATCAGCAATCTCTATTGACTTATCGTCTATCGTATGCACGAACAACTTTACCTTCTTCTCCATATATATTGGTGTAGAGGATACGCTGAGCAGGGCGAAGTGTACAAGGTCAGGTCTCCCTCTTTTTTCCTTATCCTTGAGTTTCCCCATTGCCCCATAATGAAATGTTTTGTCAAGCAGGATTGCGCTCACTGGTTTGTTCCTTCTTCTTGCATCAGATACAACTGAAGGATGATTAGCAATCTCCTTAGGTATACGTTCAAGAGCAGACTCCGCGAGTAAGACGTTAGTAGGAAACATAAACCTATTATTTCTGAACTTTTAATTAAAATTTTGTTTGAGGACAAAATTTGGTAAGAAGGAGGAAGCTGCTAACATAGCAAGAGAGCTTCTCCAAACAGCCATAGACACAGCAAAGACGGACCTCCGGATAGCAAAGAAGCAAGCAAGTCTTGCAAGAAAAATACTAATGAGGTTTAACATCAGGCTTGGATACCAATGGAGCAGGTTTATATGTCATGGGTGTAAGGAATTAATTGTCCCAGGCGTAAACGCTAGGGTAAGACTAAACAGGGAAAAGAAATCAGTTATCATCACATGCCTTTCATGTGGCCACGTAAATAGAAAAATATTAGGGCAGGCTTAAATAAGGTACTCATTACCGTAAAAAGAGCTGATCGAATATGGTTAATGCATACGACGTGCCTGCAGACCTTCTGATAAAGAGCCTAGCGGAGCATATTAAGAAGATACCCGAGATCGAGGTGCCCGAATGGGCAAATTATGTTAAAACTGGCTCGCATACGGAAAGACCACCTCAGAACCCAGACTGGTGGTATACTAGGGCGGCATCAATATTAAGAAAGCTTTACTTTCACGGTCCTTTAGGCATTCACGACCTCGAAAGGGCATACGGAGGATCTAAACAAGTCGGTTACAATCCCAAGCACCATAGAGATGCAGGCAGCTCCGCGATAAGGAAGATACTCCACCAGCTTGAGCAGGCAGAGCTTGTCATCAAGACACAAAAGGGAAGGATACTTACACCAAAGGGAGTTTCTCTAGTTGACAAGGTAAGCTTCAACCTCTTTCAGGAATTGTCAAAGCAAAACGAAGCACTTGCGAGGTATGGTTGATGTCTCAGCCATCACAATCAGATGCGGAGAAGCAGGAAAGAGAGAAGAAGGCACTTCGAGAAAGTATACTGAGAATTGCCCTGACCTCAGAGGCAAGGCAGAGGTTAACAAATGTACGTATGGTCAGGCCAGAACTTGCAAATACAGTCGAAGAATACATAATACAGCTTGTTTCTTCTGGAAAACTTAAATCGGCTATAAATGACGACCAGCTGAAACAGATACTTTATAGTCTACAGGAAAGAAAGAGGGATATAAAGATAAGGTGGATATAGGTGGTTAAATTGGGCAGGATCAAAGACACATCAAAGAAAAACAGGTTGATAAGTGCAGCTAAAAAAGCACGACCTGTCCCTACATGGGTCATAGTCAGGACGAATAGGCATGTCAGGACAAACCCAAAGAGAAGGGACTGGAGACATAGGAAGCTGGGACTGAGGTGAGACCATGTCAGAACAAAAGTATGAGCCCCTTAACAGAGTTTATACTGTTCCACTATCACGTGCCTATGAAGCACCACCTTACAGGAGAGCCAAGGTAGCAATCCGTTTGATAAAAGATTTTGCTAAAAGGCACATGAAAGCATCAGAGGTAAAGATATCAAAGGAAGTTAATCTGAAGGTTTGGGAAAGAGGTATGAGGAATCCACCAAGAAAGTTGAAACTTGAGATGGTTAGGGATGAGGAAGGAATAGTAGAGGTTAAAGTTCCGTCTCAGGAAGAAAAAGTGTCCTGAATGGGTATTTATCTGCTTGATGTCTACAGAAGTCCAAACATAGGTATATTTCTGAAAGCAAACGATAGGTTTCTTATAGTACCAAAGGGACTTGCACAGACAAAAGTTGAAAAGATCTCAAGTATGCTAGAGGTTTCGCCTGTGTTTGCTTCTGTTGCTGGATCAAGACTGATTGGACCCTTGGCCGTAATGAATAACAATGGACTCCTTGTCTCTAGATTAACAGAAGATGAGGAACTCAGGGAAATCAAAACTCAAACAGGAATTAGGGTTGAGAGACTTGAATCTAGGTACACAGCTGCAGGAAATTTGATTGTTGCAAACGACAATCACGCTATTGCGTCTCCAATACTTGAACAGAGAGCAATAACTCAGATAAAGGATGTTCTCGGGACAGAAGTCTCACGACTTTCAATAGGAAAGTACAATCAGGTAGGCGCCTTCATTGTTGCGACAAACTCAGGTGTTGCTACACATCCTGGTTTGACAGAGGAGGAAACAAGGAAGATAAGTGAACTTTTTGGCGTGGAAGCTTCACCAGCATCCGTGAATGGAGGTGTACCTTACGTTGCGTCTGGCATAGTTGCAAATTCAAGGAACGCTGTTGTAGGTAGCCTAACGACTGGACCAGAACTTGTATTTATAACCAGAGCGCTAAAGGTGTAGGCGATGGGTCAGCAACAAAGTGAAGAGGAGAGAATTAACTCACTTGTGGTTGAAATAAGATTACTTGAAAGCACATACAACGAGATAGTTGCAAGACAGAGCCTTGTGGAAAGGCTTGTAGTTGAAAGTAAGGCTGCTCTTGACGCAATAACGGGCCTCTCTGATACAAAGACAAACGAGATATTAGTTCCAATTGGCGCTGGTGCAATGCTAAGGTTTCCAGCACCGGAGACAGACAGGGTTTTGATAAACGTAGGCTCAAACGTAGTAATAGAGAAGAGTAAGGAGGAAGCAATCACAATGCTTCAGAACAGGTTGAGGGAGGCGGAGACCTCGCTGAACACACTTGCTGCTCAAAGAGAGCAGGTGGCCCGGCGACTTGAGGCTGATAGACAATTACTTGAATCACTGATTCGACAGGCACAGCAAGGATAACATTGTTCGAAAGATTAAGGAAAGTATTATCGTCAATCCCAGATGCCCTAAGGTATAGGCAGCTATCCCAAAAGGATATAGAAAAAACACTTCGAGAGTTCGAGCTTGAACTCCTTGAATGTGACGTAGCCCAAGAGGTTGTCGAGAAGATAGTTGAAAAGTTAAGATTGGAGCTTAGCAATGCAAAATTCGAAAAGGGAGTTGAACCAACAGAATTTGCTAGAGATAAACTAAGAGAAATATTATCTGGCTTGATGTCCGAAGGCACAAAGGTAGATATTTTCACACTTATAGACTCTAAGAAGAAAAAAGGCGAGCCATTCATAATACTTTTCCTTGGAATAAACGGGACTGGAAAGACAACAACCGTTGCAAAATTTGCAAATATGCTTAAAAACAAAGGTTATTCAGTAGCTATAGCCGCCGCAGACACACATAGGGCAGGAGCGATTGAACAGATAACGGAACATGCTTCCAGACTGGGAATAAAGGTGATATCCCAAAAATATGGCTCGGACCCAGCAGCCGTTGCGAGGGATGGTGTCACCTATTCAAGAAAACATCGCATAGACGTTCTTCTGATAGATACAGCAGGAAGAATGCAGACGAACCAGAATCTCATGCAGGAAATGTCCAAGATAGTTAAGGTTGTGAATCCTGACCTGAAAATTCTTGTTGTAGACTCGTTGACAGGTAACGACGCTGTTTCACAGGCTAAGCTATTCAACCAATATACTGGTTTTGATGGGGTCATACTTACCAAGGCAGACGCAGATTCCAAGGGTGGTTCTGCAATATCAATTGCATACATTACAAAGAGACCAATCCTTTTTATCGGTACTGGACAAAGCTACGATGATATGACAGAATTCAATTACAAAGCGTTTTTGGATGCACTCCTGAAGTAGAGTGTGGCGAGAAAGCAGGATGGAAGAGAAAGACTTTCTGACCTTATCTGAGCTGAACCCTGAGGACCTTAATTACATCCTTGAACTTTCTGCAGAATTCAAGGACGGGAGAAAGGACGGATTTGGGCATGGGTTGCTCAAATCTAAACAGTTTGCCCTGATATTCGAGAAGCCAAGCACCAGGACAAGAGTTAGCTTCCAGGTTGCAATAGATGAACTTGGAGGTAATGCAGTTACTCTCAGTTCAACCGAAATGCAACTTGGAAGGGGTGAGACCATAGAAGATACAGCTAGAGTACTTTCGAGGTACGTCCATTGCATAATGGCACGAGTGATATCTCATTCAAGCGTGGTTAAGTTAGCCACATACTCCTCTATCCCTGTGATAAACGGTCTCAGTGACCTTTATCATCCTGTACAGATTCTTGCGGACCTTCTTACTTTAAAGGAGAAAAAGCGTAAGCTGGAAGGTTTGAATGTAGCTTGGATAGGGGACGGTAACAACGTCTGCAATTCATGGTTGATAGGCGCATCCCTATCTGGCATTAATTTCAGGGTTGCAACACCAAAGGGCTATGAGCCACTGGATGAGGCTGTATCAACTGCAAAGAAGATTGCAGCCGAAACTGGAGCTTCCATATATCTAACAGAAGAACCGGAAGAGGCTGTAAAGGATGCTGATTGCGTTATGACAGATACTTTTGTTTCTATGGGCTTTGACAAAGAGAGGGAGGAAAGGATGAAGGTTTTCATGCCCAAATATCAAGTTAACAAACAGCTTTTCTCCCTTGCAAAGAGTGATGCAATATTCATGCACTGCCTTCCAGCTCATAGGGGGGAGGAAGTGACAGATGAAATCATAGATGGACCAAATTCTGCTGTCTTTGACCAAGCAGAGAACAGGTTGCATACAACCAAAGCACTACTTTGTTTCATTATGAGAGGTATAGAGAGACTCAGAGTTTAATCACTTCGAGACCGAATTTCCTCACAAGGGAAAGCAACCTTTCTTTTTCCGTACCAAGACCCTTCCAGTCGATTATGGCATACTTGGCCGCAGGAAAGGATTTTCTTACCATCTGATCCATGAGATCTTCGTTAACTTGTGTTAATACATACTTAGGTACTATATAAGATACCGCAATATCATTCTCGAGTATGAATCTGTTGAATTTTTCTGGATAATGTGTGCCGCCAAACGCAATGCCTACTTTCTCCCAGAAGCCTCCTTTCTCAACAGCATCAATAAGTGCTTCACAAATGTACGTTGCAGCTTCAGCATCCCTCCATTCCTTTTCTGAGGAACCTATCTCGAGGAATATACATGGCTTAGAAAGCGAAGTCGGGCCATGGTGTGTTGCCTCGTATGTTATCTTGTACCCCCAAAGCTCCTTTTCTTTTTTCCTAAGGTAGAGAAAGACATTCTTTAAGAGGTTTGGTTCGCTTCTTCCTATTTCGAAATCCCTACCTCCAAGTTCAGCTTTGCCGAAATTACCAGTGCTGTGAACGGTCACCGAAGGTATTAAAGAAGAAGAACTATGTCTTGAGAGAAAAACATACGCATATGGGTTGAAAAATGTGTCCAAGTTGGGAGGACTGATTGGTTCCTCATTTATCTGGACAAGCAGCATGTTTCTTCTAGAATAGACAAATTCGCCTTCAAATAATATCCCCGTGGACTTGAAATTATATTTATTAATTAAGACAGAGGCCATGTTCGAAGAAGCAACGTCAACCTTGGAAGATACGATAACTATAGTTAAGGCCGAATAGTAACCCAATGTAGCTTCAACCCATAAGTAAAAACCATATATGTATGATGTTGGAAGTGCATAACAACATGGGAGCAAGGGACTTTTTCAGATCTGTTGCCGCCGTTTTCAGGCTATCAAGGAAGAGCGACAGAGAAGAGTTCATGCTTTATCTTAAGCTAGTTGCCCTTGGAGTTGTTGTAATCGGGACGATTGGTTTCATAGTGAGGCTTCTGGGAAACATATTCTTTGGATAATATTATAAAACCATGTGAACAGAGCAAAACTAGTGTTGTTTGTTGAGTGAAACACAGGTTAAAGGTAGTCTAATATTCCCTGTAAAAACAACTGGAGGTCAGGAAAAAACAGTGGCTACATTCGTGGCTAACAGGGCAATACAGAAAAATAGACCGATTTATTCAATACTAGCACTTGACACCTGGAAAGGTTACGTGCTATTTGAGGCGCCCAACGCACAGGTGGTAGATGAAACAATTCAGGGCTTCAAACATGTGAGGAGTAAGATACCTGGTATGATGAAGTATGAGGATATAGAAAAGTTCCTCGTACCGAAGTCTATGGTTGCGGAACTTGGGGAGGGAGACGTTGTTGAGATCGTTGCAGGTCCGTTTAAGACGATGCGTGCTAAGATAACTAGGATAGAGTCTTCAAAACAGGAGGTCACAGTTCTTCTACTCGATACACCATACCAGCTTCCTGTAACCGTTGATGCCGCATACCTAAAGGTTGTCGAGAAGGCAAAGAAGTGAGCAAAATGGCTGAGAAAAAAATAATCAATGTGCTTGTGAATGGAGGAGAGGCATCTGCAGGTCCTCCACTCGGTCCTCAGCTCGGTCCACTTGGTGTTAATGTGCTTGCAATAGTTAATGAGATCAACAAGAAAACAGCTGACTTCAAGGGAATGAGGGTACCAGTGAAGATAGAGATAGACCAGGATACAAAACAATTCAGTGTAACTGTGGGCACACCAACTACATCAGCTCTTATAGCAAAGGAAGCAAAAATACCGAAGGGCTCTTCGAAACCGAATACAGAATTCGTGGGGAATCTCACACTTGATCAGGTTATATCAATAGCAAAGGCAAAAATGCAGGATTCGTATGCAAAGACACTTAAAGCTGCGGTCAAGGAGGTTGCAGGTTCATGCGTAAGCATGGGAGTAAAGATAGAGGGGATGGACCCAAGACAGTTTACCAAGGAAGTTGAATCGGGAAAGTATGATAACCTCCTGAAGTAAACCAAAAACTCTTTTAATCGTTTAAAAAAGCTAGTAATGCTGTTGGCGATTTACTTTGCTATCTTCGCAACAGATTGCCGAGCTTGTCAAGGAAGGGAAGGAGAAATCCAAACCGAGAAAATTTACTGAATCTGTAGAAGCAATAATAACTCTAAAGGACGTAGACCCGAAAAAAACAGATCTCAACATAAACGAGATTGTATATATGCCAAATCCTACTGGCAAAGTTGCTAAAATATGCTTCATCGGCTCAGGGGATCTCGCTTTAAGAGCGAAAAATGCAAAGGTTGATTTAATCATAGATCCATCACAGCTTGAAAACTACGCAGGCAACAAAAAAGAGGCAAAGAAACTTGCAAGGTCCTTTGATTTCTTCGTAGCAGACACTGCTCTTATGCCAAGGATCGGGAAAATTCTCGGTCAGTACCTCGGACCAAAGGGAAAGATACCCATACCTGTTCCTCCCCAAGCATCAGTTGAAGCAATTATACAAAGATTGAGAAATGCGGTACGTGTTAGAAGCAGAGGGTCTCTTGGTATTTCAGTACGTGTAGGCACGAAGGACCTTGAAGATAAGAAGCTTGCAGAAAACATCGAAGCTTTCATCCAAACGGTTGTAAAAAAGCTACCTGCAGGAGAAAGAAACATCAAGAGTATTATTATCAAGACAACCATGGGCAAACCTGCAAAGAGGCTGGTTGAAACACAATGAGCAGTACTGTTCAAGTGCATAGGCCGAATCCAAAGAAGGAAGTAATAGTCGAGAAAGTTGCTAGGCTTGCTTCAACCTACCCAGTTCTTGCAGTCGCAAGTCTAGCAAAGGTAAGGGGAGAGCAACTTATGGCTGTAAGGAAAGCACTCAGGGGGAAAGCTGAATTATTTGTTGTTAAGAACAAGCTTGCTTTAATAGGTCTGAAAAAGGCCGGAATACAACAACTTGAAAAGATAAGCGAGTATCTCAAAGGTCAGAATGTACTTATATTCAGTAAGATGGACCCATTCAAACTGTATATTCTTTTAGAGAAGAACAAAGTTTACCTTCCAGCTAGGGCTGGCGACGTAGCCCCGGATGACATCATTGTACCGGCAGGCAACACAGGCCTGCCTGCAGGCCCTGTTCTGAGTGAGTTCAGGGAAGCGGGAATCCAGACAAAGATAGAAGCAGGAAGTATTTATGTGGTAAAGGACTCCGTAGCAGCAAAGAAGGGAACAGTCATATCACCAAAGCTTGCTAGTCTGCTTTCAAAGCTTAACATAAAGCCGATAAAGGCAGGGATATCAATAGTTGTAGCATACCAAAACGGGCAGCTATACCCCGCTGACTTGGTTGCAATAGACCTAGAAAAATTCGAGGAGGGCATAAAGGAAGCATTTGTTATGGCAATGTCACTTGCAGTTAGTATTGGCTACATAACACCTGAGACAGCTGGTCAGATAATATCGAAAGCCTACAGAGATGCCTTGGCACTTGCAGTCATGTCAGGCTATGTGACAAAGGAAACAGTAGGATACATACTTTCCAAGGCACAGGCAGAAGCGGCTGCACTTGATGCGGCTCTGAGGTCTAAGAAGTCCTAACCAAAGAGAGCAGCCAGACCCTGTAACGCCTCTTCTTCCTTCTTCTCTTCTTCCTTTGGTTTCTCCTCAGCCTTCGGAACTGCTGCCTGCTGTGCAGAAGGCGTTGCCGGCGCTGCAGTTACTAAAGATGCATTCTTAAGCGCCTCGTCTATGTTTATTTCGCTCAGGGCTGAAGCAAGTGCCTTGACCTGAACTTCATCAGGCGTGGCTCCCGCTGCCTTTATCACGTTCATGAGGTTCTCTTCATTAACTGGCTTCCCAAGCTTGTGTAACAACAGTGCTGCGTATATATATTCCATTTTAAATCATGAGGACTTTTCTGACACAGTATATAAGAATATTTGTTTTCCCGCACAACATCTTTAGACCATGTCCTCCAGCAGTTTGTTCATCATATATATACTGGTACCGGGAAGAGTCCAACAATTTGGCAAGTGCAAAAGAGGAATTAAGAGAGAAATTTTCTTCTGACTACAAAAGGTACTACTATGTCGAGCTATTCAAGGAACAAGGATTTACAAGGAAGAAATGTGAAAGCTGTGGCAGATTTTTCTGGACGCTAGACAGCTCTAGGAAAAGATGCGACGACCAGCCCTGTTCACCATACAGGTTCATAGGCAACCCTCCAACATCAAGAAAATTTGACAGGGTTTCTGCATGGAGGGAAATTGAGGACTTCTTTGTAAAAAATGGTCACACGAGCATAAAGAGGTACCCTGTAGTAAGTAGGTGGAGACCAGACCTTTACTTTGTGATAGCATCAATCATAGATTTTCAGAGAATAGAAGGGGGTAAAGTTGTCTTTCAGTTTCCTGCAAACCCCCTTGTTGTTCCGCAGGTATGTCTAAGATTCAACGATATATCTAGTGTTGGAGTAAGTGGAAAGCATTTCACCTCTTTTGTAATGGTGGGTCAGCACAGTATAGCAAACAAGGCAGGATACTGGAAGGACAGATGCATTGAGCTTGATTTCAATCTCCTCACAGAAAGGTTCGGTATAAGACCAGAAGAAATAACCTTCAAGGAAGACGTATGGCTTGGTTATGGTGCATTTGGATATTCACTTGAGTATTTTGTAAGGGGTCTTGAACTTGGCAATGCTGTCTTTACTGCCTTTGAAGGCGACGTGACAAATTACAGGCCAATGAAACAGAAGATAATAGACATGGGCGCTGGCCTCGAGAGGTTTGTTTGGCTGTCCCAGGGTACACCAACCTCATACGATTCAAATTTTGGCTATGCAGTGGAAAGAATGGTTGAACTCTCAGGAATAAAGCCAGATATGGATATTGTGAAGAGGTTTGCGTCTCTTGCTGGAAAGATGAATCAGGACGAGTTTGGCTCTCTATCAGAACAGAGAAAAGCAATAGCAAGGGAAATAGGTGTGGATGAAGTGGAGCTGACTAAGAAGCTTGGTCCACTAGAGTCCATCTATGCAATAGCTGACCATGCACAAACACTACTCTTTGCAATATCTGATGGTATGCTACCAAGTAATTCCGGAGGAGGCTATAACCTAAGGGTGATATTCAGACGCGCGGTAAACATGCTTAAGAGATATTCCTTTAACTTTGACCTAATGGATATAGTGGAGCTGCATATAAAATACTTATCATCTATGTTTGAAGAGCTTAAAGAGCACAGCGAAGATGTAAGGAAGGTTTTAGAGGTTGAAAAGGCAAGATACGAAGCATCCTATGGGAGAGCAGCAAAAATAATATCTTCCCTCGTCTCCTCACGAAGGGAGTTATCTACAGAAGAACTAGTCAAATTATACGAATCAGACGGTATAACTCCTGAACAACTAATTGAGGTTGGGTTAAAAGTACCGCCTCCTGAAGTATTTTATGAAAAACTACACGAAAAGCATGGTGTCAGGAAAATAGTAGAGGAGGAGAAGAGACTTGACATCAAAAATCTCCCTCCTACAAGACTTCTCTTTTATGAAAATGAGATGCTTTTCGATTTTCAGGCAAAGGTTCTTGACGTAATAGATGGGATATACGTTGTTCTAGACAGAACTGCATTTTATCCCCGAGGTGGAGGACAGGAGCCAGACAGAGGTTTAATTGACTCAGCAAAAGTTGTTGATGTCGAGAAATATGGTAGCGTAGTACTTCACAAAATAGAAGGAAAGATACCAGAAAAGGGTTCGGTCGTTACATGCAGGGTTGACTCTGATAGAAGGGGAAGGATAACAAGGATACACACGGCAACACACATACTCAATGGTTCGTCGAGACAGGTACTTGGGCCATGGGTCTGGCAGCACTCTGCTTTCAAGGAAGAGAATTATGGTAGGTTGGATATCACACATTTTTCCCACCTAACCAAGGAAGAAGTAAAGAACATAGAGAGACTTGCTAATCAGATAGTCAGGCAAAACCTTCCAGTTAGGTCGAAGTTTATGAGTAGAAAGGTGGCTGAGGAAAGGTATGGGTTCAGACTCTATCAGGGCGGTGTTGTTCCTTCTAGGAGACTTAGGGTTGTCAACATAGGCGACTGGGATATAGAGGCATGCGGGGGAACACATACAAGGTACACGGGAGAGGTGGGCTTCATAAAAATAACAAAGGTTGAGAGGGTTCAGGACGGTGTCGAGAGGATAGAATTTGTTGCTGGGGAGTCCGCTGTGGAGTATGTAAACAAGCTAGTCAACAATATTGAAAGTGTAGCAGAGGCATTAAACGCACCAACAGAGAGCATAGTTAGCAACGCCATGTCTGCAGTTTCAAGGATGAGGCAACTTGAGGTCGAAAACAAAAAACTAATTGAAAGACTCGCTCAACTAATGGCTGATACGGCAATTAAGGAAGCAGAAAAATATGGAGAGGTAAAGCTTTATGCAAGAATTGAGAGGGAAGCCTCTGAAAAAGAGTTGATAGCTCTGGGTGAAAAAGCTGTAAAGAAGGACGAGTCACTTGTATTTGTGGGTATAATGGAGAAAGAAAACTCAACCAGAGTAGTAGTTTTTTCTGGAAGTACTGCAAGGAAAAAAGGCATAACAGCACTTGCTATCGTGAGAGCTCTTTCAAGCATGTTGGGTGGTTCAGGTGGTGGAAATGAGTACTTCGCGCAGGGAGGGGGACCAAAGAGGACAGAACCAAATGAAGTAATTGGAATGATAAGAAAACTTATGGAGGCAAACACCAAATGAAAAATTACGAAGGGAGATGGCTTGCGGCATGGGAGAAAAAACATATATTTGAGTCGGATCCTATCAATGGGAAGAAGAAAATTTTCGTTACTTTTCCGTACCCTTACATGAATGGGCCTGTCCACATAGGCACTGCCTTTACATCTGTGAGGGTTGATATTTATGCCAGGTTCAAGAGAATGCAAGGCTATAACGTACTTTTCCCTTGGGCCTGGCACTGGACTGGACAGTCAATAGTTGGTTTGAGTCACAGGCTGAAGCTTGGCGATAAGAATGTCAGGAAAGCACTTGTGGAGATAGACGGTGTACCTGAAAGCGAGGTTGATAAATTCGTTAATCCCGAGTATCTAGCATCGTATTATACGAACGTAAGCAGAGAAGTGATAAAGAAAACAGGTTATTCTGTAGACTGGAGAAGGGAGTTCACCACAGTCGATCCAGCTTACCAGAGGTTTGTTGAGTGGCAGTACCTCACACTAAGAGAAAAAGGGTATATTGTTCAGGGCACACATCCTGTCGTCTGGTGCCCTAACGATAAGAGTCCAACCGGCGATCATGATAGAATGGAGGGAGAAGGCATCTCTCCGGAGGAGTTTAGCTTGATCAAGTTCCAGCTTGGTGAATTTTACCTTGTTGCGGCCACACTTAGACCAGAGACAATTTACGGAGCAACAAACATTTGGGTTAACCCTGAAGGTGAATATGTTGAGGCACGTGTCAATAACGAACCTTGGATTGTAAGCATGCATGCTTTAACGAAGATTACTGAACAGAAGCATGAGACAAAGGTGCTGAGGACCTTCAAAGGGTCAGAACTAGTTGGCAAGTTTGCAATTGCACCACTCACGGGGAAGGCGCTTCCCGTATTGCCTGCATACTTTGTGGACACGGAGCTTGCGACGGGCGTTGTTTATAGCGTGCCAGCCCATGCACCATATGACTACATGGGTCTGCAGGACATCAAGCACGGTCTAATTCCTGTTACGGATGAAGTAAAGGGGATTGTTGAGACTATACAACCAATCCCAGTTATAAGTGTGAAAGGCTACGGCGAAGTACCTGCCGCTGAAATTGTGAAGGCGTATAGAATAGAGAACTCAAAAGATATTAGACTATCAGAGGCAACAGAAAAGCTGTACAGAGATGAGTTCCACCACGGCGTAATGAAGAAAAACACTGGACCCCTCTCCGAATTGCCTGTATCCGAGGCCAAAAAGAAAGCTACGGAGCTCCTTAGAAAAACGGAGAGATATTCAACAATGCTGGAATTACCAGAGAAAGTCATATGCAGATGCGGTACAAGATGCTACGTCAAAATACTTGAGAATCAATGGTTCCTTAACTATTCCAACAAGGAATGGAAAGAGAGGACGAGAGAACTCATAAGGAAAGCAAGGATTCTCCCGCCTGAATCGGTTGATTGGTACTACTCTACTATAGATTGGCTAGAAGACAAACCATGCGTTAGAAGATCTGGTATGGGCACAAGGCTGCCGTGGGACAAAGAGTGGATAGTCGAAACATTGAGTGACTCGACAATATACATGGCTTTTTACACAATAAGCAAGTATGTAAACCAAGAGCAAATACATCCAGACAAACTAAAACCAGAGTTACTGGATTACATTTTTCTTGGGAAGGGGAAACCTGAAAGAATAGCAAAGGAACTAAAGATAAACCAGAAGCTTCTGAGAAAAATGAGGGAGGAATTTCTTTACTGGTACCCAGTTGACCTACGAAATTCTGCCAAGGAACTGATACCAAACCACCTAACTTTCTTTGCCTTCCATCATGCAGCAATATTCGACGAAAAAATGTGGCCGAGATGCTTCAGTGTAAATGGGATGGTGCAACTTGAAGGCCAGAGGATGAGCAAGACAAAAGGAGTATTTGTGACATGGAGGTCAGCCCTTGAAAAGTATGGGGCTGATGCACTCAGACTCAGTCTCTCCCTTCTGGCTGATGGAATGGAGGATGCAAACTGGACTTCACAAAAGGCTGAAGACTCAAGGTCAAGGGTTGAATCCTTGATACCTTTCGTTAAAGGTCTTAGAAAAACTGCCTCAGAAAGAGAGCAAGAGGAGATAGACAACTGGCTTGTTTCCATAGTTGGAAAGAGGATAGAAGAAGTTACCGAAGCTCTTGACAACATGAGAATTAGAAAAGCAGCCTCAATAGTCTACATGGATATCTGGAATGACCTGAGATGGTATGTTCACAGGGCTGGTAAACCAAGAAGGCAGACAGTAAGAAATGTGTTGGAGGCATGGGTTAAAATGATGTCTCCTTTCACACCCTTTGTTGCTGAGGAACTGAATAGGCTACTCGGAGGCAAGGGGTTTATCTGCCTGTCCAGCTGGCCTGATGCACGGAATTTCAAGAGAGACGAGAAGGCTGAGTTATCCGAAATAATAATAGGAAGGGTACTCGAAGACGCAAGGTCTGTACTCAAGGTCGTTAAAGGAAACAAGAAGAAGCTGAAGATATACGTTTCAGATAAGGAGTTAAGAAACGTGTTCATGGAAATGCTTGAAGGAAAGAGATCTAAGGACGAACTGTCTAAGAAGGTCCTTTCCTTGGGTATAAAGCCAGATAGTCTCTTTAAGCTCAGATACGAACTTGGAGAGGAAATAGTTCAGAGGCTTGTAATGCAAGGAGGTATCGATGAGCTTACGGTACTCCAAAAAGCCTCTAGATTCATAGGAAAAGAACTCGGTGTGAATGTTGAAGTAAAGGAGTACAGAAAAGGTCTGCCAGAGCTCAAGGGCAAGGACGCACTTCCGTTCAAGCCTGCTCTATACTTCGAGTAAAACAAAGATTGGATAGGTGGCTTACCCTTTTATCCACCTATCTTGAACAGTTTTGTACCGCAAACGGGACACGTTCCTGTTACTGCCTTCTTCCCGTTCTTCAGTGTGACGTTCTTTGGGTCCTTTATTTCCCTCTTTGTTCTGCATTTCACGCAGTATGCTGAGGCCAATATTCCACCCTGCCGGCCCCGTCTGTTAAACCAATATAAACAGGTTCCTAACTAATTTTGCGCTCAACTAGAATAACATTAATCAACAGGCTACATCTTCATATATGGGTAAAAAGAAGGAAAGCGAGAACGATGCAACAATTTGAGGAGCTTGAAGAAGTAGCACGTGTCGGCGTTTCAGATGAATACAGCGATTACATAATGTACACGACCTTATCAAAGGAGGTGAAGGAAAATAAGGAGTTAAGTTTAGTTTTGGAGCAGCTTGCTCAAAAAGAGTACAAACACTATCAGTTTTGGAAGAGGTATGCACAGCAACAAGAACCGAAAGTGAACAGGCTGAGGATATACATGGTCAGGTTTTTCAAAATGATATTTGGTCTAACTTTTGCTGTAAGATACCTTGAAAGGCACGAGGAACAGGTAATAAGAAAGTACAGGTCTGTCGAACATCTAATTCCTGAGCAGGACAGAACAGAGTATATACAAATGCTTGCTGACGAAGAACACCACGAGAAAGAATTCAGTTCAAGAATAGAGAGTTCTACTGTAAGATACATTTCCTTCATTGTCTTGGGACTTGCGGACGCACTTGTTGAAATATCAGGAATACATGCAGGCTCTCTCGGGATATATGATTCCACTGAAATTGCAGGTCTTGCGGGTATTATAGCGGGTGCTGCTGCCTCTTTAGCAATGGCGTCAGCGGCTTTTGCGCAGGCAAAGCAGGGTTTTCAGGGATCTGCAAAACTCTCTGCATTTTATACTGGTATCTCTTACTTCGTCACCGCAGTGATACTTGCATCACCCTACTTTCTCACGAAAAACATGGTTGAGGCCCTTGCCACATCCCTGGGCCTGGCGGTGTTGATACTTGTGATTACAACATATTACGGCGCCGTGATCAGAGCTCAACCTTTCACAAGAGATTTCACGGAAATAACTCTAATAATGTTCGGCGCGACAGCAGTGCTCTACGTTTTCGGCTACTTTATCAGGTTTACCACAGGAATATCTGTTTGAAAGGCGAAACTATATCAGGAGAATATGACAAGTTTTTACCAATACTCTTTATATTCTGTGGTATACCAGGAAGTGGCAAAACAACACTTGCAAGGATGCTTGCAAGGAGACTCGGTAGGGCTATTCACATCCAGACAGACGCGGTAAGGTCCATGCTCGCAATTAAGACATACACTCGTTATGAATCTCACTTTGTCTACTCAGCATGCATATCTATAGCGCGACTTGCACTCAAGCACGGATATAGTACTATACTTGATGGCACATTCACTAAAAGAGAGTACAGGGAACAGGCAGAAAGGAGCTTGAAGAAATATTCCGGAGGATGTTTAATTATACACGTCAAATGCGACCCTCAAATTGCAATAAAAAGAAATGTAAAGAGGAGAGCAAAAGTACCAATAAGAAAGATAGCAAAAATGCATGAGAACTTTGAAGAACCAAATGATGCCATAGTAATAGATACAACCAATAAAAACATAGAGGAGTCGTTCAATTTTCTGCTCGGTGCTCTTAACAAAAGATAATTCGATGGTATTTTATCATTCCAAAGTATGGGGATAGTAGAATGTACATTGGGGACGAAAAACAAGACGAAATATACACACCAGTAAGGGTAACTCACGTAGGTTTTATGGATGAGAACGGTCTTGAAGGTGTGCTTACTTTCATGGCGGAAGACGGCAGAGTCTTTTCAATGCGTGCTTTTTCAGGTGAAGTTGCATCACACATTGCAAGGTTCATCTCTGGAGACAGAAGTTCGATACCAACAATATACCAAATTGTAGAGTCGTTGGCCGACACATTCGGGGCCCATCTACTCAAGGTTGAGATATACCCAAGCAAAGATGTACTAAGGGCAGACCTCTACTTTGAAAACAAAGACAAAAGGATATTTACCTTGAGAGGATTTAGAGCCTCAGACGCTGTTGCCCTTGCAACTTTCTACGACGTAACCATATATGTCCATGATACACTTCTTCTCAAGGAGGCATAGCAATTTAATAAATTAGCTTAGACATTTTCTCATAGCCAAAACTAGTTTAGATATCTTTTCTAGAGATAACAATCCCACCTATTACATTTGAGTTTCTTTCTTTTGAGGAGAGACTATCTGATTAGATAACCTTCTGGTCTGCTCTTGTTATATATAATCAAAGAAAAAGTTCTATTACTGAAAGTATTGTGACTTTATGGAGCCATTTACAGAAAGGCAGGTTTGATTCTACTTTGGCACAATTAAATAGTAAATATCTGCATTATTCTGCTTAACTTTTGCAGTACTCTGGGGGAAAAGAGATAAGAGAACCTAGGTATAGATGCTATGTTCCCCTTCTTGCTATCTTATCTGCCACACAATACAGGACTATAACACTCACCTCTTTGCTAGCCTCAGTAAAACCATCCTGTCTTTCTCATCGAGCGGTTCAACATTTTTCTCTTTTAGCTGAGAAGCAACAACTTCATCCATGGCTATTGAATGGTTTCAACTACTTTGCATTCAAACGATGTAAGTGTATCAACAAGTATGGGGCAACTGTCTCACCAAGGACAAAATCCGTCTGATTGGGCTTAGACCCTTTCACTCTTGTCGCTTGAAAAAACTTACCGCTGTCTGATTCAAGAAGGATAGGTTATATCCTCCCTCCTATCGTGTGTTTTAACATTTATGTGTTTAGAAAATTCATGATTTTTACCATGCTTTACCAGCTCTAGCCTTATTAAAGCCGACCTATACCAATTAACATGATTTTCGTCAGGCACATTGAAAGGTAATTCTTTAACAAAATTCTCATAATGCACTGTCTTATAATGCAAAGGGTATATGGAAAAATCACGGATTATATCAGTTAAACAACAGTTCAACCTCAACAGAAGTTTCTCGACATTGAACCATTTCCACCTTGAGGCCTCAAGCGTTGTTAATCCAAAATATCCAACACCATTTTTTCTTAGGCACCCTACACCTCTAACAAGAAATGCATGCAACCCACTAAGTGATTCTAGCGGTTCTGATGAAAAGACATCAAAAGAATTTACCAGCTCTTTAGGAGGTGGGTTAGAGACATTGTATCTTATGAACTCTAAGCCAAAACCATATTCTTTTGCCTTCTCCTTTATGTAATCACCTATTCTTTCATCTGCATCAAGGACTACTATTCTCTTTGTTGCTTGAGTGAGTGCAAGTGCTAAACTGAGTAGGTCATCATCTCCGATCAGTACGAACTCCTTACCACGTAGATCTTCAAAGTAGTCCATTATAGCTACACGCATGATAACGTCAAAATCCCTCATGTATCCTTGAAAGAACTCTAACTTGGGTTCCGGCCTTTCTTTTGTTATCTTCCTGTACTCTTTAAGCAGTTCTTCAAAGCCTTTAAGAGGCAAAAAACCTTTTCCTTCACACTTGTTACATCTCTCAACCATGTAGTAGTTTCCTGCTTCTCCTGCAATTTCCTTTCCTTTATCTGTAAGTCTAATAAGGTTCCCCTCAACTTTTATTGAATTATTTCTGTAGAGATTTGAGATTGCATGTGTGATCGAGTAAAGAGGATAAGGACTACTACTTAGGAGTTCCCAAAAAGACTTTTCTGACCTAGATAAGTTTCTCAATATATTCAACTCCACTTTTTTCATGATAATTCCTCCTCAATATCTTCTTGAAACATTTTTTAGGCTCGAGGCTCTTGCATATTAAGTCAAAAACTTTTAATGCTGCCAAGTCGGAATTACATGTGAAGACATCCAGCGCAACATATCCCTTCTCGGGCCAAGTATGGATGCTTAGATGAGATTCTCCAAGCAAATATATAGCAGAAACACCAGAAGGTTCAAATTGATGGATAAGTTTACCCAAACAATTTAGTTTAGATTCTACTACCGCCTCATCTAGAATCTTTGATATTCTTTCTATCCTTTCCAGTTTGAAAGGTTCTATACCGTAAAGCTCTCCAATTACGTGAACTGTCATTAGACATCATCCTCCCACCTCTTTAAAACAACAGGTCGAAATTTTGATATAATAGTTAAAAATTCATTTTTAAGTATTTCGAAAATCGCACAGCAACATAACCCGTTTTTGAGTAAAATACAGAAGTCTAAAGAAAAGTATCAAGGCTTTCAAAAGCTGCCATAGAACAGCAACACATGTTGTTTGGTGAGAGATTATTTATACTTCTATAACTAGCTTACAGAATTACCTCTAAGAGGGGCTGCGGTTTTAACAATAAAATGAATTAGTGGAGATCTTATGATACTCTTTGTCCCTAAATGAGCGGATTGCTCGATATAGCTTAGATGCTCAAAAACTTGAATAAGAATCCAAGCTGAAATGGGCTGCTGAAGTTTGGGCAAAAAACAATACTCCTGAATCCCTCCTGCAGGAATAGAGACAATAGGGTGATAACACACTCTTTGCTTCATTAAAAAGCAAGAATCTCCAGAGGCGAAAAATAAGATTCACTTTATTTGACTTGCTCTTCTCAACAGTAGAAACTTCAGCGTCCATATTTTTGTCTTTAACGTCCTCCCACATCTAAAGCTATGATATTCCCATCATGTTGTGAGTTTTGTTTTTCATAATGAAGCAAAGGATATGCCGTTACCCTGTTAATCGCTTCCATATACCGAGGTTATTTCTCTACCTAAACCTCTTCAGCCTTTTCAGCTTAAAGCTTTGTTCAAGCTTTTGAGCATAAGCCACATCCTAGTAATCTATTCATCTCTTCCTTAACTAAAAGTTGGCTGCATTCATCTAAGGGCTAAAGCACTTTAGCTTGCTGCAACATCAGGCAATCCTAATTTAGTATTTGCTTAAGACGTGATTCGAGTACATATTTCGGGGCAGCACCAACTATTCTGTCTGAGACTTGACCATTCACAAAGAAAATTACTGTAGGGATCCCATTTACACCATATTTTGCAGTTGCCAAAGGATTTTCGTCTACATTCAACTTACCAAATGCAACTTTTTCTGAATACTCTTTTGATAGCTCCTCTATTATGGGGGAAATGATTCTGCAAGGCCCACACCAAGGTGCCCAAAAATCGACAACAGCAATCCTGTTTTTGTTGATAAATTGCTCAAAATCGTTGTCATTCAAAACTATTGGAGAAGGGAGATGCTCTACTTTCGTATTTTCTCTTTTTCTTCCCTTTAGTTCTTCCATCTTTCTTTTAAGGATCTTTTCAAGCTCAGGGTCTGACGACATTTCTTACATAAGTATCTTAAACACACAAATCTAAATCTTTACCTTTTTAATTCGCAAACAGAATGGAAGTGAACATGTACGACATTATAATTGTTGGTGGTTCAGCAGCTGGGCTTACTTCTGCATTATACACCTCAAGGCAGGGGATGAATACACTTGTAATTACAAAGGATATCGGAGGCCAGATGCTTTTAACGAATGAAATACAAAATTACCCCGGCTTCCATAGCATTAGTGGCTTCGAGCTTGCTACAAAATTAAAAGAGCAGGCTGAAAGCTATGGAGCAAATTTTGTCTATGACGAGGTTACGGGTCTAGAGGAGGACAAAGATTGTCCAGGAATGTGTTTTAAGGTAAAGACGTTGCAAGATACTTTTAATGCTCTCTCAGTTATTTTGGCTTTTGGAAAAACACCTATGGACTTAGGTGTTCCAGGAGAACAGGAGCTTAAGGGGAGGGGTGTTTCTTATTGCGCAGTCTGTGATGGTCCTCTTTTCAGGGGAAAGGTTGTTTCAGTCATAGGCTCAGGAGAGCAAGCTCTCGATGCTGTTAACTATCTTTCCTCTGTGGCAAAGTCCGTTTATTTCATCCATAACTACGATAGACCAATAGGAAGCGAAGAGATGGTACAACAAATACTATCACTTCCAAATGTACAGAGAGTACCGAATTCCCGTGTAAAGGAGCTAATAGGTGATACAAAGCTTAGAAAGATAGTAACACAAAATACAAAGGATCATTCATTAACAGAAATAGAATCAGATGCAATATTTATCGAGATAGGTTATATAGCTAAAACAGATTTCCTCCGTGGTCTTGTAGAATTAAACGATAAGGGTGAAGTAAAAGTAGATAAAGAATGTAAAACTTCTCATCACGGTATCTTTGCTGCAGGAGATGTTACGGACATAGCTTTCAAGCAGGCTGTAATATCAGCTGCTGAAGGAGCAGTTGCAGCACTTTCAGCATATAATTATGTTCAGAGGATTAAAGGTAAAACAGCTATAAGGAACGACTGGAGGTCAATACAACCTAAGAAAAAATCCGACAACCTGCTAAAAATATAGAAATGGCTTTAACCTTTAATTGCTGAATTTATCTTCGACTGTACTTCTGGTGGAACTGATTCCATGCCGTGGGCTACTTTAGCGTGGACACCAGCTAACTGCATTACCTCGTCTCTTGAAGATGCACCCTTAACCTCAAAATCACATTTCATTCCTATATCTTTGCATTTGAATTTATATCCAGCCATACAAATCCACCTTCTTTTACCGCAAAGAATAATTATAAAAACCTTTGTATTAGAAAGCATATTTTTTCATAGCTCCAAATCGGCTGTGAACTGCGTTGGTAAAAACGGGCCCCTTCGAAAAGTACTATGAACGATACGAGGAATGGTTCGACAAGCATAGATATGCATACGAATCTGAGCTAAAAGCCATAAACGAGATTTTTCCAATCTTTTCGCGGGGTGTAGAGATAGGCGTTGGAACGGGAAGATACGCGGCGCCTCTCGGCATTACTGTCGGGATTGAGCCGGCAGACAAGCCTGCAACTATCGCGCTATCTAGAGGAATAGATGTGATAAAGGGTGTTGCAGAAAATATGCCTTTCGCTACCTCATCACTTGACCTTGCGCTAATGGTAACTACGATATGCTTTCTTGACGATATTGAGAAGTCATTCACAGAAGTTAGGAGGATATTGAAGGATGGTGGATCTTTTGTCATTGGTTACGTTGACAAAGATAGTGACCTTGGACAAACATACATGCAAAGAAAGCAAGAGAACCCATTTTATAAAGATGCGAACTTTTACGGAACTCTTGAATTAGTAAAGCTACTCACAGATACGGGCTTCGGTTATTTTTCCTTCAGGCAAACAATCTTCAAACGGCTTGAAGAAATAACAGGCCCTGAACCCGTGGCAGAAGGTTATGGCAAAGGTTCTTTTGTTGTCGTCAGAGCTTCTCTGCTAGATCACCCCTCACATTTACATTAACTTTTATTCCACTTCTCACTGCTCCGGTGACAACACAGTAGTTCTCAAAGATATTAATACATCTTCTTACCTTTTCTTTCTCTACATCTTCCCCTATTTGTGGATAAAGGAATACGTTGATTGTCTTCACGCGCCAGTAGCCCTGTTCATTTCTCTCGATGATGGGCTCGGCTTCGGTCTTTATTCCCTTTACATCAATTCTTGACTTTCTAAGACAGAACACAAGGCTTGCACTAAGACAATTTGCGACAGCAGCTGCCAGAACCTTTGCGGCGTTGGGTCCATTTGCCTGCCCAAGAGGGGGTGGCTCGTCCATGTAAAGAATAGTTCCTGCAGAATCGGGAAAGGTTATTTTGAACCTGTAGTTCTCAACAAGCTCTGCTACGACTTTCTTTGGCTCTTCCAAATTACACTGCCTCCATTATCTTCCACAGGAATATGTTTTCGGGCACGGCTCCCTCGAACTCCACCTTTTCATTTATTACTACCTTGGGCACGGCCATTACGGAGTATTTTTTAGCCAGATCAGGGAATTCCAGGGACTCTATCATGTCAGCTGTTATCTTGTTGTTCTCCATCGCAAATTGGTGCGCTGTTCTCACAGCACTTGGACAGTACGGACATGTGGGGGTTACAAAGACCTTGATTGTTACAGGTACTGTTATCTTTTTCACCTTGTCTCTGACAGAAGGAGATAGCCTCGTTTTACCGTTCGAAACATCGATTATGTCGTCAAGCAAGCTTCTAAACTCATACCCTGCCGGGATTCCAAAATATCTAACGTTTGAGATGTCGACTCCATCTGAAGATATTATAATTCCCGGAACCCTGTCCACCCTGTAATGGAGTGCCTTTTCCTTCTCCTTATTCAAATTATAAGTATCTAGCATAATTCGCTTTTCGGAGAGTTCTGCAAGTTCCTTTAGCAATTCGTTTGTCTGCCTACAGTACTCGCATCCCTCATCGCTCACAAAGTTAACTATTCTTACTCTGTTAGGCCCAAGTTCTCTTGAAAATATTGAAGCTATCTCGGTCTTATCTGATTCTGCCAGAATACCCATACTTGTCACCAAATTTGATTCTGCAAAACATCTATAAAACTCTTCTACCGGCAGGCACCGGCATTGTATCAAGGGGCCCTCTATGAAACAGAATTGAGACTCGAGCATGATATGCCTTTCTGCAACCTTTCAAGAATAATCCCGAAAAGCGAGATACAGAGGTGGTGCAATCTTGAGTTTGATATACTTGAGATATCAGCCGGGGGTTATATTCCAGAAAACTTGCAAAGGGTTGTAAATTCAGCCTTGTATGACATGGGCGCTGAAACATTTTACACAAGGCTATACAGGCCAAGAGCGATTGAAGCCGTAGTAAGATGCAGGTGCACCAAGGAAAACTCAACAATTGCCATCTTAGAAAAGAAAAAGGCAATACCAATAATGCCTGTGACCTATAAAGATGGACTGGAGCTTGTGAAGCTCGTGACGTACACGTGGTCAGACCTAAAGTTAGCAATCAAGGCACTTTCAGAGGTTTCTAAGGTAGAAATACTGAACAGAAGAAAGATTTTTGCAAGGGGTGTCTTTGCGATGACTGTACCAATCAAAGAGATATTAGGGTCCCTCACATTGAAACAGCTTGACTCTCTGATGAAAGCCATCGAATCTGGGTATTACGAAATACCCAGTAGAACTACTATCGAAGCATTAGCAAAAAGGTTAGGTATACCGCGCTCAACTTTCGAAGAACATCTAAGGAAGGCAGAGGTCAAGGTCATTAAGGCAATGATGCCCTACATAAGGCTGGTACGTCTTGCGGAAAGTTCATAGCTGGGCTAAATGTAAAATTAATATCCAAGCGTACCTGTTTTTGGTAGGTTGAAATATACTCAAAGCCTGACAATTGCCCTAGTAGTTTCTGTTTCTGTGGCGTTGCTTGAATTTGTCGGAGGAAGCATACTAGGAAGTGTCGCACTTAGGGCGGACGCTTTCCATGTTGTAACAGACGTATTTGCCATTTCGTTAAGTATTGGTGCGTTATGGGCTTCTTCGAGACCTCCGCAGGGAGAACTCACGTATGGTTATCACAGATTCGAAGTCCTTGCAAGTTTGGTGGGCGGCGTATCTCTCTTCGGTATTGCGTTGTATGTGGTCTATGAGGCTTATTCAAAATTCTTCTCTGCGCAACAGTTTAACGTAAATGGTACTATAGTGCTTGGGTTACTTGCAGCTGGTTTGAATGTATTTTCTTCATCGCTTATAAATCCTACACTGGGCCAGCAGGTTGACCTAAATCTAGCAAGCACTAGGTACCACATGTTCGCAGACGGCCTTTCTTCGCTATCTGTTGTTTTGGGTGCCACACTTGTACATTTTACAGGAATAAAGATAATAGACCCAATTGTTGCTATAATTATCGCCGGGGTAATCACACTAAACGCATTTTCAATAATAAGACAAAGCGGCTCGATAATTCTTGAGAAATCGCCAATAGAAAATTTGGAAATGTTCAGAAAAGACTTGGCACGCATAGTAGGAATCAACGACGTGCATGACCTACATGTCTGGAGAATATGCTCCCATATAACAGTAGCAAGCATGCATGTGCGCGTTGACCCAGGCCTGAGGGATACAAATTCTGTCCGTAGTAGGCTAGAGGATGTCATCAGAGCCTATGGAATCCAGCACTTGACGGTGCAAATTGAGGATGCTGGATGTACACAGACACACGGACACCAATGAAAAGAAACATCAGCTAAGCTTCAAGCACATCTGTAACTGTACTCATTTGGCTGGCCACTGTAGAAAAGTCAAAGATATAGGTGATGTGCGAAATCGTTATCTAGTTTAGCACTTCCCGGAGCAACTAACATCCTTATGGAATTTTGACAAAATGTCATAGAACAGTCTCGCTGCTCTGATCCCAGATGGCGTCAATCGGATTAAATATGCAAGCACCCTTCCTCCTGGCAAGTAACGGATTAACTCTACAACACCATCCCCACCGCTAAGAATTTTTCCGTTGATTGTGATGAAGTGTGAAGATCTAAATCTTTCATTGAACGGGATGGAATCAAGCAACCCTTTTGATTCTGCTTCTTCTATCGGCACGAATTCAATTTTCCTGTTTGCATCTAGGAACGAGACTACGCGTTTGAATTTGGCACAAATGTCGCATCGTGAGTCGTAAACAAAAGCTGATTTTGCTCCAAGGTTTCTCATTGTTTGCTCAGGTCAGTGGATAGTTCGTGTGGAACTATTAAAAAATTATCCATACTGATTCTACACGCAGTCTTTTGAAAGAGACACCTCTTCTAAGATCTTTATGATCAAAGATTTGCTAAAAGTCTGAAGGCAAAACTCGAACCTAAGCAGAATCACTAAACAAACACTGTGTTCTAGTATCCTGATGTACATCTACCTGCAGATACACTCTTTTATCAGATTTCGAACATCTTCCATTAAGTACAACTAGAATGCGAGACGTAGTTTTAGTGCCGCTGCATAGAGCCGTCAGCAGCAAGACCATAGGCTTTGTGAATCTTGTTTGGCACACCACTGTCGGATAATTTAACATGGAAAAACTGGCTCTGATTTCTCGTCAACTCAGTACTTTCCCTGATACTCGAAGTTCCTCTAATGAGTTTCTACAACTGTCTCTTCTACTGCACCTCTGATCTTCTTGTGCATATCCTAGTGGCGTTACAATACTTTTCGGAGTGTATTTTATGGATGTTTATTTATGTGAATAAGAATTGAAGGAAGATTTGACGTAAGAATTCCAAAAAGAACATTATTATGGCGCCAGGACCACTTGATGGAAAGAAAAGTTAGTATCAACTTGTAGAAGTTGTTGAGAAGTAGCAGAATCTGGGTTCAAGAATTACCTCTGAAGGTGATGGATTCATGTTTTTGAATCTCAATCGAATCTGTATAAGGCAGTTAGCAGCATGTGAAGATGAAATACTGCCCGCTACGTGCTTTAGCATAAAAATCCAAAATTAAGTTGCTCTGGCGGGTGATAATCCTGAAATCACACACGGGCCCGGTGGGATTTGAACCCACGACCAACAGCTTAGAAGGCTGCTGCGCTATCCGTGCTGCGCTACGGGCCCAATTTATGGGCTTAAGATGTTTTGAACATAAGCTTTTGGAAAGCTTTCAATTTAGAATAAAGCGTAACCCTGAAAGAGTTTAACAGTAAGAGCGCAAGCGGCTGTTGCGTAAACAGCTACGACTAAGCATTTTAATTTTTTCTCATCTTTTTTGTAATGTGTTTCCGGGAGGCAATCCCTTCTTGCTTTCCTTGCCCTCCTGCTCCACGTCAGCTCGGCCCAGGCGGCGCCAGCAACTGGTAGTCCTGCAAACAAGACGTAGTACCCAAGGTTTTGGTCATTCACGAAGTATCCAGTCAAGTAGGGAAAGAAACCCCACGCAATGGCAAAGCTCAGCCTGTTGTGAAATAAACCTCCAAAAAAATATGTCGGAAGAGGATACGCGAAGGAAAAGAACAAACCAAAAGCCACAAAAAGAAGTATTGTCCAGCTGACAATAACTGCATAGTATAGACCAATTACTGATGCATCTGCAAGCGAAGAAACAGCAATGAGTTTCAATTCCCTCTTGCTCAAGTACTTAACATAAGAGCTTCCATTTGGTTCAAGCTGATCTACTGCATGTGCCCCTATTCCAAGGCCCAAAAAGAAAGCAAAAATAGCGGAGACAAGCCTCACAACATGTAGCTGGGGTGACAAAGTTGCACCTATTATAACAAAGCTAAGAACCATTCCTGTGTATGGTAAGTGAAGTATGTTGTAGAAATCATACAATTTTGAAACTGGCTCCACAAAGTACCACGTTTTCTTGCCATATGCCATTGCTTTAGGTTATGAGCATGGCAAATTTAGTTTTACTTTCAGAAGCAGCTACATGTAATACTTGAAAAATGTTTTAATTGGAAACGAATACGAGTTCAGTGTTGGAAAAGAAGTTATTCGGTACAAATGGTATAAGATTCATACCAAAAGAATTTTCAGACCTCGAGTTTGTCCTTGCTGTATCTGAATCAATAGGAACATATTTCAGAGACGGAGAGGTTTTAGTCGGAAGAGACGGGAGACTTTCAAGCAAAGCAATAGCAAATGTAGTCTCTTCAGGGCTAATGAGTTCTGGCGTTGACGTTGCTGATGCAGGACTTCTTCCAACGCCGGCGCTCCAGTTCGGAGTCAGGGACTTGGGATTCAAGGGTGGTGTGATGATCACTGCTTCACATAACCCACCTCAGTACAACGGACTGAAAGTAGTAGGGAGCAACGGCGTCGAGATACCTAGAAATGAGGAAGCCAAGATCGAGGAAATTTACTTCAGTAAGAAAGCAAAGAAAGCAAAATGGAAGGATGTTGGTACCCGCAGGGAAGAGACATCGATAATCAAGAGGTATGTCGAGGACATTATAGGCCAGGTACAATTCGAAAAAATCAGGAAAAGGACATTCAAAGTTGTCATGGATCTGGGAAACGGGGCGCAATGTGTTGCCGCTCCTTATGTGGCTGAGGAGTTGGGTTGTAAGGTAATAACCCTTAACTCTACAGTTGACGGAAATTTCCCAGGAAGGGGACCAGAACCCATCCCAGAGGTTCTCGGGTCTCTCTCAAAGGCTGTAGTTGCATGCGGGGCTGATTTTGGTGTAGCGTACGACGGAGACGGAGACAGGGCTATATTCTGTGACGAAAAAGGGAGGATAATTTGGGGCGATCAATCAGGTGCCTTACTCTCGGACTACATATCTTCTAGAGAAAATAACGTGACGATTGTCACACCTATAAGTACGTCTCAAGTAATAGAGATAGTAGCAAAAAGGAGGCATGCAAAGGTGGTAAGAACAAGGGTTGGAAGCGTCGATGTTTCCGACACAATGATAAGGCTTGGTGCTATCGTTGGGTTTGAGGAGAATGGGGGTTTCATTTATGCTCCCCACATACCAGTGAGGGACGGTGCAATGGCAACAGCTTTAGTGCTTGATCTTCTCTCCTCGACAAAGAAAAAACTTAGTGAAGAAATAGATTCAAGAATACCACGGTTCTACCAACAGAAGACAAAGGTGGCAGTCATGAAGGAAAAGGCTCAGAAGATAGTTGAGGAGATAGAAAAGAGGGTTGAAGGTAAAATTGAGAAGGTGGATGGATTGAAAATATGGCTTGATAGTAGCACCTGGGTTCTTGTCAGACCTTCAGGCACCGAGCCAATAATAAGGATATTCGCAGAGTCTAATTCAAGAAAAAAAGTACAAAGTGCTTTGGCTAGGTTCGTTAAGATGGTGGAGAAGTTAAAATGAGTACACCCATCCTTTTTTAGGAAGGCTTAAGCTTTTCTCCAGCCCCAAAAAGACACCTTTGCCTCTTTCGGTGTAGCCAAATGCTATGAGCTTACCTCCTACTTTTTTCAGCTCTCTCTTTGCCTCCATGAAATCGTTTTTCCTCATCGTACCAACGACAAGATACTCTTCACCCCCGAAGAAGACAAGGTCCTCTACCCTAAGACCATTTCTCGTTGCAAACTGCTTTACATCCATATTTGTCGGAATCTTTGTGAGCCTTATCCCTACGTTGTTTGACTCGGCAAGTGTATAAAGAGAGATTGCTAGCCCATCACTGGAGTCCATTGAGGAGGTTAGATATTTTGATAGTATTAAGCCGTCTTCGAGTCTAGGCTCAGGCTCGAGAACAGACGATATTGCCTTTCTTTCAAATTCAGAGGTTCCTGTTGCTTTACCGAGCAAAATTCTCAGTCCTGCTGCGGTATATCCGAAATATCCGTTTGTGACAACAAGTTCACCTGTACCTGCACCCTTTCTTCTGACAATCCTATCTGAGAATCCAAACATAGTACAGGCGATTACAAACTCCTTTGTAAGGTTTGTATCACCCCCAATAAGCGCTACACTCCATCTTTCTGATGCTTCCTTTAATCCCCTAGCTATGGAGAACACATCTCTTTTTGTGCAGCCCTTTGGTATACCAAGAGAAATAAGGTAACTGTCTGGCTTAACCCCTTTGGCTGCGAAGTCACTCACACACATTGCTACTGCTTTCTTTGCTGCTTGGGCTAGGCTCATCCGAGGAGGCATGTCGGTAGTCGAAACTAGCATATCAGTCTTGGCAACGATATTCCCTTTCTCCTTAAGAAAGGAAACATCGTCACCGATAATTTCTGCTCCTAGCTTCTTGCCAAGTACTCTGTCCCTTATTATCTGTATTACTTCAAATTCATCCATTTTTTCCAACCTCTCTTACAAGTTTCTCGAACTTCCTGAGTAAGAAGAGTGCTCTTCCCCTGCTCTTCGACTCCACAGAAATCCTCACAACATGCTCTGTATTCGACTTTCTTACCAGAACCCACGTGTTCTCGTCCATCCATATCTTCAAACCATCGAGTTTTTCAACAAGATACTTTCTGCCTATTTGTGACGCAAGTTCAGGAAGAAAGCCTGAAAAGCCGACCTTTGTCCTTTGCTGGAAGTATTCTGAGCCGATCTTAAACGCTTTGTCACCTTTCTGCCTTATACACGAGAGTATATAGTATGCGGCAACAAGCGAATCCCTGCAAAAGTTAAAGCTTGGGTCAATTAGACCACCGCTGCTCCCCTCACCCCCCACTTCAGCTCCTACCTCTTCGATCTTACTCACAACGTTTGCTTCGCCAACCTTGGACCAATACAGCCTTGCCTTGTGTAATATTGCAATATCCCTCACAGCAAGTGTTGTATCAAGGGATGCAACCACCTTTTTTACATGTCTTGTATTCATTAGCTGAAATAGAGCGATGCTCAACATTCTGTCGCCGCTAAGCTTTTTCCCATTGCTATCAACCAGTACAAGCCTGTCTCCGTCTGAATCGAATGCGAAACCAGCATCACAGCTGTTTTCTGTAACTGTTCTGCAGAGAAGTTCAAGATTATCCTCTGTAGGATCAATCTTCCTTGCAAATACTCCTGCTTTATCATTCAATGGTATAACTTTGCACCCAAGGCTTGTCAGAATATCTTTTGCGTGGTAAATAGCAGAACCTCCTCCGAGGTCTAGAGCAACACTCATACCGTCGAACCTATCCCTGTGCTTTTTCAGAAAATCTTCGTTGTATCTACATCTTGAATAGGAAACACAGTCCTGGGATGAGGTAGCTGTTAGATGCTCTAAACTCACAGAGTCTTCGTATATATCCTTGCTAGCACCCTTGCCATTTAAAATAAGCTTCAGACCATTCCATTCTGGTTCGTTGTGGGACGCTGTTATCATAATGGCTGGCATCTTTCTTACCCTGCTCTCTCTAAATAATGCCGGTGTAGATAGAGTGCCTAGGACTACGGGTACTTTTCCAGCAAGAAGCACTGCTCCTGTTACAAGATGCATTATGGGCCCCGATGTGCTCCTTGTATCCATGCCTATCAAAACTTCTTTGCCGCTGTACTTTGATGCAAATCCATAGGCTGCCCTTCCAAATATTGAAAGGGGCTCATTTTCCGTCATGCATCTAAGACCGCTTGCGGATATTATCATTGTTTCCCTGTTTTGTAAGCACGTAGATAACAGTATGTAAAGTCTTTTTGAGCAACGGACTTTTTCCTTGACAGGGTAAATTAAAAACATGGAGAAGAAACCTTTTAGTGTTAAGAGAGTAAAGACACCTGGCGAGTACAGGCTTCTTGACATAATGCATGGTTTGGAAAACTCCAACGCGCTTCAAAAGCTATTTGGCTGCAAAGACGAAACACTCAAGGTGCTTTCGCATGTGAAGCTGAAGACAGATAACGATGGATATGGTGTCTGGTTTGAGAGAAGCACAGCAAAGATATGCATGAACATCAGATATCTCAGGAAAGCAAAGAATGAGTACCTCTATCTAGACACGATACACGTACTCGTACATCTCAAGCAGTTTCTCGACGGCAGGGATCACGGAGAAACAATGGAATACGTTGACAGGCCAACGGAGATAGAAGCCTACAGATACACGGTCGAGGAAGCCAAGGCAATCGGGCTAAGCACTAAAGAAATACTTGCGTACCTAAGATTTGAAACATCGGACGAGGAGTTCAAGAAACTTGTTGAGAAAATAGGAATAAGGGCAAGAAGGTAGGCTACACGTTCTTGGTAGGGATCCCAGGTCTAACAAGTCTTTCCATGTTGAGAATTCTGTCAATTTCCTGTTTGCCGTAGCCTAGGTCTGAAAGCGCCTCCCGGATGGATATACCAGAAGCAATTTTCTTCCCGATCTCAGCTGCCCTATCATAACCGATTACAGGTGATATAATTGTTATAAGGGCAGGACTGCTTTCGGCATATCTTCTGCAGACTTCTCTATTCGGTACTAGGCTAGATAGCACGAGTCCTGACACCTTTGCAAACGCCTCGGACACAAGTTTTGCCTGTACAACTATATTGTAACCCATCAGGGGTATACCCATAGAGAGTTCAAATTCGCCCAACATTGCAGCAATCTGGTTTGATTGGTCAATACCAATTACCTGTGCACACGCAAGCATTGCACTCTCTACAGTTACTGGGTTAGTTTTCCCTGGCATTATGCTACTCCCTGCAACCTCTTCTTGTGTTGGTATGTCTATCTCGTTAAGCCCTGTTCTTGGACCTGAGAACATGAGCCTTAAGTCCTGACAGAGCCTGTAAAGGTCTGTAGCCATGACTCTGTAACAAGAACTAATAGCCAAAATGTCTGTTAAAAGCCTAATCGCCCTAAATCTATTTCCTGCGACACGGAACTGGATACCTGTTTCCTTTGATACAATGCCAACAACAAGCCTTCCAAAATCTGGATGTGCATTAAGACCGGTACCCACGGCTGTCCCACCTATCGGAAGCTCAAGGGCGTTCTTGATAACCGCATCAAGCATCTTTTGATCCTTAGAGAAGGCATCTGCATAGGCAGAAAATTCTTGTCCCATTGTAACAGGTAAAGCATCCCTCAAATGAGTCCGTCCGGACTTGAGTACTTTATCGGTCCTTACTGAAAGCTTTCTTAGACTCTTTATGAATGCCCGAAGGTTAGGTGAGACAAGGTTCTTAGCTGTGGCAACGGAAGCTATCCTGACAGTCGTAGGACCAACATCGTTGGAGGACTGACACATGTTCACGTGGTCGTTTGGGTGAACCTTCCTTCCGAGTTCTTTGCTGCAAATTTCAGCAATCAATTCATTCACGTTCATGTTTAGTCCCGTTCCAGAGCCTGTTTGGAAGACATCCACTTCGACCATGCTATCATATTTACCCTGGGAAAGCTTCCTAGCTTCCCTTTCAATACAATTCGCTGTTTCCTTGTCAAGTAGACCAAGTTCCAAATTTGCCCTTGCTGCGGCAAGCTTGAGCACACCTATTGCCCATATCATCTCTCTAGGAAATCTATGACCTGTATTCAAAAAAACCTTCTTGGAACCCTCTACATATTTCACAGCACCGCCTTGCAATGCCAGACTTAAATCCTTCATCATTCTCTCCAAAAAGCATGATTGAGTATATAGTTAATGAGATGAAAAAGCAGCCTTCGATACTCAAAGATTCAGAACCGTACAGGCTTTGGAGGGCAACGGATGGTTCTGTACTTGCCGGTGCGGGAGACTCTTATGCTGCGTCGAAGGCAGCTTACTATCTAAGTCGTGGCAAAGTCTTGTGTTTCGACTCGCATTCTGTGGTATCGAGGCCGGAGATTTGTGCAGGAAAGGATGTCTTTTTTGTTTCCGTTTCCGGAGCAACCAAATCAAACATAGAGGCAGCTGAACGCGTATCTGGAATAGCAAGAAGAAGAATTGCTGTCACATCCAATATGGAAAGCCCGCTTGCAAAACTTTGCGATGAGGTAATAAGGATACCCTACAACGCAGAGCACAGGCTTCCCGGTATACTTTCTTTTTCATTAACACTGCAAATATTGATCCGACTTGCAGGTTTAGATGAAAGTATAGACTACCTCTCAACTTGGAATGAAGCGCAAAGTTATAGCCTGCCTGTGGTTTCAGAAAGGGGAACAACATTTATGTTAGGGCAGGACTTCTTGTATCCAATCGCTCTTTACGCTTCATTCAAGTTGTACGAGTTCTTTGGTGCGAAGGCACAGACATTCCCAGTCGAGGACTTCATGCATGCAGCCCTTTTCTCGCTTAAGAAAAGAGACACTGTGAACATATTCTGCTATTCCGACCCTTGTGATGTGGTAGAAAGGTTTGTAAATGGGACAAGGGGAAAGAATCTTGTAAAACTCTTGCCTCACGAAGCAAGGAACGAGGCTGAAACAGTCTTTTTCTTCACGTTCGTTTCACAGAGATTTGCTGTAGAGACCGCACTGAAAAAAGAAATCAGTGTACCTTACTATATGGCCAAGAAAAGCATGCTTAAGCTAAGCAGCTCATTAATATATTAATGTGAGCCGCAACCACATTCGCTTGCCTGGACATTTGGATTTTCGATTCTGAAACCTGTCCTCTGCAAGCTTTCGTAGAAGTCTAGCTTTGAGCCTCTTATTATTTCAGCGTCCTGTTTCCTAACAGCTACCTTTATGCCCTCAACCTCTTCAAAGATATCTTCCTTTCCAGGCTCCTCGAGAAGGCTAAGGGAATATCTGTAACCACCACTGCACGCACATCCCCCTGAAAACACCTCTATCTTCAGGAATGGATTTATTATATTTTCCCTCCTTATTATCTCCTCAAGTTTACTCTTTGCTGCTGGTGTTATTATTAGTAAAGGCTTTAGTTGTTGCATTATTTTCTTTTTTTTAATGATGGCTATTTATCAGTTTCTATTTAAGAGACTCGCTACTTCTTCCTTTTTTTAAATAGATGTAAAGTAAGACAATCATTAGGATTCCAAGAACAAGAGAAAGTATGCTCACAACACTTCCGTACTTTCCATTCCCAAACACTATCGGTATCGGACCTATCAGCACAAAGCCACCCCAAGAAACATTACCTTGTGAAGAATAAAGAAATGATGAGCCAACTATCAAGAAAGTACCTGCTAGTATCATAACGATGCCTGCAATCATGAGGTTTCTCATTTTAGATCACATAGTAAAGAATTCCAAGTATGAGTAGGGTCAGAGCGAGAACTATAGCTATTGTTGCCCACTTTGTATCAGAACCAAAAATTATTGGAATAGGACCTATCATCACAACTCCTCCTCCTTTTACCTCTGCATCCTTTGCTGACTTTAAAGCTTCAAGTAAAACTGAGACGAATATAACTATAAAACCTGCTAAGATTAATAGAATCCCAAACACAAGCAAATCAAACATAGTACATCTAGAATGACATCAGATTGATAAAACTTTTTACTTTACTGCATTGAAGTTTATTGACTTCTTTGGCCGATTACAGATGGTGTGAGAAATGCATGATGAGGACGGAGCACGAAGCAGTAGTAGATAACAGGGACTATAACCCTAGAGGTAGGGGTCTTTACAAATGCAAAAGGTGTGGTAGAGTAAAGTCAATGAGACACTTGAGACCAAGCTCTGAAATAGGCTACTAAATTCGCACGCATGTAAACATTTAACGCAATGATGCTAAGTTAATGTTATATACTAACCAAATTTTCACACGGATATTGAGCGACAGAAAGCAAGTTCAAGAACTTGAAACAAAGGTCTTTGTTAGAGAAAGTACAGGTCTTGTAAAAAATGTTTCTTTCCTTCATAGCATAACACTGAACTTTAGTAACATGTCAATTGGACCACTTTTAGGTAGTCTCGGCTTTATAATGGTACTTTTACCAACAGTAGCTGGCATAAACCTTGTAATGGCATCAGTAATAGGGCTCTTACTATCTATACCACAAATCGTAATATACACAACCATGATAACACGTTACCCAAGGACAGGAGGAGATTACGTTTGGGTATCTAGGACATTTGGTGGCTTTTTAGGCAATATTCTTGCTTTTACGGGTTATACTCTTGAGACTACAGCTTTCATGGCCCTTGTTGTCCTTGGTACTGTAAATGCAATTGGGGTTGTTGGTAACATACAATCAATTGCAGCTCCGCCTGACGTCCCCGGCACAAGTCCAATTATGATATTTGTAACAGGAGCTCTCCTTTTCAGTGCTCTTATAGCTGTAAACATATTCAAGCCAAAATGGGGTTATAGGGTTGTAACAGTACTTGCACTCTTTGGAATTGCTGCTCTTGCAATAGCGATACTTACACTTCTAGGAGCTGGTCATCAGTCTGTTGTTCAGTATATAAACGGACTTAACGCAAAAGACATACTGGGTAACGGTAACCCGATAACATATACATCGTTAATCAAATCCTACACCGGTCCTGTTTTTAGCTTTGCAGCAACCTTGCTAATAATGCCTGCAGTATTTGGTTTTGTCTATCCTTGGGTTAACGCAGGTGCAGCTGTTGCGTCAGAGATCAAGGGAAGAAAAACACTGAAATGGAACGTACCTGTTTCAGTAGTTATTGTCTTCATTACTTTAACATCTGCTTTGGCAACGTGGTATTATGTTGCAGGTCAAGATCTTGTTAACGCTGCACTCTCGAACCCAACTTTAGTATATATTTTTAACTTTAACTTCTGGACTCTTGCAATGGGTGTCTCAGGCAATCAGTTTATTTCGACAATTATTGGGCTTGGCTGGATAGCTCTCAACGTAGCAACTGTAGCTTATGCAGTTATAGTTATCTCAAGGTACCTCTTGGCTCAGTCATTTGACAGATTTTTGCCAGCTAAAATTTCCTATGTAAGTCCAAGATTTGGTTCGCCTATTGTTGCACACTTAGTTGACCTTGTTATAACAGTAGGTCTGATGGGAATAGCTGTACTCTTTTACACAGGATACACTTCACTTTATGGTGCTATCATAGCCTCTATGATTTACTTTGCGTTTGTGGGGCTTGCCGCAGCTGTACACGCAATTAGAAAGGAGAACGGCAAGTCTAAACTCTTACTTGTAATAGCTGGAATAGCAAACATAATCGTTTACTCATACATAACTTATCTGTATCTTGCTTATCCTGATGTATGGGAAATCAACTCCCTTACATATACATTTGTAATTCTCTCAGCTGTTGTCAGCATCTTAATATATGCGCTATCAAAATACTATCATAGAAGAAAGGGAATAGACATCTCGCTAGCATACAAAGAACTACCTCCAGAATAGCTTGAAATGAAAAGAATCGACAAAATAATACTTGACGACTGGCATCCTCTTATCCCTTCAAACTCAGTTAGAGAAGGATCTATAGTCCCTTCAAGGCTTCTTGGAGAGGATCTGATTCTCTGGAAAGATGGGTCAGGAGTAAACGTTTGGCAAGACTTATGCATTCACAGAGGCTCAAGACTCTCTTTGGGCTGGATAGAGAACAACCACGTTGTTTGCGCGTATCATGGATGGGAATATGATAAAACAGGACAATGTGTTAGGTTTCCAGCCCATCCTGACCAAAGGCCTCCGGCGAAGGCTCATGTGAAGGTCTATGAAAGTACTGAGAAATATGGTCTTGTATGGGCCTCATTAGGTAAGCCGGAAAGAGAACCACCAAAATTTGAAGAATGGAATGATTCGAGCTTCAGGAAGATACTCTGCGGCCCTTATCATTACAAGGCATCAGCAACACGTGCAATAGAAAACTTCCTTGACGTTGCACATTTCCCTTTTGTCCATTCAGGGCTACTTGGAGACAAAGCAAGGCCAG
>CADDZR010000010.1 GCA_902812495.1 archaeon | reverse complement strand
CCTTCACCTCCTTGCATATCGAGATAACTATTTCCTCAAATTCTCCCTGCTCTTTTGAGATCAAGGTTGGGTTTGTTGTAACCCCATCAACTATGCCCATCCTGTTAAGCTTTCTTATTGCTTCTATATTTGCAGTATCAAGAAACAGTTTCAATTCAGTTCCTCTTCATCTTATTTCTAAAGTATATAACTATTGCTAGGCAACGCTTGACATAAGCGCTCTTTAGAACAATTCTTTGTGTTTTGATCCACATATCAAAAGGCAGAAGATTTGGTTTAGATTGCAAGTAAGCCTTGGTCAATAAACAAGATTTTTAACTCTTCTACATCAAGGCGGAGTCATGGCAAAGACATACACACTTCCACCTCTTCCATACAAATATGATGCACTTCAACCATACATATCAGAGAAGATAATGCAGCTCCATCATGACAAGCACCACCAAGCATACGTAAACGGAGCAAACGCTGCACTTGAGAAGCTCGAGAAGGCAAGAAAGGGGGAGATACAGATAGATGTTAGAGCTGTCCTCAGGGACTACAGCTTTAACGTAGATGGCCATATATTACACAGCATATTCTGGCCTAACATGGCTCCTGCGGGAAAGGGTGGTGGCACACCTGGAGGCAAAATTGCAGATATGATAAACAGGGACTTTGGTGGATTTGACAAGTTCAAGGCGCAGTTCAGCGACGCTGCAAAGACAGTTGAAGGGGTTGGCTGGGCTCTACTACTTTACGATGCAGAGACAGACCAGCTTGTTCTGACACAGATAGAGAAGCAGAATCTCATGCACCTAGCGCAGATGCCGATACTTCTCGGGCTTGATGTATGGGAGCATGCATACTACCTTGATTACCAGAATGACAGGGCAAAGTACGTGGAAAGCTGGTGGAATGTAGTTAACTGGTCTGATGTGGACCAGAGACTTTCGAAGGTGAAGAGGTAGCAACCTCTTTCCCCATCTTTTTAATTAAAAGTGCAAATTCTCCTGCAGCATCGATTAGCTTTCTTATGTCTCTGTAATCATGCTTTACAGATATGGCTGATGGGTGAGCAGAAAGAAGGAAGTTCGACCTGCAAATCTGATGTATGCCGTAGAGCCTCTGCATCTCCTTGTTTGAAAGGCTTGAATCAGTTGCATTCTCTGGCTCCCTCTCCGAGAAGTGTGTCATAAAGAGAGAGCAAGCTCCAGTCGTATGTGCATTTACACCATACTCTTCAAAGGCCTTATCAATTCCCTTTCTTGCCATTTCCCCAAGCATAGACAGCCTTTCGTACAAATCTCTGTGTCTCTCAAGGTAGCTTATCGTTTCTATCCCAGCTATCATGCTTAGAGGGTTCTCGGAAAAAGTACCTCCTCCTATTGAAACGAAATTTTCTCTCCTTGTTACAGGGTCTGCAAGGGAAACTATTTCCTTCAGCCCTGCTACAACTCCTATTGGCAGGCCTCCTCCAACTATCTTTCCAAGTGTTGCCATGTCCGGCTTAATACAGTAGTATTCCTGCGCACCGCCCAAGGAAAGCCTAAAGCCAGTTATTATCTCGTCAAAGCAAAGCACTATACCATACCTTTCAGAAATCTCCCTTAGGAACTTCAGGTATTCCTTCTTTGCAGGTATGCACCCGCCAGCACCTAGAACTGGCTCAAGTATTATAAGCGCTGCCTCATCCCTATGGCGCATTATTACTTTCTCGGAGTTATGCAAATCGTTAAACCTTATCGTGTCAACGTACGCCTGCTCTTCCTCGAGTATACCTGAACCCTCCACTCCAGAAAAGGGATGATGGACTGCCTTGTTCAGCTGTGTGTTGTAACCGTGCCAGCCTCCCTCAACCTTAATGACCCATTTTCTTGCTGTGTAAGCTCTTGCAAGTCTTGTAGCGTACATGGTTGCCTCCGCACCAGTATTACAGAATCTCATCATCTCTGCACAAGGCACATGCTTTGATATCAGCTCCGCAAGCTGAACAGATTTTCTAGAGCCCATCCCGTAGAGAGTTCCTCTTCTGAGCTGATTACTTAGCGCTCTAACAACAAAAGAAGGTGAGTGGCCAAGTATCAGTGCTGTGTGGCCCATCCAGTAGTCAACGTACCTGTTGTTGTCCTCATCCCACACGTATTTTCCCACTGCCTTCGAGAAGAAAAGTGGGTAAGGCCTGTAAAATCTTGCATTATGGTTTACTCCTCCTGCAAAGTATTTCTTTGCTATTTCGTAAAGCTCAAAAGACTTTCTTGTCCTCTTCAAATATTCCCTTTCTATCACGGTTTCCTTGGCTTTCGCTGTTCCTAAAAATCTATTTATATGGTGGGGTAAAAAAGGAACGTGGAATTCACAATAAACCTCTCAGGCAAACCATTTAACCTTGAGTATACAATTGGAAGCGGGCAGGTCTTTAGGTGGCAGAAGAAGGGTGAGGACTGGGAGGGTGTTGTTTCACGTTCTTTTGTAAAGATAAGGCAGGAGGGCGAGCTACTCTTCTGTAGAGTAGAGGGAGTAGAAATTGACAGCGCCTTCTTAGTAAGGTATTTCAGGCTGGACGAGGACCTAGGCTTCATACTTGGAAAGATAGCAAAGGACGAGGTAATGAGGAGGGCTGTTAGAAGCTTCTACGGTCTTAGGTTGATAAGGCAGGAGCCATGGGAATGCCTTGCATCCTTCCTCCTCTCAACAAACGCAAACATACCAAGAATTTCTAGGATGATAGATGCTCTCTGCAGGAAGTACGGTGAACCTTTAAAGGCAGGTATTGAAACATACTATTCATTTCCAAAGGCAGAGGTTCTCTCAAACACAACAGAAAGGGAGCTGAGAGAGCTTGGCCTTGGATACAGGTCCAGATATCTTCTCTCTGTCTCCAGAAGTGTTGCTTCACACAAGGTTGATTTTGAAAGGCTTTCAAAGCTTAGCTATGAAGAAGCAAGAAAGGAAATACTTGCTGAATTTGAAGACGAGAAGATACTTTCAGGAGTTGGAAACAAGGTGGCAGACTGCTTTCTCCTCTTCTCTCTTGGAAAGGATGAGGCCTTCCCAATAGACACATGGATACTAAAGGCTCTCAAGGAATACTATCCCAATATGTGCAGAGACATAGGATCCAAGACAAAGTTATCAAACAGGGATTATCTTTCCCTTTCCAGAAATATGCGTTCTTACTTTGGGGAGTATGCTGGATATGCGCAACAGTACCTCTACTCCCTTTCCCGCTCGGAGCTTTGAGCCTTCTTTGTCTTCCTTTTTGCATGTGTTCTTGGCTTTAAAATTGCTTTGAGAGATTTCACATTCTCCTCTATCAAGCTCCTCCTTCTAGTATCTACCCTTATTCCGAGTTTTCTTGCTGTTTGAATGTCTAGCTTTGCTTCCTTTAGCTCGGGAATCGAGAAACCCCTTCCCTCTCTCTTTAACATATCCCCATCGTGCCTCGAGTATACTACGGGTATTGGCTTTTCTGCTGTTTGATGTTTCTTTTTTCTTGTCGACATGCTCATACACCATTTTTCAGAGAATAAAAAACATTAGTTCTACTTCTTGCCTAGAGGTTTCAACCCAAAGTAAATTGATAGAACTCCAAGCACAACAAGCACCGCACCCAAAAAGGTGAGCGGTATGCTATTCAGGATCAAGTAACCTGGTACAAGAAGGATGTCAACACCTATGATCGTTAGGAGTATTCCAAAAGCAAAGAGCTTACCACTTGTTATTTGAAGGGGTGTGTAAACCTTTCCTGAGGGAAGCTGTATCTTCTCTACCTGACCTGGCTGCTTTCCTATCCTAGGAAGTCCGCCTTTGAGTATTCCCATTGGAAGAAAAAGTATGCCTATTGCAAGTATGATTGCTGATGTTCCTTGGCCCGCTCCAGGCTCCGGACTTGGAATTAAGCAGTAGCAAGAATCACCTGCAGGTGTCATCGGGCCAGAAAAGGCAACTATGCCTGCAGACCCTATAAGAACAAAGATCAAGGCAAGTACAACAAACTCTGTATCCATTGTTTCCACGCTCCTGCCCGCAACTTGTTTAAATCTTTTGCAAGTTTAAATATTTCCAAATAAAGGAGAGGGTGAAAATGAAATTAAAGAAAAGGGAAGCTGTCTCCGCCGCAACAGTTATTGCTATTATCGTAATTATACTCATTGCGGCACTGATAGTTTACCTCTACACAACCACTCCACAGCAGACACAGACAACTACAACTTCAACCTCCCAGACAACCTCTCCTACAACAACCACAACAACATCCATTAGCTACAGGGACAAGATAGTTATTGGCACAACTGACTCGGTCCAGAGCACCATAGACCCTGCCGATGCCTACGACTATTTCGGCGACAACATAATACAGAACCTTGGAGAAGGGCTGGTTAACTACAGGCCTGGAACAACAGAGATAGTGCCTGCACTTGCAACAAGTTGGAGTGTAAGCCCTGACGGAAAGACATGGACTTTCAACCTTAGACAAGGTGTGAAATTTGCGGACGGTACACCTTTTAACGCAACAGTAGTCAAGTACTCAATTGACAGGCAGTTCAAGATAGACGAGCCTGAGGGACCTTTTGCAGGTGTTGGACTTGATACAATAATAAATAGGACTGTCGTTAACAGCCAGTACCAAGTCTCTTTCGTACTAAACCAGCCAACCTCTTTCTTCCTCTCTCTTGCTGCATTCATAGCTATGTATCCTGTAAATCCACACGTTGCTCCCATGGACAGGATAGTTAACTACACTGGAAACGTGAATACAGAGAATCCGAATGGGCTTGGCCCCTACATACTTACAAACTGGGTAAGGTCAGGGGGAAAGGATGTTGAGATGGATCTAACAGCTAATCCGAATTATTGGAATGCATCCGCAGGATATCCAAAGACAAAGAACATAGTCATAAAGTTCTTTACAGACTCTGCATCCCTTAACCTTGCACTCCAGAGTGGCCAAGTTGACATAGCATACAGACAGCTTAGCCCAACAGACATACAGGCATACCAGGGCAACCCTAACTTCAAGGTATGGACAGGACCTGGAACATTCATACAGTACCTAGTATTTAATGAAAAACAGAAGCCCTTCGATAACGTCCTTGTTAGAAAGGCAATTGCTGCTGCAATAGACAGGTCGCTAATTGTCAACACAGTATTTCTAGGCCAGGTCCAGCCTCTTTACAGCATGATACCTGCAGGCATGCAGTATCACGTTGATGCATTCAAGGTCTACGGTGACGCAAACCTAGCATATGCAGAGAACCTGCTCCAACAGGCAGGATACAGCCAGACAAACAAGCTAACATTCACGCTAACATATCCTACAGGGCACTACCAGTCGACGGACGGCATAGCTCAAGCAATAAAGCAAGCACTTGAGAAAACAGGCATGATAAGTGTTAATCTAGCTTCAGAACCATGGGCAAACTACAAGCAGAGCACAAGTGCAGATCAGCTCCAGGTTTACATATACGGCTGGTACCCAGACTTTGTAGACCCATTCGACTACACAAGTCCATTCCTTCCAGCTGACGGAATTGGATTCCTCCACACACACTACGTGAACCAGAACATGACAAGGCTGATACAGCAAGCAGCCTCAACCTCGGACAGCTCTCAGCTTGCATCGATATACCAGTCGATACAGCAGCTCATAGCAAGTGATGCACCACTTGTTCCGCTGTTCCAGGGTATATCGGTAGCTGTTTCAAGCCCAAAGGTTGGAGGAATTGTCCTAGACGCAACAACAATATTCAGGTACTGGCTGCTCTGGGAAACTGCATAAGGTGCTTGGCTAACTTTAAAACCAAGCACCGCACCTAGTTTTTTGTGGGTTTAAGGGAGTACATACTTACGAGGGTCATACTCACAATACCGATGGTATTCATACTTCTCAGCATTGTATTCTTCGTGATGAGAATTCTGCCTGGGAATCCTGTGCTTCTCAGGTTTGAGAAAAATGCTGACCCTCAGCTGATAGCCTCCTACACACACAAGCTTGGCCTGGACAAGCCATTATACATCCAGTACATAGATTACATAAACGACCTGTTTCACGGGAACCTAGGCCTTTCCATGTCTGGAGATTTTTCTCCTGTTGCTCCTGAAATTATGTCAAGGTTTCCTGCAACACTAGAACTTGCAATTTACTCAACCCTTGTTGCAATCTTACTTGGGATTGGCCTCGGTGTCCTTGGTGTTGCTAAAAGGGGGAAGGTTGATTCAGCCATAAAGCTGTACGGTATAATATCCTACGCAACACCTGTCTTTTTCGTTGGAATGGTACTCCAGATTGTCTTCGGTGTTTTCCTGCACGTTCTACCTGTTTACGGGAGGTACGACGGCACACCTCCCTCGGGAATAACTGTGGCGGGCATACACATACAGACAGGTCTCTACACTCTCGACAGCCTGCTCTCTGGAAACTTCCAGGCCTTTCTCAATTCTGCCTCGCATATCGTGCTACCTTCAATAGCCCTCGGTGTTGTCATCTCAGGTGTTTTTGTAAGGATAACAAGGGCAAACATGTTGGAGACAATAAGGGCAGACTTTGTCATTGCGGCTAGAGCGAGGGGGCTGAAGGAGAGGACAGTTTTGCTTGGCTATGCACTTAAGAATGCAATCCTGCCTGTTGTGACTGTCATCGGACTTCAGTTTGCTATACTTGTAAGTGGTGCGGTCTTAACTGAAACAGAGTTCAGCATACAGGGTCTAGGCCTGTATCTTGTTGACAGGGTTTACTTCAGGGACTACACTGCAGTGCAAGGAACCGTTGTGTTCCTAGCTATAATAATAACAACTGTTAGCCTGCTTATCGACATAATGTATGCATACCTCGACCCAAGGGTGAGACTTTGAAGAGAGAATATTTCTCGCCTTCTCGTTTTATCTTCTACTCGATTCTCGGGAGAGGCTACGGTAGGGCCTTCATAGTTGCTGGATTCTCGATAATTGCGTTCCTCTCGACAATGTCAATAATTGCGCCTTTTATCTCACCTCACGACCCAACAAAGATAGGCATAGGTCCAAGTAACTCTCCCCCATCACCTTCTTTCCCATTCGGCACAGACCAGTACGGGAGAGACATGCTAAGCAGGATCATTTGGGGCGGTAGATTCATACTGCTAGTTGCTTTCACAGCAGTCCTGATATGTGCCTCAATCGGCGTGCCAATAGGTCTCCTCTCCTCATACATAG
The DNA here is from genome assembly GCA_902812495.1 of archaeon. GTDB lineage: Archaea > Thermoproteota > Nitrososphaeria > Nitrososphaerales > Gagatemarchaeaceae > CADDZR01. Next base: position 36,804 of record CADDZR010000010.1, on the reverse strand, counting down.
GTGGCAACCTTGACAGGTCTGTTTCACTCATTATGGACAGCGTTTACTCGTTCCCTAGTCTTATACTTGCTGTCATGATAATAAGCATATACGGCACAAGCGTTATAAATGAAGCTCTTGCTATAGCTGTAGTTTACATACCGAGCTACTTCAGGGTTGTAAGAAGCCAAGTTCTCTCGATAAAAGAGTTACAGTACGTCGAGGCTGCAAAGTGCTCTGGAGCTAACACGCTGAGCATACTTTTCAAGCACATACTCCCTAGCATAATTTCTTCTATCATAGTTGTGGCTACAGTTAACTTTGCAGACTCAATACTTACGACAGCAGGGCTAGACTTCATAGGTCTTGGGCTTCCTGTAAACCTTCCTGACTGGGGCATAGACCTGACATACGGAAGGTTCGAACTTGCTTCAGGCTCCTGGTGGGTAATATTATCTTCAGGCACTATGATACTCCTTGCAGCTCTAGGCTTCTCTCTGATCAGTGAGGGCTATGCAGAAAGGCAGAACCCGAAAATAAGGTGAGGACATGGAAACTATTCTTTCAATAAGGAACCTTTCTGTTTCATACTATACGGATGAAGGGGAAGCGAGAGCAATAAGGAACCTTTCCCTTGATGTTGAGAAAGGGGAGACACTTGGCATAGTGGGCGAGTCCGGCTCAGGCAAATCGACCCTTGCACTCGCAATAATGGGCCTGCTGCAGCCACCCGCAAGGGTCAAAACAGGTTCAATTTACTATAAAGGAAGGAACATACTTTCGATGCAAGGAGAGGAGATAAGGAAGTTAAGAGGAAAGGAAATAGCTATGATATTCCAGGATCCCATGACATCCCTTAACCCTGTCAAAAAGATAAGGGACCATTTCATCGAGTACATAACGGAGCACATGGAAAACATAGATGAGCACAAGGCCTTGGAAATTGCAAGAAAGATGATGAAGAGCGTCGGTATATCTGAGGAGAGGCTAGATGACTACCCCCATCAGTTCAGCGGTGGCATGAGGCAGAGGGTTATGATAGCACTTGCTCTTGCCTTAAATCCAAACCTTATCCTAGCAGACGAACCAACAACAGCTTTGGATGTGCTGGTGGAGGCGCAGATACTGGAGCTTGTAAAGAGGTTGAAGAATGAATTTTCCCTTACACTTATCCTGATAACTCATAACATGGGCGTTGTTGCAGAGATGGCAGACAGGGTTGCTGTTATGTACTGCGGAAGGATTGTGGAGCTATCAAAAACAGAAGAACTTTATAAAAATCCAAAGCATCCATACACAAAAGGCCTAATAGAATCGATACCTCTGCTTTACAACAGGTCAAGGAAGCTTGTCTCCATACCTGGTCACCCACCTGACCTTAGAAATATACCTAGTGGATGCTCTTTCCACCCCAGGTGCCCATATGCCTTTGACAAGTGTATGAATGTTGAACCAGAACTTGAGAAGAAGGAGGATGGGAGATACGTTGCATGCCACCTTTACTGACGAATTCATGGTAAGTGTTGAGGGACTCGTAAAGTACTTCCCAGTACAGAAGAGTTTTATTTCCCAGCTTATATCTAGGAAGAGGGAGTATGTTCATGCTGTTGACTCCGTATCTTTTCAGATAAGGAAAGGAAAGATACATGCTCTTGTTGGAGAGTCGGGCAGCGGGAAGACAACGACAGGCAAGGTCACTGTTGGGCTGATTGAACCAACCTCTGGCAAAGTAGTTATCGATGGCAGGGACATATTCAAGGATGAAGTTGACAGGAGAGAATTGAGAAAGAAGGCCCAGTACATATTTCAAGACCCAAACTCCTCCTTAAACCCTAGGATGAAGGTCGGGCAGGCTCTTGAAGAACCATTAATCCATCTCTCGGATGCAACAAAGCAGGAAAGGAAAGAGATAGTTATGAAAATGCTTGAGGATGTTAACCTCTCCCCAGCCGCATCCTTCTACAGCAGGTATCCGCATGAACTCAGCGGGGGTCAGAGGCAGAGGGTTGTTATAGCAAGAGCTCTTATAATTCAACCGAAGTACGTTGTTGCAGACGAACCAGTTGCAATGGTTGACGCTTCTGTTAGGGCGCAGATTATGGACCTACTTATAACAATGCAGAAGAGGCTTGGCCTAACAATTCTCCTAATCACTCACGATCTTGCTGTTGCAAGCTACATGGCGGATACGATATCCGTAATGTACCTCGGAAAGATTGTTGAACAAGGGAGCACAGAACAGATCTTTTCAAACCCTCTCCACCCATACACTAATGCACTAATCTCATCCGTACCCGTTCCTGACCCGAAGGTAAAGAGGGAAAAACAGATACCTCATGGGGAGGTTCCGAGTGCTATAAGGCCGCCCGAAGGCTGTAGGTTCAACCCTAGATGTCCTTACAGGTTTGACAGATGCACTAGGGAGGTTCCAGAGCTTTTGGAGCTGGAAGAAGGGCATTTTGTTTCCTGCTTCCTTTATTGAACTATTCTTTTTTTCTAAACATTGAAACTGCTATTATAATACCAAGCACTACACCAAATATGCCAAGTATGTTAACAAGATTAAATGCCTGAACACTGCCCTCTTCCGTTGAGGTCTCGCCAAGAAGAAGGTATACAATAAGGAGGCATGTTAGCGTTGATATAATAATACCTGTGGCAACCCTGCCCCTCATGCACAGCAAACTGCTGGGACAGATAGCTAAACTTTTCCCTCCAAAATAATGCGTCCCGCGGGCAGGACTCTCAGGTTACCCTTTTGAACCTGCGACACTCCGGTTACTGTTGCCTGGCGGAGCTGACACGGTTGGCCTAGAGCCAACCACTACAGCCGGAAGCTCTTGGCCTATTGCCTACCAGGCTGAGCTACCGCGGGACAGCATCCTAAAATAGAGATTCTCTATTAAGTATTTCCAAAAACAAAACCCATAATAGATGCTGGGATTCAGCATGAAAAGCAGGCTTGAGCCTCAGGGATTATCTTAGCCTTACAAAACCAAGAATAATACCTCTTATTGTATTCGTTGGATTTGCATCCTCATTCATAGCTTCCAGAGGAATACCCCCTCTCCATGTAATCTTTGGAATAGTGGTTGGGGGTGGGCTAGCTACTGCTGGCTCCTTGGTAATGAACAGCTACCTAGAAGCTGACGTAGACTCGAAGATGAGGAGAACGATGCACAGGCCCCTTCCCCAGCATAGGATAGTTCCGCCCGAAAGGGCATTCCTTCTTGGAATTTCTCTAATTACCTTTGGTCTTACAGTCTCTCTTCTAACACTTAACTTGATTGCTACATCCTTTATAATGTTAGGTTCCCTGATATACGTTATAATTTACACCATAATACTCAAGCCAAGGACATCTCTTAACATAGTTCTCGGTGGCTTTGCAGGAAGCTGTGCGTGCCTTGCAGGCTGGTATGCAGTTACATTCTCAGACCAGCTTATTGCCTGGGTGCTTGCTATGCTTGTCTTTGTATGGACTCCTAGCCACTTCTGGAGCCTTGCTGTTGTTACAGAGGAGGACTACTCAGCCGCAGGCATACCAATGCTTCCTTCCATCGTAGGCCCAATAAAGGCTTCAAAATACATTGTACTCAACACACTAGTACTAATACCTGTAAGCCTTCTACTTGCACCCTTCCTAGAGGGCTACGGCCTTTACATATATCTCGGTTTCACAGCCCTGACAGGTGTTGTACTTCTTATAACAAACTTGAAGCTCCTCAAGAATCCAACAAAGGAAAACGCATGGCTTGCATTCAAGTTCTCCAGCCCCTACCTTGCTCTTGTTTTCCTTGTTGCAATGGTAGCATCAGTAATGTGAGAAAATGGCTTTATTTGTGGTTCACTACTCCGAGATAGCACTAAAGGGAAGGAACAGGCCAAGGTTTGAGAGTACACTTGCAAGGAATATCTCTACCTTATCCTCATCTTCCATCCATGTGGAAAGGAAGCAGAGCAGGCTGATTGTTGAGGGAAGGGAAGATGAAGTGAGAAATACACTCATAAGGACTTTTGGTGTATCTTGGTTTGCAATTGTTGAGAAACTGCCTCTTGAGTACAGCAAAATAGAGGAGGCTGCAATCCAGGTTGCGTCATCAAGGAAGGCAGGAACATTTTCTGTGAATGTGAGAAGGGCAAACAAGTGCTTTCCAGCCACGTCCCTCGAGCTATCCTCCAGGATAGGAAAGGCAATATGCGAAAGTACTGGAATGCAAGTTAGGCTCAAGAACCCTGACCTAGCTATATACATAGAGATACTGGACGACTCAGCCCTTCTTTACACGGAGAAAGTCAAGGGCCTGGGTGGCCTTCCTGTTGGTGTCTCGGGCCGTGTCCTGCACCTACTTTCCGGAGGGATAGACTCACCTGTAGCTGCTTACATGATGTTAAAAAGGGGATGCTACCCAATATACATTCATTTCCACGCGCTCCCTGAGAATAAAGATGTGATAGGAACAAAGATAACAGAGCTGATAAAGATCCTCTCAACCTATGGCGGGGGCAGGTACTGCTTACTCATCCCATACACTGAATACCAACTCTCGACAATTTCAAGCAGCAAGGACCTGGAGCCAGTGCTCTTCAGGTACTTTATGAGGGTTGTTGCTGAAAAGGCAGCAAAGAAGCTAGGTGCAAGTGGCATATCGACTGGCGATAGCCTTTCACAGGCAGCTTCCCAGACTATTTGGAACATAAGGGCCATGGATTTCCTCTCAACATACCCTATCTTCAGACCACTACTTTCAATGGACAAGCAAGAGATAGTTGATCTAGCAAAGAAGATAGGAACATATGATACTTCAATATCAGAATACAAGGACTGTTGTTCCATAATAGCCAAGCATCCTGTAACAAGGGTTAGGCTTGAGGAGTTTATTCAATGTGTGAAAGAGCTGAATATTGATCTCCTTGCGGAGAAAAGCCTCTCTCTCTCCTCTTTACTTGTCTACAGTAGGAAAAGCGACTCCTTCAGGCTCCTAGAGCTTGGAGATTTTCCTACCTTGCATAAACATAAACTTTCTCGCCCTCAAGCCCGTACCTCTTGACTTTTTCTATGTCAAGGCCTTTCTTCTTACATATCCTTTCTATAAAGTACAGAAGTGCCCAGGCACCTACATTCAGTATCGAGGCTATCGCTGTCCTCTTTACTATGTTCCCCTTGCTATCTTTCATTGCATCCCTCTGAGCCATCTTCATCAGGTGCCTGTAGCTTGCATAGTATACGGCAAGCTGTGCCTGCGTTAGCATCTCAGGGCTGTAGTCCTTGCTCTTTATCCTACCAAGAGGCATGTTTTGCATAGGTGTAACAGTAAACTCTGAAGGCCTACCCTCGACCTCCATGTTGCTTAGCCTGTTTATCAGCGCAACCGTTTCCCAGTTATCCTCGTCGGTTTCCTCCATCTGCCCGACCTGGACTGTGAAAGCAGGTCTCCAGTAATATTTGTTCATGTTCCTCACACCCTCTGTCACTATTTCCTGCCAAGAGCCGTCAGGTCCTATCCTGAGAGGTAAGGTCTTGTTTGGCATATGCTTTAGAGCAAGCCTATCACTTCCAGTCTCAAGTCCAACTTGTACACCTATCCAGTGGTTTGGACCTGCCCTCATAACTTCAGAGAGCTTCCTTATTAAATCAGGATAGGCTGCAGGAATCGATATTCTACCATGCGTTGGGTTTGTTGTTTTGATGCCTTTTACTTTTGTAACAGACCTGAAGAGCTCAAGAAGCGCTTCCTCGTTTGGAGTGAAATGCGGGCCATGCTTGTATGCAAATATCTCGTCACTGTGCAACCAAGCGTTAGTGTAGCCTGCCCTTGAGTTAACCTCTACCTCCTTCATGACCATTTCAACGCTGTAATATCTTAGTGGCCTTAGAGTTACCTCGCAAAAGTCGCATCCTATGCCGCACCCCCTCATAACCTCGCTAAGTCCCTTTATCGCAGGATTCCTTATTAGGGGTATATCCTCTAGGTTTGGATACTGCTTCCCTGAAAAGTTTCTTGTTATGAATTTCTCGTGTGCTACCCAGACCCTTTTGAATCTATCGTCAAAGGACTGGTATCCCCCAAAGTAACCTCTACCTATAGTGTCCTCAGAGATATCCTCAAAGAGGTCGCATATTATGTCGTCTGCCTCCCCCTGGAACGCAAGGTCTATGTTCAATTCGTCAAGAACCTCTGGAAGTATAGTGAATTCCCAGACACCTGGCCCGCCAACAACAAGCTTTGCTTTCTTCCCCTCTCTTGCCCTGTTTATCCTCCTTATCAGGCTCTCAAACTCAACCCTGACCCATGGCTTTGATATATCTCCAAACAAAACAGCGTAGCTCATTGTTAACGGACCAAGGCCAAGGGGGTCCATAGTGTAAACTCCTATTATCTCTGTATCTTCCTTTATGAATTCCTCGATGTAGTCGTCGTGAGGAACAACAACCTCATCCTCACTATATCTCTCGAGGAGTGCTGCCTCGAGCTTCCTTATCGAGTAGGGTGCTACAGATGCCCTTCCCTTCTCGCTTTTTGGTGGCTTCCCTTTCAAGAACTCCCATATAGGCCTTGGGACAGACCCTGAAGGCGCGCAAGGTAAGAAGTCAAGGAGTGGGAAGCTGTTGTACTCCCTTGTAAGTGTCGTGTCAGAGATGAGAACATATCTAGCTATATGCCCTCAACCTCCGCGCCAAGGCGCATCCAGTCTCTCGCTCCCATTAAGGAAATAAATCTTTTGAACACCGCCCGTGCGTGCTTTATTCCGTGATGGTTATTAATACCTTTGTTCAAAGATTGCTGTATATATGGCCAAACCTTTAAGCATAACAGAGGAGGAGTTTGACAGGGAAGTTCTGATGTCCGACCTACCCGTAGTTGTTGACTTCTATGCTGACTGGTGTGCACCTTGCAGGATGCTTGAACCTATAATGGAGATGCTTGCAAAGAAGTTTGAGGGAACCGTGAAGTTTGTTAGGATAGATGTTGACACAAACCAGGAGCTTGCTTCCCAGTACAGCGTAATAAGCATCCCAACTGTAATGTTCTTCTCAAAGGGGCAGGTCATGGATGTTGTAATAGGTGTCGCGCCTGCAAACATATATCTTGCAAGGATAGAGAAGCTTCTTGCATAGGTGTCTTAGATGAGAAAGCATTTCATCCTCCTTGTTATTACAATAATCTCTCTCTTCATGCTTATTGTTATCGGTGCGTATGTTGCCGCAGCTAACTTTGGAGAAGGGTGCGGTCCGGAGTGGCCAACATGCAACGGGGGGCTGCTTCCTCAGCCAACACTTGAAGCGGTTACAGAGTATCTTCACAGGATATTTGCTGCACTCTCAGCCCTTCTCCTCTTCATAACAACAGCTGTCTTCATAAGGGTTCTTGGAATTGGTTCCTTCTCGTCTAGGCTACTTGTACTTGCCTCCCTTGTGATGGTTCTCGAGATACTTCTAGGTGCGATAGTTGTCTTCAACACAATACCACCTGAACTTGTTGCCCTTCACCAAGGTATCGCGCTTGTTGTCTATGCACTAATAGTTGGTGCTGCCTTTTCATCATACAGAAACGAAACAAAGATCCAGGTAAAGGAAGAGGGTCATGGATTTTCTTGAGAGGTTTGCGCTTATAAAGGAAATATCTGAGGAAATAATAACAGAGCAGGAGCTTGTAGAGCTTCTAAAGACAAAGGAAAGACCTGTTGCATACGATGGCTTTGAGCCAAGCGGGCTTGCGCATCTCCCATTCGGTGTGATGAGACCCATTCTAATAGAAAAACTTCTTGAAGCTAATGTGCACATGAAGCTCTGGATAGCTGACTGGTTTGCATGGGTTAACGGAAAGTACGGGGGGAACCTTGAAGTAATAAGAAGGGTCGGGGAGTACTTCGTTGAGGTATGGAAAGCAGCAGGTGTAGATATAAACAAGGTAGAGATAAGGTGGACTAGCGAGGCTGTCTCAGATGTAGAGTACTGGAAGAAGGTAATAACTGTTGCAGAGAATACAACAATCCAGAGGGCACAGAGGGCAATAACAATAATGGGCAGAACATCAAAAGAACTCCTCAGGACCTCCCAGCTCTTCTATCCAATGATGCAGGTTGCAGATATATTCTGGCTAGATGTGGACATATGCCAGCTAGGAATGGACCAGAGAAGGGCAAACATACTTGCAAGGGAGATAGCTGAGAAGCTAAAGTGGAAGAAGCCTGTTGCTGTCCATCACCACATGCTTATGGGCCTGCAGGGTATAAGGCAGCCGGAGGGTTTTGACGAGAATCCTGTGCTTGATGCAGAGATATCAAGCAAGATGAGCAAGAGCAAGCCTGAAACATCGATATTTGTCCACGACACAGAGCAGGAGATATACGAGAAAATAAGAGGTGCTTTCTGCCCACCGAAGCAAGTCGAAGGAAATCCAATGTTAGACTACTCAAAGCACATAATCTTTAGAAAATTCAATTCATTTGAGATAACAAGGAAGGATATTTACGGTGGAAATATTGTTTTCTGGTCATACGACGAGCTAGAAAAAGCTTACAAGGAGGGAAAGATTCATCCTGCAGACCTGAAGAGCGCTGTGGCCTACTACTTAAATAAAATAATTTCTCCAATAAGAGAACACTTTGAAAAGGAAGGTAGGGCAAGGAAGCTGTATGAAGAGGTCAGAAGTTACGAAATCACTAGATAACTATCCTTCCTTTCTAGCCGATTCGATGCTTGGTTCTCTTGCAAGGAAGCTCAGAATAATTGGTTACGACACACTTTACCTTAGAGACGCAGATGATAGCGAAATAATAGAAAGTGCTCTTAGGACAGGAAGGGTAATACTTACATCTGACAAGATGCTCTACCATACAGCTCTCTCTAGGGGGGCAGAATCTATACTGCTGAAGGGAAATAGCGACGGAAGGAACCTCTTAGAGATAAGGAAATGGGCACTTTCGAGGGGAATTGATTTAAGAACTGATAATACAAGATGCTCTATTTGTAATTCAGAGCTCTTTAAAGTAAAGAAGTCTGAGGTGGCTGGTTCTGTGCCTTTGGATATCCTTAGAAGGCACAGGGAATTCTATCTCTGCAGAGGATGCGGAAAGGTCTACTGGAGGGGAAGTCACTGGAAGAGGCTTAGAAACATAATTTACGCCTTCAAAAGGATGTGAAAAAATGCTTACACTTGAGCAGGGTGCAAAGCTTGTAAGGCTTGCAAGGGAAACACTTGTCTCATTTGTTACCAAAGGTGTCTTTCAACAAAGAAAGGAAAATGAGCAGTTCATGCTGGAGAAGAGGGGTACGTTTGTAACCCTAAACAGGTTGTTCGAGGGAAAGAAGGAGCTTAGGGGGTGCATAGGCTACCCATATCCAGTAAAGCCACTCTACATAGCAGTTCAGGAGCTTACAGTTGCCTCAGCTTCAAAAGACCCGAGGTTCAGGCCTGTTTCGAAGGAAGAGCTTTCCAGCATTGTAGTGGAAGTAAGCGTACTTACACTTCCTGAGGAGATAAAGGTTGCAAGAAGAATAGACATAGCTAAAGAGATAAGAGTTGGAGTGGACGGTTTAATAATAACAAAGGGCCCATATTCAGGTCTTCTTCTCCCTCAGGTTGCGACTGAGTTCGGGATGGATGCAGAAACTTTCCTCTCTGAGGCTTGCATGAAGGCAGGTCTCCCTCCAGACAGCTGGCTTCTTGGAGATGTTTCAGTATCTAGGTTCCAAGCAGAGATATTTGCTGAAGAAGAGCCTGGAGGCAAAATAGTTAAACTCTGACATTTTCTTGCCACTGATAAAACGTGGATGTTGTGCTTAATGAAGAGAGTGTACTTCGCTGTCTTTGGCTCTGGTCTTGGGCATGCTGTTAGGATGCTTGACGTAGCGAGGGCTCTGGAGAAAGAGGGTGTTGAAGTTGTTTTCTCGAGCTACGGAGAGCCTGCAGATTTCATAAGGAGGAACGGCTTTAAGTGCATGGATATACCTCCTGTCGATGTCCACTACAGCAACACTGGTGCTCTTTCTCCAACAGCAACAGTCATGTCCTTCCCACTTATCCTATTCTCTTCCTTTATTCAGTATTCATACGAAATGAGGAATATATCAAGGCTTAACCCCTCTGTTGTTGTTAGCGATTCACTTCCAACATCTGTTGTTGCTGGTTTAGTCTGCAGGAAGCCTGTTATTACATTTCTCAATCAAGCATCTATAGAGCCGTCAAGGAATCTCCCGAATCCTATTTACAGAGCAATTACAGCAGGCTCTTATTCTGGTCTAACAAAGGTATGGAACAGGAGCAAGAAAATACTTGTGCCTGACCTTCCTCCTCCCTACACAATAAGCGAGAGGAACCTTAGAGGTCTCGACGGTAGGAAGATGTTGTATACGGGTTTCATTGTTGATGAAAGTTATGAAAAAAAAGATGAGATGGCAGTTGAGTTTGCATCGGATAAGAGGATAAAGGTCTTCTGGAGCATCTCGGGTCCAAGAAGGACAAGACACCCAGTTCTAGCAAAGGCAATTGAATTTGCTTCAAAATATAAAGAAAAGTATTCTCTTGCAATATCAGCAGGGGACCCAGGGGGTTCAACCAGCCCGTACAGGGTTAGGGGCTCTTTATTTTACGAATGGTGCCCCGTGCAGGACTTCCTGATAAGGAGCTGCGATGTAGTTATTTCAAGGGCGGGCCACATGACAATTGGAAGGATAATACACCATGGAAAGCCTGCAATCCTGATCCCAATTAAAAATCAGACAGAGCAGGAGGGGAATGCGGAGAAAGCACAGAAGCTTGGTTTTGCCCTTGTACTAGACCAGTATAGCCTGGAACCTGAGAAAATAGACAAGTATATTCAGGAGATTATTTCTGGAAGCTACAGGGAAAGGGCTGTCCAGCTCTCCTCCATCTCAAGGAAGCTTGACCCTCTTAGGTTGAGCGCTCAGACAATACTCAGCTACTGCTGAGAGAATCTATTACCTCATGCATGTTTGCACTTCTCCCACCAAAGCTCAGCTCTTTGTATTTCACATACCTCCCTCCTTCCCCGACCCTCCTTTCAAAATTTGGAAGCCTCATCTCACGCAGGTACTTTGCAAAGACCTCTTCAGGCAGGATGTAGGCTGGTGCAATAACTTTCTCGGAGAAAAGCTTGCTGCTACACTCTACATGGTTTCCAGAAAATGCAGGGCCGTTATCCTCAAGCCAGGAATAGAGAACATCTTCCTCTCTCCCCTCCCCTTTCAGGACCCTCAGCTCAACAAGTGTCGGGTCAGACATCGCTGAGAGCCTCTCATAGAGCCTTGCAACAGAATAAAGAGAGTGAGTGCTTGCGAGAGAATGAACAATTCTAACACCCTTGCCTGAGAGGCAAGAGAGCCACGCAACCACTGAACTGTGCATGCCTCCAGATACAATGCACGTAACAATTTCTTCGCCCTGCATGCTTCCTCCAACACCTTCGTAAAGTTTCAAACCGAAAGCATATCCCTTCCCAGCACCTGAAAGTATAAATGTTAAGTCAGGTTTCTTTTCATTTATTTTCTTTTTTTGGAATTTTGAAAGTATACTTCCCTCTATACTCATCTTAATATCTGAAAACTCAGGGTTATCCTCTGCAACAATAACAGAAAAACTCCTCTTTTTTCTTATAAAATTTGAAGCAAGATCCACAGCATCTCTTATAATGCTTTCTCCCTTCGAAATAAAGCCGTAGGCTGTCCACATAATACCTGGAAGCTTGGATATCCTATAAGCATCAATTGCAGACGAATTTCTAAGAACTGCAACCTTCCCCATTTGTAAAACATCTCTTTTCCCAACAGAGTTTCTGATCCTCTCGCTTGCCCTTTCTGTGCTTCCTCTTCCAGTTAAAAATGCAATAACAGCCCTTTCTTTCAAGCTTCATTCTTTTCTTCACTATACTTTTTAGATGTTTCAATTTAACCCCTGCCACATGTTTGAAAGAATGCATGCGTCACAGGTCTTCACCTCAAGCGAAGGCAAGGAGGTTGAGCTCAGGGGGTGGGTTGCAAGAAAGCACAGGGTTGGGAAGGTTGCATTTCTAATCCTAAGAGACGGGACAGGGTACGTTCAGGTATCAGCTAAGAGCGAGAAGGTTGGAGAGAATACATTTCATTCTCTCTCTTCCCTAACACTCGAGTCCGCTGTCATTGTTAGGGGCAGGGTCGTTTCAGACAAGAGAGCGCCTGGAGGAAAGGAAGTTTCAATGGAGGAGTTGGAGGTTGTCTCTCTTGCTGAAAAATGGCCGATAACAAAATCTGCTGTCAAATCAGCCTCATTCCTCTACGATATGAGGCATCTAAGCATAAGGGGTCCAAAAGCAATAGCTACAATTAAGCTCAGGGCTGAGATAATAAGGGCGGCTTTTAGCTACTTTACATCAAAGGGCTACACCCTTATCAGTGCCCCGACATTTGTCCAGGCTGCTGTCGAGGGGGGTGCAACACTCTTTGAGGTTGATTACTTTGGAAAGAAAGCATACCTGAGCCAGAGTGCACAGTTTTACGAGGAAGCAGCACTCCCTGCCCTCGAGAGGGTCTGGATATTCCAGCCTGCATTCAGGGCTGAAAAATCAAAAACATCAAAGCACCTTACAGAATTCTGGATGATAGAGGCAGAGCAGGCATTCTCTGACCAGAGTGAGAACATGAAGGTACAAGAGGAGCTTCTGAAGTTTGTATTTGAAAGTGTTGTTGCAAACAGGCAGGAAGAGCTTAGGATCCTTGGAAGGAAGCTGAAGGATTTTTCGCTTCCAATTCCTAGGATAACTTACGATGAGGCAAGGAACATTGCTTCAAAGAAAGGAATAGAGTTCAAGTGGGGTGACGATATCCCAACTGAGGCAGAGAGGCTCCTCAGCCTCTCAATGGATACACCTTTCTTCATAACAGACTACCCTCTCTCTGCGAGGAGTTTTTACCACATGACGTACAGCGAGAGGCCTGATGTAACGATATCTTCTGACTTAATTGCACCTGAAGGCTATGGAGAGCTTGCAACTGGAGGCCAGAGAATACACGACTACAATGCATTGCTCAACAGGATAAGAGAGCAGAAACTTAACGAAGAGTCATTTAGATGGTATCTGGAGCTAAGGAAATATGGTATGCCACCACACTCAGGCTTTGGTATTGGTGTGGAGAGGACAACTAGGTGGATTGCAGGTCTAAAGCATATAAGGGCAGCAAGCCTCTTCCCAAGAACAGTTTCACGGATCTCCCCATAGTAAGAATTTAATAAGACGCGTTTAAGAAGAGAAAAGGTCATGTCCGAGTCTGATGAACTTGAGCTGACAACACTTCCTGGTGTTGGACCAGCCACAAAGCAGAAGCTTAACGATGCAGGGATATACACAGTCCTCGACCTGGCAACAGCAGGTCCGAGTGATATAGCGGAAGCAATAGATATCGATATATCAAAGGCAGTCGAGCTTAACAACAAGGCAAGGAAGAGGCTGGTTGAGTTAAACAGGCTCGAGCCTGATTTCATAAATGCAGCGGAGCTCCTCCAGAAGAGAAGGTCGATAGAGAGAATAACAACTGGTTCAAAGAATCTTGATGAGCTGCTTGGAGGTGGCATAGAAACATGGGCAATGACAGAGCTTTACGGTGAGTTTGGTGCCGGTAAATCTCAGATATGCCATACCCTATGCGTAACAGTCCAGCTACCAAAGGACCAAGGAGGGCTCGATGCTGGCGCAGTTTATGTTGATACAGAGGGAACGTTTAGACCAGAAAGGGTTGCTGAAATAGCTGAGGCAAGGGGTTTACCCCCAGAGCACGTCCTGAACAGGATAACTGTTGCAAGGGCATACAACAGCGCACATCAGGAACTAATAGTGAGGGAACTGGGAAGGATACTCTCGCCAGGAAACGTAAAGCTTGTAGTCCTTGACAGCGCTGTAGCTCATTACAGAGCTGAGTTCGTTGGAAGGAGCACACTTGCTGAGAGGCAGCAGAGGCTCAACAGGTTCATGCACCAGCTTCTAAGAATTGCAGAGGTATACAACATAGCTGTCGTTGTAACAAATCAGGTGCAAGCTGCTCCTGATACATTCTTCGGAGACCCTTCAAGGCCTACTGGAGGACATGTTGTGGCACATACAAGCACATACAGGCTTTACCTCAGAAAATCAGGGAAGAACAGGATAGCAAGAATGGTAGATAGCCCGTACCATGCGGAGAGGGAGGCAGTTTTCATACTTAACGAAAGGGGAATAGACGACCCACCAGAGGAAACAAGGAGAAGATAACTAGCCCTTTAGCTCACAAATAATAAATAGTGTAGGTTTAACGGCGTAGCCATATTGAGTTCATCATTAAAGCTATTTGGAGCAGCATTAGTGATTCTCTTTCTTGTTTCTTCCCTACCCATAGCCTACTCTACCAAGCAAAATGGGTACTCGGAGAAGATTGAACTCTATGTCGTTGGAAACCATGCTCTCTGGTCTGTTACATTTGGGGGAATAAATGTCACTTCAGCAGTAAAGGGTTTCGAGCAAATCCAAGGGATAAACTCCTACAACATAACAGCAATTAACACAGAAAACTGGGTTTCAGATTTCCAGCTCTTTGGGCCGTACGGATATAACTTGCTTGGGATACCTTATGTTCCTGTTTCAGGCATCTTTCTAGCTGTGAATGCATCTGGGAGAGGAGCAGCAGACCAGCTTGCTTCTCAAATGGGCAGCTACTTCTACACGTATTTTGCACTCATAAACTCCTCAGGAAGCATTTTTCTCTACTTTGCACCAATTTCCTTCAGCGATATCATGCCCACAACGCTTCTAAGGCTTCTTCCGTCAAAGCTGGGTGGTTTTGCGTCTCTCCTCTCCTCCTCAACCTTTCTGACACAGAGCTCTCCAACCATAAGGTTGGAAGCTTTAAATAAGGACGGTTCATATCTCTATTCACTCACCCTCTCCTCAATCTCAAACTCTGTCCTCTCTTCCTCTAACTCAATAAACCTGCTTTCTGTTATTGGCTCCTCCAGAAATTTCATAATGTCTTCCAACTTCTCTTCCTCCTCAACCATCAGGATTTCTGTGTTAGACGGTATAATATCAAGCAAGGATAATGCGACTGTCTCAAACAACATCAAAGACATGAAGGGATACTATATCCTTGACCTCAAGAGTTCTGAGAAGCTTTACAGGGTTAACGTCACAGTAACACAACAGCAACCCTCACTAATAGTAAAGAGGTCAATAGATAATGGCTCACCGGAAAAAAACAAACCACTATCCGTAACACTTACCTTCTCAAATATATCAAACAAGACAATTTATAATGTAACACTCGACGACAGCTGGTATAAGGCATATGGCTTCTTCAAGCTCCAGTCTGGAGACTCGAGCATAAGGATAGACAACATAACAGCGGGCCAGACAACTTCAAGGACATATGTCCTGAATTACACAGGTGGAAATACCATGACAATAACAGTTCCCCCAGAAACAGCCTTCTATACATACAAAGTTGGTTCTTCTAATTTCAATGGAACTTCATACGTGAACGGGGCAACACTTTCTCCTGGCCTTACGGAACCATCTCTGTATGCCTTTCTGTCTGTCGATTCTGGGTCGCTGAAAGCAGGCGGCTCTGTAAAAGCAACACTCGATGTTTTTAATGTTGGTTCCAGTCCTGCACTGAATGTCTCAGCTGCAGGCCAATCAATACAGACAATACCTCAAGGAGGCGGTAGGTGGACATCTACTTTCCAGATAAATTCCGAATCACTAACCCAGTTAGAAATAACGAAGCAGCTAAACATAACATACTATACACCTGAAGGGAAGAAGCAGCAATTCCAGACAAACTCCATAAATCTTTCTGTCGACCATAACTCGGTTAAATTCCCTTTTGCACAGGTTACTTATGACGGAACACTGCTCCAGCGTGGAAATTCACTCAATCTTACATTAAACATCAAGGTTTCAAACAAGGGTCTTGTAAACATAACATCCTTCCTCCTCTCTGGCAAACTTCCAAGCATCTTGGGATGCGGTAAGATTTACGGAGCTAACCTCACATGCAGAGACAGCACTTTGGTTGCTAGTTATTCAGCAATACGTCCAGGCCAGACAGAAAAGGCTTCGATAAGCTACCTCCTCAACAGCTCAGAGAACGTTATACTCAAACCACTAAATTACAGTTTCAGCTCATCCAGCAAGTATTTCTCAGGACAGACAAACATGGTCGGTTTTCCGTCTGGATTTAGTGTTTCAAAGTACATTTCTCCTTCAATGCTCTTTAACGGGATGAATGCAAACGTAACAGTTTCCCTGTTAAACTCCGGACCTGGAGTGTACTCCAACATCTCACTAAGAACTTCCCAAGACTCTTTTGACACAGTTGTTTCAAATTCAACTTCCTATTCAGCAAACAGACTCGCGGCAGGTGATAGGCTGTCTTTTTCGTATTTAGTCAAGGTAACACAAGCAGGAAAGGGAACAAAGCAGCTTTCGCCAGTAAGCATGAGCATGATATTCGCAGGAAGGAAGTTCTCCTTCTCTCTCCAGAACGGGACAGCTGAAATACTGCCAAGCCCAGTTGTTTCTTTCAGGACAGTACCCACTCAGCCTGTCGAGTTGAAGAACTTCTTCCTTATAATAAATGTAACAAATCCATCAAGGGTTACAGTTTCCAACCTAACTTTTTCCATGAAAATCCCGAGAAATATTCAGGTAACGAGGATCATTTCTGGAGGCGGGGTAGTTAATTTGAACGGAAGCTTAAAGATAGTTATTCCCTCCATGGGTCCAGGTCAGAGTAACATATACAATATAACTCTGACCTCATCCTCAGGCACTGTTATTGACTTCAGTGGCTCTACGTTCACCTTCAGTTACAGAAACCAGCTCCTTTATGGTACATTACCAGCTCAAGGTATAATAATAAACGAGAATACACTTTCAAGATACTTGCTTCCTTCATTCCTAGCCCTAATTGCTGTACTAGCTGCAACTTTTTACATAAGATACAGGCTGGTTCGTAGAGTCTAATCCTCCCTCTTCCCCTGTATAAACTCCTCGAACCTACTCTTTGCTTCCTGATAGGGCATCTGCACTGGAGGATGCTTGAAGCAGTAGGCAGAGAGGCTCTTTAAACTTCCGTGAATATTTCTTTCCAGTGCAAGCTTCGTTCCCCTTATTGCGTCTACCATAACACCAGCGCTGTCAAACGCATCAACAACATGCAATTTTAGGTCAAGCGTTACTGGCACACCTCCGAAGTACCTCCCCTTCAGCCAGATGTAGCATATCTTATCATTTTCCAGAAAGGGAACGTAATCGCTTGGTCCTATCCTTGTGGGAACCTCATATGGAGACATCGCTCTGACAGCACTTGTCTTACTCTCCCTCTTGTCCTTTAACCTGCTTTCCTCGAGCATGTTTAAAAAGTCTGTATCACCTCCAATGTTGAGCTGGTATGTCTCATCTACCTTTGCTCCTCTATCTACAAACATTCTAACAAGAGTTTTGTGCACAACTGTTGCGCCAACCTGGCTCATAACATCATCACCCGCTACAGGTAGCTCTTTTTTCTCAAATTTTGATGCCCATGTTTTGTTTGAGGCGATGAATACCGGGATAGCATTTATGAAAGCAACATTTGCCTTCAAGGCTTCATTTGCATAGAACTCTGTTGCCTTTGTACTTCCCACAGGCAAATAATTTACAAGTATCTCCGCACCAGAATCTTCAAGCTCCCTTGCAACGTCGACCTCTTTTTCTTTTGATACCCTTACAACCTTCTTAAGATACTTACCGATACCATCCAGCACAGGTCCCTTTTTAACTTCAACACCCATTTTTGGAACATCGCATATTTTTACAGTGTTGTTTGGTCTTGCAAATATTGCTTCTGAGAGGTCTTTGCCCACCTTATCTTCTGAAATGTCAAATGCAGCAACAAATTTTATGTCTTTTGGCTTGTAGCCAGATATATCGGGATAGGCAAGGCCCGCTTCGTCTGAGGAAGTGTAGTAATGAACCCCCTGAACTATAGCAGAAGCACAGTTTCCAACGCCAGCAATCGCTACCCTGATCTCAGCCAACTCTCTTACCCGCCTCAAAAAGTATGTATAAAACGGTATCTTTAGTCTAAGCTTTCTCTCCTTAGAAATTGCTATTAACTTTGATATTGTTGGTCTGGTGTGTGGAAGAAAAGTCAGCAGGTGCAGTTATATTCCATGAAAGAGGGGCCAGAAAATACCTTTTACTCAAGCATCCGGCAGGGCACTGGGGCTTTCCAAAGGGGAACATAGAAGAAGGCGAGGATGAGATACAGGCTGCTGAGAGGGAAATCAGGGAGGAAACAGGTATAGAGGAATTTTCTTTCGTTGGCGGATTCAGAGAAGAAATTTCTTATTTTTACAGAAAGGGTTCAAAAACAGTTCACAAGACAGTTGTTTACTTTCTTGCAAGGTCAAAGACAGACAAAGTTAGGCTTTCAGGCGAACATGAGGACTACGCCTGGTTAACATACAACGCAGCGCTAAGATACTTAACTCATGCAAACTCGAGAAAGGTTCTGAGTAGTGCGGAGGATTATCTTAACAAAGAAGTTGTTACAAGCCAGGAAAGGCTTAGAACTGGACAAGGGGATGCTTCTCAGCGAGCTTAATAACCTTAACATACACAAACCCATGCTCGTCTGTCCTCTTGCTAAAGCCGGTGCTCTGAACACTGGAGGGAGAGTATCTCACAAAACCTGCGGGGGGCTCCTCCCCCATTTTTGTGTAGAAGAACATGGATGCCTCTTCGTACTCATCTATCCTTGTAAATGTTCCTAGGACCCATTTACTTCCATTTTCAAATGCAAAAAGAGGAAGAGGTGGCTCCTCAAAGAGCATCTTGTATGTTCCAACCTTCAGGAGGCTTGCGAGGTTCTCAACCTCTATGCTCATGAAAAGGTCCTCAAATTTTTCCTTCTTTGAGAGCGCTTCTGGTATCTTTGCAACTCTTATTACGGGCGCATATATATAGGATGGGCTCGTTGCGGCTTCAACGAGTTGTACTTCTTCACCTTCTCCAAGATTCCTGTATGCTAAAAATTCGCCTTCCTTCTCTAAATCATGATAGTAGAATATTGGAACACCCATGAAAAGGTCTGCCTGGGCAGCTATCCTGTACCTGCCGTCAACCTTAAAAGAGAAGAGTGGAAAAGGCGCCCTCTCGAGGGCACAGGCAAGCCTTCCGAGCTCAACTATGTTCTTAACGCTTACGAAGCATGCACCTCCAATTCTCTTGTCTTTCTTTGGCATCTACATATGCCAAGAAAAACAATATTATAGCACTTTCCACTTTACAAGTGCATTAAGAAATGGAAAGCAGAGAAATAGAAGAAAAAGCTGAGAAATTTATTTCTCAGGCCTTGGATATTCTAGAGCAGCTGAGAAGCAGAGATCTTGAAATCCAAGACAAGAATGTAGAGGAAAGGGTCTGGTATGCTTATATGTGGGTCGAGGCATCAATAGCAATGATAAAAGCAGCAAACAAGAAAGAATATCCGCGTGCATCTTACAACATAAGAACATTAATTAAAAGGGATCCATCTCTTATGCTTTCCGATGCTTCAAGATACCTTTGGATGTCTCTCTCATCTTTTTCGAATAGGAATATAGATGCTTGCATAGCTGAACTAAGAAATGCAAGAAACTCTCTCAGGACAATTTTAATTGTCACAAAGAAAAAAAGGCTTGATTTGAAGAGGGCTAAGGTGTCGCGTTAATTTCTTCCTCCTCGGTCTCAATCATCTGTAGTGTTATCTCGTCTTTGTTCACAAGTACCCTGAACCTCTCTCTCAATCCTCTGTTGTGAAGAAATCTCTTGATGTATGTCTTGACCTGTCTTGCTTTCAGGTTATTTTTCTCTCCAAGCTCAATTAAACTTCCATCCACCTTTACATTTTCTCCTATCCTCTTTTGCAGGAAATCTGCAAGTTCTTCAGGCTTTTCGAGCTTTCCAGAGTTTATTCTCATAGGCATCTCCTCTATATTTTCACTTTTAAAGAGATGGTTTAGAGCCCGTATCTCCTAACCCTTCTCTGGTAGGTCCTTATTGCCCTCATAAGGTCTATATATCTGAAGTCAGGCCAGAAGGCATCTATAAAGACAAGCTCGGAGTACGCTCCCTGCCAGAGCATGAAGCCGCTCATCCTTTCCTCCCCAGAAGTTCTTATTATCAGGTCTGGCTCCTGATTTGGAAGGTAAGAAGTATAAAGCTTCTTTGCAACAAGGCTCTCGTCTATCTGTTCCGGTTGTATCCTTCCTTCCTTCACGTCTATTGCAAGTGACCTCATTGCGTCTGCTATCTCGGACCTCCCGCCATACGCAAGCGCGATATTCAAGTAATGACCTTCATGCTCCCTTGTCTTCTCCTCTATCTTCTTAACTAGCTCGGATATTGTTTCAGGAAGAAGCTCTGTCCTGCCTATTGCTTTAACCCTCACACCGTACCTGTATATCCTCTCATCGTTGAGAAGTTTCTCAAGCCTCTTTTCTATAAGAGAGAGAAGGTGAGAGAGTTCATTTGGTTCTCTTTTCAAATTCTCTGTGGAGAGAACATAGAGTGTTACTGTCTTAATTCCAAGCTCGTGACACCAGTCAAGAAGTTCCTCAACTCTGTTTGCCCCTTCCTCGTGCCCGTAATTTGCTTCAAGCCCCCTCATTACTGCCCACCTCCTGTTTCCGTCGAGAATTATACCAACATGTTGTGGCATTTTTTCCTTCATTATGGATGCTTTGAGCCTGTTCTCGTAAAGCCTGTAGACACCGAATATCTTAAGAAGCTTCTCCAGCACCTTCCTTCTCCCCTGCAGAAGATTGCCTCTGCTTTAGCTTGCCGTAGATTACAGTACTCAGCCCAAAAATTATAGCTAGTCCAAAGAGAACGTAAGATACTAGGAGTATTGTTGATTCCCTCTGCCCTCCTATCAGGAAGGAAGAGAATGTCTGCATAGGTAGGTAGAGGAGTCCAAGCATGACAATCACAACAACATCCCTGTAAGCTCTAACGCTACCCCTCATCACATGGACAAGAAGGGAGCCTGAAGCGTATATCCCTATCGAGACCCAAAGGAGAGCAAGCGAGCCAGATATGAAGTAGCCAACTATCTGTGCACCGTAAACAAGAAGAAGGGAAGGCTGGGATCCAACAAGATTTATCTGTGAAGATGCATGAGAAAGAAGGTAGTCGTAGCCCTCTGTTACAGCAACCAGAAGGACAAGTGAGCTAGTGACAAGAGTAAAGATCCTCACGTAGCCATGTGGCCCCTGCCTAAGATAGCTTGAGACAGTCCTGTCAAGACCAAAGCCCCTAACAAAAAGAGTCCCACCAATTATCAGGAGTGTTGCAAGCTCCGCCTCAACAACCCTACCAACAATTATAAGAAAACCAGCAAGCAAGAGTATTAGCCCAGGAACACCGAGGGCCCACCTAGAGTACCTCTGATCATAGACAAGCATCCTGAGATACCTTCCAAGTATCTGGTATGTCTCTTCAACAGACTGGCTGTGTTTTATTACAACCTTCTTTACTGAAATAATAGGTCTGATGCTTTGTATTATCGGTATTATTGTTTCGTCCTCTACTCCATCGGAAACAAATACTATACCTGTGAAAAGGCCCTTCTCTACAAGGGACTCTACCTGCCTCCTTATCTTCCTGTCTGCCTCAAAGCCAGCATTTCTATTCCCGCTCACAACAGCAACCTCGCATCCTATCCCTTGAGCTATCATCCTGTCATACTCTTTAATAGCAGCAAACATCGCATTTGCGTCTGCCTCCTCAGGGTCAGCAAGTGAAAGTTTTGTCGCTGCAAGAATAACACTATCCCTGCCTACAATAGGTGTCTCGATGCCTGTCTTTGTTCCGATGTCGTCATCCCTGTCGACACAAAGTACTAGGTAGTGCTCTTTTCCTTCCCCCATTTTTTCTTCACCTATTCAAATCCTCACCTATTTAAAAGGATTAACTGCATAAAAATTGTTCCTAGGGATAGATTTAAGCATAACCAAAACGGAAGCTATGAAGATGCAGGTATTAAGGCCATGGTCGAAAATACTTGAAAGGATAATTCCAAGCAGCACAAGGGTTGAGAAGAAACCACTCTTTTCCCTTCTGACGGAAACAGCAAAGAAATATCCTTCTAACGTTTGTATCCATTATCAGGGCAAAACGCTAACATATGCAGAGGTCGATGACCTTAGCTCAAGGTTTGCAGCTTTTCTCATTGGTTCAGGAATAAAGAGGGGTGATAGGGTTGCTATTTTTCTACCAAACATACCACAGTTCATAATCTCTTACTTTGGAATACTTAAAGCAGGTGCGATAGTCGTTACCTGCTCCCCTCTCTACAAAGAGAGGGAGCTTGAACACCAGCTTAGAGATTCAGGCTCTGTTGCTGTAGTTGCAGCAGTAGATACAGTAAATGGGAATGACCTATACAGGAGTTTGGATGGCTGCAGGAAAAGGCTAGATTTAAAGCTAGTAGTAGCTGCAAGTGTAACAGATTTTCTCCCACCTTTAAAGAAAAGACTTGCATTTCTGAAGGGTGTGAAGAAGGTAAAGAGGGAAGGTACTGTTGAATTTCTAGAAGCAATGAAAAGCAAGCCACTTGAGATGCTTCCTGAAATTAATCCAGAAGAAGATATAGCTGTATTGCAGTACACAGGAGGAACAACAGGCACTTCAAAGGGTGCAATGCTCACACACTATTCCCTCTACTCAAACGCAGCATACGTTTCAATGTGGGTCCCGATGAACAGCTCGGACGTGACTCTTGCTGTATTGCCCCTTTACCACATTTACGGCATGACAGCTGCAATGAATGCAACACTATATTCAGGTGGCCAGATAGTTCTTCTTCCCCAATTCCATGTTAAGGAGGTTATGCAAACAATACAGAAAAGGAAGGTTACAATATTTCCTGGTGTCCCAACAATGTACATCGCTATAATAAACAACCCTGATGTAAGGAAATTCAATTTATCATCAATCAGGGGTTGCGTTTCAGGAGGGGCTGCCCTTCCTCCGGCAGTTAGAAGGAAGTTCATAGAGATTACAGGCGGAAACCTTGTTGAGGGTTACGGGCTGACAGAGGCAAGTCCAGTAACGCACTGTAACCCTGTTCATGACGGCGAGGTCAAGGAGGGTTCAATAGGCATACCCTTCCCTGAAACAGACGCAAAGATTGTAGATGTTGACAATCCAGATTTGGTGCTGAAGCAAAACGAGATAGGTGAGCTTGCAGTTAAAGGCCCGCAGGTAATGAAGGGTTACTGGAACATGCCTGAAGAGACAGCAAGGGTGTTGAGAGACGGCTGGCTTCTTACCGGCGACATAGCAAAGATGGACGAAGATGGATATTTTTACATAGTTGACAGGAAGAAGGACATGATAAATGTTGGAGGACTAAAGGTCTATCCGAGGGAGGTTGAAGATGTTCTTTTTGAACATCCTGCTGTAAAGGAGGCTGCGGTTATAGGGGTTGAAGATACATTTAGGGGAGAGGCTGTCAAGGCATACGTTGTTCTGAAGGAGAACGCAAGGGCAACTGAGAAGGAGATAATTGATTTCTGTTCTTCGAGGCTTGCAAAGTACAAGGTCCCAGCAAAGGTGGAGTTTGTAAGCGACCTGCCAAAAACACTTGTTGGAAAGGTGCTAAGAAGAAAGCTCAAAGAAGCTAGACCTCAACAACCATAGAAACAGCATTCCCACCCCCAAGGCAGAGTGTTGCAAGACCCCTTTTCTTACCTAGTCTTCTGAGGGAATAAATGAGTGTGGTAAGAACCCTTGCGCCGCTGCAACCTATTGGATGACCAAGAGCTATTGCTCCTCCGTTTATATTAAATCTCTCATTACTTACTCCAAGTGCATCTCTCACGTAAATGGATGCTGTAGCATAGGCTTCGTTGTGCTCAACCAAATCCATCTCCTCTATACTCATACCAAGCTTCTCCAGTAGCTTCTTTGTTGTTGGAACTGGAGCCTCCATAACAAGCTCTGGTTCAACACCTCCTGAAGCATATCCCACTATCTTTGCGATGTATTTCATACCCCTTTCCTCTGCAAATACCTTCGAACAGACAACAACAGCTGAGGCCCCATCACTCAACTGAGAGGAATTGCCAGCTGTCAGTATACCATTCTGTTTAAACACGGGTTTTAACTTCGAGAGCTTTTCTATTGTTGTATCCTCCCTTATACACTCATCTCTGTCAAATACAATCTCTCCTTCCTCCTTTCTTATGTTGAGTGGAACAATCTCCTCTTTGAAGTATCCCTCCCTTGTTGCCTTGGCTGCCCTCATGTGGCTCTGATATGCGTATTCATCTGCCTGCTTTCTTGTTATTCCGTGCCTCTCTGCAACTATCTCTCCAGTTATACCCATGTGGAACTCGTTGTATGCATCCCAGAGTCCGTCGTTTATCATCGAATCAACTATTATTGAATTTCCGTACTTTGTACCCCATCTCATGCTCTTTATTAGGTAGGGTGCGTTGCTCATACTTTCCATTCCACCTGCAACAACAACCCTGTTATCCCCTGCTATGATAGACTGGGCAGCAAGCATAACAGCCTTCAGGCCTGAACCGCATACCTTGTTCACTGTAAAACAGCTGACACTTGGAGGCATTCCAGCCCTTATTGCTGCCTGCCTTGAGGGATTCTGGCCAAGGCCTGCGGACAGAACATTCCCCATTATTACCTCGTCAACCTCCTCCTTCTTCAGACCTGCCCTCCTTATTGCTTCAGAGATAACAACAGTTCCGAGCTCTTGGGCCTGAAGTGGGACAAGGCTCCTACCAAACTTACCTATTGCTGTCCTGCAGGCAGAGAGTATAACAGCTTCATGCATGATATAACCTTGCTTTTTTTACTAAATAAAAGGTTCCAAAACAGATAACCTAAATAGTGTAAAAATTTCTGGCCTGATGTGACATGCAGCCTCTGAAGAAGATATGGATGGACGGCAAGTTTGTGAACTGGGACGATGCAAAAATACACATTCTAACACATGCATTGCATTACGGATACGCTGTCTTTGATGGCATAAGATGCTTTTCAACAAAGAAAGGACCTGCTATCTTCAGGCTTCAGGACCACATAGACAGGTTCAGGAACAGCGCTAAAATATACATGATGAAGCTTGGATACTCGAAGGAGGAGCTGATAAACGCATGCAAGCAGCTTGTTTTAGAAAACAATGTTGAGGAGTGCTACATAAGGCCAATAGCGTATACAGCATATGGTGCGATGGGTCTCAATCCACTTAAAAACAAGATAAGTGTTGCAATTGCTCTGTGGGAGTGGGGTCCATACCTAGGGCAGGAAAGCCTTGAAAAAGGTGTTCGAGCAACAGTCTCAAGCTGGGTCAGAATTGACTCCAGGTCCCTTCCGCCACAAGCAAAGTGCTCGGCAAACTATGCGAACTCAGCATTAGCAAAAATAGAGGCAGTTTCCTCTGGCTATGATGAAGCAATAATGCTAAACAGCAGCGGAATGGTTGCAGAGGGTCCTGGAGAAAACATATTCAGGGTAAAGGACGGTATACTAAGCACACCTCCTGCAAGCTCTGGCATACTGAGAGGCATAACAAGGGATACAGTAATACAGTTTGCAAGGGATATGGGTATAACATTCTACAGAAACGATTTCACGAGAGAGGAGCTATTCACATCTGACGAGCTTTTCTTTACTGGCACAGCTGCAGGTATTGTGCCAATAAGGGAGGTGGACGGCAGGATAATAGGTGACGGCAACTATTCTCTTACAAAGAGGCTCCAGAAAATGTACGACGACACAGTACACGGAAGGCTTAAGAAGTACGAAAAGTGGCTAACATACGTCAGGTCTTAACAAAGAATGTAATATCAGACAGATCCCCCTTCCTCTTCTCCCTTGGCAAGAAGACAGGCTTGACGTAGTCTCCAACTTTTACATCATCATCTATACTATGTATGATCCCACCTTTGATGCCTTCAAACCTAACAAAAGCATACCTAATTCTTTTTCTCCCTTTCCTTCTCTCTGCAACAGCCACAACTCTCCCTCTTCCCCCAACCTCCACAAACTCTTCTATCTTGCTGTAGCAATTGACACAGTATATCCTTGGAGGGATAAAACTCTCCTTGCATCTCTTGCATCTGGAGGCCAATATCTTTCCTTGCATTATGCCCTTGAAGAATCTCTCCCCTGCAATTCCAGTTGTGTACAAGTAATGAAGGGGTATTGAATCCTGCCAGTTCCTTATCCTTGTTACATCGCAAATCCTCTCATTAATTGGCATACAATCTCACCTTGGTTTGAAGTACAGTATGTCTGTTATAGCTCCCTTCCTCTCTTCTTCTTTTTTCCAGACCGCCTTCACATGCATACCTATTCTTACCTTCTCAGGCTTAACCTCTCCAAGTATATGGAGTATGCCCACGTCCTTTGAAGCACCGTCAAGCTCAACAACAGCAACGATTATTGGCTCCCTCCTCCTGCTTGCATCAACATTAACGTACGATATAGAGAATGTCTTTACCTCTCCCGTATCCTTCACCCTCACCCAGCTGTCTGTCTTTCTGAAGCACTGCTCGCAATACATTCTTGGGGGAACAAGGATCCTCCTGCATTTGTTGCATCTCCTTCCTAGTATAATGCCTCTCTTAAGGCCGTCTAGGAAACTACCTATCGCAACACCCGAACTCCATGCATACCTTAGGACAGCCTTGTACTCCTTTGCAACGTACCTCTCCTTGAGCTCCTCAATTGCAACCTCCCTGCCAGGATAGTCCTTTATTCTTACACTCAAATACCACTGCCTCCTTTTCCGATGGATTTGAATATTCCCTCCTTTGCTATTTCCCTTATTTCAGCTACTGCATCCGGGTTTGCTACTGAGCCAATGTTCAGAGCCTTTTCCAGCTCGACACCCATGAGCACCTTCTTAACAGGTATCTCGAGCTTCTTTCCGTTAAGTGTCTTTGGTATCTCCCTAACCCTTATTATAACGTCAGGTACAAATCTAGGTGAAAGTTTTTCCCTCACTGCATCCCTTATCTTCTCCTTAATCCTCTCGTCAAGCTCACTTGCAAGTAAAACAAAAAGAACAAGCCTTGGATTTCCTTCTGCATCTGGAACGTCAACAGCAAGACTATCCAAAACCTCGTCAACAGATTCCACAGCCCTATATATCTCTGAAGTTCCAATCCTTGCACCCATCCTCTTTATAGTTGAGTCTGACCTTCCGTAAATTACGCACCCTCCCCTCTTGTTTATCATTATCCAGTCGCCATGCCTCCAAACACCAGGATAAACACTGAAGTAGCTTTCCATGTACCTCGTTCCGTCGTCATTCCAGAAAAATACAGGCATCGAGGGCATCGGCTCTGTTATTACAAGCTCTCCAACTTGCTCAACAACACTTCTTCCATTCTCGTCAAAAGCTTCAACCTTTGCGCCAAGGCACCTACACTGTATCTCTCCAGAGTATACAGGGAGTATCGGGCACCCTCCAACGAACCCTGTGCACACATCCGTTCCTCCGCTCATTGATGCAAGCCAGACATCTTCCTTAACGCCGCTGTAAACCCAATCAAATCCCTCCTTTGTAAGAGGAGAACCAGTAGAACCTATTCCTTCAAGCTTCCTCAGTCCAAAGACCTTACCTGGCTCAAGTTTCTTCTTCTTGCATGTGTGTATGTAAGGAGCGCTTGTCCCGAAAAAAGTTATTCCCTCCTTCTCAGCTATTTCCCACATTCTGTACCCGTC
Source organism: archaeon (assembly GCA_902812495.1). GTDB lineage: Archaea > Thermoproteota > Nitrososphaeria > Nitrososphaerales > Gagatemarchaeaceae > CADDZR01. The sequence goes on along the minus strand of CADDZR010000010.1, from coordinate 9,069 downwards.
GGGATAAAAGGGGTTGCCGTCATACAGGAGTATCCTAGAACCTAGGATCAAGCCACTTACTAAATAGTTCCACATCATCCATCCCGTTGAAGTGTACCAGAAGAAGAGGTCTCCATCATGTATGTCGTTGTGAAGGCTGAGGACCTTGAGGTGCTCAAGCAGTATGCCTCCATGACTATGAACTATTGGCTTCGGCAGGCCAGTTGTACCTGAAGAGTAGAGTATCCAGAGAGGATGTTCGAAGGGAAGTTGCTCAAACTCAAAAGAACAACTTTTCTCGAGTAGGTCAGAGAAAGAACCTGTGCCGTCTTGACCTATAGAGTAAACATTTCCAATTCCAAGGGAGGATGCTATCTTCTCCGCGTTATCTGCTGTCCCGATTAGCTTGCCGTTGTAGCTGTAGCTCTCTGAGTAAAAGAGTATCTTCGGGTTTATCTGTTTGAACCTGTCGAGAACACTCTGAACACCGAAATCTGTTGAGCAGCAGGACCATATCGCACCTATCGAAGCGGAAGCAAGCATGCAAATAACAGCTTCGGGAACATTTGACAAGTAGCCTGCAACCCTATCTCCTTTTTTTATTCCAATTTCCCTCATAGAATTTGCAAGAGAGAAAACACTTTTTCTAAGCTGGCCCCAGCTTATGCTCCTTCTATTCCCCATTTCATCCAGATATACTATTGCTTCCCCCTCTCTATTACTCAAGAAGAAATGCTCTGCATAGTTTAGCTTGGACCCAACAAACCACCTTGCGCCAGGCATCTTCCTCGAAGAAAGGATGACACTGTAAGATTCTGAGCTCCTTACCTTGAAATACTCCCATATGCTCCTCCAGAAATCCTCGATACTTGAAACGGACCAATTCCAGAGCTTGTTGTAATCCTCATCCTGCTTTCCAATGGCTGACATGTACCTTGTTATGTTAGCTCTCTTTATTCTCTCGTCGCTTGGTGTCCAGAGCCTTCTCTCTTCCAATATTCTATCTTTTTTCTCGGCCAGATTTATCGTTTATCATAGTTGCTTAGTGCCTTTTTTGGCTTAACGTCTCATAGTTATAACAGTGCCAATCTGCAAAAGGTCTCCCCATGCCTGCGCAAGACCCCTCTTAACCTCTTTCTTTACCTGCCTCTTACCGGCCTCTCCCCTAAGCTGCCAGAAGACCTCGCAAACCTTCATCATGCCAGCTGCTGCTATTGGGTTTCCAACGCCAAGCAACCCTCCAGAAGGGTTAACAGGAAAATCCCCGTCCCTCTGGGTTATACCTTCCTTTGTCATCTCTGCTGCCTTTCCTTTCTCTGCAAGAAGAAGGCCCTCAAGGTGATGAAGTTCCTTGTAGTCAAACGGGTCGTAAACCTCTGCAAAATCAAGTTGTTTCCTAGGGTTTTCTATCCTTGCCATTTTGTAAGCCATTCTTGCTGCCTTCTCTAGATACTCTGGATAGTAAAGGTCCCTGTTTGTCCAGTACTGTGTGTCAACATTCCAACCCACACCATCTATCCATACAGGTTCGTCAGTGTACTTCTTTGCAACATCCTCTGAGGCCAAGATCACTGCAGCAGCCCCATCTGAAGTAGGTGAAACATCAAGCCTCTTTACAGGCAGGCAAATTGGCTCGCTTTTCATCACGTCATCCACTGTTATCCTAGCAGCAACCTGGGAGCATGGATGGTCAAGAGCATTACCCTTGTTCTTAACTGAGACAAGGGCTATATCCTCCTCCCTTATCCCGTGAACTTCCATGTACCTTCTCATCTCTAAAGAGAAGATCCAGAGAAGGTTCACACCAAGCGGCCTTTCGAGTGTATGGTCAAAGATTGTCCAGAAAGCATACTGCGGGTGAGGCAAAAAGGGTGACATCTTTTCTTCAGCAACAGCCAGGCAGGTATCGAACAGTCCTGATGCTACGTGCCACCACGCGCTTATTGGAACAAAGACACCTGTTGCCCCTCCAACAAATACCCTCGTGTATGGCCTGTTTATCCCTCCTGCTCCCTCAAGCAGATATTCTCCTTTCATGTGAACACCGTCAAAAGCATCTGGTGCGGAACCCATAACAACACCTTCGACCTCCTTCATCTCCATGCCTGCAGAATCAAGAGCCATCCTTGTAGCCTCGAAGGAAAGCTCCCTTCCAGTCTCCATCATCCTCCTCCTGAATAGTGTCATTCCTGCTCCAATTACAGCCACCTTCCTCATTCTTTCACACCTCCATGACCTTCAATCAGAATCATCCCGAGAGTATCAGTACCCCTCCTGTTGCTGTTGGCTGGCCCCTCCAAGACACAACGAGTGCCTGCCCCCCTTCATTTTCCAGCGATGTGTAAGCTTCAAGCACCCTGTAAAGACCATTCGCCTCTATCATGTTTCCTGCTCCCATTGAACCCCCACCCTTGTTAAACTGACCAGATTTAACACCTTCAACCACATCTTCCTTGCTTAAACCAAGCGCAAACAGGTGCTGGAACGCTTTGTAGGAATATGTATCGTCAACCTCAACTCTATCAAAACTCTTTGCAGTGTAACTTTTACCTGCAACCTTCCTTGCCATCTTGAAAGCTCTCTCAACGTATTCAGCTTTCTCAACCATGCCTCCGTCATACCAGGGAAGAGTTGAACTCCAACCGACACCCTCTATATAGATAGCATCCAGCTTCCTCTTTTTTATCCAATCTTCGGATGCTATAACAGCCACAACCGAGCCTTCCGCGTATTCTGCCCTGTCGTATTTTTTCAGCGGCTCAACCAAGCTTTCCGAGCTATCGATATCCTCTCTGCTCAGAACCATTCCGTAGCTTGCTCTCTGATTCTTCAGGCCATTTCTTTTTTCCAAAACTATCAGCTCGTCAAGGTTTGCCCTGCTTACACTAGCGGCTCTCATAAAGTAGTCCATTTCTAACGCTGCCAACATGTCGACATCTACACCAGCTGTTCTGAGGTAAAGTGGCTCGAGCCCGAGGTTCTCCACGTCCTCCTTAGTTACAACATCAGCAACCTTGCTGTGTGCTTCGACAACAACCACATCAGACAAACCAGACTGTATATGCATGAATGCATTTGCAATTCCGTTTATGCTGTCGGATGTAACTGTGCAGAGAGGTCTTTGAGCTGCACCTATCTGATCTGGAACCATTTCATCAGTTATGCTCCATCCCTCCCAGAAGTCTTCAGTACAGCAGATGAAAGTATCTACATCCTTTCTTGGGTCGACCGATGCCATTTCGTATGCCCTAGAAGCGGCCATAAACATCATTTCCCTTGTCGAGATATCAGGAAGCGAAGGCCTAAAACCTTCGTAACCAATGCCAACTATTCCAACACGCTTCAACACCATCGAGCAATTCAAGTATGATAATATGCTTTTTGACTTTGAATACGTAGATAAGTCTCTTATTGTATGGTTTGTGGCATGGTAAAGGCCTTTGACTTCGTAAAGCTCGAGCCCCTTCCTCCAAAGCCAAGAGCAAGGGGTATAGTTGAGATAAGGGGACCATACTACACATCTGTCACTCTCGGCTACCTTAAGGATATTCTAGACGACTGGGGGGAATACATAGATGGCTACAAATTTGCAGGAGGCTCTATGAGGCTACTCGAGAGGGAAAGGGTCAAGGAAATAATAAAGGTCTGCCACGATAACGGTGTCTACGTTTCCACAGGCGGTTTTGTTGAGAGGGTCATTGTCGAGGGAAGCGATGCTGTGGACAGATACATAGAGGAATGCAAGTCGCTTGGCTTTGACGTTGTAGAGGTCTCAAGTGGCCTTGCAAATATACCGGTAGAAGACAAGGTTGAGATAGTGAAAAGGGTGAAAGATGCAGGTCTAAAGCCAAAGCCGGAGGTTTCTGTAATGATAGGTGCAGGTGCTGGTACACATGTCCGAGGCTACAAGATAAAGCTCAGAAGCCTTCAGGAAGTTGTCAAGGAGGTTGAAGCGCACATAAAGGCAGGGGCGGAGATACTCATGCTAGAGAGCGAAGGGATAACAGAGGACCTGCCCCAGTCAAAATGGAGGACGGATATTGTAAAGAAGCTTGTAGACAAGTTTGGAATGGAAAGATGGATGTTTGAGGCCTCGGACCCACCTGTATTCAAATGGTACCTGACAACTTTTGGGAGAGATGTCTCTGTCTTCATAGACCACACACAGATAGTAGAGTTCACAGCTTGGAAGCTGAAACTCTGGGGAGACAGAAAAATATGGGGTAGCAAAGTCTACCGTTATAGAGCTAGGTCCTAAGGCTGGTTATAAGCTCAGAAATATCGTCTTCTCTCTCCACATCCCAGAGTCTTTCAAGTATTTTTTCTGCTTTCCTCTTTTTGTAGTATTTTGATGTGAGAGAAATAAACTTTGACTCTATCTCCTCCCTTGTCATTGGGTTTAGAGGATGACCTTTCGGAACGATAACTTCATCAGTTATTTTCCTGCCGTCGTTAAGCTCAACTGTTATCCTGTTAGGTATCCCCTTGCTGGGATAAAGCTCTGTTAGCTTCTTGTCCTCTACAACAGAAATCTTGTCAATAATCTCTAGCAGCTTTTTGTCCGATAGCCTTCTAGGTGTGTAGCTTGAATTCTCAACCTTTCCAAATAGAATTGATGTTGCGACAATAAAAGGAAGGCTGTGGTCGGCTGTCTCCTTTGTCTTCGGCCTCCATTTTTCCCTTTCTTTTCCAAGTATTGTGTACCCTGCCTCATGTGTCTCTACCAGGATGCTCTTTATTTCATCGACACTTCTTATTTTCTCCCTCACCTTAAGTGAGGCCCATATTGCACTTTGCGAGTGGTACTCAGCAGGCCAGTATTTTATGTATGTCTCATTTATCTTGAAGCTACCACCCCTTCCTCCAAAGGAAGATACATCAAGGCTAAACTCTCCTGAAACTTGCTTGAAAAAGCCCATCTCTCCCTCGAAGATAGGCGAGGGACCAGTTATTCCCTCCCGCGCCAAAAAAGCAGAAAACACGCCATTTCTTGCTGCGTTTGCAAACGAGGCACCCTTCCACATTGAAAGCTCGCCAGCCCTTACCTGTCTCATTGCTATGTGCGAGTTTAAGGCTATGTTAACTGCGTTTGTCGCTTCCTTCCTGCTCAGGCCCATCAGCTTGCTTGCTGCGAGAGAAGTGGAGACAAGCCCATAGTTAACGTGGTCCCATCCCCTGTGTCTTATGTCAGCTGCATCGCAGAGCCTGCATTGAATTTCATAACTTAGAACAAGTGATGTTATAAGGTCCCTTCCTCCTTTCCCCTCAGCCTCGCAAACGGCAAGGCAGGTAGAGAGATTATCGCTTGGGTGTGCAGGTTCTTTTGAGAGATATGTGTCGTTGAAGTCGAAGTATCTTACCATAAAACCATTTACAAAAGTAGCTATATCTGGCGCTGTCTTTATGTTGTGAACAAGTACAGTTGAATGTTTTCTTGAGCTGTAAAGCCTTGCTACATTGGATGCCATGAGTATTGGTCTTTCCTTTGTTGCACCTATTGCGCATCCAAAGGAGTCAACAATCCTCTTCTTTGCTTCTTCAACTGTATCCTTATCGAGGTCAGAATACTTCACAGAAAGAAAGTAGTCGCTCAGCCTTTCTGCTAGGTTCATATTTTCTCCTTAAATTCAAGCTTTTATCTTCTTTTCGAAGTGCTACAAAAGATATTATATGTGCTAAATAGTTAGAGTGTTGGAATTGTCTGGCTTGATAGAAAGGGAACATGAATTACTCCTTCTCCAGAGCTACAAGGAGGGCGAGCAGTACATAGAAGCTCTGAGAAACATAGCAGCCTTCCTTGAAGAGAATGTTTTGCCTTTTTCAGAGGAAATAGATTTAGGAAAAAGAAGTATATCAGAGCTAAGGAAGAGCCTTTTCAAGCATGGTCTTTGTTCTATTCCATTTAACCCTGAATTCGGGGGTCTCGGTCTTCCTTTTTCTGTCTATGTACTTGCAATGGAGCTTGCCGGCGCGGCAGATGCAAGTATTGCGCTCAGTATGGCAATACACAATACAGTTGCAGACATAATAAACATGTATGGTTCTCCAGAACAGAAGGAGAAAATCCTTCCAGAGCTTCTATCTGGGAAAAAACTTGCTTCCTTTGCTCTTACAGAGCCTTCCTCAGGCTCGGATGCAAGGAACATGAATACAAGGGTAGAGAAGAGAGGAGATAGCTTTGTTATTAACGGCTCAAAAACATACATAACAAACGCTCCTGAGGCTGACGTCTTCCTCGTCTTCGCACGCTCTGAGAATGGGCATGTATGTCTTGTTGTTGATAGGGATACTGAAGGCCTAGAGGTTGGAAAGAATATGGAGAAGCTTGGCATGAGGGGTTCCACAACTGCTGAGGTTTTCTTCTCGGAATGCAAGGTTGACTCTAGTTCTCTCGTTGGTAAGGAGGGGGAGGGCTTTGAGTACGCGAAATCTGGACTCAACTCAAGCAGGATTGTAATGGGTTCTATATGTGTAGGAATTGCAAGCACAGCTTTCAGGAAGGCTGCAATTTTCTCCCTTGAGAGAAGGGCCTTTGGTAAGTCGATATCCGAGTTCCAGCTAATTGGAGAAAAAATAGCAAACATGAAGTTAAAAATTAACGCATCGAGGTTCCTCTGCTTCTTCGCTTCCAGGATGAGGGAGCTGGGTATGGACTTTTCCTCCCATGCGGCCCAGGCGAAGGTATTTGCAACGGAATCCTCCCTAGAAGTCTGCGACAGCGCAATACAGATATTTGGAGGACAGGGATATACCTCAAGTGACGTTAATAGGCACTGGAGGGATGCAAGGCTTCTTACCATAGGCGAAGGTACCTCAGAAATACTCAGGATTCTTATAGCCAAAAAGGAGCTGGCTGGCCTGCGATGAGGATTGCTGTGTGTATAAAGCAGGCAGTTGACGAGGCTGAATTGAAGTTTGATCATGCAGGAAATGCAATTCTTTCAAATGCCCAGACAAAGTTAAGCACATTCGACAAAAATGCAGTAGAGGAGGCTCTTAGAATCAAGACATTAAAGGGAGGTGAGGTAATTGCTTTCAGCGCAGGGAACAACGAGTCAAAGAAAGGGCTAAAGGAAGCACTGGCAATGGGTGCCGATAGGGCAGTTCACATAATAACTGAAACATATGAAAGGAGCTCACTTACTGTGTCAAAGCTTCTCTCCAAGGCAATAGAAAAGTACAAACCCTTTGACCTTATACTTTTCTCTGAGGGTTCTTCAGACATTTACACATCACTTGTCCCTGGGCAGGTTTCTACGATGCTTGGGCTACCTTTCATACCCTTTGCAAGGAAGATAGAGGTCCATGACAAAGATGTGAAAGTAAGCCAGACACTTGAGGAAAAGACAGTCATCATCAGTTCTCCCCTCCCTGCCGCTATCTCTGTTGTTAGCGAGATAAACCAGCCAAGATACCCCACACTTGTGCAAATAATGCAAGCAGCCAGAAAGCAGATAGATGAGATAAGAGAGGATTCTCTTGGGGTAGAGCCAAAGGGATACAGGGTTGAGTATATCCGTGCGCAGAGCGTCGAAAGGAAGAAAGTAATCTTCGAAGGACCTCCTGAAGAAACGGCAAGGAAGCTCCTAGATGCACTGAAGAGGGAGGGTGTAGTAAAATAATGAGGGTTGCTATCTTCGCAGAGAATGAAAAGGACTTGGCTGAACTTGCATCCGCAGCATCCATTTTTGCAGGAAGAGAGGAAATGATAGAGGTTTCCATTGCAGGAGAGGAAAAAAATATTTCTTGCTGTGGAAGAAAGGTTGTTTACAAACTCAAAGGGAAGCAGGAACTCAACCCGGAAGCAATATCAAATGTACTGAGACATGTGGGGGAAAAGTACGGCATTTCTGTCTTTCTTCTATCTACATCTAAACTCTGTAGGGCCGTTGCATCAATTCTTTCCATCCTAACTGACACTGAATGTATAACAGATGCTTTTGACCTATCCATTGAGGGAAAAGATGTCTTAGCTTCAAGAGGCGTATTCGCTGGAAAGGCAACGGCAAGGCTTAGATGCTCGATACCTTGCATCCTTACTATAAAACAGGGGAAGTACAATCCAGCAGAAAAGGTACCATGCGAAGTTATATATGAGGATTTCACACCTCCTACAAAGCTCAATATAGTTGAGGTTTCAGAGCCGCAAAAGGCTTCTGTTGACCTAAAGTCAGCAAGGATCATAGTATCTGTTGGAAGGGGATTAAAGAGAAAGGATGATATCTCTATGGTAGAGGAGTTGGCAAAGGCACTAGGTGCAGCGCTGGGTTGCTCGAGGCCTATATCCTCGGACCTTGGATGGCTCCCTGAAGAGCATCATATCGGCCTAACTGGTGTTTCTGTAAAACCTGACCTCTACATAGCTATAGGTATATCTGGTCAGCTTCAGCATCTTGCAGGTATAAAGGATTCAAAGATAATAGCTGCAATAAATACAGACAAGTCAGCACCGATATTTCAGGCATGTGACTATGGCGTTGTTGGAGATATGTACAAGGTTGTACCAGAATTAGTTAAATTGCTTAAAAGCTCTTAATTTTTACACTCTTTCTTATTTTGAGATAGTATTTATTTAACTTATTTACTGCGGTCTGGTGATGTCTGGCACCTCCATTTTTGCAAGCAGAGACTTCATGCTTCTCCTGATAGGAAGGGGTGTCTCGTCTCTTGGTGATTATTTCGGAGAGCTAGCACTGTCATACTTTGTCTACGTTTATACAGGCTCACCAATACTTCTTGCCATCACATTTGTATCATTCTCTGCTCCAAGGTCCGTTGCAAGGCTGGTAGGCGGTGTTTATGTCGACAGGATAAACAGAAGGGCACTTATGATAGCGACAGAGCTAATCAGAGGAACAATATTCGCTCTTCTCTCGTTTCTTCAATTTCTTGGGAGTCTTCCTACTGTTGTCATTTACCCATGCCTAATTGCTGTGGGAGGACTTGGTGCACTATTCGAGATGACCTCAGATAGTTGAGAGAGACCTCCTTTTCAAGGCAAACTCTCTGATGACAGCAGTATTAAATATAGACAGCATTTTCGGTCCTGCTCTTGCAGGGATATCTATATACCTGATAGGCACTGCTTTC
>CADDZR010000009.1 GCA_902812495.1 archaeon | reverse complement strand
GTATCTCTTGCATGCATTGCTTAGGCCTGTAATCTTCTATTCTTAACAATAGCTTTAGCTAAGATTGCAAGTATTTAAGGTGAATAAAGCTTAATTAGTTAGCTGGTTCATAACTTTGGCATGGAAGAAAGGGAAGTAGTTGTTGAAGAAGTTGCGGAACAGATGCTTCCAATGTGCGAAATGAACAGAAGCCTTGTCGTTAATCCTCTTAGCTATGCATCAAACATAGTTTTCCAGATTGGGCCTCTCAAGCTGATAGATAAGGCACCCTAAATTGGAAGGACCAGAAGAAAGAGACAGGGAACTGGAGAACCTATTAGGACAGTTCCTTGTTGCAAGCTTCCAGTCTGACAAACTTGCAGAACTTATAACTGAGAAGCTAAGCTTTAGAAACGCGCCAAAGGAAATGAGAATGGTTCTAAGGTCTACAACTTCATCAAGACCACCTCTCCTAGTAACAATAAGGGTTGAGCCTTTCAGGCCAAAGAGGGAAGATTTCGAAAGACTCGAGCCTGGAAATTACAAGATATTCTGCATCCTTGAAAGCCCAGAGCTGAGCATACCAGCTGGAAGGGCAAAAAATGATGTTGAGAGCATAATGCAGGGAAGCTTTGAATGGTGGAGCGGGCAGGGTCAGTACAGTCACCTTAAACTTGACAACTGGACAATTTCCACAGTTGTTGCAGGTCTAGAAAGCTCATCTCACGTAAAGGAACTGCACAGGATTATACGTGCAATGGACACAAGGACAAGACAGGAACCAGAACCCTAGCTACAACCTAAGGCCAAAGGACTCTGCAAACTCTTCAAAGTTTTTGTATGCTTCTAGGAACTTTAGACCATCCTCAGTTATTACGTACTTTGTGCTCCTGTCGCTGTCAAGCTGCTTCAGCAAGCCTGCACCAACAAGCTCTCCAACGAGCTTTGTAAGCCTAGAGTAAGGCATGTTGCCCCTTCTTATCAGTGTTGTTATCCCTACCCCGCCTCCGTCAACATTCTCCTCCTTCGCAGCCCTAAGTAAATCAGCTATTATTCTAACCTGTGTTCTATACTGAACCATTCCTGCTCAACCTCCCTGAAACAAAGTTCAGTACAGGGATAAGCCACGTTACAAGACCCATTTCCTTCATTATAATTTGGAATAGTGAGAGAATGTTAACTAATGGGTAGATAACAGATAACCATTGAAGGAAGGTACCTACTGCAAGAAATGCAAGCCCCGTAGCTATAAGGAGAGTGTCTGGCCTTCTGTTCTGCTTGTAGGAGTAACATGTTTCAACCATTCCATACATTACAAAGTAAAATGAGAGCACACTTGATACATCCGCTATCTGAGATGGGTTAAGCTTTATCACAGGAATGAGAAAGATAAGGTAGCCAAGCCGCTTAGCAAACATAACATCTACTGCATGAGAAAATGCAAGGAAGAAGTAGCCTGTTGTTTCAAACACTATACCCGCAACAAACGCAGTTGTTCCGATAAAGCTTATTGCTGGCAAATAGCGCATAAACTCCAGAAGGAATCCAAGGCCAAGAAACGAGAAAGATGCTGCAAGCCTTAAAAGCGAGACGCTTCCTGTCCTCCTTACACCTGAGTATGAAACTACTGCAACAGAGAGCGAAACAACTATCCCTATGAAAGTAAGTATCTGCTGCAGTACTAGGAAATTCTGGTCCATCTGCGTTTTTGGTTGCTTGGCTCAACTATAAAAGCGTGACGCCATGAATTATTTAAGTGGGTTCGTTTTAAGGCTAAATATTGAAGGCAGCTGTTTTCCACGGCACAAGGGATGTTAGGGTTGAGGATGTGAATAAGCCATATACACGGAAAGGAGAGGTAGTGCTTGAGGTACTTGCTTCAAACATGTGCGGTACAGACCTAAAGACATACCAGAGAGGCCATCCCTTGATAAAAGAGGGTACTGTAATGGGCCACGAGTATGCAGGAATAGTTGTGGACTCGATGAACCCAAAATTCAAGAAAGGCGATAGGGTTGTCGGGTCAAACTCCGCACCCTGTATGAAATGCTACCTCTGCAGGAAAGGGAGTTACAGCCTCTGCCCTGAGATCAAGAAAACACTTGTTGGGTTCACAGTAAACGGCTCCCATGCGGAGATGATCTGCGTCCCAAGCAATATAGCTGAGAGGAACATGTACACATTCAGGAGTTCAAAGCCTGAGCACATAGCATGCGCAGAGCCTCTTGCATCAGTAATACATGGTATTAGCAAGCTGGACCTGAAAGGGGATGAGACGGTCGCAATAATTGGCGCAGGTGCAATTGGCTTAATGTTCCTACAAGTTCTCAAGACATTGGGGGCAAGGGTAATAGTTGCAAACAGGTCTGAAGGAAGGCTCGAGATTGCTTCAAAGCTTGGAGCAGATTTATTGCTTAAGGTTCAGGAAGACAATACAGAGAAGGAAATAAGGAATGCAACCGAAGGTATGGGTGCAGACATAGTTATCGAAGCTGTCGGGAAGAAGGAGACCTGGGAAAGATCCCTTGGGGCTGCAAGGGAAGGAGGAAAGGTTCTTCTATTCGGAGGATGCGCAAGGGGCACTTTTGTAAGCTTCGAAGCAGAGATGGTTCATTACGGAGAAAGACAGCTTATAGGCTCCTTCCACCACGAGCCTGAATCCTTCAAGAAAGCTGTTGAGCTTATAGAGAGAGGGAAGGTTAAGATGGAAAATATAGTTGACAGGAAGATAAGACTAGACGAAATATCTGAGGGGTTCAGGATGATGGAAGAGAGAGAAGCACTGAAGGTTTCTATCAATCCGTAGAGTCCAAAGCTTAAAATCCAAAGACTAGGAGGGCAGTTAGGGAATGGCAGGAATAAGGACATACTCTAACACTTCCTCGACAAGGGAGGGACTTAACACTGTTGGGAAGGAAGCGCTAATTTCCATGTTGAAGAAGATGGTTCTCGCAAGGAGATTTGAAGAAAAGGTTGAGGACCTCTACCTTAGGATGGCACTGATATCTGGGCCTTGCCACCTATACCTTGGGATGGAAGCTGTAGCTGCAGGTGTTTCTGAAGCTCTAACAAGGGACGATTACGTTCTCGCTACATACAGAGGGCACGGACATGCAGTCGTGAGGGGTGTCCCACTCGAAAGGATATTTGCTGAGTTAATGGGTAGAGAGCTTGGAACTTGCAAGGGACTGGGTGGCTCTATGCACGCAGCAACCTGGAAGGATGCAAACTTACTCCTAGCAACTGCAATAGTTGGAAGCAACATACCTATCGCAGCGGGTGTCGGCCTTGCAATAAAGAAAAAGAAAGAAGAAAAGATAGTTGCATGTTTCTTTGGAGACGGGGCTGTTAACTCAGGTGCATTTAACGAGGGCCTTAACCTTGCTTCTATCTGGAAGGTACCAGTTCTCTATGTTTGCGAAAACAATCAGTACGCTATGTCTCTACCGGTATCTATGGGCTTCTCAACAAGTATAGCTGAGAGAGCTTCCTCTTATGGATGCGCAACCTATGTTGTTGACGGAAACGATCCATTATCTGTTTATACCGCAGCAAAGGAGGCGAGGGAACTTTGCAGGAGAAATGAGGGTCCATGTTTTATTGAAGCTAGGACATACAGGCTGAAGGGGCATGGGATATACGACAAGGCACTGTACAGGCCTGAAGAGGAGGTAAAGAGTTGGACCTCAAAGGAACCTATTGAGAACTTCAGGAGAAGGCTTGTTGAAGAAGGCATAATAACACAGCAGGAATACGACGAGATAGAAAGAGAAGCAGCAGAGAGGATATCGGAAGCCGTATCGAGAGCAAGGGCTAGCAAGTATCTTGACTTCTCCTCCCTCTACAACCTTGTATACCCGTGATACGCAAATGAGAGAGCTAACATACATGGAGGCAATTAGGGAAGCAATCTCCCAGGCAATGGAGAGAGATGAGAGAATATTCCTGCTAGGTGAAGACATAGGTGCTTACGGAGGCGCTTTTGGTGTTACAAAGGGGTTGTTAGAAAAGTTTGGGAGGGAGAGAGTAATAGACACACCGATTTCCGAGGCAGCAATAACTGGGGCTGCAGTAGGTGCTTCTATAGTTGGGATGAAGCCAATCGCCGAAATAATGTACATGGATTTCCTTCCAATTGCAATGGACCAGCTTGTAACACATGCGGCAAAGCTTCATTTTATGTCAGGAGGGCAGTTAAAGCCATCATTCATACTTAGAACCCAGTACAGCCTAGGAAGGGCACACGGTGCACAGCACTCCGAATTCCTTCCTTCATGGTTCCTCCAGGCTCCAGGCTTGAAAGTTGTTGCCCCAAGTACACCCTATGATGCAAAGGGCCTTATGAACTCATGCATAAAGGAAGGAGCACCTGTGCTTTTTATAGAATGTGCAATGCTATACAGGACAAAGGGCGAGGTTCCAGAGGAGTACTATGAAGTTCCAATAGGTAAGGCGGAAGTAAGGAGGAATGGCACAGACATAACAATTGTTGCACTTAGCAGGATGGTTTGGGAGGCGCTTGCTGCTGCAGAAAAACTTTCTGCTAAGGGCATAGAGGCTGAGGTGATAGATGTAAGAACAGTCCAGCCCATAGACAGGGAGACAATTGTCTCATCTGTGAAGAAAACAGGGAGGCTTCTCTATACATCAGACGAGATGGCTACAGGCTCATTCGGGGCAGAAATAGCAGCGATAGCTATGGAACATGCTTTCGAATATCTCAAGGCACCCTTTACGAGGGTCTGTGCCCCCGACATTCCTGTACCCTTTTCTCCACCTCTCGAAAAAGAGTACATGCCAAACGGCGAGAAGGTTTACGAAGCAGCACTTAAAATATACAACTTCTAGCTATTTTGGAAGGCCGAGAGGATCCTCACAGTCAAGAATTGCACCGCAGTTCTTACAAAAATACTTGCATGTCTGTATCTGGATCATCTTGCTTCCGCAGTAGCAGTACTGTTCCACAAAAAATAAATGTATTAACAGGTTCTATTAAAGGCTAGACATTGGAAAGTGCAGGAAAGCCAAGGATTACTAGGAAGAGTCCACTGAAGCCAGTTATTAAGCTGTGCCCCAAGTGCCTCCATGTCTTGAAAAGGGGAAGCAAGCTTGGCGGGTGGCTAATACCCCAGGATTACTACTGCCAGAATTGCGGCTACAGGGGAATTGTCTTTGTAGAAAGGTCTGATGAAGTTGGAGAGGAGCCAAAGCAGTAAGAGCACACTTGGAATAGTAATGACATTTGTCATATTATTCTCCTTTTCGCTTATGGTGCTCTCCTTCCCCGCTGGAATATACACAGTGTACTTTACAAAACTTTCATCATCCCTCTCCTACAGTACGCAGATACGTTTTCTATATCTTTTCACAGGCCCCGTTATAGTTACTGTACCCGTAGCGCTGACATTTGGACAGCTTTTTATGATTCTAACCCTTGTTTATATTTCTTTCTTCGTACTAGCATCTGCAAGGCGAGTATGGATTGCAAAGGCACTCGTAAAAACAATTAGAGGAGGTGTAGAACACCTATTTGAGAATGACGCGAATGTTGTAATGCTTTACACAGGTGCTGTTGTCTTTGTTTCTGGAGTAATCGATGCAGTACAGAGTCTCCTTGGGGTGCAAACTGGCTCTCTAAACTCTTCGGACCCGCTTGATACATTCCTCGGTTTAACTGTTGCAGCGCTAAGGGAAGAATTTGGTTTCAGGATGCTCCTGATTGGCACAGTAGCTTTTCTTGTTTCTCTTCCGAATGTAAAGGAAGGGGTAGCTTCGTTATGGCGACCTACAAGCTCCTCAAGGGTAAAAAGCTTCCCCCTGCTCTTTATATCAGCTATTGCAGCCAGCTCTTTTCTATTCGGTCTTGCACACTACGTCTCCGACTCAGGATGGCAAGTAGGGAAAGTATCTGAGGCAACTTACGCTGGTCTTTTGATTGGATATGCTTACTACAGGTATGGTTTTCATGTAGCAGTGTTAATACACTGGTCAGTGGATTACTTTGGAAGTGTTTACTCTTTCTTAGGGCAGGGGATTGCAGGTATTCCATGGGAATCAGGAAGTTATATCCTCTCCAATGCTGTCGACTTGGATCTAATCATGCTGCTTGGGATTTCTGGTACAGTCATACTTGCGTATAGATTTTTCAAGGCAGTTCTGAAAAGGAAGAGTACCGATGGAGTACCAACGCTTTTATATTCTTAGTTTGGGTACTTTTTAGCCTTGGTTGTAATCGGAAAATCCATTCTGAAGAGGCTGGTTGAGGAATATAGAGTTATAGACCCATGCTTCGAGGAGGGATTTGACGGAGATGGATACGTGCTGACAGTCAAGGATGATGTTACGTTGAACTACCTAGAACACAAAAACGTAATATCCAGAGAAATAGTCTTTACACCCCCAGACTTTGTTGCACATCTAACTTCAAAAAGCAGGTTCGGTAGGATGGGGTTGTGCTTTCTTAACTCAGTCAAGGTCCACAGCGGTTTTGTTGGAAGACTTGCACTCGAGCTTGTCAACTTGAGTAACGAAAGAAAGCCAATAACAATAAGGTCTGGGGATCCTTTGATACACATAGAATTCATAAGGAGAGAGGGTGAGCCATCACCATATTCAGGGAGGTACATGTTTCAGTACATGGATGAAAAAGAGGTAGAGAGATACATCGGTATAATAGAGACAAAGTTCTCAAATATCTTTGACTTGAAGTCCTTAAGCGAAGTAAGACAGAACAGGCTAATAAGTGAAGAGATCTAAATACCCAAAGTGGCCCTAAGGCCCTTGTACCTGTTCCTTATCGTTACTTCTGTGACACCCGCAGCTTCGGCAACATCCTTCTGTGTCTTGTCCTCACCTTCTAACGTGCATGCAACGTATAGAGCTGCAGCTGCAAGACCCATAGGGTCCTTACCTGCAGATATCCTTACCTCCTCCGCTCTCTTCAGTATCTCCAGGGCCCTTCTCTTTGTCTTCTCTGAAAGGCCAGCTTTGGAGGCTATCCTTGAAACACATTTCGTAGGGTCCACAACAGGCATCTTTATGTCCATTTCCTTCAGAAGGAGCCTGTAACACCTTGCTATGTCTTTCTTTTTCACATTACTTACAGAAGCAAGGTCCTTAAGTGTTCTAGGTGTCTGTGTGTCTCTGCATGCTGCGTAAAGGGATGCGGCTATAATTGCTGATATAGACCTACCTCTCACAAGACCCCTCTCAAGTGCCTTCCTGTAGACATATGCAGCCTTCTCTGTCACGGCTTCTGAAACACTCAATTTGTCTGAAAGCCTATCTAACTCGCTAAAAGCTTGCCTCAGGTTCCTGTCCATCGGCTCATGAACTTGGCTCCTGCTGTCCCACGTTCTCAGCCTTTCAACAGTAGCCTTCATCGAGGCTGAAAGTGTCTTACCAGAAGCATCTTTATTTGTCCCGCCAATAACAGTTGCGAGGCCCATGTCGTGCATTGCTATCGAGGTTGGTACACCACCCCTGCTCCTGTCATCTTTTTCTTCCTTTGAGAATGCCCTCCATTCAGGGCCAATTTCCTCTATCTTTTCCTTCACAACAAAACCACAGTTGCCGCAGAATAGCTCGCCTCCTGTGTTATCAATTATCATTGGTCCCTTGCCGCATCTTGGACATTTATCAAGAGCTTTCTGCAGTTTCATTAGCCTTGCGAGGTCTTTATTTGAAAACATTCTTTTCACTACCGAAAACGTTTTATCGTTGAGAAATGTTCCAGTTTCTTGGTATTTAAGCGTTTTGGCAAAAAAGATTAACTGGTTTGTCAGATGCAGTCAATTAATACAAAATATTTCTGCTTTGAGTCAAAAGAGGTGCAACTTCTATGGTTAAGCTGAAAAATACAGCTGACCTTATGACACCATTACTCGATATATATAAAAACGAACCTGTTGCACTCGTCGGATGTCACTCCCGTCAAATAGAAAGAGAGAAGTGCGAGTACGACATCATTGTTATTGGAGAGAAAAATTTGCCGAAGACCATCCGAGTTGGTGGAAAATATTTTGAGATTGTTTACATGGACGAAAAGGAATTGCTGAATTCGAACGACCCAGAGGTCTCCCTTTCCCTTTCTTCCATGATGATTCTAAGGGATACAACGTTCTCGCTCTCAACGGCCTATTCCTACCACAGAACAATGGTGGAACAGAACAAGAAGAAAGCTGCTGAGAGAAGGCTTGCCCTTTCGTTAAAGTGCATTGCCCGTTCTGAGGAAGCAGTTGAGCATGGCAAGAATGTAGATGCTGGCTTCTGGATGGCCTACTCAGGTTATAACCTTGCCTTTGCATGGATACTACTAAAGGGAGGAATTCCCTCTCCAAGCCACCTCATTGAACAGACAAAAAGGGTTGCAAAAACATCAGCCAGCAGGTTTGAGGTTCTAGCTAGGAGCTTGGCTCTGAGTAAAGCAAACAAGCAGACATGTTTAGATAGGTTACAGGCCCTTAACATCCTAATGGATACACTAGAAAATAGCCAATCATCAATTGAAAGTAACATCGAAGATTTTAGCCTAATTAGGGAGAAAAGCAGTTACCTCATCGAGAATATGATGCCAGTTGAATGTTTCTCATTCCTTGGTTTGAAGATATCAGAATATGTTCTATCACTCAGCAGTGCCCTGAAGCATGATGATGAGAACCTACCTGTAAAGCTCCTTTCAGAAGACACCAAACTATTAGGAAAAAGGGTTGTAGAAAGCTTCAGCTTTTCTCAGCCGGAGGATCAGCTAAAAAGGTGCACAGAAGATATGAAAGTGCAAATACTAAAGCTTGCAAGGATGGTGTGAAACCATTGAGTAAAAAGGAGCTTAGCGGGAATACATTGCGTGTCTATATGTTTCTTGTTAAAAACGGACCTTCAGAACTAAGAGAAGTGCAGCGTGCACTCGGCTTCTCAACTGCTTCGCTTGCATCCTACCACCTCAGTAAACTCTCTGAAATTGGCTATGTCTTTCAGGACAACTACGGAAAATACGTTGCAAACACGGACGCTGCTAAGGAAATACTGGAGGGTTATTCAAGAATAGGAACTCTTCTTGTGCCACAGCTATTTTTCTTCTCTGTTCTGCTTTCAATTCTCGTTGGTTATCTATCCTTCCAGTCGGTCCGCTCTACACTTTATGTTCCCTTCCTCATAGCTACTTCCTTGGCTGCGGTTGCAGTGCTATGGTACGAAACTTTTAGGGTATGGAGGAAGCTTTCTGTAACCTGAAGGCAACCTTATATTTTCTGTAGCAGGCAGCATTAGTCATGGAGCTTAAGACAGTCGATATAGAGGTTCCACAAGGATATCAGCTAATACTTGGACAGAGCCATTTTATAAAAACAGTTGAAGACATCTACGAGACAATAAATTCATCCCATCCAAACATGAAGTTCGGTGTTGCATTCTGCGAATCCTCGGGTAAAGCACTTGTTAGATATGACGGGACAGAGGAAACATCTACAAAAATGGCTGTTGAGATAGCTGAGAGGCTCTCAGCAGGTCACTGTTTTGTCGTGATACTCAAAGATTCTTTCCCGATAAACGTCCTTAATAGGATAAAGATGGTAGAGGAAGTCGTAAACATATACTGTGCCACAGCAAACAAGGTCACAGTTATAGTTGCAGAGACAGAGTTAGGAAGAGGAATACTTGGTGTGATAGACGGTGTCAAGACAAAGGGAATAGAACAGGAAGATGACAAGAAGGAAAGGTACCAGTTCCTCAGGAAAATAGGTTACAAGAAGTAGAAAGATTTGTATATATGCAATAATACAATTTAACTGTGAATACAAGGCAGAACAGGATAAGGCTGCTCAAGGCAAAGGACTTTGACGAGATATTTGAGATGGTAAAGGACGCAGTAGAGAGATCAACTGGCATGCACAGAGCGGGTCTTAGCCTCGTCCTTGGAGATCTTCCAAATACTGTTGGAGCATACCATGAAATAGGTTCAAACACAATAGTTATGAACAGGAACCTCCTTAAGATAGTCAGGAGTGTTGCGAAGTCAAAGCTAAAGCAGAACTCGTACATATTCATGGTACTTATGCACGAATACTTGCACAGTCTTGGGTTTCTTGACGATTCAAAAGTAAGAAAGATGACAAGCGATATATCATCCCTCTACCTTGGAGAAAAACATATCGCATCCTTAATGGCAGTTAGACCTCTTGACGAGTTCTTCCCGGAGCTTACAAAGTACTTTTTCTTCAGAGACAAAGGAGCTTTTGAAACAGTTAAGAAATTTGACAGCTCGAGCATAAGGTATATAGCTTAAAGTCACCAAGGTTTTATACACCCCGTTTTACCGCAGATACGGTCCCTATTGGGCAGATACATTATCCTCATATCTTCAGTACTCCTTGCTCTTACACTCATCTACTCCTACTTCTTCCTTTCGTATTCTGATGCAAAGATGCTTGCTGTCTATGCTCTAATCAGTCTTGGAAGAATAACCATTGTATTTGCAATATCTCTAGTTTTTGGTGTTTGTGTTGGTGTTCTTGCAGCACTGAACAAAACAGCAGGAAGGATTATAATACCTGTCTTTGATATACTTCAGAGCGTCCCAATTCTTGGATACTTCCCGATACTACTCGTTGCTATAATAGCAGCCTTCCCTGGTTACCTTGGAAGGGAACTTGCTGTCTGGATACTACTCTTCACTGCAATGGAGTGGAGTATATTCTTTGGTGTGGTAGGTTCCATAAGGGCAATTCCCCCATCTGTAAAGGAGGCTGCATCAACTTTCAACATAAGAGGTTATGCTTACTTCAAGAACGTAATACTTCCAGCAATAATACCAGCCCTGATTTCTGCGTCAACACTTGCTTGGAACGACGGTTGGACATTTGATATAGCAGCAGAATTTGTCAGCTATAACGGACAAAGCTATGCTGTTCCAGGAATAGGCTCTTTTATTGCAAACACAAGCCTTGTTAATACAAATCTTCAAGCCGCCTGGACTGGCCTGCTAGTAATAGGTGAGATAGTTGTGCTGACAAACCAAGCAGTATGGCACAGGCTTGCTGATAGGGTCTCGAAGCACAGGCCTATCTTTGGCGTTCATATACCTGAGAGGATAGTTCATCCTCTCAGAACAATGAGAATGCCTGCAAGAAGAATATTCGGGTTAAAGTTCAGGGTTGAGTTCCTCGGTCTCTCAAGGTTCAGGAACAGCTTTTCAACAAAGGTTGTTGCATCAGCATTTATCCTTTCTCTTATTGGCTTGGTAGTTGCGTCAGACCTATCCGAATTAGTACCTGCTTTTTCAATAATCTCTCAAACAATGGCACAGGTTAATATTGTAGAAACAATCCTCTTCACACTTTTTACTCTCGGAAGGCTCTTTGTTGTTTATATTTTTGCCCTCTTCGTTTCTCTAATGGCAGCTTTGGCTGCTTCCAGAAGCAAGCGTTTTAGGAAAATATTCTATACAATTTATGATACTGGAAGGGCGATACCTTACCTTGCTCTTTTCCCACCTCTCTTCGCAACTCTTCTCCAGGTAATGCCGGGAGAGCTTGGGCTTGAAGTTTCTTCCTTCTTCCTCATATTTATGGGTATGATATGGTATATAATTTACAACGTCGTTACTGCTGCATCATACCTTCCAGAAGAACTAAAGGAGGTCTCAGAGCTCTTTGGATTCAGGGGTTTCAGGAGGTTGAGGGACATAGTTATACCTTCAACCCTTCCAGCAATAGTGACAGGAAGCATACTTGCCTGGGGAGGAGGATGGAATGTAATTATCTACTCCGAGTACGTAACACAGGGAAATAATGTTTATTCCCTTCCTGGACTTGGGTCCCTTCTTGATAATGCTGCTGCGGCAGGTAATTCCTACCTCGTGATATTTTACTTATTCATAATGTCAGGGATAGTGATACTTCTTGGCAGGCTAGTATGGAGAAGGCTGATAGAGAGGGTTGAGAGGAGGGGGCTGGAGATATAATGACAGTGATACTTGAGGTCCAGAACGTGTCTAAGACTTACAGGAATGGTGCAGAGGTTAAGGCCCTGGAAAACGTAAGCTTCATTGTAAACTATGACGAGTTCCTTTGCATCATTGGACCTTCAGGATGCGGTAAGTCTACACTTCTAAGAATAATAGCAGGGTTAGATAGGCCAGATTCCGGGAAGGTGATATTTAAAGGAAAGGAAATAACAAGCCCGACACCAAAGATAACAATGGTTTTCCAGTCTTTTGCACTCCTCCCATGGAAGACAGCCCTAGAAAACGTGGAGCTGCCTCTCGTTGTGAATGGTTATACGAAGGATGAGGCAAGGGAGAGAGCAATGAAATACCTAAAGATGGTTCACCTTGACGGCTTTGAGAACGTTTATCCACATGACCTATCTGGAGGTATGAAGCAGAGAGTCGGCCTGGCAAGGGCTTTGGCGCTCCATCCCGAGATACTTTTGCTTGATGAGCCTTTTTCTTCTCTCGACGAACTGACAGCAAAGGACCTGAGGATACTTCTTTTGAAGATATGGTCAGACCCGACACTTCCAACGAACAATTTCATAATGATAACACATAATGTTGAGGAGGCCGTAATGATGGCTGACAGGATAATTGTTATGTCCCCAAGGCCTGGGAGGATTGTTGGAGAGTTAAAGGTCAACGTTCCAAGGCCAAGATTTGAACATCTCAGGGATAAAGAGTTCTTTGAGGCAGTTGACAAGCTTCTAGAGATGCTATCTATCTCAGAGTACAAGTGACTGGAAACAGATCCTTCCAGATACTATCACAACAAGAGGTTTCACTTTACGGAGCATTGAGGGATGCATGCCCTCTATGTCCGAATCGAGCAGAACAAGGTCTGTTCCACTGCTTCTGTCAAGGCCATTGTAATCAGCATTTTTAGTGTAGATATCAATGCAGCTCTGTATGCTCAGAGCTTCAGAATCTCTCATGTCCGGTCTCGAAATTGCAGCCCAGAAGCCTAGCATTGGGTTAAGAGGTTCAACTGGTGCATCAGAGCTTCCGGATATTATCACACCTTCACGAATAAAAGAGTTGAAAGGATACAGGTCTTTTACCCTATCTCCAAGTCTCTTCTCAGCCCATTTGTCTGAAGCTACGAAGTGAGGCTGCACTGTTGCAGGTATCCTCTTTCTAGACATCTCTTCCCTCAAACTCTTCGGTGCAAGGCTTGCGTGCTCTATCCTATGCCTGTTCCTGTTCCTTCTATCAGCCGAGGATATAGCGTCTATTGCCTGCGCAATGGCCCTATCGCCTATCGCATGTATCACTGCCTGCATACCCATTGCATCGATACTCTGGACCATCTCCCTCATCTCGCTATCCCTGTACCTCAATACGCCAAAGTTCCCAGGATCATCCGAGTACTCTTTTTCCAAGGCGGCTGTCCTCGAACCTAGGGAGCCGTCTGCAAATATCTTGAATCCTTTTATGCTTACTTGGTCGTTGTTTTGAAATGAACTGTAGATCTCCTTCTTTGAGACTGCTTCTATTGGAAGGTACAGCCTCAGCTTTATTAAAAGCTCGCCCTCTTTTAGAAGCAAATTTATAGCTTCAAGCTCTTCCACATAGTTTGAAGGAGAGAGGATGCAGTGTGCCTTCGTTATACCATGCCGTAAAGCCTCGTACTCCGAGTCGGTGAGTATATCAGAGCATAATTGAGAGTTTCTTTTATCAGCCCTTCTAAGAGCTTCTTCAAGGGCATCCTCCTTTACTATCCCTGTTAACCTTCCCTTACAATCCCTCTCGTACATCTTGTTTTCTTCATTCTCGAGTCCGAGAAGTTCAATTGCAGAGGTATTTATTAGCGCTATATGACCACAAACCCTTTTGAGAAGCACTGGATTTAGAAGAGATATATCATCAATATCCTCCCTTGTTGGAAACCTGCCCTCCTCAAAAAGTTCTTGATCCCACCCCCTTCCAAAAACCCATTCCCCCTCCTTCTTTCCTTTCAAATACTGTTGAAGCTTTAACCGGAGGGAATGGATGCTTTTCACTCCTGTCAAGTCAAGTGTTCTCTTGGAGAACCCAAGCTCAAACAGGTGGCAATGGGTGTCAACAAGGCCTGGAATGACTGTGCAGTATGAAAGCTCGACCTCAGTGCTATCTGACGGTATATCTTCTGTTATCCATGCGTTTGTGCCAGAGATCGCAAGATTAACTCTCCTGTATTCTCCATTTGAGTAGAACTTTATGTTCTTCAGTACTGTTGTCTTATCTCCATCCAAACCTCTCTTATCTTTTCAGCCATCCCTATATTTAGCCTTCCGGTCGCTATTCTCCTTATATCTTCTAAGGTATCCAAATCATTTATTATTCCAAGGGAAGAAAGCACAGTTATCCTCATTCTCCTGCGTGCAGCTGACCTGAGATGATTCCAGAAGCTGTTCTTATCGTAGCTAAGCTTAACTTTAGAGTTCTTTCTGAAAGTAAGAAGGTTTGTTCCGTCAAACGAATAGGAGGGAGCAAGCAAAACATCGAATTCTCTTGAGAGCGCCTTCGCCCTTGATAGCTCATTGGCTGTGAGAAGGGGAAGGTCAGAGGGTAAGATGAAGTAAGTCGAGGCATCAACTCTCTCTAAGGCTAGGTTGACAGCACCGTTTACGCCGCACTGTTCAGGCTCTTTTATGCTCTTTATTCCAAGGGAAGACGCGAGCAAAATATACTTTTGACTTGGTGTTACAACGAAAACATTCTCGCTTCCAAAGACTTTTGATGCACATAATGCAACATGCATGAACATCTGTACGGAGAGAGTTTCCCTTCTCTCACTTTTGAGAAGTTTTGAGAGCCTTGACTTCATTTCCTTTCCCTTTACTGGTATTATGCATGCAAAACTCAAATCTCTAACAGCCTCTCTGCCAGCTTGGCAGCAGAGGTAACGGCCGAAATCTCGGTGTTTGTTGCCTCACACCTCATACCCATGGCCTCTATTTCTCTGCATAAATGAGAATCTTCCAAGTGTAAAACCATCGTATCTACTAGGCCAGAGTACATCCTTGCCACATCGAGGGAGCTGCAACCGAAACCCTTTGCCTTCATGAATTTACACGCCGGCCCGCTGAAAGGCCTATTCCCCACTATAGGTGAGACAGCTATCTTCTTTGCTCTTGACTTTGTCCAGATGTGCTTGATTTCGGGTAGTGAAAGAATTGTCATAATGCTTGTAACAGGGTTCGCAGGACATATAACAATCCTCTCAGCATTTAGGATTGCACGCTTTGCATCTTCGCTTAACCTTGCAGCCTTTATGCCCCTGTAGACAACATCAAGAACATCTGGCTTCCCGGAAAACTTGACCCAGAATTCCTGGAGGTGCATTTCACCCTGCGGGGTAACAACATGTGTTTCGTAATGAATGTCACTTGCAGGTAAGACTCTCTGCCTAATGCCCAAAGCTTTCGAAATAATTGACGTAACTTCTGTCAGCGAAAGACCTTCTTTCAATAGCTTTGTCCTGACTATGCTAAGAGCTGCATCCCTGTCTCCGAGCTTAAACCATGATTCGAACCCGAGCCTACCTATTTGCTCAACCATGTTGAAAGTATCTCCCTCGAGCCCCCACCCCCTTCTCTTGTCAGAAATATCTGCAAGGGAATAACATGTTATATCGAGGTCAGGACAGACATAAAGCGAATAGAACCAGAAATTGTCTGCAACGTTAACTATGACATAAAAATCCCTGCTTATTTCCTTGAAGCCTCTTATGAGCTTTGAAGAGCCTGTGCCTCCCGAAATTACTGCAAACTTCTTCTCTCTCATTTGAAAAGGTCCTTCTCCCTTTCCATAACTATTGATTTCGCACCCGCCTCGCTCCTCTTGAATTTTAGACCCCTGACTACCACAACAGGAACGAAGGAGAGCTTGCCTGATGCTAGCTCTGCTGCGGAAGCTATTTCGTCCGCTATAGCAGGCTCTGTAACCCTGAGTGTGTACCCATATCTATCTTTTATGCCCCTGTATGAAAGAATTGGTTCTATTCCAGAGCAGCCAATGGCAACATCCACCTGTCCCTTCCTCCATGGCCTTCCGAATGTATCACTTATTATTACAGCAACTTTTCTGGAGGAAAGACTTTCTAAAGACTCTCTTATCTTTCTTGCACTCTCATCGGGATCAACGGGTAAAAGACAAGCGAAACCCCTTGGTACGTTGGATCTGTCAACCCCTGAGTTAGCGCAAACAAAGCCATGCTTTGTTTCCGTTATTATTACGCCCCTTTCAGCCCTCACAATTCTTCTTGCCTCTCTCAGTATTATCTCGACAAGTCTGGGGTCCTTTGCATTTTCCCTTGCTATGTTTAAAGCTTCGGCTGATGGCTTAACCTTGCTTATCCTAACAAGCCTGCCCTCAGCCTTTGAAACAATCTTTTGCTTGACAACAAAGATATCATTCTGCTTTACTCCAATGCCAGAAGAAGTGGCGTACTCGAATATTATCCTAGCAATGTCGTCTCCCTCTCTTATTTCAGGTATGCCTTGGATAGGTATGATTTCAATTTTCGACATTTATCCAAACGCCCTTTCTATCTATACCTTTATACGCATCCATATTACATTTTTACATATGGTCAATAGGGAGGAGGTGCTTTCAGTCCTTTCAAAGGTCGTCGACCCAGAGCTTGGGAGGGATGTTGTATCTCTTGGCATGGTTCAGGACATTGAAGTCGAGAGAGAGAAGGTTACTCTAACTCTAAACCTAACAACACCTGCATGCCCTCTCAGGGAAAGACTTGAGAAAGAAACTAGAGATGCTGTCTACAGCCTAAAGGGAGTTAAGGAAGTTGCCATAAAAGTCAGCTCAAAGGTCTTCTCCACGAGAAACGATAGCCAGGACCTCCTTCCAGGCGTAAAAAATATTGTAGCTGTGGCGAGTGGCAAGGGTGGTGTAGGAAAGTCTACAATTGCTGTGAATCTTGCTTGCTCTCTTTCCCTGGCTGGAGCAAAGGTTGGACTGCTTGATTCTGACATCTACGGGCCTAACATTCCGAAGATGATGGGCATTGACCATGAACTAAGGACAGAGAACGGGATGATAGTCCCTGCAACCGCGTACAATGTGAAGGTAATGTCCATTGGTTTCATCTACAAGGGAGAGACACCCTTGATATGGAGGGGCCCTCTCATATCTGGGGCTGTTAAGCAGATGCTAGGCCAGGTTAACTGGGGCGAACTTGACTACCTGATAATCGACCTCCCACCCGGTACTGGTGACGTGCCTCTAACAGTAGCTCAAAACGTTCCTCTTGGTGGGGTTGTCGTGGTGACAACACCACAGGAGGCAGCAGTCAGCATAGCCGCGAAGTCTGTATCCATGTTCAGAAGGCTTGGGATACCGATAGTAGGCATAGTTGAGAACATGAGCTACTTTGTCTGTAGGAAGTGCGGAGAGAAAACATATCCTTTTTCTTCCGGAGGTGGGAGGGAGATGGCAGCAAGACTAAACGAGAACTTCCTTGGAGATGTGCCTATAAGCGAGGGTATAAGGGAGGGGTGCGATTCCGGAAGACCTGTTGTAGTTTTCTCGCCTAACACTCACGAGGCTACAGCTCTGAAGGAAATTTCTTTTAGGGTTGCGGGAGTTATGAGCATTCTTGCATACAGCAAGATGGCATTTTAGAGCCACATTAGGTTTAATAAGCTCCTTGTAATATATCGTCCAGTTGAACGAGGAAAGGCTTATACAGAAAATTGAGAAGAAGCATGCTGCAAAGAAGAAAAAGAGAGGACCCTATCGGAAATCATGGAGCCCGAAGAAAGAAAAGATATAGGCTAGCGTCTCACAGCAATCGCATCTATCTCGATACGTGCATTCCTTGGTAGTGAAGCTGCCTGTATAGTCGTCCTCGCCGGGAAAGGCTTTGAAAAATGCTTCGAGTATTCTTCATTCATTTCCTGGAAGTCCCTCATGTCAGCAAGATAGACTGTTATCCTTACTACATCTCTCATTGTAAGCCCTGCCGCACTCAGGACGCTTGCTAGATTTATAAGTGCCTGTCTCGTTTGCTCCTTTATACCTTCCATAAGCACATTGCTTTTTGGGTCTAGTCCAATCTGACCTGAGCAGAAGACAAACCCGCCTGCTTCTACTGCCTGAGAGTAAGGACCGACTGGTCTTGGTGCTCCTTCAGAGTTTACCTCCTTCATGGTCAGATATCTTAATTAGCTCGTTTTTCAGCATTTCCCTCAATTCGTTTACTTTGCTGAACTCTATTAATTTCTTTCCTTTCATGTGGAGTAGCATCCTTGAAATTCTGCTTCCCCTTTTCGCAACCACAAAGATAGGTTTTCCTAGCATGTACGCAAGCATTATCTCCATACCGACGCCTGTACTTGGACTTGAAACGTCTGCAATAAGTATGTCTGAAGATCTAACACCTTCTGTATCCCTTTCAAAGATATTGATATCGTCTACATGAATATCCTCAAGGACCCATTTTGAGACAACTTCGTGCCCTAGTTCAGTAACCACAGATGCTATTGCCCTTGCAACAATGAGATTCCTATTTCTTATGATTGGGACAGAAACATAAACCTTCAACACATCTACAGTCGTTGATTAAAGCTTAAACCTTTCTTCACTTCATGTGATCGCATTTCTCTGGCATATGTGTGTAGCAGTATGTCTTTCCGCACACATGGCATGTAAAATAGTAGCCTCTAAGCACTTTTCCGCAGTAGTTACATCTTATTAGCTTAGCTTGGCTTGAGTAGGCCTCCTTACTCAACCTGTATCTTTACTTTCCCGCTAGCTATTAAACTTATATGTCAGAATTATATTTTTCTGAGAATTGTTATAAAAATATCACATGACAGAAAGTTCCGAACAAACACTTAACCATGCCCTGACGCAGTTACCTACGTTGTATCCTCCGCCTCCAAGGGCAATCATCCTACCTCCGCAGTACTCGTGTGATATCTCGTGAAGCCTACGAGCAACACTTTCGTGGTAGGCAGGGCTAAAGCTCAGGTTGCCGAGCATGTCGCCTAATATCGAATCAGCACCTGCCTGCAGTATTATAAAGTCTGGCTTGGATTTTGTTGCAATCTCGTCTATGACTGAAACTATCCTGCCTATGGCTTCATCGCCTGTCCCTGGGTAAAGGGGTATGTTTAGCTTGGTACCCTCTGCCTTTCCTTTGCCTCTTTCACTCTCAAAACCAGTACCTGGGTACTGAAACCTTCCATCTTCATGAACATCGAGGATATAGATATCAGGGTCTTCTTCATAAGAATAAAAAACACCATCTCCGTGATGTACATCTATATCTACATACAGAAACCTTCTGAAACCCTTCTTTCTGAGATACTCTATTGCAACGCAAATATCATTAAAGACACAGAAGCCTGCAGACTTATTTCTCGATGCATGGTGAAGTCCACCGACCGGGTTAAAACAATGGTCAAACTCTCCCTCTGCTACTAAGTCAGCCAATTTTATTGTTGTTCCAACCACGTAGCTGGCTGCTTCGAATATCCCCTTGAATGCAGGTGTATCCCCACCGTCCAGATAGCCTTCTCCTGCTTCCGACATCTTTTTTACAAAATCTATATGATCTTCAGTATGAAAGAGGGATATAACCTCTCTGCCAGCAGCTTCAGGAGTCACAGGTGCGAATTTTATTCTTGATCTCTCGATACCCTCTTTGAATGCAATGTACCTCTCTCTATTAAAAGGATGTGGCGGAACAAACGAATATGCCTCCAACTCCTTTCCGAGAGCTACCCCGAGCCTGCATCCCAATTCAGCTTACCTGAAGCGCGTTGTAGCCTTTTTCCGTTAGCTTATCAGCAGACAAGTAACCTTCTTTTTGCAACTCACGTATCTTCTGTTCTATTACTAGAGCCGAAACACCAGTTGCTGTAGAGATTGACTCTATTTTGCTTCCCTGGGATAGCATCCTCAGTATAGTCATCTCCAGCTGGCTTAAGGTCTTTTGTTCAGCCCCTCTTGTAAATGCACCTATTCCATCCAAAAATAAAACAACACCCGCTATCATAGAAAGCGAAGGTATAACAACTATCAATATTCCAGGAAGTACAATTCCAAGCAAAATAGGAATGACAAGAAGAATAATGCCAGAAGCTACCTTAAACGAGTTCACATCTTTTTGCCAACGCAAGAAGGTATATATCTTTTAAGACTCGTTGAACCTTCCACATGATGGGCAGAAAGTGCCTTTTCTCTCAAGCTCCCTGCCACAGAACTTGCAGAGATTCTGACTTCTATCTGGCTTTACCTTCCTCCTTGCCAAGTAGACAGCTATCTCTATCATGGAAACAAGGGGTATGAAGATAACGAGGTCAAGCAAAGGACCGCCGTCAGGCGTTAAAAATAGTCCCGTTATTACCCAGATTGCAAACCATATTATCACCCTGTTCCTTGTGAAAAAATCGGCACTCACCACGCCAAGGGTTATCAACACATAGACAAAGACAGGTGCTGTAAAGGAAACGCCCGTGACACCGAGCACAAGGAAGATAACATAGTAAAAAGAGGCAGCATCAACAAGCTGTGTTATCTGTGTTGCATAAAAGAAAGGAGCAAGTGCAAGAATCAAGAATTTAGCTACAACAAAATACCCAAACAAGACACCAGCAACGAAAAGCAACGAAGTTGAAACAACAAAGGGATAAACAAGCTTCCTCTCACTTTCTGTAAGAGCTGGGTCAACAAACATATAAGTCTCGTAAGCTATGATAGGCATGTCTGCAGCAATAGAGATAATTATAGCTGCCATAAAATAAATCTCCATCCCCTCCCCTATACCGTTTGCCGCGATTAACTGCCATCCGGAAGGGAGTATATCGTGTGTAATCTGCTGCAGAATAGAAGCAACAACTGTATGGGAGATGAAGGAAAGATCAAGATATTGCTCTGGATGCTGGAAGGAATAAAATGGGTTGGAAGGAAAGAATATTACCACGACAAAGATAACAACGAAGCTAAAGAATACTTTCTTTAATCTAACTCTGAGCTCGTTAATATGATCTGAAAAGGGTATGGAATCTGAGCTCAAACGTCAACGCTCGCTTGCTCTCACTATGTATGCTCACTGAGACTTTGCCTTATTGATTATTTCCTGAGCTATCTGCTCCCTTGTTTTACCCTCAGTTGAAATACCGAGCTGCCTTGCTGTCTCTATCAATATCTGGTCCCCTGTTTTTGGAGGTGTCTGTGCTGAAGTAAATTCCTTGGATGCCTCCTCGAATTCCTTTTTTGCTCTGCCAAGAGCTCTTGCCAGCTCTGGTATTTTAGAAGGTCCCCACAGAAATATCAGAACAGCAATAATCCCAACAATAATCCACTGAAGCGGGTCACCAAGAGCCATGTTATTCATTTTATGTAGCTATTAACTCTTATTTAAATTTTAGATTTTGTTTACCATTGCGTATAAACAGGGACGTTCAGCAAACTTTAATCGTGGCTTAATGCAGAAGGTTACAGTTTGAGCAGGCTGAGGGACTACTGGACCTTAACTAAGCCTAAGATATGGGGGCTGCTTGTATTCACAGGCTTTGTTGCCATGCTTATTGCTTTCAGGGAATCAGGAAGGCAGATATCAATCGTGGAGCTTCTTTTGGGTACTGTTGCGCTTACATTTGGCTCTGCATCTGCAAACGTTCTAACTAACTACCACGACAGGGATATAGATGCTGTGATGGAAAGAACAAAGGACAGACCTATCCCTAGTGGCAAGATCAAGCCAGCCGAAGCACTTGTTTTTGGTTTTGTAATGGCATCGCTATCTATCCTTCTCTCGCTGTACTTTAACTTAATTTCAACACTTTTCATGGTAGCTGGGCTTGTTGATAATGTCGTTGTCTACTCTCTCCTTCTTAAAAGGAGAACATGGCTTAACATAATACTTGGAGGTATATCTGGTGGAATGCCTGTCCTTGTTGGATATGCCTACGTCGCAAATACAGTCTCTGCAACAGCGCTTTACATGTCTGCCCTCGTTATGGTGTGGATACCTACACACATATGGAGCCTTGCTGTAACGTACAGAGAAGACTACAAAAGGGCAGGTGTTCCAATGCTTCCAGTTGTTTACGGGGAAAGGGTGGCCTCGATATGCATAGCCGCAGCGAGTACCCTTCTTGCTATTTTTTCTGTTGCTGTGATATTCTTTGCCTCTGTCTCAACCTTTTACTTAGTGACTACACTTGCCCTTGGTTTAGCAGTGCTAGGCTACAGCGTAAAGCTGATACTTGATAGGAGTAGCGATACAGCATGGAAGCTCTTTAAGATAACGAGTCCGTATCTCATGCTTGTCTTTATTGCTTTTGCTGTGAATGTGTGGTTTTTCTAGCTTGTTAAGATAAACAAATCAAACCGTTAACTGGGTTTGAGTTCTTTACTTCTAAAATAGAAAAAAGAGCTGAGGACGATGGAGAGTATCTCCCGGAACAAGAAGCACTTTGACCCAAGCGAAAGCCATGGAGCATATATTCTTGTAGCCTGCTTGCCAAAGAACAGCTTGAACCTTGCAACAAAAGCGGAAGAAGCGGGGTGTGACGCTGTTCTGCTATGTGTTGACGGTGACGAAACATCATACCCAGGCCATTACGGTAGCTACGAGCTTCACGACATTTACATAAGAGATATCGTATCAACCGTATCAATTCCATGTGGAATAATGATAGGCAACTCGAGGCAGCCTACGAAAGAGTACTGGGAAAAGATAATGGAGAACAACTTCAGCTTTGTCGAGATGTATGCTCACACAATGCCTCTCTTCCTTTTAAACGATAGCAGGGTAAAGAAGTTTGCAGCAATATCAACTGGCTACATGATAGAGCAGGTGAAACATATTTCAAGGATGGATGGAATAGATGCAATAGATATAGCAACAACTCCGCCACAGCTTAGGGGGAACCTCTTCTCCGTGCTAGATTACGCAACACTTGAGCTAATATCAGAGATATCAAGGAAACCTGTCTTCCTAAGAACTCAGAAAAAAATATCGAGGGAAGAGATATTAAAGGTTGTTGCAGCAGGTATAAAAGGAATAGTAATTGACCCATGCATTCTCTCAGGAACAGATGAAACATATAGGGAGGAGATTGAGAGCCTAAGCCCTAGGCGAGCTAAATCTGAGCAGGAGTGATATTTACCAGGCAGTTATACTTGCAGGAGGTCTCGGTACAAGGCTAAGGCCATACACCTACCTTGTGCCAAAGCCAATGCTACCAGTTGGAACAAAGCCAATAATAGAGCACATAATAGAGTGGCTCAAGAGGCACGGCATAGAGGAGGTTGTTGTCTCTTCCAGCTATTTAAGCAAGATGATACAGGACTACCTTTCAGACGGTAAGAGCTATGGAGTGAGAATAAAGTATGTTGTTACAAGTAAGCCTCTTGGAACAGCAGGACAGCTTAAGGCATCAGAGAGCAAGTTAAACGAAAGATTTGTATGTGTTTACGGTGACGCGATTCTAGATTTCGACCTAGGGAAGATGGTCGAGTTTCATATTTCGAAAAAAGCAACGGCAACAATAGCTCTGATGCAGTACTCCACGGAGCTGAAGTACGGCTTCATAAAGACTGACAGGGAGGGTAGGTTAAAAGAGTGGAAGGAGAAACCAGTTATAACAGGCTACATAAACGTTGGATGCTATGCTATGTCAAGAACTTTTTTGAAGTACATTCCTGAAAATGTTGTTTACGGAATGAATAAGGCATTCGAGGAAGCCATGAGGTCAGGAGAAAGTCTGTACGGCTTCAAGACAAAGGGCGAGTTCATAGACATAGGGGACAGAAAATCATACATAAAGGCAAACAAACTCTTCTCCAAAAGAATGGGAAGGTTGCCTTGAGAAATGATAATACTCTTTGAAGACGAGATTCATAAAAACTTGTATCCTTTGAACGAGCTGAGACACTGCAGCGAGCTTCTTATAGGGACAACCTCAATTCTCGGTGCGTTTAGAAAGGAAACAGATGAAGAGATAGCTGCCTGGGGAAGAAAATACTTAGAGGTAGCATTCAAGGAGAGAACAGGTGTGAGCTACAACGAAAGGGCTGAAGGAACAAACATACTTGTTAATTCCTTGACCCAGCCAAAGAAAAGTACTGTAGAAAGGATATTGAAACTTGAGAAAGGGGAGGCGATCCTTGACAATGGGAGACTGGTTGCAACATGTATAGATACTTCATCGCTAGAACCAGGAGTGATTAAGGAGAGGAAGGAAAAGGAGATCATATCCTCCTGTAAGAAGGAAGAAGCTAGTGGAACACTCCTAAAGTATTACTGGGACTTTGTAAGGGAAAATGGCGAGATGATAAAGGAGCAGTTCAAGTATTTTGGCCAGAAATACAAGGGCAAGGGAACCGTCAAGGGGAGTACGGACCTAGTGCACATAGCAACAAGTACAGTGGATGACGACGTCGTATTTGATACGAGGACAGGCCCGATAATAATCGAAGAGGATGCAGAGATTGAAGCTTTCAGTCTGATTTCAGGTCCCTGCTATATTGCAAGGAAGACAAAGGTGTTCTCAACACTAATAAGGCATGGAACTAGCGCTTTCTTTAACTGCAGGCTTGGAGGGGAGGTTGAGAACTCAATTATGTATCCTTTTTCAAACAAACCTCACCACGGATACATAGGCGATGCCATAGTTGGCGAGTGGGTTAACCTAGGAGCTGGTTCAACATTCAGCAACCTGAAGAACACCTATGGAAATGCACGCGTTACACTTCAGAAAAAAAGGATAGACACAGGAATGCTAAAGCTTGGACCCCTAATCTCAGATATGGTTAAGGTTTCCATAAACAGCTCAGTTTATGGGGGTAGAATTGTAGGTATATCCTCATTCATAAGCGGGACTGTTGAGGCTAACGTTGGAGACTTTTTAATTTACAGAAACGGTAAAACTGAAAAATTAAAACTGGATAAGGTAATACAGGTACAGGAAAGGATGATGGCTAGAAGGGGGCAGAATCTTTCCAAGAATCAGAGGGACATTATCGAGTACGTTTACAAGCGAAGGGCTGGTAAAAATTGAAAATTTTGTATTTTGTCGACGTGCATGGTAGTGAAGAAGCCCTTTCATGGGTTGAGAAAAAGGCAAAAGTTTACGACTGTGTCATAGTTGGAGGAGACCTTTGCACCTTTCATGACACAGTTTATATGGAAAAATTCCTTACAATGGTAGGAAGGACGGCAAAGAAGGTATTCTTTGTACCTGGTAACAACGACCCGCCTGACGCAGCAATACCAGAGGGTGTTCTCAATATACATGGGAGGCAAGAGAGGTTGGACAAAATCTCTATCGGAGGAATAGGAGGTTCGAATATAACACCTTTCAATACAAGGTTTGAGATAACCGACGATAAGGCAAGGCAGATACTTTCTTCCCTTGGTAGGGTAGAGATACTTGTTTCTCACTGCCCTCCCTTCGGCACAAAGTGTGATCTCTATTCTGGCAAGCATCTAGGGTCTGTACCAGTTAGAGAATATGTCGAGATGAATAAGCCTTCAATCGTGCTTACAGGTCATGTGCATGAAGCAAGGGGTGTCGATAAGATTGGAAGCACAACAATAGTGAACCCAGGACCAATGCTTTACGGTAACTATGCTGAAGTGGAAACAGGTGCTGTCTACATTGTCGAGCTCAAAAAGGCAGAGGTTTGATTATGAAAATAGAGAGTGAGTTACTCAGGGTAGATAGATCATCCGTATACAGGGAGTACATGAGATGGCCTGAGCTCGCAAGACTTGGTGCGTCTGTAAAGCTAAAAACAGAGGTGGGAAATCTTGATAGGGTATTTCTTGTTGGTGTTGGTGGTTCAGCAGCCGCAGGCGATATAGTTGCTGGATGGGCTTCAACAAAAAAAGATGTCGAGTTACTTGTCTTCAAGGGTTACGTCCCTGTAAAGGACATGAGGAATACACTTGTCATAGCCTGTAGTGCTTCTGGAAACACGCTTGAAACCATAAACATGGCTAGGGAGGCTGTTGAGAGAAAAGCCAAGATCGTGCTTATGTCCTCAGGAGGAAAGCTCGAGGAGATGAGCAGGAAATGGAAGGTGGAGCATGTACCTATGCCTAAAACAATAGCACCAAGGTACGCTCTTCCCTTTAACATAACAGCAATAACAAAGATTGTTTCTGAAGTATACAGTATAGAGTCCAATAGTGAGATAGATGATGCTCTTAGCTGCATGAGGAAGGAGAGAAATAAACTATCACCTGATAAAAAAGAGCCACGGAACAGGGCGATAGCCCTTGCAAAGTTGATCCTTGGGAAAGTACCAAAAATATATGGAAGTAGGATCACAAGGGGTGTTGCAATAAGATTCAAGAACTCCCTTAACGAAAATGCGAAGAAACATGCCTGCTCTGAGACGATGCCTGAGCTCTTTCACAACGAGGTTGAAGCATGGGAAGGTGAATCGTCTAGTTTTGTACCGTTCATTTTGAGACACAGTATGGAGAAAAAGGACGAAAAGTCAAGGATAGACAGGCTTGTTAGCCTTTTATGTAATGTTTCAGCACCAATCGAGCTGAGAGGAGAAGGAAGAACGTCGCTAGCGGAGCTCATGACCTTGACATATCTTCTTGACTTTGTCTCTTATTATGCTGCTATACTTTCAGGAACTGACCCATATCCTACAAAGATGATAGACAAAATGAGAGGATAGCAAACTAGCTTATTCCAACAAGCTGTGCAAGTTCTTTTCTTGAACTTGAACCAAGCTGCTGTCCTGCTATTTCTGGAGGAACCATGTTCACAAATATTCCTGTTCCTATCTCGAAGGAAGAAAGCTGGTGAACGCCTGGAAATACCTCAATATGCCAGTGTATCTGCTTTGTTGTCTTCTTTTCTGAAGAGTTATGGAATATCATGCCAAAGTCTGCACTTCCAAGAGACTTTGACATGCCTCCAAGAGTCGATCTCAGCATAAGAGCCAGGTCAGTCATTTCCTTCTGTGAGAGTTTCAATAGACTTGTCTGATGTTTTTTCGGGTATATCCAGAACTCGTATGGAAACCTCGAGACCCATGGTGCGAAGGCAATGAAAGAATCAGTGCTGAGTACCTGTCTCGGACCTGAACTCTCAGAAGATATTACCCTACACATTGGACAAACACCAAGTTCGTTCATAGATGTTTGGACTGTTTCTGCCTCCTTTTCTATTATTGGGGGTACCTTTGGTGTAGTAAGTATCTGTATATTCGGATGTGAAGATAAGGAAGTTGAATCTTTGCAGTAGTCAACATACGCTGAGACGTAGCCAACGCCCCTTTGTGTATAAAGCCACCTTATCTTGTCCTGCAGAGATGCAAGGATGTTTGTCCACTGCTCTGTGTCTATTTTCTGGAATGTCAGGTCATGCTTCGGTGTTGCGACAAGTGTGTAATGATACCCAACGGCCGGTTCGCTGTAGTGAGGTGACTCACCGTATGAGGGGGGAGCGTTTGGACTAACAAAAGGAAACTTATTTGGAAATACCCTAACAACCCAGTTCTTCACGTAGTCTCCTTCTGTATCACTCTGCTTAAGAAGTGTTTCTCCCTTTTTTACAATAACAAGGTCTGCAGGATGTGTCAACTCTTCATTACCAGGGCAGAGCACGCATTTGCCTTCCTTGAACTGCTCCTTAGGCATACCTTGGGAGAGAACAATAGAGAAAACATCCAAGAAGTAATCCTTTCTTATCTCAACCATCGTTCACATCCATAAAAGATAGAGAATATTAGTTTTTTTAGTGGACAAAAAAATGGAAGCGCGATGGGTATAGGATACGTGCTTCTTGACGGTGCGGCAGACAGGAAGGATGAGAGGTTAAACAATACAACACCGCTTCATGCAGCAATAACAGATCACCTAGACAGGATTGTCTCACGTGGCTCGCTCGGCTATGTTTACACTGTTGGAAAGGGTATTGCTCCCGAATCTGATGTTGCTGTTTTAAGTATGCTAGGATACAGCTTTGGAAAAAACTATCCAGGAAGAGGTGTGATAGAGGCAATAGGTAGTGGAATGGATTTCAGGGACGGCATGCTTGCTATGAGGGCAAACTTCGCAAGTGTAAAGGATGGCTACATAATAGACAGGAGAGCAGGTAGAAACATAACTGAGGAAGAGCTCAAGGAGCTAGAAAAAGAAGTTTCAAGCGTAAAAATCGAAGGGGCGGATATACAATTCAAGGGAACTGTTGGTCACAGGGGTGTGCTTCTCATCAGGGCTGAGAGGCCGCTTTCATCTGAAATAACAAACACGGATCCAGCCTACAAGGTGCTCAAGGGCTTTGGAGTTGCAACAAAGGTATCTGGCAAGATGAGAGTCGAGAAGTCAAAGCCTTTAACGAAGGAAAAGGGAGCAGTTCTTGCTGCACGCTTGGTA
Source organism: archaeon (assembly GCA_902812495.1). Classification (GTDB taxonomy): domain Archaea; phylum Thermoproteota; class Nitrososphaeria; order Nitrososphaerales; family Gagatemarchaeaceae; genus CADDZR01. Next base: position 19,624 of record CADDZR010000009.1, on the reverse strand, counting down.
AACGAGTTTACGGAGAAGGTCATGGCTCACCTTAGCAGATGCAATGTTAACGTAAAAAGAGAAAAGGAAGGAAAGTTACCTGCAAACTGTATACTACTGAGGGATGCTGGATGCAGGATTCCGAGGGTCGAACCATTCGAGAAGAAATACGGTATAAAGGCTAAAGCTGTTGTCGATATGCCTGTTGAGATAGGCATAGCCAAGATAGTTGGCATGGAAATAGTAAACTGTAGGGAAAGAAGCTTGGAGGAAAGAGCGGAAATATTTGTCTCATCCCTCCAGAATGAATGTCTCGTCTACCTCCATATAAAAGGACCGGATGAGTTCGGGCATGATGGAGATCTTTTCGGAAAGAAGAGATCGATAGAAAAAATAGACATGGAATTTTTCAAGTACTTGAGGGATCTAAGTTCTAGACTTGTTGTTTCATGTGACCACGCAACACCATGCAAGATGATGATGCATTCCTCAGACCCCGTACCAATACTTGTAACAGGTGTAGATGGCTGCAAGGCACCAAGGTTCGCGGAAGTATATGCAAAGAAAAGGTTGCTTGGGATTGTGCGCGGGAGGGATGTTCTTCATAGAGTGTTAAGACTAGAGCGTGGAAACTGATTCCACTGCAACCCTAATTGCGTCCTCGACACCTGCGTCCTCCTTGAACTTGCCATTCACCCTGTTTGCAACTACACCAAAGACAGCACCAGTCCTTATTTCGTACAGCCTGCCGAGTGTAAAGAGTACGGATGATTCCATCTCGAAGCACAGAACTTTTGCATCTCTCAGGTCGTTCAGAAGACCTCTTGCATGTGACGGGAAATAGCCCTTTAGTCCCGGCCTTCCTTGTCCAACATAGAAAGAATCTGTTGATGCGGTTATACCTGTTACAGCACTGACACCAAGCCTTTCTGCTGCCTTTTCAAGAGCAACTACGACCTCAGGGGTTGCGGACGCTGGATAGCCCTCCATTACGTATTGCCTTGTTGTTCCGTCGAGCCTGACAGCTGAATCTGCAATTATAACGGAGCCGACATCTGCCTTCTCAGATATCGAACCGCATGTTCCAACCCTTATCATTGTCTTTACACCAAGCCTTGCGAGTTCCTCTATTGCTATCGCGGCAGAGGGACAGCCAATCCCAGTGCTCGTGCATATAACGTACTTTCCTTTCAAGTACCCGCCCCAAGTCCTGTATTCCCTGTGGGATGCTACTTCCCTCGCATCCTGAAAATACTTTGCTATCCTTGGAACCCTATCAGGGTCGCCTGGGAGAAACGCAATCTCACCCACCTCTTTTTCGGATAGGGCTACGTGGTACATCCTTCCCTCCCTATTTCTCGGCTCGACAGACATATCTCTCTTACTTTGGCGGCTCATAACACAACCTACACCTCGGTTCGTAAAGTTCCTTTCCACCAACAACAAAAAGTGGCGAATCCTTTGGTGCCGGTTTTCCAGAGATTAGTCTCTGCGTTCTAGTTGCCTCTCTCCCACACCTAACGCATACTGCGCTCAGATAGGTTACCTTGTCTGCCCTTACAGTAAGCTCCATGGTTGTTCTAAATGGCTCAGCCCTAAAGCTAAGGTTTAGGCCGCATGCAATTACTTTTTTTGTAAAGGAGAGCCTGTCGAGAACTTCCACAAGTTCTTCCGGAAAGAATTGAATCTCGTCAACACCAACAGCGTCAATACCTTTTTCCGTAGCTATCTTTTCAAGCCTCCTGACACCTCCCCTTGAAGGTAGAACCTGGTATGCCTTGTATCTGAGACCATTATGTGTCACTACCTCCTTCTCGCTGTACCTTCTATCAAGTGAAGGCTTGAAGATTGCGCCTTTCTTCTTTGCAAATACCTCCCTTTCAATCAACCTTATCAGTTCTGTCGTTTTTCCTGAGAACATGGGCCCTATTATAACTTCGAGTACCACACCAGTAGCTACGGTGTAGCTAAGTAAATTGTTTTTCTGTAGGGTTCAGTTTCCTACCAGATCCCCACCTTCTTGGGAAAAAAGTTCCTCTATTGTCTGTGTTCTTCTCACAAGAACATAATTTCCTAATGCATCCCTCATTATAATGCAAGGCCTTGGTGTGCTGTGGAAAGGCATGTTCATGACAATGGAGTATGCACCTACATCCCTGAATACAACGAGCTTTCCAGGTTCAGCACCCCCAAGCTTTGACCTGCTTGATGTTGGGAAAACATCAAGAGGGTCGCAGAGCCTTCCAACCAGAACAGTCTTCTGCTCGGAACTCTTTCTGTCTGGTATGACTTCGACTGGATATTCATGTCTCAGAAGGGCCGAATCTATGAGAAGGTGGTAACCAGCATCGATGTAAACGTACTTGTTTTCACCAAACCTCTTTGTATTTACAATCCTAGAGACAAGGATTGTTGATTCAGCCGTGAGAAACCTACCACTTTCTGCAATAAGTGTGAACCTGTTTCCAATACTTTCTATCAGGCTGTTTAGATGAGGCACCACCATAGATGCAAAGTCGGAGGGAGAAGGGACGTGCTTACCGTACGAGACGGGCATACCTCCTCCTATGTCTATTGTGTTAACTGAGAAATCACCAAGTACCTTTCTCGTGTTAAGTATGAAAACCTCGAGTTTTTCAACAGCCTCTGCAAAGCATGTGGGATCCTCTATCTGGCTTCCAAGGTGGAAGTGGAAACCTTCAAATCTTAGTCCCGGGGTTGAGAGTATCTTCGAAAGAACTGCAAATGCGCTATCTTTTTCGTCTCCCTCGAACTGGAGTCCGAATTTACCATGTCTAACAGAGCCCCTAAGTTCTGCGTGGACTCTAACCTCAGGGTTTACCCTTATTAGGACATTAACCTCTGTGTTCGTTTTTCCTGCTGCTTCTATTAAGTTCTGGAGACCGTTATAGCTTGCTACGACTATGTGCCTCACACCACCTCTTATTACTGTCTCGAATTCACTTGTTGTCTCTGTTATGCTTGTGTACATTACATTTTGTGGATTCCCACCGCACCTGAGCAAAAAGTAAAGTTCCCCTGGGGATGTAAGGTCAAACATTATGCCCTCGCTCACGAAAGTCTTTATCACAGATGGGTTGAAGTTTGCCTTTACCGAATAAGCTACCCTAAACGCACCCCGGAACTCAGTGAAAGCGTGCTCTATCTCGCTAACTTTTTTCCTCAGTGTTAACTCATCTATAAGGTAATAAGGAGTGCCGAACTTTTCTGCAAGTTCGTAAAGCTCTTTTTCATCAAACTTTGGTTCGGCAACCCGGGACCTTGCTACGGGCTGTGCTCGTGTATTAACCAACTTGTTATTATCATGGGGTTGATATATTTTGCTTAAAAACATTATCCCGAGAAATTTGAAAATAAAACACAGCCCTGTGAAAACAAAAACAGAGTGAGACGGGACCTACCTTCCTAGAACTATTTCTATCGAAGACACATTTCTTCTTTCTGTTTCAGCTCCGACTGTCTCTGTATCTATTGATATTGACTTGACCTTAAACTGACCGTTTCCAAGTCTCTTTGTGACTATCTCTGCAACGTCGACAGCTCTGCTTATAGCTAGTCCTCTTGCCTTTAGGACAACCTCGTTCGACTGCGTTAGTTGTATCATTGCTGACATTGCATAGCTCATGACTGGTTTTTTCCCGACAAATATGTGGTTCTGTGGTGCTTGTTGCTTTTGTTGTTGCTTCTCTTCTTGGGCCTGCTTCGGTTTCTCCGTCTCCTCAGGATCTGAGTTATTGTTTTTCTTTCTCGACACCCGTGGCATATTTATTAACCGGTTAGGCATATTCTCATGCTATATATATGTTTGAGTTTTTTGCAATGGCTAAATTATTATTGTGTGGCTTATATCCACCTCGGGCAAGAGGGCTAGGGGTTGAGGGTTGCAGTAGCTGGGTTCATTACAATAGACGAGATAGAGCTAAAATCTGTTAACAGGATAATAAGGTCAATAGGTGGCCCGCCGTGCTATGCAGGTCTCGTATGCGCGAGGCATGGAGCTACAATTTCTGTAATAACGAAGGTAGGCAGCGATTTTCCTGACGAGCAGGCAGTATGGCTAGCTAGAAACGGTATAAGCCTGTCTTCAAAGCAGAGGGCAAGCGACAAACCGACTACAAAGTTTAGCATAAAGGTTCTCAGAGATAAAAGGGAGCTGAGGCTTGTTTCAAGATGTTCAAACCCTACCGAGGACCAGCTAGACGAGGGAGACTTTGATGCCTCAATAATAAGCCCTGTTGCAGGCGAGATAGAAGAAAGGCTTGTTAGAAAAATTTCAAGGTGTTCCGATTTTGTTTTCCTTGACCCTCAGGGTTTTGTTAGAAATTTCGATAGCACGGGCAGTGTTGTCATATCGAGACCAGCAAAGACAAGTTTCCTGCAGTATGCAACAGCAATAAAGACAGATAGGGAGGAGGCGGAAGCTTTAACTGGAAGATCGAGTTACGAGAATGTCTTCATCTTCTTCCACCAAAGGGGTGTGAAAAAAGCAATCATAACAAACGGGGCCGAGCCATGCTACCTTCTCGACGGAGGAAGGATATACAGGATAGAGGTGCCGAAGACAAGGGTTGTCGATACAACTGGTGCAGGTGATATACTTAGCGGAGCTGTAACGATATGCTACATTAGATCCAGGGACTTTCTGTGGAGTGCTTGCTTCGGTGTTGCTGCCTCCTCCTTATCACTTAACCTTCTTGCTCTATCAAAGGTAGACCTTCCAATGGGTGTTGAGGAGGTTGCTAGGAAGATCTATTCCTCTGCAACCTATGTTGGCGGGCTCTAATCCCCTCAACCTTTGAATAGAGTTCTTCTAGCTCCTCTTTCGAAGGGCTTCCTCTTGTTTCTTTCTTTGTTGCTTTAAAAGCTCCCGCTAGGTTTGCAAGTTTTAAAGATTCAATTATATCGTATCCCAAAACAAGGTAGCTCGAAAGTACACCAAGGAAAGCGTCGCCACATCCAGTTGTGTTGACTACCTTGCCGTCAAATTCCTGCGGGTTGTAACCTGGAACTTTTATTTCCTCCCCCCTTGTAATCAGTGAACATCCTTTCTCCCCTCTTGTAACTATAGCAGATACAAAGTCGTTTGCAAGGTTCTTCAGCGACTCTGTTTCGTCTACCTTTCCGTACAGGTTTAACATCTCTACTGTGTCAAGTACCAAGTAATCTGAACTCTCCGCAACATTCCTAACAAAAGGCACACCGTATCTAACCATGACTCCAGGGCTGTAGAGGAAACGTATGCCTCCCTCCCTTGCCATCTTTGAAGCAGTTAAAGCAACCTCAGAAGGAACATCCATTATAACAAGGATATCCGAGCTAAGGATGCAGTCTCTTACACCTTTCTGTTCAAGATGTTTTGCACTTAGCCTGCCGTTTGCACCGAAGTATGTGTTTATTTGTTTCTTCCCTCTCGAGTCCACTACTATGTAGGCGCAACCAGACATTCCTTCAACAAACTGGATAAAGTCTGTAATGACACCTTCCTTTCTCAGCTCTTCTACCTGCATTTCTGCTATCCTATCATTTCCGAGCGCACCAACAAAACATACATTATTTCTGCCCAGTATCCTTGCAGACGCGACAGCAACGTTTGCGCCCTTTCCCCCTGAAAATTCCTCTACACCCCTTACAACTACTTCCTCCCCAGGCCTTGCAAACTTCTCGACAAATATACTTACGTCCCAGTTTATAGCTCCTAAGACAGTTAACAATGGCATTTCAGTATGACCTTGCTATATTTGCTACGTAAACAGCCTCCTTGTTGCAGTATATGCATTTACCACTTGCAGCTATGTCAAGGGACAGATTGATTATCTTAGCGCCTGTCTCCTCCTTTATCTTCTTCTCACATTCTGCTGAACCGCACCATCCCGCCCTGAATATGCCCCCTTTCTCCTTTACTTCTTTTTTTATGATGTTCAAGTCTGAAACAATGTGTATATTTTCGTCCAGAAACTTCTTCGCCCTCCGATACAGGTTCTTTTGTATTTGATCAAGCTCGTAAGAAACCTCAGATACAATTTTTTCCTGCGAGACCTTCCTCCTCTCTCCTGTATCTCTTCTTGCAAGAACAACAGTCCCCTCGGAGACCTCTTTCATACCAACCTCTATTCTGAGTGGGACTCCTTTCAGCTCCCACTCGTAAAACTTTCTCCCAGGTGTTAGATGTTCTCTTTCGTCCAGCTTTACCCTGTAATTTTCAAGCATTTTATGTATCTTAGTGCATGCCTCAATTACAGTACGTTTTGTTTCTTCGGTATATATTGGAACAATAACTGCTTGAATAGGGGAGACCATAGGAGGTATAATTGCACCCTTGTCATCCCCATGAACAGCAATCATAACACCTATTTCCCTTGTCGATATTGCCCATGTATTCTGCCAAGCATGTTTTCTTGTACCATCCCTGTCGATAAATGATATTTCAAACGCCTTTGAGAACCTCTGGCCATCAAAGTGGAAGTCAGGACCCTGTATTGCCTTTCCATCTGGTAGTAGATGCTCTATGCTGTAGCTTGCCTCGGCACCTGCGAACTTCTCGGTATCCGTTTTCCTTCCTATTATGCCAGGAAGGGCAAGGAACTCTTCTGTTATTTTCTTGTAGATACCAAGTATCTGGTCCCTCTCTGCCTCCGCCTCCTCCTTTGTTGCAAAGATACTGTGTCCCTCGTTCCAGAGAAATTCCCTCGACCTGAGAAATGGCGTTGGATGCTTGAACTCCCATCTAACCACATTATTCCACTGGTTAAGCCTGAGTGGAAGGTCCCTCCAAGACCTGACCCATCTGGATATAACTTCATACATTATTGTCTCTGAGGTTGGTCTGACAGCAAGCCTTTCTTCAAGCTCCGACTTTCCAGCATGTGTTACCCATGCAACCTCCGGTGAAAAGCCCTCCACATGCTCCTGCTCCTTCTTGAGAAGCCTTTCAGGTATGAACAGTGGGAAGTATACGTTCTGTATTCCTACCCTCTTGAACTCGATGTCTGTTGCTTTCTGTATGTTTTCCCAGATACCGTAGCCAATAGGTCTAAAAGCAAGGCATCCCGAGACAGGTGTATAGTCTGCTATCTCTCCCTTTATAATTACCTGTGTGTACCATTCATCAAAATTCTCACTTTTCTTCACTGTGATTCCTTCCTGACTCTTCTCCTGCTCTCCCTCAGGCATATTGTATCTATACCCCAGGTAGGCATGCTGTTAAAAGCTAGCAGTTAAATCTGTTTTGAGATTAAATTATTGTGGCTGTTGGCTGCGTAGGAAGTGCTCCCTGAAGACACTTGAAAAGTATACGAAGACTTTTCCCCTTTCCTTTTCCGTTGCTATTCTGACAGCACAGAGGGAGAGATACAAGACAGAAATGGCAAGCCTTGTTTCAGGGAGCAAGAGCTGAACAAAGAAGAGTGAAAAAATTGAGAACGACTCAAACATCGAGAGTCTCATATCTGTCAAGCAGACAAAGCCAAAGAGGGATTGGGAAGCTGTGAGGAGTATCTCTTCTTTCTGCATTGGAGTCAATTTTATCATGCTATTTCCTGAAGCAAACAAGTATACAAAAGGTATAAGCGCGAAGAGAAGTGTCCACTGGTTTATCTTAGAGGATACGAGGTTCGATATGGCCGTTTTACCCATGCCTGATTTGGCAGCCCAGTAAACTACTGTAACGGTTTCAGGTGCTTCTGAGACAACTGGAGCGAGCCACTGGATTAGAAGATAGTTGTTTATTCCAAGCATGATACCTGTTTGAAGGACGCTGTTAACAAATGGCTCCGCCGCAAGAAATATAGTTCCACATCCTACAACAAGGAAGAAAGCAACCAAAGGCCTCGACAGTATCGTTTCCTCTTCTACGTATGTTTCTGGTGGGAGCCTGATTGCTATTGCGAGATATAAAAGGAAGATAGAGGTGAGTATTATGCCGTCAAGAATCGTTAAGGAGCCTTTTAGGTATATTATGAATGAATAAAGGGTTGAGATTCCAAGAAAGAGTACCTCTACACCCTGATCTTTATCTAGGCTTATGTTATTTTCCTTTCTTCCGCCCGCAAAATAACTCACCAAGAAGGCGAAGGGCCATCCGAAGCCTATCAAAAGCCTGTTTGCTCCTGTCAGGTTTGCTGTAACGTAATGAAGAATCTCTGAATTGAATGCTGCCTCGTAAGAAAGTACACCCTCAACCGCATACTCTGGAAGCACTTGAATAACAGCCAGGACAGCAAGAGCAAGTGTCTGAGAAACAATGAATCGGAGGCTGTCAGTACCCAAGCCAAGAAGGTAACTCGAAGATAAAACTGCGAGAGAGGTTATGATAGTGACGATAAATACAGGCAAGGACTCGAGCCCAAGGAGGTAACCGAGAGCAAATGGAAGGAGAAGGAGGAAGCTGAGCACTAGCTTAAGTCTTCTCTTTATCGTGATGTTCACCCTTAGTTAGGGAGAAGATAGCTACTGCCGAGATCAGTAACAGAAGGCTGACTGAAAAAGAAAAGGCCGGATGATGCCTTCCAATGTATAGTACTGGAGGTATGAGGACAAGTAGCAAAGAGGAAATGAAGTACCTGTTCCTTATCCAGGAAACACTGAATGGAGTAACAAGGATAAAGCTGAAGAATACAAGAAATGATGGAAACAGAACATTAAACCTTCCAGCTAAAAAGTCAAGAAAAGTACCAGATACATCAGTGAAGTGGTTTGAGTACCACGAAACAAATAATGCAAGCAAGAACGATGCAAGCGCTATTTTCTGCAGGTTTGAAGATAGCTGCACAATCCTTTGGTCTCTCTCCTCTGGGGGGAAGGATGAAACTTCAATTAATGATCCGACAATAACCGAGAACATACCAACCATAAATACATACGGATCCCTAGTAACCTCAAGGTAAACCTGGGAAGGAAGGAAAGGAGATAAGCCATAGCTTGACCAGAGATACAGAGCATACACAGCTGGAAGTATGAAGGGAATAAGGAAAAGTAACATGGCTAAGTCCTGATAAAGCTCAGACCTTTTCATTGGGCATCCCGCTTTAGGTCAGGCTTAAAACCTTTACATAGACCCGCTGAAAATGTTAAGCGTTTCTTCCGAATGTAATGTAGGCGGTGTGCCCTATCATCCTAGTGTGCGGCCTTGTTGCGCCAAGCTTAACATCTATCCTCCTAAGGAGTATCTCAACTGTTTCTATGTCAGCAAATCCTGTCTCTTTCATCCTCTCAACGAGCTTTTCTGCTTGGTTGTAGGTTGGTGTTATGAAGGAAGCTATACCGCACTTCACGAGTGATACCTTTAAGTGGTCTACGGCAAGCCAGGGCTCGGGAATGTCTATCAGTGCAGCGTCTGCATCCTTCACATCTATACCTTGCCTGACATCTCCTTCCTTGAATACGACATTGGAGGCAAGTCCAAACTTCTCAAGGTTCTTCCTTGCAAGCTGTTGGAACTCACTTCTAACATCGTACGTGAAGACAGTGCCACTCTCTCCAACAAGGAAAGAAAGATAAGCAGTTGCTGCACCACTTCCCGTTCCTGCTTCTATAACTCTGCTCCCCCCGTGGATTGAACACTTCAAAGCTATGTACGATATATCCTTTGGGTATATTACCTGAGTTCTCCTCGCAAATTTCATCATTATATCCTCTATTGTAGGCTTCAGTATAAGTACCTCCGAGCCTGTATTTGTCTTTAAGCTGCAGCCATAATCTTTGCCAACGATAGATGAGAGGTCAATTACACCAAGATGTGTATGCAGCTTAGGTGTCTCCTTCGGCCTCACGAGCCACTTTCTCCTGCTGTCCTGAAAGACAAGCACGTAGCTATCTTCTTTTATCTTCTCCACGTTTAACCTTGTGCTGTTAATGTTTATATTATATTCCAAGAAAGCCTTGAAAGGCACGTGTAGAAGACTTAGAGGTGCCAGGAGGTGAACTGATGAGCGAGGAGGAACACGAGCAGAAAAAGAGGTTTCCGAAAAGCTACTTTGCACCAAAGCCTGTAAAGGTTGGCGAGGAGATAGATGTTACAATAGATGAGGTAAGTAGGAAGGGTGACGGTGTAACAAGGGTTCAGGGCTATGTGATATTTGTTCCAAACACAAAACAGGGAGACAAGGTTAGAATAAAGATATCCCAGATAAGGCCTAACTTCGCGCTTGCAGAGGTACTCTCGAAGTCTGAATAGCTACGCTCTCCACCACTCAAATCTAAGAAATTCGGCATCCCTCTTCTTTCTGTCAACTATAGCTATTACAAACTGTTTTCTCACTGTCGTAGCAAGTCTACCTGCCCTGACAAGATCTGTAGCGCTTATCCTGCTACCAGGAATGTAGACCTGAACAATGTAAGGTGCATGGTCTATCCCAGGTCCTTTCTCGTATACTGCAAAATCACTTCCAAACTTTATTCCAGATGTAACGACGTATCCTTTTTCTCTCAGTTTCTCATAAACAATTATCTTTTCCTCGAAGTTCGTATAGGATTTGCTGCAGAATTCCTTCAGGTCCCTGAGCCCTACCTTCCTGCCTGAACCGTCTAGGATCTCAATTCTCTTTTTCTTCGCTAAGTAATAACCTTCCATTAGGTCAAGGATGAGAGGTGCATTGAAGTTCTGTTCTTTTGGCTTTGGAATACCTAGTGGTTTTCCATAAAATCCGTTCCAGAACAAATCTCTTGAAGCATTTAGGTCCCAGATAACTATCCTGCTCCTGAAGAGTCTTCCAGTAGTTTTTTTCATAACCCAAGAGCAAGGACTGTTGCTGAGTTTGCAGCCCTTAGCATCGCATCTGCGCAGTCTTCTATTGCCTCCAGAACCTCCCTAGAGATAATTGTATCCCTTATCACCATTGCCTTTGACATAGCAAAGACAAGAATTGAAGCTTCCCTATATTTCATGTCTATAGCTGACTCTAGCTGCTGTACCTCCGTTGCAACTTGTATTGACTGCTCTGGATTTATCGAAAGGCCTCTGACAGCATCGTTTAACTTCGATATTCCATCTATAAGCAACCCAAGAAGTGATGTCAAAGCTTCCTTGTATTTCTTGTTCTTTGCAACCCTTTTTGGAAGCTGGGACATCTTGAATGCTATGCCATTTATATGCCCGAACATCTCTTCAACAGAAAATGCTGTCCTAAGCAGGTCCTCTCTGTTAACAACAAGCGTCCCAACCTGCCCTAACTCCCTGATAAGAGCATTTCTTAGCATTGCAACATCCTCCTCAGCCTTCCTGACTTTTTCTAGAGATGCTGCGACAAGCATCTTATCCCCCTTAACTATAGCTTCATATTCGTCTAGAAGAACTCTTGCAGCATCTAGAACTCTTCTCATTTCGTCCTGCAATACTATTATTGTCCTCCTTCTTGCTTGGAGCTCTGTATCAGGGCCAGACAAAAATAGCCGCCCGCATACCCTTAACATGTAATGGATATAAGCAAATATGAACTACTTCTCTGAGCTTTCCTTTGAAAATTCTCTCATCGGGTTTATAAGCTTTGTAAACTCCTTTCTAAATCCCCTTAGAATCAAATAGATTCTTGTTAAGAGGGTTTTTCGACCCGCTAAGCAACTTAAAACTTCACTGGACGGCTTAAGCTTGCAGAAAACAGTCTTGAACAGCTCCATCATAGAACTGTGTGCATGCGAACTCAATATTTAGATCTTAAATCTCAATTCCTCCCACAGATAAAAGGGTTGGGTCTCCATGAGGTGTTTTGATAAATTCGCTTCAAAGACACACCCAATTTCATCTCGAAATTGCTGTACCATTTGGGAATAAACGGGACGTGTAGTAAATAGTCATTGTCCTGAAATTATATTACCCTTCTGGATTCAGTGGCACTTGTATCAAAAGCACTTTTACCACCCCTTGATTCGGAAAGCGGAGTTGCGTTGGAGACGCTACCCCTTAAAAGAAGAACCCTAGGTCTGTCCTTTCAAGCATCTGCATCCAAATCATGGTGCAATAGAGCAGAGGTCTATACGCTGTACCCATACTGTAGGTATTTTTATGTGCCTTGACGCAATTGAGGTTATTGTGTCGACCAAATGTTCGATTGTAGAAAATTGCCGCTCTATAACAAATAATTATGAGCCTGAATGGATGCAATAAATTAATTAAGCGAATTCAAGTCCGTCATGTTTTGACCCGCGAAGAAATATTTTGCCATAGACAATTGGACAAACATTTTTAGAATGGTTTTAAGCAAGATGGTATGAGTTTCTGGTTGGAGACCAAGAAGAGTTAGCTGAAAAAGTCCAAACTTTGGAGATAGTTCCTACTTCTCTTCTTCCTCTGCCTCCTTCATCTGCTTGCGTATGGAGCTAGCGAAAATCGAGGTAAACTCCATTGGGAATATGTACTTTGTTGAGGGACTCTGGCCGAGTGCTTTCAAAGTATCAAGATATTGTAGCACCATTGTCTTCGAGTCTATACCCTTTGCCGCATTAAATATTGTTGTAAGAGCTTCCGAGTAGCCCTGTGCTCTCAGTATTGCTGCCTGCTTATCTCCTTCTGCTTTCAGTATTGTTGCTTTTTTCTCTCCCTCTGCAACGAGAATTGCTGATTCCCTTTTTCCATCTGCTTCTGTTACCATAGCCCTCCTGTTTCTCTCGGCAGACATCTGTTTCACCATTGCTTCTTGCACATCCTTCGGAGGTCTTATCTCCCTTATCTCGACGTTTGTTATCTTTATGCCCCACCTCTCAGTTACCTCGTCAAGCTTTGTTCTGAGCACTTGGTTTATTTGTTCCCTCTTTGCAAGAAGCTCATCAAGGGGTATATCTCCAACGACTGCCCTGAGTGTTGTCGTTGCTATTCCTATAGATGCACCTTCAAAATTCTGTACCTGCACGACACTTTGCGTTGCATCAACTACCTTGTAATATATGAGGAAATCGATGTCTGTTGGTGCGTTATCCTTTGTTATGCATGTTTGGTGAGGTACCTCAAGGAACCTCTCCCTGAGATCTATCTTGTTTACTCTGTTTATGAAAGGCAGCACAAAGACAATTCCAGGACCTTTTGCACCAACAAGCCTACCAAGTGTGAATACAACAACCCTCTCGTACTCCCTGACTATTTTTATCGAGTAGGCAAGGAAAGCAATGATCAGGATAAGGACGAGCCCTGCGATAACATATCCAACGATGTCAGAAGCCTGTAGAAGTAGACTAGCTGTGTTCATCCCTTACCTTCTCTACTACTAGCTTGAGACCTAATACTTCTTTAACCTTTACCAATTCTCCCCTAGCTATCCTCTCATCCGATGTAACTGTCCAAAGTTCTGAGCCTATTGTTGCTGTCGCATATCCGTTTGGTTCGAGGTCTGTCTCCATCCTTCCCTTCATTCCAATAAGCCTAGACGGGTCAAGGGCTGATTTCTTTTTCATTATTGCTTCCCTAACCCTGTAGAGATAAATGCTTGCAATGACAGCAAGGGAGCTGATTGCAAAGAGGAACCCATACGTTATAGGGGAGATGGAGAAAAAGTTTGCTTGTGGATGTGAGAGAGGAGAAGTCGGAGGGGAGGGAGGAGGTGTCTGGAAAATCAGGAGGAAACCAAGGGCAAAAATCAAAACACCTACAAGCGCACTTATGCCGTGATGTGTCTTTACCTCGAGAAATATGAAAGCAGCCCCTATTGCCATCAGCCCAATAGATACTGCGGATGCGCCAAAGACACCGAGTCCAAGAAGAGCTAACGCTATAATTACAATACCTACAACTGAAAGGAGGATGGTAGGATGGTAAAGGTCAACAAGTATAGAGATAACTCCAATAAGGAACAGAAGCCCCGAAACATTTGGGTCGCTAATTACTGATAAGAAGAGAGACCTAAAGTTAGGCGTGTTTATCTCTGTCCCCGCAGGAACTCCAAGAAAGGTTAGAGCATCTTCAACAGAGGTTGCATTTATTACTCCATCAATAACATTCAGATGCTTTGCTTGCTCAGCTGTATAGGAAATACCTTTTGTTACCATCAAGCCTGCAGCGGTACCATTTCTGCCGAAGCTTGTTGTTAATGCTTCCATGAAAGTTTTAAATCCCTGTATATCCTTTGTCAGAGTTGTATTTTCTTCCCCAGGCGGTATGTTGAAGACAATTGGTGTTGCTGAGCCTATCGTTGTACCCGGAACCATGTATATCTTATTAGATGCTTCTGCTATGTAGGAGCCTGCTGAGAAAGCATGAGCACCTCTCGGTGCAATTAAAGTAATAAAATTGCCCCCGTAGCCTTGGAAGTTTGAGATCGAACCGATTATGTTATCCATACTTTTGCCGTCACCTCCAAACGTGTTAAGTATCAGAACAAAAGTTGAGGTACACCGCGCTTCCGCAATTGATACTGAGCTCGAAATAAAATCTGCAGCACCCGGGTCTATACCCTGATTTAGAGAAGCAACGTAGAACCCAGTCTTCGAGGAGCAACTATCTGCTCTTGATAAGTTATAGGAAAGGCCAGCAATTATCAGGAGTGTTGCAAGCGCTATGAAAAAGAAGCGCATACACCCAGTAAATCTTGCTAACATATATACTATTTCAAAGATAGCATGTGGACGGCAAAGTGAAGCCCAAGGTAACAGTTGCCAAGCATCCGATGATACTTGAGCAGCTCACACTTGCAAGGGATAAGAACAGCACCCAGGTTGTATTCAGGAAAGCCATATACAGGCTTGGAAGGCTCCTTGCCTATGAATTTCTAAGAACGATGGACACGGAGGAATTTGAAGTTGAAACACCTTTAAAGAAAGCAACAGGGTACAAGATAAAGGGAAACGACAAGATAGTGATAATACTAGTTCTCAGGGCTGCAATACCCTTTGTGGAAGGAATGTACAAGATGTTTCCTTTGGCCAGGACTGGAATTGTAAGTGCTTGGCGTGGTAAGCCGCCTGACTTCCCGATAGAGGTAAGCTACGTAAAGATTCCCACAATAAATAATGACGATATCGTAATAATTGCCGACCCAATGCTTGCAACAGGCCACACCTTGCTCAGGGTAGCTGACAAGGTAATGGAGAAAGGAAAGCCAAAGAGGCTAGTATTCTTCTCTGTTATAGCAACAAAGGAGGGGATAGAATACATAGCAAAAAAGTATCCGAAGGCAGAGTTCTACACTTGTGCAATAGACCCTGAACTAAATGATCACGGTTACATAGTTCCTGGTCTTGGAGACGCGGGTGACAGAGCTTTTGGTTCTCCCTATTAGCCCTCTGACTCTATTTTCTTGAGCTGCTTCTTGTACATCTCAACTAGCTCGTCTACAGTTGTTGCTTCTTCAGGTCCCTTGTCGTCCCTTATCCTGCCTGTAAACTTGGGAAAGCGGAGAGAGATACCTGTACCCTTCCTTATCCTGTCCCATGCAGCAGTATGTGTTGGCGAAAGGGTTATCTCTGAAGCTATTACTTCGATAACAAGGTGAGGTTTAAACCAGATATCTGGTTCTATATTTGATTCAACACCCTGAGGCTTCACGCTCATGCTGTATTCTTTCAGAATTTCAGGAAGCTTTCTAAGGTCTTCGTCTGTAAAGCCTGTTCCAATCTTTGCAACACTTGAAAATACATTTCTCTTGTCGTCGTATGCGGCTAAGAGATAAGTTCCAAGCGTGCCTGCTCTCCTTCCCTTTCCGTGAAACCCGCCGATTATGACAAGGTCCAGTGTATCTGTCAGCTCGCTCCTGTACTCCCTCTTTAGCTTGATCCAAGCAAATTCCCTTGCACCTGCCCTGTAGGTTGAGTCTGGGTCCTTTACAACGAGACCCTCGCACCCGTTTGCAATTGCTTCCTGCATGTACCTCTCAACCCTATCTGGGTCGGATGTCATTATCATCGGAACAGGCATTATCCTCTCCTCCTGTTCAATGACACTCTCCAGCATCTTCCTCCTTTCAATGTACTTCCTGTCTATCATTTCCTTTTCCTCAAAAAGAAGTATGTCAAATAGGTTCAAGGAGACAGGATATTCCTTCATTGCCTCCTCTATCCCATACTTTCTTCTCCTGTGCATTAACTCCTGGAAGGGAAGGTACTCGCCTGTATCCTCGTTTATCGCTACAACTTCTCCCTCAACAATTGCCTTATTTGCTTTCAAATACTTCTTTACAAGTTCCACAGCGTCAGGGTAATGGTGCGTTATAACCTCAAGCCTCCTAGAAAAGAGAATCACTTTTTCCCCATCTTTGTGTATCTGGAGCCTCTCCCCATCGAGCTTGTACTCTGCCGCAAGTTCCCTTTTTCCAAGCTTTTCAAATATAGAGACTGCAGACTCGAGCCTTTCTGCAAGCATAGGTCTTATTGGTATGCCTATCTGAACGCCGATCGACCTTATCCCACTTATTCCTTCCTCCGCTGCCTTGGAAACCACGAAGCCAAGGTCGGGGTGAACGTTGTATGCTTTTTCTATATCTTGCCTGAATTCCTTTGAACCGAGGAATGCTTCTGCTGCTGCATCCAAGATAGTGTAGTCAGCGACGCCAAGCCTCAGCTGCCCCATGACTATTCTCATGATGTACTTTGCTTCTAGAGGCGTTGAGCTGTTTAGAAGACCAACAAGCTCCCTGAGCTTTGCATCTAAGGAACCCTGTCCCGAAAGCTTCGATATTTTAAGCAAAGAGTCGTAAACCTGCTTGAGTGTCAATCTGCTTGAAAACAAGGAAGCCTGCGCCTTCTGTGAAACTAGCTTTTCAGCAGCTTTCCCTATATCTCCGAACTGTAAATAAACCTCGGAAACCTTCTCGATGTTCAAGCCTGTTGCAAGCCCTAATGCCCTTAACGCAAGCTTCTCCGCAACACCCAGTTCGACACCCTCGTAGTCAGGCCTAAGCTTTCCCTGCGTTAGATAGCATACAAGAGGTATCTCTTCTTTAGGTGTCTCAGAAAAAAGGGATGAGAGTATCTTTGTTATCTCTATCCTGCTAGTGGTCGATTCAAGCCTGCTGTAGTACTCCGCAAGCCTTGAAAACTCCAAACTGCTATTAGTTTTCATTTAAGGTTAGAAATACTTATCTCTATGCATTTTAAAAGCAGTAATATGGGTGGAGTAAAGAAGAAACCTCTAGCTGCGATGGAGAAGCAGCAACAGAGGGAATCACAGCAGACGGAAGCAAAGAAAAAGGAACAGAAACAACAGCAGCAACAGCAGAAAAGGCTACCTTTCCTGATACCGAAAATGCAGGACTCAGAGATACTAAAGGCACTCTCACCCCTGAAGGCTGTAACAGTCTACAGTGCTGCAAGGGCCCTCGGTGTTAATGCATCCGTGGCAACAATGATGCTTCGAAACCTGGAGCAAAGAAAGCTCATAAAGAGGGTAGGCGGGTTTAGTGGGCACTACATTTACGCAGTCTCCTCCTGACTTAGTCTAACCACTATTACATCTCCTGGCTTTACATTCTCAAGAAGCTCTATACCACGTTCAATCTTACCCACATGATTTAAAGGTCTGCCACTCGAAACCCTTCCAAGGAAAAAACACAGAGTTGAGTTTAGAGGCAAGAAAGCGGCATCTCCCCTTAAAAATTCTGTCTTTGGTTTTTCAACACCAACCCTTAGATTTGTAAAGATACAAACCATGGAGTTTTGCACAGAAACCCTGCTCTCTATTGGCATAGCCCTGAGTAAGGCACTAACCGTTAACGGAGAGAGATGCCGGAAGAGGTGGAGCGAAGCTTTTCCCTTACCCCTTACCTCTATCTCTCCCTCTATCCTTGAAACGGACTCCTTTGGCTTGTCCATTACCTGCTTTTTTAGCTGTTTAGTCCTTTCTTTTATTGTTTGCCCGAAAGACCACGGCTTAAGCCATTTTAAAACAAAAAGTGAAAGATTTATCAGTTAAAGACATAGGGCGTGATGGGCCCGTGATATAGTTGCCTATGTCCAGATTATCAGTTAGAGCTAAAAAGCAAGCACAGACAGGATTTGAGATAAGGATAGGACCACCGAAGCTAACAAGATTTGAAAGAGCAAGGATAGTTGGTGCTAGGTCTCTTCAGATTGCGATGGGCGCGCCCCCTTTTATACCGCTCGAGAAAAAGTACAGGGATGCTATAGAAATAGCAACAGCAGAGCTTGAGGAGGACGCACTTCCAATTTCAATTAGGAGAACTTTACCAAATGGGGAATATCAGGATATACCAATTAAGTATCTAGAAAAATAAGCTCGAAAAACTTTTTTAAAAAGCGTACAAAAATAGAGAGTGTGAAAACTTCTCTCCGTTTTGAGGAAGTAACAAAAGCATTTTCAGATGTACTCATGGAACGTAGATGCAAATTTGTGAAGACACAGGCAGAAGAATTGGTTGAATATCAAGTACTCGAACCACACGATATAATCATAAGAATTTCTCATCTCAAGGAGACGCTTTACCCTAGGTTTGCCCTAGGAATGATCTTTGCTTCTAGGCAGAACGAATGCACGGATGTTGAGATAATCGCAAAGGAACGAACTGAAGATGTAACAAGATTTGTTTCTACAGTAGTAAAAGACTTCGTGCGCCTCTTTCCAAAGATGCCTTGGGAGGGCCTAAGCCCTATCGAGTCCATTACATCGAAAGCACTCTGGAAGAGCTGGATGAGGTAAAGTACTTACTTTAAGAAGAGAAATATAATTATTAAGACAGCCACAAATACAAGAATAGGTAGAAGCGTTGTTTCAAGTGCTGCAATAACTATCGCAAGATAATCTTTCCATTGCAGTATCTTCTTTTTATCGCTTTCTTCGGACAACGTGTTATGATATGCTGCAGCAGATATAAGCCTTCTGGAATTAAGAAATTAACCTGTTGGACTAACCATACCCTTTAGGCTTGGTCTAAGCTCCTCAGAGAAATGACATGCTACAAAGTGCTCGTCACCTATTGACCTCAGCAGCGGTTCTTCTTGGATGCATCTTTCTTCCCTGTAGGGACACCTTGTATTAAAGACGCAGCCAGGAGGAGGGTTGATTGGGCTTGGAACCTCTCCCGAAACTACGGCTTTTACAGACTTTATTTCTGGGTCTGCAATTGGAATCGCGGAGAAAAGGGCGTGAGTGTAAGGATGCGCGGGCTCTTGGAGCATTGTCTCCTTCGATGATATTTCCATTAGTTTACCAAGATACATTACGCCTATCCTATCGCACATGTGCGCAATTACACTCAAATTGTGTGAAATGAAAAGGTAAGTTAAACCAAGTTCACTTTGCAAGCCCTTTAAAAGGTTCAAGATCTGAGCTTGAACTGAAACGTCAAGGAAAGATGTTGGTTCATCAAGAATTAGAAAGTCAGGATTAGTTGCCAAAGCTCTCGCTATAGCTATTCTCTGTCTCTGACCGCCGGAGAATTCGTGAGGAAACCTGAATAGATGGTCCTCGTTAAGACCGACCTTCTTTATTAGCTCCCTCGCTACCGAAACAGCCTCACTTGTGTTGCTAACAGAACCACTCACCCGCATTGCCTCAACAAGAGCACCCTTCACCGTCTGCCTCGGGTCAAGTGATGCATACGGATCTTGAAAGACTATCTGCATCTTTCTTCTGAATTTTTTCATTTCCTTTTGGCTTAGCTTAGTTATATCTGTACCCTCAACGTAGATCTCACCAGCTGTTGGTTCAATTAGCCTTAGCAGGCATCTTGCAACATCGTCTTACCTGAACCCG
>CADDZR010000008.1 GCA_902812495.1 archaeon | reverse complement strand
GCGGGCCCGGTGGGATTTGAACCCACGACATGCTGGTTAAGAGCCAGCCGCTCTGCCTGGCTGAGCCACGGGCCCTTCCAAGGGCTACCCTCTACGTTGCATATTTACTTTAATTTTGGTTTATGGATTGGACAGAAAACCAAAGCTATTTTACAGCTTGAAGGAATGGTTTGCTAGCGATGGGAAGACTTATCTTTGTTGGTCTGGGCCTTGGTCCAAAGGGTATAACAGTAGAAGGCATTGAAGCAATAAGGAACTCTGACATAGCTTACCTTGAGTACTACACCACTCCCCATGAACCGAGTGTAGTTAATGAGCTATCGTCAGAAACAGGAAAGGAAATCACAGTTGTCAGTAGAGAGTTTGTGGAAGACGGGAAGAGGATCCTTGAAGAAGCAAAGTCAAACAGTGTCGCTCTTGCTGTTCCAGGAGACCCGATGATAGCAACAACGCACAACGAACTCAGGGTAAGAGCGATAAGGATGGGGATAGAGACTACGATTGTACACTCTGCCAGCATTGCGTCTGCAGCACTTAGCATTTCCGGACTTCATTTTTACAAATTTGGGGGTGCTATAACGGCGACAGCTGAGACACTGAACACTATGGAACAGATATACAGGCAGATACACATAAACCTGAGATTGGGCAAGCACACAATGGTACTTCTTGAATACAGCGCGGAGAGGGGAGAGGGAGTCAAGCCAAGCAACGTCCTTGAAGGGCTTCTGAGGGCTGAAGAGAACTACAAGAGAGAAGTAGTAAGTATGGACACCCTTGTCCTTGTTCTAAGTAGGATAGGAAGGCAGGACAGCAGCCTAGTTGCTGGGAAGCTTGGAAGACTTGTAAAGATTGATTACGGCGAACCACCACACAGCATCATAGTGCCTGGAAGTCTTCACTTTACTGAGAGGGAAGCAATAGCAGCCATATTCTCCCTTGATGAAAAGGAAATACATGATAACTCCTCTAGGGTAAAGAGGACAGCGGAGGTTCTCCTCCCGAAGTACCTTGAGAAAACAAGAAACGTTATTGAGAGTGTCAGGGAGAAGACAGGGAAGGAGTATTCTCTCTTGTTAGAGAATGCAGAGCTTTACGCGAGAGATGCTGAGGAGTTCCTCTTAAAGGGGGAGGATGAACTTGCAATGCTAAGCATAGGATACGCCGAAGGTCTGATTGACTCGCTTAACTTCACTGGGGCTGTGAAAATAGAATGGTAATTTCGCTTAAGGATTTCCTCTGCGAGGTGTACAGAGAGAAGCTTGTTAGAGGTTACGCTGAACTTGAAAGTATTTCGTCATTCCTAAAGGTTGAGAAAGAAGATTTGAAGAGTTACGCAAAGAGTTTAGAGAAAAAGGGGCTTGTGAAAATTGAAGGAAATAGTGTGAACCTTACAGCAAAAGGGAGGGAAAAAATAAGGGTAGTATTTACAGGCGGGACTTTTGAGATACTTCATTACGGGCATCTTTACACGATCAAGAAGGCAAGGAATCTCGGAGATTTTCTCGTAGTTGTTGTTGCAAGGGATAGTACAGTGAGGAAGATGAAAGGAAGGGAGCCCATAATAGGGGAGGAAAAAAGAGAGGAGCTTGTTTCGTCGCTGAGATATGTGGATGTTGTCGTGAAGGGAAGTGAGGTCAACATATACGAGACACTTGAAAAGGTCAAGCCCGATGTGGTAGCCCTTGGGTATGATCAGCGACACAACGAGGAGGAAATAGTCGAAGAGGCAAGGAAAAGAGGTATAGAGGTTGAAGTTGTGAGGCTGGACAGCCCCGTCCCCCAGCTCAAGACATCTAAGCTTCTTTACGAGAGCTAGCAATCTCATGTACTCTAGACATCATTCTGAGAGAGATTTCCCCGTGACGTTCTATGAAGTCTAGAAGGAAGGGTATAGTCACGCAATAACCTGGGCTCCAGTATCTCTTCGTACCGAAATTAGTTACAAAACCAAGGGTTACTCCTTCATGGACTACCTTTGAAATTTTATCCTTTAATTTTACCTCAGAACCAATTAGGGCTGACTTTGCGATACCAATACTTGGAAGATCAAGCACTGCACCGCATATCGTAGCCATCCCGGCCCCGCGTGGGTGTAGCAACCCGTGCGCATCGAAGCAAACAACGTCTGGTCTGATGCCAAGCCTTCTGACTGCTTCCACAGAGGACGGCCCCTCCCTCAGGAAGAAGAGCCCAGAATGGTAGGGAAACCTGCAGCTGTTAGCATAGCTTGCTACCTTAAGAACCTCCGCACCATAAGATAGCATGGCAACAGAGTAAACCTTGTTTCCAAAGTATGATGAATCAACGTAGCATATCTTTCTTGTTCTCGGCTTTCTCCTGCAACCCAGGTCGAGCTTTTCTTGTAGCCTCGAATAGAAGAATACTTCAGCTTCTGTTAGTGAGTTTTTTACTGAGTTTCTCGACAGAAGATTTCAGCCTCCTCCTGCTTCTCTCCTCAGTTATGATGCCTCTCATGTCCTCTACAATCATCCTACCAACGTCTATCTTCCTCCTTGTTCCAGGGAGCACGTTATCGTAGATTGCAAGGGGTGAGCAGAGCAAATATATCATCTCCATTGACCTGAAGTGCCTCTCCGAACCCTCTATGTCTCCATCCATAATGCAGGTTAGAGAAAGCCTCTTCAGCTCCCCTATCGCATCGAGCAGGCCAAGTAGATACGACTCCGGGTTGCATTCAAGCTCCGAAGGTAGGGGTACATGCTTGTTATTTGCAAGGGAGAAGAGAATCTCAGCCTCAACGTACTCCTGCTCTGGCGGTATCATGTATCTCTTCAGGGAAGCATCGCAACCCCGCATAGTTGAAAGCATGTTTCTTGCCCTATCAAGCTCCTCCCTTGCTTCTTTCATCCTTCCAGAATGCACATTTACTATTGCCTTTGAGCATGAAGAGAAAACTTCTCTTCCTTTTTTTATGAGCTCCTCCCTCTCGTTCATCTGCTTATCCAAGAAACTTTCAATATCTTTTAGCGCTGCTTCAAACCCTTTCAACATGTATACCCTCTGCCCCTGTTAGATAAATGCAGTGCATTAAGATTTATTTTAGGAACTCCTTGGGGCGAAACATTGGATAGAAGAGAAGCTATACTCCTAACACTTCTTACAGCATTCCTCTGGGGAACTTCTTTTCCAGCTGTGAGCCTCGGGTTGGAAAGCGGTCTCAACCCTGTTTCCTTTGTATTCTTGAGGTTCGGTGTTGCATCCATTCCAATGCTCTTTCTCTCAATTGCAAGGGGAAAGGACATGATGAGCATAGTTAGCAACAAATACCTTCTTGTTCTCGGCATAATAAATACGTTCAGCTTTATCCTCCAGTTTGAAGGGCAGGTTCATGCAACAGCGTCACTCTCTGCCTTACTTGTAAACATGTCTGCTCTCGTCGCAGCAGCAGGAAGTGCGCTCTTCCTAGGCGAGACATTTGGTAAGGTAAAGACTGCTGCTGTCTCGATAGCTTTAGTAGGTGTTTTCTTCTTGACAACAAACGGGAACATAACAATAACTAGAGAAGAGACATTCAGCTCTCTGTTGCTAGGGATGACAGCTGTGAGCTGGGGAGCATACGTTATCGTCGACAAAAAGATGCTGGAGAAGTGTAGGGTGGATGCTTTGGGCATGACAACTTGGATAGTCTTGCTAACATGTATCTTCACTGCACCAATGCTTCTATTTTATGGATTTACACCTCCGTTGAACCCGGTTTCGTGGGGCACAGTTCTATATACAGCACTTCTCAACACTGCCCTACCGTACGCGATATACCAGGCTGGTCTTGAGCGCCTCTCAGCAACCATATCATCCATAATACTCCTTGTAGAGCCTGTTGTAGCGATTGTCTTTTCCTCCTTGATCCTGGGGGAAAGGATGAATGTGGTACAGCTGGCAGGGGCTACTATGATTCTTTGCTCCATATTTATGGTCAGTTTCTCTGAAGGAAGAAGGGATTGAACGCCTTAATCTACCGTCCAGCTTTTATATAATACACAAGACAGTATGACGATAAATGGTTCTTTCTCACTATTCGAGGGGGAGGGCAAGGGAATACAAGGCAATGTCAATTTTAAGGAAGACGGGCTGGCTCGTGACAAGAAGTGCTGCATCACACGGGCCTGTCGATATAATAGCAGCAAAAGATGGCAAGGTTCTGTTAATTCAAGTAAAAAGCGGGAAGTCGAAGGTTAGGAGAGACGAGGTAAGCGAACTTATAAAATGGGGCGAGAATTTCGGATGCGATGTTGAGATCTGGCATTTTGTTGGAAGGGGCAAAATAGAAAAGAGGAAGGTTTACACCCCTGAGTGAAATAGATTGTTAAAGTGTTACTTCTGCGATACAGAGCTGGAAAAGGTGGAACACAGTTTCAAGATAGGGACCAAGGCAGAGCCCGTGTGCAATGAGTGCTACCTCAAGACAGTTAACAGGAAGAAAGCGGAGATGGGGACAGGTCTTTCATGAGTCCATGCATAGCTTCGAGAGTTCAATAAGTATGCTAGAAACCCTTTCAACAGAAGCTGCATCGTTTGAGAGTGAGAAGCATTCAAGTGCCCTTGTGTAGAATGTATTTGCAGAGAATGCTCTGTACAGCAAAGGCAAGGTGTTAGAGCTGATACACATGGTCCCTGCAACTTCGTACCACTCACCTGCCTCCTCAAACTGTCCTATCTCAGCAAGGTAATGTGCAACAGATACAATATTTTCAAGAGAGAGGTTATTTGTCATTATGAGCTGGAACTCGTATCTTAGTAGCTCGACAGCAGGGTTACCGCTCCTCACATTTGAGAACATTCCTGTCATGCCATGTTCTGGTAAAAGATATCTTTACTTGGATGCATATTTTTTGAGGGAGAGGTTAAAAACTATTCCCGCTTGAGAGCAGCGATTTCAGCTTCCCTCATCTTTCTCCTTGCAAGCCCTTCCCTGTACCTCCTCTTCTCTTCCTCTGTCTCTGGAATTATCTTTGGAACAGGTGTTGGCCTACCTTTCTCGTCAAGTGCAACGTATGTTAGGTAGCAGGAACCTGTGTGAACTATTTTGCCTGAGGGTGGATCCTGTGCTTCTATTCTCACACCTATCTCCATAGAAGTCCTTCCAACGTAGTTCACAGCAGCCTTGAGTATCAGTATATTACCAACGTATACGGGTGCAAGAAAGTTCATCCTGTCTATAGATGCTGTAACACAGTTCTTCTCCGCATGCCTGAAAGCAACCATAGCAGCTACTTCATCAACATACTTCATTATCGAGCCACCAAACACGTTACCCATTATATTGCCATCTGTTGGCATCATAAGCCTAACAGTTGTTATAGCTGACTCCGAGACCTTCTTTGCCTTCTTTACTTCCTTCCGCATAATCCAAAAGAGCTAAACACTCTCTTGATAAGGTTAAGCATAATGGAAGGAGGCTACATAACACCGGAAGAGATGGCAAGGATAGAAAGCGAAGCTGTAACCAGGGGGATAAGTGTTGAGGATATGATGGAGAAAGCTGGCATGGAGGTTGCACTCTTTCTCAGGAGAAAACTTGGCGACTTAAAAGGCAAAATGGTTGTGGTTTTCTGCGGAACTGGAAATAACGGAGGTGATGGACTCGTTGCAGCGAGATATCTCCGAAGTATGGGAGCAGATGTCAAGGTTGTTTTACTCGGGAAAGAGGATGAGATTAAAACTGAAGAGGCAAGGAAGAACTGGAAAAGGTTTGAGGGGGAGAAGATACAGGCTAAAGAGCCAGGTGAATTACAAAGAATTAAAAATCCTGATGCTGTAGTAGATGCGATATTTGGTACTGGGATTAAGGGAAGGGTCAGGGAGCCAGCAAGAACTGCAATCAAGCTTATAAACGGGCTGGAGTGCTACAAAGTATCTGTCGATATACCTTCAGGACTCGACCCACTCACAGGAGAGGTTCACGATGTTGCTGTAAGGGCAAATGCAACAGTTGCGCTACACATGCCTAAGATTGGTTTAAAGGGAAGGGAAGAGTTCACAGGAGAGGTTTACGTTGCACCAATAGGCATATCCTGAGGGTTGCGAATTATTTCGTCCAAGAGTTCAAGTGAGATGTTTCCACCACTCACAACTAGAACAATCCTTCTGAATTTCTCAGGGATTTTGCCCGAGAGGAGAGCTGCAAGGGATGCAGCACCAGCAGGCTCGGCAACAGTTCTTGCTTTTCTGAGAAGAGCGTAGATTGCATTACGTATCTCTACATCTCCAACAAGAAAAATAGAGTCAACAAGCTTTGATACTATTTCAAAGGTTAGGTTACCTGGCCTCAGTGCCATCATTCCATCAGCTATAGTGCTCCTATGTGGGACTTCAACTATCCTTCCTTCCTTAAGAGAAAGATACATAGAAGGAACAGCTTCTGTTTGCACCCCAAGTACACTTGGACCATTATTTGTCTTAACAGCAAGTGATATTCCAGATATGAGGCCACCCCCTCCTATTGGCACAACAACTGCATCGAAGTTCTTGAGCTGCCTCGTTATTTCAAGCCCACAAGTACCCTGCCCCGCAATGACATCTTTGTCGTCAAATGCATGGACAAACTCAAGCCCCCTTTCTTCAGCTATTTCCCTAGCTTTATAGTAAACCTGGTCGTAATTTGAGCCGTACTTAATTACTTCAGCTGACTCTTCCTCTATTGCCTCCAACTTCTGTCTGTTCACTGTCTCGGGTACGCATATCACTGCCCTGACACCAATCTTTCTCGAAGCGTGCGCAACAGCAAGAGCATGATTGCCAGAGGATGCTGTCACAACACCCCTGCTTAGCCTGTCTTCATCTATGGAAAGCAGCTTGTTAAATGCACCCCTTATCTTGAAGACACGTATCTCAGACATGTTCTCAAGCTTCAGATAAACCTCTCTTCCTGTCAGCTTTGAAATTGAGGAGGAAAATTCTAGCGGTGTTTCTTTAACATACTTCCTTATCCTGTCCTCGGCCTCGAGTATGTCGTAGTAATTTAGAGCTGTGCTCATGCCCCGACAAGGGGTACAAAAACAACGTCACATATGTTTCTTGTCTTCAAGCTCCCGTCAGCTTCCTTTGAGACCTTCATTAGTACCTGCATCTGCATATCTCCAACAGGTATAAGCATAACTCCTTTTCTCTTCAGCTGAGAGATGAGGAAACGAGGTATCGATTGCGCCGCAGCAGTTACAACTATTCTGTCGTAAATTTCCTGCTCTAGGCGAGGGGGATAGCCAAGAGAACCATCTCCATGAATGATTTCAACGTTATTGAGTAAAAGCTTGTTTATGTTCCTTCTTGCGAATTGAACAAGCTCCCCATTAACTTCAACGCTGATAACTCTGCCACTCTTCCCCACAAGATGTGCCAGACAAGCTGCGTTGTACCCGCTTCCAGCCCCAACCTCTAGAACTATCTGCCCCTCACCAACATTAAGCTCCTCGAGCATTATTGCAACCATATGCGGTGCAGATATAGTCTGGCCAGTATCGCCAAGCGGAAGAGGTTGGTCTTCGTAAGCTAACTTCTCGTAACCCTCCCACACAAAAAGCTCCCTTGGAACGCTGAGCATTGCTTTCTTTACAGCCTCTGTCTTTATGATACCCTGCTTTTCCAGTCTTTCAACCATCCTTCTGTTCTCCTCGGAACGCATCAGAACCATTTCTCCAGAGATTCAGACTGTCTCCTCTCTGCCTCTGAAAGTCTCTCGATAGCAGCCCTAACCCTTTCCTCGGAAAATGTGTGTTCGCTAACTAGGAAAGAAAGTATTTTGTCCGGGTCCATCTTTCCCCAGCTTACAGATACGTTTCTCTTTGCGGGTGGATTCAGGAAAATGTTTCTTATTGCATTGTAGTCTATCTTTGATATATCTTCAGACAGCTCAACTATATTCTCAAGCTTTCCGTACTTCTTGATGAACCTGAGAGCCTTAGCAGGACCAACACCATAAAAGCCATCTGGGTTAAAATCTGTACCTAACAATATAGCAAGGTCCACAAGCTGCTCCCTTGTTATCTCGAGTGACCTCAGGACATCTGAGAGCCTTATCCTCTCTGGCTGGACATCAATAACTATACCCTTGCTTGGAAGCCTTCTTTTCCCAGATATTGTAACGTTTCTAATAAGTACAGGGGCACCAAAAATTAGGGAGTCGTGATCCTGGGAGCCAACAGCGTCAACTGTACCCTCGATTGCCATAACTGCGGCCTGCGCCTCACCCTCCGAGGGAGCATCAACCCACGGTACACCCATTGCATCAAGGAGCCTCTTTGCATCCTCAACCATATCCCTTCTCAGAGCCGTAGATGCCTCTGCAAACTTCCTTGCCTGTTCCAGATCACCCTGCTGAAGTGCCTTCCTGTACTCCTCTGCCGCAGCTTCTCTTCTTGCCGACCTCCTCTCAACCTCGATCCTCTTCATCTCAGGAGGCTTGCCGTCAAATACGTAGACTGGTTTTATCCCCAGCTCCAGGAGATTTACTGTTCTGTAGAAGAGACCGCTTATGTGGGATGTAACCCTACCCTTCGAATCCCTTAGGTGCTCGCCACTTGCACCCCTTATTATTGCTAGAAACTGGTAAAGTGCATTGTAAGCGTCTATTGCAAGCTTCCATCCTGATATATCCTCAAGCTCTATCTTCTCTCTCGGTATTATGTCTCCGAGGTCTACACCCATCTAGACCATTTTGCTATGCAACTGCTATTGGTTAAGTGTATCGCTTTGCGGCTGGACAAAATGCTCTATCCTTCTCTTGTCCTTTCCAACCCACCTCACTGTTATTAGGCCTAAGATTTCAAGATGCATTAGAACCTTGTTCAGCTCATCGACTGAACACTTGTTCCCGTTTTTGTTTAAAATTGAGAGTAGTTCCTCGTCTGTGAGAGCACCCTCAGCCTTAACTATTTCATAGACTGCATACCTAAGCGGAAACTTCATTACACCTCACTTGTTTCCAGGAAGCTTGCTTGACATCCTGCTTACTCCTAGAAGCTCGTATTGTGATACAAATTTTGCCTTTGAAACTGAGCTCTCAACCTTCTCTATAACCCCTTCTTCCTCTGGTGCGACTATGTCTACAACAAGCGCCTCAAGACCGAAAGCAATGGGTTCTGAGGTTGCATTTTTTAAGTAAACACCCTCTGGTAGACTTGAAACAACGGAGTTCACTATTTCTTCCTTCTTTGATTCCGAACCCTCAGGATAAAGCTTCATTCTTATGACGTATGAACCCAAAGGACCTCACCTACGGACCCTCAAAACCACAGTTTATGCACTTGTATTTTCTCGAGAATTTCCTGCATTTCTCGCATCTCCATATGAGAACCTCGTGGCAGTTCGGACAGTAGAACTTTGAGAGTCTCTCTCCAGGTTTTATCGGCCTGTTACACGATGTACAAACAGGCAGTGAGATTGTTTGCTGAGACAATATGTTTACCCTTTGTTGGGGATACAAATATATGTTGCTAATGCACTAAAAGAATGATTTGATAAGAGATGCGAGAGAAATTCCAGCTATATTCACAATGTTTCTTATTCCAATCCTTCTAACTATTGTTGAAATGTGGAAGTCAAAGTCTGCACCTTCTATATACTTGTCCATACCCCTCTCTACTGCAACTGAAAAAAGCCTGTTTAGGTCTGAATTGGATAAGGACTCGAAGAATTTCCTTACAGATAGCATAAGCCTCATCTCCCTTCCAAACCTACTAACCCAGTCCTTCTGGTAGTTTTGGAGGAGCCGGATATTTGATGAGGCTATTGTGTCAGCTATCCATCTGGCTGCTATTACAGAGGAAGCAACTGCAAGCGATATTCCACCAGCAGTAGTGGGCTTTACCTGGCCTGCACTTTCCCCAACCTTTACAAGCCTTCCTTCGGAAAAAGGATAAGAAGGACCACCCACGTATATAGGAGAGCCTATTTTCTTGATTGGTTTATATTCTTTCCCAAGCAAAAGATGCTCAAGAGAGTAAAATGGGTTTATCCCCCTTCCAGCAGCCCCAACCTTTGCCCTTTTCTTCCCAGAGGATATAATCCAGCCAAAGAAACCAGGGAAATATACTTGGTCAAAGAAAACGTGAAATGAGGAATCATCAATCCAGTCTGCCTCCAGTTCATACTTTGCTGCAGGTATTATACCTTGCCTAGGTGCAGAGGAGGGGCCAGTTGCATCTACCACAAAGCCTGCATTTACAGCCTCCCTCTCTGTGATAACCTCAAACGAAGCCCCTTCAGGCCTGAATTTTTTTACACGAATACCTGTTCTTACATCTGCCCCCCTGTACTCGGCTGTCTTGCATAGCTGCATGTCGTAAAGACTCCTGTCAAGGACCGCAAGCTCCATTCTTCCTGTTTCGAAGGATAGCTCCTTGCCCGAAGGAGAGTGAAGCACACCTCTCTTTATCATATCCTGTATAGTACCTAAGGAGGGTTGGTAGCCGAACCTTCTGAGTAGATTCAAACTAACTAGCCCATCGCACTTTTCTGGCTCACCTATCTCACAGTGCTCTTCAAAGACGCAGACAGAGATGCCCCTTCTTGCAAGCTCTGAAGCGACTGTTAAACCAGCTACGCTCCCTCCTATGACTGCAACCTCGTACCTCTCCAACGACAGCCAAGCTTTTCTACTCTCTGATAATAGCATCGGTACTGTTGCAATACAAGCAAGCAATTGTTGTTAGAACGGATATTCGGATGGGAAAGGGGAAGCTTGCGGCGCAGGTTGCACATGCGTCCCTATCTTCTCTGGAAAGGGTGAGGGAGGAAGAATGGGTTGAGGGATGGAAAGAAGAGGGGCAGGCAAAGATTGTGCTAAAGGTCAAAAGCGAGGAGGAGCTATTAGATGTATACAAAAAGGCAATGAGCATTGGTTTACCCTGCGCTCTTGTTCAGGACAGGGGTTTAACACAGCTTGAGCCTGGAACGTACACGTGTGTTGGGATAGGGCCTGCTCCATCCGATATGGTCGATAAAGTAACAGGAAGACTAAAGCTACTATGAAAGTACCTGAGGTTGAGAGGGCATGTGGAATTGAGGTCTATGCAACGAATATACTGGGTTGTAAAGCCACAATAAGGTCTTCACCTGAAGATTTTACAGTAATTGAGGTAGTTGAGTCCAAGCTCATCTCAAGAAGGAGGGGTGAGAATACATACCCACTTCTTTTTGTTGTCAAGAAAGGGCTCGATGCATTTTCTCTAGAAAGAAGTCTATCACGAAAGCTAGGCTGCAGGATAAGGTTCCTTGGTTTGAAGGATAAGAGATCTCTCTCATTGCAGTACGCTGTTGCCTTTTGCAGCAAGGAAAAAATTGGAATAGATCAAAGAATAGTTGGCTACGTTAGGAAAGACGAACTTGACATGTTACTTATTGGCAACATATTCAAGATAAGGCTGAGGCATCCATGCACTAGGATATCTGACGTTGTTTCACATGTTTGCAAGGCTGCAGAGGAAAAAAGAATACCTAACTTTTTCGGAGTACAGAGGTTCGGTATAAGGGGAACCCAGAACCACGTAATAGGAAGGCTTCTTGTGAAGAGAAAATTCAGGGATGCAGCAGAGCTGCTTGCGATGGGAAGGGGATTTTATGAGGCAGCTGTCAGAAGGTGTTTAGAAGAAGGTAAGGGCTACCTGGAGGCAATAAGGAAAGTACCGATAAGGATAAGAAAGATATTCACTGAAGCATACCAGTCATACTTATTCAACAGGACACTCAGCCTTGCCCTAAAAGAAGAAATAGCAATAGATAAATGCGTGAAAGGAGATTACTGGTGCAAAACAGACAGAACAGGCCTTAGGGTAATCTCTGTGCATGGTCCTACCGAGGAGCCTGAAGAGAGTGCAAGGCTTCTTCTCCAGCTTCCAGGATACACATACAGGGAAACAGGCTCGAGGTTTGATGGAATAATGAAGAATGTGATGGAGGAAGAAGGTATAGAGAGTAAGGATTTCTTTGTGAAGGAGATGCAGGAGGTTAGTTGCAAGGGAGGGCTGAGGAGAGCTAGCCTCGACCCGATCAAGGTAAATTTAAGCATGGAAAGCGAAGATGCAAAATTGTCCTTCATCCTTCCAAGGGGACAGTACGCAACAGTCTTCCTAAGAGAGATAATAAAAGCAGAAAAAGAAATTGATATGTTCGGATGATAAATTTTTAAAATATCAGGCCACAGGCTGAAGAAATTCCAAGCATTCCAAGTTTTTGAGTAAAATGGCTATTGGATGTGGCCCCATGCAGAATACTTTAAACACCCTACTACTCGGCCCAGTATGAGGCCGTTTGAGCAACGACACCTACGACATAGTTGTAATAGGTGCTGGACCAGCAGGTCTGTTCGGTGCATTTTATGCAGGAATGAGACAGATGAAGACAAAGGTCATAGATGCGCTGGAGCAGCCCGGTGGACAGCTGGCAGTCCTCTACCCCGAGAAGTACATATACGACTGCCCTGGTTTTCCAAGGGTTCTTGCAAAGGACCTAGTGAAGTACCTCGTTGAGCAGACATCGAGGTTCAACCCGACAATGGTTCTAGGAGAGAGAGTAATGACACTTGAGAAGGAAAATGGTATTTTTAAGCTTAGTACTGATAAAGGAAACTATCATTACGGGAAGACAGTTCTTATAACAGCAGGTGTTGGTGCATTCTCTCCAAACAGGCTTGAAGCACCGGGTGTTGCACAGTACGAGAATAAGGGTGTTTACTATTTTGTCAGAGACA
The DNA here is from genome assembly GCA_902812495.1 of archaeon. Lineage (GTDB taxonomy): Archaea > Thermoproteota > Nitrososphaeria > Nitrososphaerales > Gagatemarchaeaceae > CADDZR01. The sequence continues at coordinate 56,911 of CADDZR010000008.1, read as the reverse complement.
AGTCAATCTTCAAGGACAAGAGGTTGCTTATAGTTGGCGGGGGCGATTCTGCCGTAGACTGGGCACTTAACATGGTCGGGTGGGCAAGCAAGATAACATTAATACACAGGAGGGATCAATTTAGAGCACACGAGGAGAGTGTAGCAGAACTATTAAAGTCCCCTGTTGAGGTGAAGCTCTTTTACGAGGTTAAGGAGGTTCTTGGGGACGGCAATAATGTAACAGGAGCTGTTATATTTGATAACAGAACAAAGCAGGAGATAAAGCTAGAAGTTGATGCAGTCCTTGTTAACATAGGTTTCAGGGCTGACCTTGGCCCAATAAAGAACTGGGGCCTTGTTATAGAGGGGAGAGAGATAAGAACAAACGGTAAGATGGAGACAAACATACCAGGCGTATACGCTGCGGGCGATATTGCAGGTCCAGAAAACAGCGTGAAGCTGAATCTTATAGCCACGGCATTTGCGCAGGCGGCTATAGCAGTTAACGTTGCAAAGAACTACATCGACCCCTCCTCAAGGATATTCCCAGGTCACAGTAGCGAGATGACAGTTCAGGAAATCAAGCCAAGCGCACGCCTGTAGTTGTAGTCAGAGGATATTTCACTCCTACTTGGGTCAACGAGTATGCACTCATACCAAGAGTACCTTCCGTCCCTCCACACAAGATACGAACCCATGAGCTTCAGGTTCGGATACCTTGCAAGAGCCCTTCTTTCTGCAGCCTCTTGAAGTGATGTTTCAGCCTTTATCCTAACAACGCCAAGATGCTTCTGCCTTCTTCCTGACCTAGGCCTCTTCTTCCTCATTCCACCCCTTGAAACCCTTACCCTAACGACAACTACACCCTTCTTTGCCTTGTAGCCGAGCATCCTTGCCTTGTCCAACCTTGTTGGCCTCTCAAGCCTGACTATAGCGGGCTGCTTTCTCATCTCGACAGCTCTGTTTCTTATATCCCCTTCTTTCTTCGAGAATATTCTCTGCCATGTCTCAGTTATTTGCCTGTACAAGGGTCTGACACTTTTTCAGGCTTATCTTACTGTATTAAAATAGTTTCTTATCTTCTCAGCTATAATCGTGACAGCGTGCCTCTGAGCTTCCTTTGTCTGCCCACCGATATGTGGTGTAAGTAAAATGTTTGGTGCTTTCCTGAGAGATTCTGAAGGAGGCTCAGTTTCAAAAACATCTAGGGCTGCACCTGCAATCCTCCCAAGCCTAAGAGCATCTATTAACGCCTGTTCATCTATAACACCACCACGCGACGTATTTACAAGATATGAGCCAGTCTTCATCATTCCAATCCTTCTTGCATTTAGCATGTGCCTTGTTTCATTTGTCAAAGGCACGTGAATAGTTACAAAGTCTGCTATTGGAAGAATTTCCTCGAGATCAAGCATCTCTGCTGATAGTGAATCGAGTGTCCCCTTTGGGATGCTAATGACGTCGTAAGCCTTTACTTCCATTCCAAAGGATCTCGCTATATAACCTACCCTGGCACCTATCCTCCCGAGCCCTACTATGCCTAGCACCTTGCCCTTTAACTCCGTGCCGAAGAACATTTCCTTTTCCCACTTACCTGAGAGTGTTGAGTTTACAGCCTCAACCAGGTTCCTCGAGAGTGCAAGCATAAGGAGTATTGTGTGCTCGCTCACTGCCTCGACAAGTGCTTCAGGGCTGTTCACAACCTCAATACCCTTTTTCTTTGCATAATCCAAGTCAACGTTGTCGAGTCCTGTTCCTGGCCTTGCGATAAGCTTTAGCGATCCTGCTCTGTCCATAATTTCCCTGTCAACCTTTGTTCTGCTTCTCACAACTAGTACGTCGTAGCCGTCTACCACAGAGAGGAGCTCTTCCCTAGCTATCCCAGGCCTGTAATCTATGCTGAAATCCTCACCCAACCTGAGCTCCTCTATCTCCACTTTGTCGCAAACTAAGACTCTCTTCACAGTGAAACCCACCTAAAGTAGTTGCATTAAAACTTCCGAGACAGAAAGTTCGTTGCAAAGCCTGTGCTGTGCAAGCTCCGAACCTACTAGGCCAGTTATCTTTGCATTTATGGAGGAGGAGAGAAAGTTCAACGCTGTTTCTTCAGCACATCTGCCGACAAAGAAGAAACCAAGCAACCTCATTCCGCTGTCGTATACTATCTCAAACATGCAATCTTCACACCTGTGCATGAGATTCTTTACTCTGTAGCCTGCTGCATGTGCCATCTCAACCCTGATGCCAGAGGCAACAACTTTGAAGTTGAATAAGCTGAGGATGTACCTTCCTGAGAAAGTGTATCTTAAGTTCCTGCCAGAAGAGTTCAGGCCAGCAACTGTACCTGTTGCGATCGATGCATCATGGAACGGAAAATTAATGTATAGGTCGCCAATTTTCACGCTAGAGCAGGAGCCTGCTGCAAGTACTCTCTCTGCGTGATGCATTGTGATATCTACCTTTAGGTATTCTTTCTTTCCTGTTAAAGGATTGAGCGGAGGATAGCTGTCAGGCAATATCGCAGCAATATCGCATCTGTACACAATTCCCTCTGATATTACACCCTCGACAGAATACTCACCAATAAACCTTGAAGGAGTTGAGTTAACCAGCTGGATGAAGGAGGATATTTTCTCAGAAAGGTAGGAATCCAGCTTTTGAGGAAGAATACCCCCGCTCGGACTTCCGCAAGTAAAAAATATTGCATCCTTCTTTCTCTCTGACAAAGCCTTGATTGTCTCGAGTGCCATTGGGCCTGAGCCGCAGACGGCAACCCTATCCCTTGAACCACACATTTCAGAGAGCTTTTTGAAGGAGTCGGCTGTTTCTAGATAAACTATACCATCCTTTCTCTCCCTGTACCTCCTACACTTTAACTCAGTTCCTAGGCAGAGTACTATCCTGTCGAACCTCTTGGAGTAAGCCTCCGTCCTGACCCTTCCGTCCTTGTCAACCGAGATAACGTTCATGCCAACGAACTCGAAGTCTGATTTTTGAGGCTTATACTCGACCTCACCCGAGATAATTCTAGGCCAGAAGTACTTGGGAAGAGGATATGAGTTAGAGCGGTCAAAGAGTGTTACTTCGCAGTACCGTGAGGCTGCCATTGCAGCAGCTACGCCAGATAGCCCTGCCCCGACAACACAGACCCTCATCCCAGACCGCAACATGTTATATTGCAGCATTAATATAAGATGAGCGTGCTTGTCGGTTTAATAGGAAAGCCAAACGTTGGAAAGACAACATTCTTTGTTGCGGCAACTATGAAGGAGGCTGAGATAGCAGACTATCCATTCACAACGATAAAGCCTAACATAGGTATCGCATACTTGAAGGTTGAGTGTGTATGTAGGGAGTTTGGTGTTAGGGACAGCCCCAGAAACTCCTTTTGTATAGAAGGAAGGAGGATGATACCTGTCAAGCTTGTCGATATAGCCGGGCTTGTTGAAGGCGCATCTGAGGGGAGAGGAAAGGGTAACAAGTTTCTTGACGATGTGAGACAGGCGGATGCCCTAATACATGTCGTGGATGCCTCTGGTTCAACTGATTCCGAGGGAAGGCACACGGAGCCAGGAAGCTGGGATCCATTGAAAGATGTGGAGATGGTAGAGAGGGAGTTTGACCTCTGGCTAGCTTCAATAGTAATGAAGGACTGGGAAAAGATAGCTAGAGTATCAGAGCTCGACGGCAAACTCGCGGAGAACCTAGCACAGAAATTGACTGGTCTTTCAATAGGAAAGGGACAGGTGGAGCAGGCCGTTGAGAAGCTTGGACTCGGAAAAAGGTACACTTGGTGGAGCAGGGATGACATACTTATGCTTGCAAGGGAATTAAGAATCATATCGAAACCGAGTCTTGTTGTTGCAAATAAATGCGACATAAGTACAGCAGAAAATAACATAACTAGGCTCAAAGAAAAGGGATACAAGGTTGTACCTTGTTCAGCAGAGGCGGAGCTCCTCCTCAGGAAGGCAGCAAACGCGGGTCTCATAGAGTACGAACCAGGTTCAAACCATTTCAAAATAAAGGATGAGAGCAAGTTAAGCAGGACACAGCTTGAAGCTCTTAAGATGGTTGAGGAGAGAGTCTTGAAGAAGTATGGAAGCACTGGTGTCCAGGATGCAATAAATGCGTCATACTTTGACCTTCTTGGGTCTGTAGTTGTTTTTCCTGTTGAGGACGAGAAGAAGCTCACTGACAGCAAGGGAAATGTCCTTCCTGATGCGTACGTTATGAAGAGGGGCTCAACAGCCCTTGACCTCGCAAATGCTGTTCATACTGAACTAGCAAAGAACTTTCTGTATGCTGTTGATGTGAGGAGAGGTATGAGGCTTGGAGCAGACTACATACTTAAGAACAGGGATGTTTTGAAGATAGTCTCTGCCTAGGCTTGCGGCTGTGCTACCTCTAGAGGCTTCTGCTCCTGTTTTTCTTCTTTCGGCCTTGATACAAGCTTACTCTTCCTTATGCCAACATGTCTAAGATGTGTTACCTTCTTTGCTTCGTTGTAAATGTCTGAAGCTATCTTCTGGAGCACAACTTCCTGTACAAACTGGTCGTAGCTAAGGCTCGAAGCCCTCTCAGCAACTATCCTGTCCATTATCAGCCTTATGTCATGCTTCTTTGAGCTGTTCATCCTCCCTTGGGAGAAGGCGATACAGTAAACTCTAACAACGTACCCGTCTTTTGTTCTGTAATCCCTTATGAAGTCTGCCATCGATGAACCCCTTCTCACAAGGCTCCTGAGGAACTCTCTAGCGTATTCGTGGCCCTTGAATATTGTATAGGCATTCTCTCCCTCTATCCTGTCTATCTGGAAGTACAGCTTGAAAGAGTAGTGCTGAGGGTCCTGCTTTAGTATATCGTAAAGGGTTGTTTCCACGACCCTTCCAATTGCATATTTTTCATCTGTTATCGGAACCTTGGCTATAGTTGCGTTTCCGAAAGAAGGTGGAGCATAAACTGTAACCCACTTTTTCAGCTTCCACTTGTCCCTTACCTTCTGTGCTTTCTTTGGCAACTCTTCTTTGACCCCTTTGCCCGCTTGCTTATAACCTCACTGATGGCCTAAAAGCTGCTTTCCTCCAAGGTACCTCTGAAGAACCTTTGGTACAGCTATTGAACCGTCCTTCTGCTGGAAGTTTTCTGCTATTGCAACAAGGGCTCTTGTGGTTACTGCTGTTGAGTTAAGTGTGTGTACAAGCCTAGTCTGCTCGTTCTGTCTGTCCCTGAACCTTATCCTCAGCCTCCTTGCCTGGTAGTCGGTGCAGTTGCTGCAGGAGACCATCTCCCTGTATTTCTTCTGTGCAGGCATCCAAGCCTCAAGGTCGTACTTCTTTGCTGCTACAGAGCCTATATCTCCTGTGCAAACATTAACAACCCTGTAGTGGAGACCCAGCCCCTGAAATATCTCCTCAGCATAAGAGATAAGTCTTTCATGCCATTCCCAGCTCTCCTCTGGCCTAGAGAAGACTATCTGCTCAACCTTGTAAAACTGATGTGTCCTGAATATACCCTTTGTATCCTTTCCGTGCGAGCCTGCCTCAACCCTGAAGCATGGCGAGAAGCCACAGTAAAGCAGTGGCAGTTCAGAACCGTTCAGTATCTCATCCATGTGCATCGAGACGAGTGGATGCTCAGATGTTGCAATAAGATAAAGGTCCTCGTTTTCCACCTTGTATATCACTGGACCGAAGTCGGCTAGGTCGACAACACCCTCGTAGGGTTCCTTTCTCATCATGAAAGGAGGTTCAACAGGCTTGAAGCCTTTTTTTTCAAGTATGTCGATCGCATACATCATCAAGGCATGCTCCAGTTTAACAGCATCTCCCTTCAGGAAGAAAAACCTTGAGCCCGAGATCTTTGCTGCCCTCTCTATATCGACGAGCCCAAGCGATGAGAGCACATCTATGTGGTCTTTTGGCTCGAAGTCAAAGATTGGCTTCTCGCCCCAGACCCTAACAGTTACGTTGTCATTCTCATCCTTTCCAACTGGCACTGTTTCATGCAGTATGTTGGGAAGTTTCATAATTATTTCATTTAGTCTGCTGTACTCCAGATCTGCCTCTTGTTCTATTCTCTTTATCTTCTCAGGTATTTCCCTTGCCTCTGCAAGCTTCTCCTCAATAGGCATATTCTTCTTCTTTAGCTCAGCTATCTCCTCCGTTATCCTGTTCTGTATGTGGCGGAGCTCCTCCGCCCTCGACTTCAGTTCCCTCCATTTTCTATCCCTCTCGACTGCCTCGTCAACAAGAGGTAGCATCTCTACAGCATTTCTCTTCATTAGGTTCTTCCTTATTACATCTGGATTTTCCCTCACTAGCCTGATATCTATCATTCTCTAAACACCAAGGGCCTCGTTCAGCCACGAAAATAGCTTTGCGTCCTCCAATATGCTTCTAGCAGAGGTTAGGGCTGAACCAGCCCTTTCCGACCTTATTGTAATAACAAGAGTGCTGTCCTCTAAGCTAGTCTCTATTGTCTGGTCCCTTGGAACCACCCTGTTGTCAGGCCTCAGAACCCTCTCTAGCATGAAGGCCTTTCTCCTACTTCTGCACTTTATTCTCAATTTTAGCTCTGCTCTCATTTAAGACCTTCTCTGCAACCTGATTTGCAAAACTTTCCGAAAATTCTGATGGTATCTTTGCACCCGCAGCCATTGAATGCCCCCCTCCAGTACCTCCAAATTTTCTTGCTACCTCATCCATTATTGCACCTAGATTAAGCACGCTCCCAAAGCTTTCTCCAACCCTTGCTGAAACCTTGACCTCTTTCTCTCCAGAATTTGTGAGTGCAACAACAACCTTGTCCCTATAGTCAGGAGAGGAAACAACTATCGAGGTCACTGGACCGAGGAGTTTGTCTGGTATTAGCTCTCTTCCGTTGAGAATTGCAACAGAGTCCTTTATCGAAATCCTTGACGTTTCTACAACAAGGGACTGCATTATTCTGTTTATGTTAAATCTGTATTCCGAGAGTGTCTTCATGGCCTCAGCAAGGTATCTATCTCTGTTACCAAGGCAGACAGATACACCTATGTCCTGTTTCCCCATCCTTCCGCATGCATTCAACAAGGTCGCGTACTCCCTAGCATCCCTTAAAGGACTGAGGCTGTCTTCGAGCTCGATTAAATAGATCTCACCAATAAGCTGTTCAACTGTGAATCTCTGAGAAGGGGGTATGGAAGAAAGTATTATCTCAACGACCTTTGACTTCTCTTCCTTTGTAAGCTCTGATAGTGTCCTCCATGCGCCCGAGACCTTTAGGTTTATTTCAGCCTTCATGAGAGCTGAATATGCAGCGTCCTTATTTCCAGAAAGACCAGGTATGTAAGGATTGTTGAGAAGTGAAAGGGATTCGTGGAGCGGTCTCGTCTCCCTCCCGGGAAGGAGCAAGTCCTCAACAACGCTGACATGCCCTGCTTTCATTGCATCCGAGAGTGCCAGCCTGTTAAGCTCTATCAGAGAGTGCTTTGGACCGCAGTCCTGTCTATCTGCAACCGAACCTACAACAGCAAGTGGTGAGAGGTCGACGTTCCTGTGGTCAAGTTCCTTTGCAAGAAAGTATGCAAGAGTTGAGGAGCATGCATCTCTTCCTCCATCAAGTCCAAGCTTCCATGCATTTAGAACGCGTGGGTTCTGGGTATGCGCTTCTTGAATGACGTGATGATCTATCAATATATAGTCATTTAATGAGCCATCAAGCTCTGCTATCATTGAAGAACCAAGGTCCGCGAGTATGAAAAACTCGTATCTCGAACCACGAAGTTCCTCAACAGCCCTCCCGTCCAGTTCCGGGTATATCCTTAATGTTACGTTTGCTCCAAGCCTCCTGCAAGCTTCAAACAATATCGAACCGCTTGCAAGACCGTCTGCATCTAGATGGGACGCGACAAGTATCTTACTTCTCTTTTCAACCCTCTCCTCAATTATATCCGCAAATTCCTTGAATACTTGCCTATGCTCCATAAACTACTTCAGCTGAGCCACTACCGTTGCATACTTAAAGTCTTCAGGAAGTAATCCCCTTCTCTTATAATACTTGATAAGCCTGTAAAGCTTTGCCTCAATCAGCTCCAGAGAATGAACATTCTTCCTGTCGCTTCTGTGAACCTGTAGGTGCTTCTGAACCCTCTGTGCCCTCTCCATAAGGTTCTGGAGGTCCTCTGGTATCTCAGGATACACTTTCTTCTCCTTGAGTACATCGACTATTGATTTGTTAAGGATTGGCTTAACGAGGGGTATACCATACTCATCCCTCAGCACCATACCTATCTCGCTCGCGGTGTGCCCCTCCTTCCCTAGCTTTGTTATTAGTGCCTCTATCTCCTCTGGACTGTATGCAACCCAGGGTGGTAGTCTTTTACTTGGTGGTCTTGTCTGGTGTGATTTCCCATGTCTGTGAGAATGTATCCTTGCCAAGATGTTACCTACCCTTTCTCATTGCTCATAAATGTTGCCCATCTTAAACCATTCTCCGAAGAGGGTTGCTGCCTTTGCCCTGTGTGATATAGCACATTTTTCCTCGAGTGTGAGCTCTGCTAGTGTCTTGCTCATACCGTTTGGCACAAAAACAGGGTCAAATCCGAAGCCGCCTGAACCTGCTTCCCTCTCCGCTATCCTTCCTTCAAGCCTTCCCGTAAATACCTTCTTCAAAGAGCCTTGGACATAGCATATGGATGAGACAAAATATGCTTCCCTCCCCTTCCCCTCAAGGAGCTTTAGCAATCCCTGTATTCCTATTGTCTTGTAGGCGTAGGATGCAAAGCAACCAGGAAAACCTCTGAGTGAGCGAACAAAAAGGCCAGTATCCTCTACAATCAGAGGCACAGCATACTTTCTATACATCATATCTCCCGCCCTCGAAACTATCTCCGACGTATCTTCCGACTGTATCTCTTCCTTTTCATCCTTTAACCAATCAACAACTATTCCAATCTTGGAGAGAACGAAACTCACTTCCTTGAACTTATCTTCGTTTGTCGTTACAAATAGAATATTACTCGACCTTTGCATACCTCCCCCTCCTTTCTATGGCAGAGAGCTGAAGCTTAACCTGTCTAGACCTCTCGATACCAAGAACCTGCTCGTATCCAGATACTAGAAGTTCGAAGCATCTTGGGAAGAGGGATGAGTGAACACTAGACATTACCTCCTTGACAAGCCTCATGTCGGTTGCCATATCCTCTATTCTAGTAGAGAAGTAAGAGAGGCCAAAGTCTATAATTGCGAGTTTGTTTGATTCCACAATTACATTTGATGTTGTAAGATCGCCATGTATAACATTTGCTGAATGCATCCTTCCAAGAACCCTGCCTAGCTCCACAAGTACTTCTTCCCTTACTCCTCCAGCTAGAAGTAAATCCTTTAGCCTCCTGCCCCTTATGTATTCCATTACAATGTACGTATTTTTCGGGTCTAGGTAAAAGATGTAAGGCGACCTTACACCTGCGCTCTTTACCCTGTTCATAACTGTTGCTTCCCTGATAGTTCTCTGCAGTCTTATTGCCCTGTCTAAAGATTCATTCCTGTAGGGGAGGCTCTTCCTTACCTTGTATATAGCCTCCTGCCCGCACCATCTGCCCAGGTAGATGTCAGCCTCTGCTCCTCTCTGGATTAGCCTGAGACCTCCATGGTATATCAACGGAATCGAGCCTCCATGATTGTCTTACTGTTGCCTCGCTTGCATCTACAGAAAAACCTGAAGTGTAGTGGAGGTAGGCTGTCCAAGCTATCTGTGCACCGCAGTCACCACTGTATTCTGGAGGAACTGGAAGGAAACTTGCGCCGTGCCTGACGCATATCGTCTTGAGCATCTCGGAGAGCCTTCTGTTTGCTGCAACACCTCCAACAACAAGCAGCTCCTTTTTCTCTGTTAGGGCAAGCGCCCTCTCAGTTGCTTCCGCTATCATTGCAAAGGCAGTCTCTTGAAGGGAGAAGCATATGTCCTCAAACCTTTCCCCCATGTCGTAAAGCTTCTTTGCCTCTGTCAGGAGGCCTGAAAAAGAAACGTCGTTACCCTTGACGCTGTATGGGAGTTGAATATACTTGCTTGACCTCGATGCTGCTTCCTCTATTATGGAGCCACATGGAGAGCTGAGTCCTGCATGCCTTCCAAACTGGTCAAGAAGCTGGCCAAGTGTTATATCTAGCGTCTCCCCTATTACCCTCCATCTGCTCGAGGAAAATTGAAGTAACATCGTATGGCCCCCTGAAACAAGAAGAACTAGGGGGTCTTTTGCACCAGTAAGAAGGCACCCAAGCTCAATATGCCCGACAGCGTGGTTAACAGGTACTAATGGCCTGTCTAGGGCGAGGGAGAGTGTCCTAGCAACAACAGCCCCAACCCTGAGGCAGGGGCCAAGTCCTGGTCCCATGGAATAACCAATTGCCTCTACAACTCTCGGCTCCACAGAAGCTTCTTTGAATGAAGAGAGCACGACACTTACTGCATTCATCCTGTGATGCTCTGCAGCCTTAAATGGATGAATACCATGCCCCTCCTCAGCCCTGTAAACACTCTTTATATTTGAAAGTACTTTGCCGGAGGAGGAAACAACTGAAGAGGAGAAGGTATGGGCAGTGCTCTCTATTCCAACGAAGTAACCTGTCAAGGTCTTCTCGTTTCTCTGTAAAGGTCGCCTAACAGATTTATGTAAGGTTTTACCTCAATTAGGAAGTCGTCAAACTTTGCTCTCTCAAACTCTATTTCCTGCTTTCCGTCTATAAGCGTTATCTTTGCCATTAGCACAATCCCCTGGCTTCTCTCCGGGTCCTTCTCTACCTTCGTTAGGACAATTAAAGCACCGTAACCTATCTTTTCCTTACCCCTTGTAAATACAAGGTTGTAGTACATGCTCCTCTTCTCCTTCATTTCCTTCATCTGCTTCTTCCTGCTCTCGCTTCTCTTTACGTTATCAAAATCTTCCTTTGAAAGCCTGTCAACCATCTCATGAAGGAACCTCATCTCAGATACCTTCTTCGTGTATCCTGCTTGCTCTATTGGAACCTGGTAAACACTATGCATTATAGAGTCCCAGTCATCTAGATAGTAGTATGTTGTCCTGTCCATGTTCATTTCCCTCTTTAGCTGGTCAAGCAATATGTTCTCAACAGTAAGTTTTTTTGGCACGTTTTGAATGTTAAAAGAGATGTAGTTATGCTTTTTGATAGTGGGAAGAGATGAAGAGCCAGATAAGGTCCGTTGAGGTCGCATACATAGCACATGCCACAGAGGATGAGGCAAGGATAAGGAGTGCTGTCTCGAGCATACTTGGGATAGGAATAGAGCCAGAGGTGCAGAGGATGGAGGGGCATTTCGGCAACGAGATAACAAGGGTTGTTTACCACATAACAGGAGAAGAAGCGTACAAAACTTTCAGGAAGATTTTTGATAGTATGCCAGAGAAAGTAAAGAGAAGTATAACTGATGGGATATCTATGTACATCGATGAGCACTTCTCACTCTATATTAGGCTTGACAAGCAGGAGATAGTTCGTGGAAGAATAGAGCTGTCCGAGTCTGACGCAGTCAGAATAAAGGTAAAGCCTAGGCTCTATCTTGTTAAGGGCTCGGAAGAAGAGTTCTACAGGAGAATGATCTACCTCGAAAAAAGATAGGAAAAGGTACCTCCTTCTCCGCGTTGAAGGAGCTGGAATGGAGAATGTCTGGGAGGTTTCCCAAGGAATAAAGGAACTATTTGGAGCTAAGAAAATCATTCTGCTTGGAAACTGTTACTTTGCTTTGAGGGTTGACGGCAGGCTTGCAGAGAAGATAAAGATGGAGGGTAAGTTCAGGCTTTCAAGTTTTGAAATAAAGACAGTTGCCCTCTCCGGAACTATAGCTAAGCTCAAAAGAAGGATAAACAAGGCTACTGTTCATGGCAAGGTTCATGAGTGAGGAGTTCTTCTCGGATGTGCAGAAAGCACTTTCTGAGGACCCAGGATGGAAGGAGAGCACAAAGGGAATAAACTCTACTATCCTTATTGTTGTTGAAGATAAGAGTGAGTCTTACCTAATATCTGTGAATAACGGTAACACGTCTATAACAAAAGTCCAGGGGGAGCCTGAAGCAGAGTTCACATTCAAGGGAAGTTACGATTCGTGGTGCAAGATAGCAAGGGGTGAGACAGATATACAGTCTGCTGTGTTAAAGGGGCAACTGAAATTCAAGGGCTCAATAACAAAGATTCTCTTTTACAAGGACAGGTTCATGAAAATAGCTGAAGTTATAAAGAATGTCCCAAAGGACTTCTAGAGAGATTGTGGTAATGTGAAGACGTAGTACGGGTTGCCCTCTTTACTTACCCTTGTTTCAAGTCTTACCTGAATTCCTGGCCCAATCTTGTCGAGCTTTGCTCCCTCCAGCCATGCAAGTATCTTTATTCCACCCTGAAACTCCGCTATTGCAACAATGTACGGGTCGTTGTCGACAAAACTTGCAGGTGTTACCTGAACAAGGGTGTATGTGAGTAGCTTTCCTTCTCTCTTGAGTTCAACCCACTCATGCTCGTTACTCATGCATCTGGGGCAGTCTGACTGTGGAGGAAAAGAGATATTACCGCACTTCTTACATCTTGTAACCAGAAACTTGCCTTCTTTTAATCCATCCCAGAACTCCCTAGTGTGTGATATCGGTATATCGAATCTAAGAGTAAGCGACCTTCTAGAGTGAAGGACAGGGTCTGAACTCATGTAGCATCCCTCGAAAGTATTGTTACATACGCATAGTGCCCTGTTCCTCCAACGTTGTGTGCGAGACCAAAGCCGTTCTTTATGCTTGCCTGCCTCCTACCTGCCTCGTTCCTGAGCTGCTTTGTTATCTCAACAATCATAGATACGCCTGTCGCACCTATCGGATGGCCTTTTGCCTTTAGCCCGCCGTCAAGGTTAACAGGTATCTTACCTCCTATCTCTGTCTGCCCCTCCCTGATCAGGGTTGCTCCCTCTCCCTTCCTGCAGAAGCCTAGGTCCTCGTATGCCATTATTTCAGCTATGGTGAAACAGTCGTGACATGTTGCCACATCTATCTTTTCAGGTCCTACTTTTGAAGACGAGTAAGCTCTCTGGGCTGCCTCAACACTTGCTCTCAGCCCAATGTAATCATCCCTTTTGCTTAGGTTTGCTGAATCTGAAGAGTAACCTATACCCCTTATCCATATAGGTGTGTCTGTCAGCTTTCTAGCAACTTCCTCTGATGCAAGGACAACTGCCGCAGAGCCATCAGTTAAAGGGCATGAGTCGTAAAGCTTGAGAGGCCACGCAACTACTTGCGAGGTAAGAACCTTCTCAACAGTTATATCTCTCTGAAACTGCGCAAGGGGGTTCATTGCACCGTATTTATGTGCCTTGACAGCAACCCTTGCTAGGTCCTCTGTTGTTGTCCCGAATCTATTCATGTGTGCTACAGCGTATAGTGCATAGTATGCAGGGAATGTCATACCGTAGTTTTCAAACTCCCACATGTAAGATCCTGCTCTGCCTATCAGCTCAACTGATGTAAGTGTGTCAACCTCCGACATCTTCTCCACGCCTACAGCCAGTGCTATGTCTGTCTCGCCACTTGCTATCATATCCCTCGCAACCTTAACAGCAGCGCTTCCTGAGGCACAAGCTGCCTCAACCCTCATTGTACCAACAGACTTAAAGCCAGAGTACTCGTTTATTACAACAGCAGGCAGAGCTTCCTCGTACCAACCACCAGCGCTCCCTACGGTTACAAATCCAACGTCCTTCCTATCGATTCCTGCGTCCTCTAATGCCTGCTTTATTGATTCGAAAGCAAGTTCCGCTATGTTAACGTCTGTCCTCCTTCCAAACCTTGAGTGACCTATTCCAACAACAGCAACGTTCCTACTCAACTGCTTAACAACTCCCTAGAGAGAATATATCTTTGCACCTCTGATGTCCCCTCCACAATGTCCAAGATCTTTGCGTCCCTAAAATACCTTTCCAAAGGAAGTAGCTTGCTCACACCGTAACCTCCATGTATCTGTATTGCCCTCTCGCATACCCATACAGCTGTTTCGCTTGCATAGTACTTTGCCATCGAGGCCTCTTTCATGAATTCCTTTCCCTGCGAGTGTAGGTATGCAGCATTGTAAGTAAGAAGCTTTGATGCCCTTATCCTTGTTGCCATGTCAGCAAGTAGGAAACGTATTGACTCAAAACTTGAAAGTGGTCTGTCAAAGATGCTCCTCTTCTTAGAATATGAAAGAGCAGCTTCAAAAGCTGCTTCTGCAATTCCTACGGCAGCTGCAGCAGTCCCAATCCTTGATTCGCTGAGTATAGACATAGCAATAAGGAAGCCATCGCCTTCTGACCCTATCATGTTCTCCTTCGGTAGCTTTAGATTCTCGAATACAAGCTCAGCTGTCCCAGTTCCCCTTGCACCCATGACCTCTAGCCTCTGACCAACCCTGAAACCCTCTGTACCCTTCTCGACAATGAAAGCACTTATGCCTGCTGCCTTGTCCTCCTTCTTCCCAGTCCTTGCGAAGAAACCAAGTACGTCGCAGACAGCACCCTGTGTTATCCATATCTTTGAGCCGTTTATAACGTAGTTCTCACCTTCTTTCCTTGCTGTGGTGGATATAGATGCTGCGTCAGAACCTGCTCCAGGTTCAGTTAAGCCGTAGGAGCCAATTATCTCTCCCCTAATCAACCTTGGAAGGTACTTTTCTTTCTGCTCTTTTGAACCAAACTTCGCAAGAAGGTTACCTATCAGCCCGTTCTGGACACCGAGTATGAAGCCAGCCGATAGGCTTGCCTTCGCGACCTCCTCCCCGACAATAACAGAGGAGAGCATATCTAGACCTAGACCGCCATACTCCTGAGGGAGGCTAAGGCCAAGCAACCCATATTCTCCCATCTTCCTTGCAAGCTCTCTGGGATACTGGTCCTCCCTGTCTATTTTGTCAGCAATCGGAACTATTTCCCTTTCTGCAAAGTCTCTTGCCCACTTTCTGAGTTCAAGGTGTTGCTCATCTATTCTTATGTCAAGAAAATCTTCCATGCTACTGGGCAAATAACCGCTTGAATTAATTCTTTCTACTCGCCCTTGAATTCAGGTTCTCTTTTTTCAAACATCGCCTGTATACCCTCTGATGCGTCCTTTGTTACTGCGAGAAGACTGAAAGCAGCAGCCTCGAAAAGCTCTGCTTTTGTGGAGGGATAAGAGCTATTGATCGATTTCTTGGCAAGGGAGAGAGCAAGAGGTGGCATCTTTGCAAGCTTCAAAGCAAAGCTCTCAACCATCTGCTTAAACTCTTCCTTGTTGTATACGTGGTTAACAAGGCCTATCTTCTCTGCATCTTCAGCAGAAAGCCTTTCTCCAAGCATTACCATCTCCTTTGCCCTTGCCAAACCGACTATCTTAGCAAGCCTCTGTGTCCCACCTGCGCCAGGTATTAAGCCAAGCCTTGTCTCCGTTAGGCCTAGAACTGCATCCCTTGAAGCTAGCCTGAAATCGCATGCGAGTGCAAGCTCTAAACCACCACCCAGTGCCAAGCCGTTTATCGCCGCTATGACAGGCTTTGAGATCTGCTCTATTGAGGAGAACGTCTCGTACCACTCTCTCGACATAGAGAAAATGTCCATCTGCGAGCCAAGGTTGATACCTGCGAGGTCTGCTCCGGCAGAGAAGGCTCTCTCACCCTCTCCCGTGATTACTATCACCCTCACATCCTTATTCCTGTCAAGCTCGCTTAGTGCCTGTCTGAGCTCTGATATCATCTCTGAATTTATTGTGTTAAGCCTATGGGGCCTGTTGAGGTAGAGCCAAGCGATGTTTTGATTCGACCTTATGTATATTGTCTGCAACTTTTTCTCGCTCTGTCTGTATTCAAAGAAACCCTCTCCTGAAGAAACACCTGTCTTTCCCTCGTTAACCATAGAGACAATTAGCGGGTCTGGAGTGTAGTAGGTCCCGTATCTCTCCATCTTCTCCCTTAGAGACAGGAGGACCTTATCAAGTCCCCACCTGTCAGCCATTGAAAGTATTCCTTCAGGGAAGCCAAGACCAAGCTTGACAGCCTTCTCGAGGTCCTCCTTTGTGCAGACAAAGTTTCTCAAAAGCCAGGCAGCAGCGTTTATTGCTGGCGAGAATACTATTAGGGGGTCTACATCCTTACCTGCTTCCTTGGCTATGGTTGGCCTTCCCTTGCTATAATCATAAAATCCAGCTCCTGTTTTCTGACCAAGCTTTCCAGATTCAAACATTTCCTTGAATATTGGTGCAACAAGAACGTTTGAAGGATCCCTCGAGGAGACAGCAACACCTGCCTTGTATATCACATCTATACCTGTGAAATCTGCAAGTTCAAAAATACCCATCGGAAGCCCTACCTTGTAAAGTGCCATCGAATCTATCTGCTCTACAGTTGCCTCACCTCTAACAACACACCAAGCAGCCTCGTTCAAGAGGGGGCCGAGAACCCTATTGACAATAAAGCCCGGGACATCCTTCCTGCATATAACAACATCCTTTCCCATTCTTTTTGCAACAAGCACTACGGAATTTACAGTATCTTCAGAAGTTTTCTCTGTCTTTATTATCTCGACAAGGGGCATTAATACAGGTGGATTGAAAAAATGCATTCCAAGAAATCTCTCCTCCCTTTTTGTTGAGGAGGCAAGCTCACCTATTGGTAGTGTGCTTGTATTTGAAGCAAATATTGCATCTTGCTTTGCTTCTTTGTCTGCATTAGAAAAAACTTTAACCTTCAGCTCTATTTCCTCAGGGACAGCTTCTATTATGAGGTCTGCATCATGAACGGCTTCCTTTAGTGAAACTGTGAACTTCATCCTGTTCAGGGATGAGTTCATTGTTTCCTGCGAGATCCTCTTCTTCTCAAGTAGCTTTTGCATGCTTGAGATTATCCTCTTCTTTGCAGAGTCAAGTACTTGTTCTGAAATGTCGTATATGTTGACCTCGTATCCGGATAATGCTGCAAGTTCAGCTATTCCGTGTCCCATTGTTCCAGCGCCTAGGACAGCTATTTTGCTTATTTGTGCCATGTTTATCCGGACTGAATCGCAGGATATTAAGATATTACCTTCTTCTTTCTAAGACTCTGTATGTCTTTGCTACTGTAGCCGAGGAATAAGAGTATCTCATCGGTGTTCTCGCCAATTTCGGGTGCTTTTCCGTGCTGCTTTGAGCCAAATGGTGTGTTAACGACAGGAAGGCCGGATACGTACTCTATCATCCTGTAAGCCCTTGCCCAGTCAGAGTTTATACTCTCGTTCAATCTCAGGACAGGTGTAAAACACGTTTCTTCTGAGCAGATATCTATTAGATCCTCAAACTTCCTCGATGAGATAAAGCTCTCTATCCTCTTTGAAAGCTCTTCCTCTTTTAGGTTGTCTTTGATCCCGCATATCTTTAGGAATCTTTTCATGAACTTCTCTTCTATGGCACCAAGTGCAAAAAACCTGTTGTCTTTTGTCCTATACAGCCTGTACCTTGATTCTGAGCCAAAGACAAGGCTGTGGCCTGGATAAGGAAGCCTCCCTGAAGCAAAGAAGGCAGAAAGAGGTATAACAAGCCAAGATAAAAGGGACTGGACTATAGGAATATCAACAAAGACAGGTCTTTTACTTGAAGCAAGGGCAGAAAGTATGCCTATGCATGCGTACATCCCAGAGCTTATATCTGCAAGCTGTAACATTGGAACTTCCTCCTTTGAGTATGAAAGTGTACCTGCCGCTGCCTGAAAGTTAATGTCATGACCTGGAAGCATGCTCATATCAGACTTTCTCCCGAAAGATGATATGGAGCAGTATACTATGTTCCTGTTAACTTTTGAAACATACTTATAAGAGAAGCCAAGTCTCTCTATAGCACCTGGCCTGAAGCCCTCGATGAAAACATCTGCTTTTTCCACAAGCCTTGTGAGTATCTCCTTCCCCTCCTTTTTCTTTAAGTCTACAGCGAGGCTCTTCTTGTTCCTGTTCACAGAGTGATGAACGAGGCTGTAGCCGTTTGTTAGAGGTGGTGTTAGCCTCATGTAGTCTCCGAGCCCAGGCTGCTCTACTTTCACAACCTCTGCGCCAAGGTCGCTGAGTATCATTGAACAATATCCTCCTGGGAGAAGCCTTGTCGTATCGACAATAAGCTTCCCTTTGAGTAACTTCAAATGTTCTCTACCTACAAACTAAGGTATTTTAAGGATGAAAGAACAAAACTAATTAACCCAGAGGGCTTTATTTTTGCTGACAATGAGGTAATCGCCGTCCCAGACATAGCCCCAAGCTCAGGGGCGATGATGAACTCGCGACGATACCGAGTCAAAAAATATTTTTGATGGTATCTAAAGAAGGATGGTATGGCAAAGTTCGACGGTATCATAGGAAAGGCATTGCTTACCGTGACAGAAACAGAAAAAGAGCTTACGCTTGTATTTGCAGACAACAGGTACCTATTTGTGACTGTTGAAAATGGAAAGCTAAAGACAGAGAGTGTTCCTGAGTAAGTTACTCTGCCTCGAGGATCTCTACCCTGCACAGCCCAGAAACGAGGTTCCTAAATTTTTCTGCATCAGCTCTGCTTCCGACTATGCTTGCCCAATGCATCGGAATAGCGACCTTTACCTTCATTGACCTAACCGCATCAGCTGCCTCTTCAGCTGTCATAACGTACGTTCCAGATACAGGTAAAAGTGCAATATCAACATCCATACCCTTTATTTCAGGTATGTTGTCCGTGTCTCCTGCGTGGTAAATGCTTACTCCATCTATCTTCAGAACGTACCCGACTCTTCCTTCCTCCTTTGGATGGAATACCCTCCCAGGCTGAGCAAATTTGTTTATGTTATAGGCTGGCACAGCTTTTATCTCGAGTGTGTCTCTTTTGAGTGTTTCACCTGGCGAGACAAACGTCTTTTTCTGCTTGAAGGAAGAGAGCTCATGCTGGCATATCTTTGGAGCTATAATCTCTGTGCTCTCCTTGAGGAACTTCTTCAGGTCGTCCTTGCTTAAATGGTCGAAGTGTTCATGCGATATAAGCACGATATCTGCATAGTAGCTCTTCCTTGTTTTGAATGGGTCGATAACAACTGTCCTATCCTTTCCTACTATTGCAAAGCCGTCATGGCCCAGCCAGTGTATCTTTACACCTTTGTATTCAAGCATTCAAAACACCTAGAGGTTGATCGATTCCTCTGTCATCCCTGTCCTGTCTATAATCAGTATGTCTATACCGTTTCCGCTCATCGCATCCCTCTGTATTGCTGCTTTTATCGATGAGATGAGTAGCTCCTTTGCCTCCTTGAGCGTTGCGTTTGGTGTGTACGATGCCTCAATTACACCTGAGGCCATCTCTGCCCCCGTGCCTACAGAGGCGTACTGGTCAGGTATAACACTTCCAAGTGGGTCGAGGACATAGACAACAGGCTTCGGGCCAAGGCCTCCGAGTATTACCTGTGTAAGGAGGGGTGCATATCTCTGCTCGAACATAAGCACACTCATGAGCTTTGCGACAGAGTTTGGCTTGAGTGCATGCTTTGTTTCAAGTTCCCTTAACTTTGCGTAAACAGAAACTTCCCTCACAAGGTTCTGCATGTCTGAAACCATGCCTGCGCAAACTGCGCCGACGTTGTCTGTTACCTTGAAAACTTTCTTACCTGCTTTACTAAGGACATAGTTGCCAAAGGTTATCCTCCTCTCAGCGCCAAGTACAACGCCATCTTTGTACGCGATCCCTACGGCTGTTGCACCTGGAATGTAGTATTCATTAAAAGCCATTTTAGGTCAGAAAGGTTTTTCCTGCCTTATTATTAGACATTACGATATTAACCTCTCGATCCCTTCCCAATCTTCACTCTGTATCTTCCGTTATCTTTCTTAAAGCTGAAGTCAAAATCCCTAAATAGGCTAGCGACGTAAATACTTGTCCTTAGATGTCCTGTGATCTCCGGAACATAGAACTCAGATTCCCCGTCAGCCAGTGCAAGTATGGGTGAGAGCATATCAGATAGGTTTGGATCGACAGTTGATTTTGTCTCTGCCAGATCTAGAAACCTTGTGGCTGCCTGGGAACCAACAGTCTCTGCCCTCACTCCTCTCTCCCCTATCCTGTCAGAGCCTATGAAGCATGTACTGTTGCAGCATGAAACAAGGATCGACGTACCAGGAGAGATGGAATGCTCCCTGTTAACTATCTTCTCTTTAACATGAAGGCCGCGATACAGAAGTTGCCTTTCCGCAGCGTCTGCTTGCCTCCTTGCAACCTCCTCAGGAAGAGAGCCGCACCTGCTGATAATTGAAATACCTTCGAGAACAGGGTCCTCTGTCAAGGTTATGGACTTCGGGTTGTCGCATGGGTATATCCTTGCCCTGACCCGCCCGCCTCCCTTCGGGTAATAGCCTCTGGAGAGAATATCGAGTTCGAAGTTAACCCCTATCCTGCTGAAGGATTGTAGAACAACGTTCGCAAAGTAATCAGAGGTTGGGCTCCACGGAACGTCCGTACCTCCGCGCAGGTCTATCTCAAGGTATTTCCTAGCCAAGGATACAGCAGGAACAAGTGTCTGGAGAACAAGCGTTATACTTCCTGCTGTCTTCAGGTCCCATTCAAGTTTCTCCTTCGAAATCTCCGAAGGCTGGAAGTAGATCTCCGTCGAACCAACCTCACCTCCTACAAGCTTCCCAGATGTCAGCGATTGCAGTATCAGGAGAGAAGCGAGATGCTGCGGCCTCAGGCCTGGGTTGGTTCTACCGGCCCTTATGTTTCTGACGTGTATTGGCCTCATAAATATAACTGAAAATGCCGAGGCAACTCTTAGTATCTGTCCTCCTCCCTCTCCATACGAACCGTCGACCTCGACAGCTTCCATGTTGCTGTTCCCTTCTGCTACTCTTATATAGTCTAGCTAGAGGAAGAGAAACACTTGAAGAGAGGACTGCTTGTAGGGAGGTTCCAGCCATTCCACTACGGTCACCTTGCAGCTGTGAAGTTTGCACTTGAGAGGGCAGATTATCTTTACATTGTTGTTGGGAGTGCGCAGAAGAGCCACGAGAGGGACAACCCTTTCACCGCAGGTGAGAGGATAGAGATGATAAAGGCTGCCCTTGACGGAGCCGGTATAGACGGGGCAAGGTGGATGGCAATTCCTGTGCCAGATGCTGAATCTCATTCAGTGTGGGTCTCTACAGTTATGT
Source organism: archaeon (assembly GCA_902812495.1). Lineage (GTDB taxonomy): Archaea > Thermoproteota > Nitrososphaeria > Nitrososphaerales > Gagatemarchaeaceae > CADDZR01. The sequence continues at coordinate 35,771 of CADDZR010000008.1, read as the reverse complement.
CTCTGGTTCCAAGGTTTGATGTTGTCTTTACAAACGATTCTCTTACATTTCTTTTATTCAAGGAGAGAGGGTTCAAGGTTGTGGCTGTACCATACAAGAACAGAAAAGAATATTCTGCAACAAATGTTAGAAACAGCATACTAGAAAGAAAGGACTGGAAGAAGCTCGTACCACCAGAGGTTGCGAAGCTTGTCATAGAGTTCAATGGCGTTGAAAGGGTAACAGCTCTAATGTCCAAGGATATCGAGGTGTGACAATGGACAGGCTGATAATGCTCCCAGGTCCAACAAACGTCTCGGATAGGGTTATGAATGCGATGAGTAGGCCAGTGATAAATCATAGAGGAGAAGCTTTCAGGGAACTCTACAGAGGGATTGTTGAGAAGTCGAGACACCTCTTCCAGACTGAAGGAGAGATAGTTGTATTCTCCTCTTCTGGAACAGGTGGTGTCGAAGCTGCCGTTCTTAACACTGTAATGCCTGGTGAGAAGGTAATTGTGCCTATCATGGGAGAGTTCAGTGAGAGGCTTGGTGAGATGGTTGAGATTGCAGGGGGCAAGGTAGTGGCAGTCAGATCCGAACAGGGTGAAGCACCAAGCATCGAGCAGGTTAAACATGCTGTAGATAGCAACAGCGATGCATCTTCAATAATGATAGTGCATAACGAGACAAGTACCGGTATAGCTATCCCTTATCTCAGGGACATCTGTAATTACGCAAAGGAAAGGAACCTGAAGGTTGTAGTCGATGCCATATCTAGTTTGGGTGGATACTCGATACCTGTAGACAGCTGGGGTATAGATGTGTGCATAACCGGTAGCCAGAAGTGTCTGGCCGCACCGCCTGGGTTAGTACTTCTTTCTCTCAGCAGGGAATACACATCGATGGTTAGGTCGAGAAAACCGAGGACAAGGTACTTCGATATTTCAAGGTATCTTGAGTACCAGAAGAAGTGGGAGACACCTTTCACGCCTTCGCTTCCTCTCTTTTATGCACTAGATGAGGCTTTGAACGAGCTTCTTGAAGAGGGGCTTGCCGCAAGGGTTGCAAGGCATGAGAGGATGTCGGGGATGCTGTATTCCAGCCTAGAAAAACTTGGACTGAAGTTTGTTGCAAGGGAGGATTTGAGGTCGAGAACTGTTATCGCATCCTACTACCCTGAGGGTATAGAGGACAGGGACTTCAGGACGAGGCTAGAACAGGAGTATGGGATAGTTGTTGCAGGTGGTTTTGGCAAGTTTTCTGGAAAGGTCTTTAGAATAGGATGCATGGGTCTAATAAATCAGGAATATGTTGAGAGAACTGTTACTTCTGTCGAGGCACTACTTTCAAAAATGAAGTTTTAGAAATGCTTTAAACCACATCTATTTTCAGGCTGTAATATAACATGCCACTTGAGAAAGGTTCGCTTGTCCTGATAAACTACACTGCAAGGATAAAGGACACAAACGAGACTATAGATACAACGTATGAGGAGGAGGCAAAGAAACAGAATATCTACGACCAGACAAGGAAATACGGACCTAGGCTTGTAGCGGTCGGGGAAGGCTGGGTAATATCTGGTCTCGACCAAGAACTACTGAAGATGGATGTGGGAGAAAAAAAGGAGGTTGAGATACCTCCTGAAAAAGCGTTTGGGTTGAGGGATCCATCTCTTGTAAAGCTTATACCACTCAGGAAATTTGGAGAGAAGGCAGGCGAAATATCTGTAGGCGACACTGTTGAGGTTGACAACAGGCTTGGTATTGTCAGGTATGTTGGCTCGGGTAGGGCCCAGGTTGACTTTAACCACAGGCTGGCAGGCAAGTCAATCTCATACAGCGTGGAGGTCGTAAAGAAACTAGAGACAGAAAATGAGAAGATACAGGCGCTTATAGAGAGAAGGTTTGGTCAGGATTCAGAGAAGATAAAGTTCAACCTCTCCGAGGGCAAACTTGAAGTGAGTATACCTGAGGAACTCTTCCTCCTTGAGGGGATACAGATACTCAAGAGAGGCCTATCAAACGATATCTTTAAGTTCATACCATCCGTTAATCAAGTAATTTACACAGAGGTATTCGTAAAGAAGGAAAACTAGATAACCTCTGTTGAGTGTGCTAACTCGTAAGCAGTTTCCCTTGTTAGCTTCACCTTTGAGAGTATTGTGTACCTTTCCGGTCTTACAGATGAAGCGTTTAGAAGGGACTCCACAACCTGCTCATCTGTAATGCCTATTTGCCTTGCAGAAACAGGTGCCCCAAACCTTGCCAGGGATTCTTTAACTTTCTCCCAATCAAGCCCATGGAGCTTTGCCATCATAATCGTACCTATGCCGCACTTCTCTCCGTGAAGACCTTTTCCTGGTGCTATCAGCTCTAGATAGTGGCTGAAGAGATGTTCAGACCCGCTGCATGGTCTTGAGCTCCCTGCTATGCCTGCCGCAACGCCCGCGCTTATAAGTGCCTCAACTATGTCCCTGACAGTTCCGATGCTATATGGTTGGAGATTTTTTGAAGAGAGAACAACACTTGCACTCATCAGCGCCAGGCTAGCAGCATAGTTCCCGTAGTACTCGCCTTTCTCATCCCTTGCAAGCTGCCAGTCCTTGACAGCTGTGAGTTTTGAAACAAGGTCGCCACATCCAGAGGCGAGGAGCCTCCTAGGTGCTGAAGCAATTATCTCAACGTCAGCAAGTATGCCGTAAGGTGGTTTCGCCTTTTCAGAGTATGGCCTCGAAGTTCCTCTCAAGCTTGCAAACGGGCTCGCTATGCCGTCGTGGGAAGCGCTCGTCGGAACGCTGTAGAATCTGAGACCAACAAAGGATGCAGCAAGCTTTGCAACATCCACACTCTTTCCTCCACCTATCCCAACAACAGAGCCAGCATCCCTCGATTCCCTGACGACAATCTCAACATTCTTAATGTCGGGCTCTGTAACCTCTATCCACTTCATTCTCGGTATTGAGGATTCAACCCTGTCACGAAGTGCCTCCCTGACGTTCTTTCCTGAAACGACAAGAATTTTCCTTGAGCTTGAGGTTTCCTCTACAAAGCTTCCAAGCTTCTCTATCACACCCTCACCTATGAGTATCTTTGTCGGAAGCTCCATGAGGTGCTGGCTCTTCACCACATTTTGAATCCGAAATGATAACGATTTAAATCTCTTGGATACTTCTCGAAACGTATAATAAGACATAGGTTGTATAGGGAGAAATAGGCGTAAAGCCTGGATTTGTGAGTTATAATGAGTATGAGAGAAAAGGTTTTGAAGGGTGTGCATGGTGCTGCATACTACCACGGCACAACAACTGTTGGACTGGTTTGCAGCGACGGTGTTGTGCTGGCAACGGATACGAGGGTAACGCAGGGAGGCTTTATAGCACACAAGAGGGGAAAGAAGCTTATACAGATAGATAGCAATATAGCATTAACGATATCCGGTGGTGTTGCTGATGCCCAGAATGTGGTCGACATTTTGAAATACTACGCAAACCTCTACAGGATAGAGAGAAACAGGTTGATGCCTGTTAAATCGGCAGCAAGAATACTTTCAAACGTAATGTTTTCATCGAGGCTGTATCCCTATATTGCTGATGTTCTTGTTGGAGGTTACGATAGCTCAGGGCCTTCAATTTACAGCGTTGACTTCTTTGGCTCTGTTACTATGGAGAAAATGACAGCAACTGGAAGCGGATCTCCAGTTGCCTTTGGTGTACTTGAGGCAGAGTACAAGGAGGGTATGCCTGTCTCAAAGGCTTATCCACTTGCTGCAAAGGCGATAATTGCTGCAATGAGAAGGAACATTGCAACTGGGGACCACTTTGACATTGCAATAATAGACAAGTCCGGGTTCAGGGAGATAGGGGAGCAGGAAAAGGAAAAGCTTCTTTCAATGTTTTCAAGTCAGAATTAGGGTTTGGGACAGAAAGAAAATACAGTAGGAATGATGAGTACAATTCTAAACACAATCCCAGCGGAAGCTGGAATAACAAGGATAGAGTACGAGGGACCGAGAATTGCAATTTACACAAAGAACCCTGCTTTTCTTCATAGGAACAGCTACCTGATCTCTGAAATTGTAAACACACTGAAAAAAAGGGTTGTTACAAGGACAGAGAAATCAATAAGGAAACAGGAGGCCGAGGCAAGGGCAATACTGGAAAGAAATGTGCCTCAGGAAGCAGATGTAACGGGTTATTTCTTTGATGATGTCTTGGGAGAGGTGACTGTTGAGGCAACAAACCCAAAGGCAATGTCTCAGGAGAGCGGTTATGACCTTGGCAAGCTGATAGAGGAAACAGGGTGGAAGATAAGGGTAAGGAAGGCACCGCATGTACAGTCCTCTGCAATACAGAGTGTTTACTTTGCTCTGAAGTCGGATACGGAAAAGAGGGAGAGGTTCCTGAAGGACCTTGGCGAGGCAATTTTCAGACCAAGGATGCTCTCTTCGGAGCATGTGACAATAAAGACACTCGGAGCATTCCAAGAGGTTGGAAGGTCCTGCATACTTGTTGAGACGTCGGAGAGCAAGGTACTGCTTGACTGCGGCATACACCCAGGCGCCAAGAACAGCTGGGATGCATTCCCAAGACTTGACTGGGCAGATATCGGCCCATCTGATATAGATGCTGTTATAATAAGCCACGCACACCTTGACCACATGGGCTTCCTTCCTGCACTCTTCAAATATGGATACGAAGGACCTGTTTACTGCACTGAGCCAACCCTTCCCCTCATGGTCCTCCTTCAGAACGACTTTGTCAAGGTTGCACAGATGGAAGGAGGAAGGATAATCTACGACCAGAAAGATATTAGAGAGATGATACAGCATACGATAACATTACCGTACGGCCTTGTTACGGATATAACACCAGACATAAAGCTTGTCCTGAATAATGCAGGCCACATACTTGGCTCAGCAACAGTTCACCTCCACATAGGTGAGGGAACGCATAACATTGTTTATACTGGGGACTACAAGTTTGGAAAGACACAGCTTTTTGATTCGGCAACTTGGAACTACCCAAGGGTTGAAACGCTGATAACTGAGAGCACTTACGGAGCAAAGGAGGATATAATGCCGATGAGGGAGGAGGTAGAGATGAACTTTGTGAACTCGATAAACCAGACTCTGGCTGAGGGAGGAAAGGTACTCATACCAATACCCGCTGTTGGAAGGGCACAGGAGATACTCCTTGTCATAGATAACTACATGAAGAACAAGTTAATGATAGAGGCACCTGTTTTCATAGAGGGCATGATCTCGGAGGCAACAGCAATACATGTCTCTTTCGCAGAGTACCTTTCGAGGGAGCTGAGGACAAAGATACTTGAGGATAACCTCAACCCATTTACTTCAGAATATTTTACAGAAATAGAGCACCCATCAAACAGAGATGAGGCACTCAGGGAAGGCCCAGCAATAATAATGGCGACTTCTGGAATGCTTGAAGGAGGGCCTGTCCTGCAATACTTTGAGAGTATAGCCCCTGTTGAAAGGAACAAGATACTTTTTGTTTCATATCAGGTTCAGGGAACACTTGGAAGAAGGGTGCTAGACGGAGCCCAGCAGGCAAGCTTGGTTGACGAGACAGGGAAGATAAAGATAGTTGACATAAAATGTAAGGTACAGAAGGTTGAGGGTTTCTCTGGACACAGTGACTACAACCAGATAATAAGGTTTGTAGGGAAGATGAGGCCAAAGTTACAGCTTGTTATAGTGAATCATGGTGAGAAAAGGAAGACAGAGAACCTTGCATATGCAATACAGAGAATATACAGAATCCCTGCAATCCATCCTGCAGTCCAGGAAGCAGTAAGGCTTTACTGAATACCCCTCCAGATCCTTATACCTGGGGGTGTTATAACAATCCTTTCTTCCCCAAGCCTTGCTATATCCCCTCCTATGGATGTTGCAAACTCGTAAAGCTGCTCTATAGTAGACTTTAACTCCTCTAGGCTCTTTTGAGCAAGGGGTGTTACCTTCAGTATAACGATTGTCCTGTTCTGAACGTCCTTCTCTATCTTTGCTACGTCCTCTATGCTCTTCAGTGGAACAGCCTTAAGGAGGTAGCCCTCGCCTGGCTTCTCACTCTCACCACTTCCGAAAGTCTGGGACGACAAACTCTCTGACACTTGATATTAGCACCAGCCCATTATTAAGGATAAACATAGCAAATATTAGGACAGACCGTAAACCTTTAGACAAGCTTGTATATATTCCAGTACCTGTCCCCAACATAGTGAATGTTCTTGACACATTGTCCTTTTTTTATTGATTCCATATCCTCACTTTTCACAGTTGCCTTTCCGACTGCAATTGCCCTTCCCTTTACTTCTTCCCTCACGGCAAGTAGCCTTCCGGCATCTCCCCAGCTCTCATACTTTACAATACCTGGCCTCATGACATCCGCGCCATTGAGTATGAATTTTATTGCACCCGAGTCGACGGTGACTGATGGGAGGAGAGAGACAGCCTGCTGCGACCCAAGAAATGGAACATATCCATTTTCTATGGCTATGAATGTTAGTTCCCCTATTAGAGCAAACTTGGCATCCTCCCTTGGCTGGATAAAGGTAACTTGCGCAGACTTAGGAAGATTGAGCTCCTTCGAGATTGACCTTTCTATTTCTGATATCACTGCTTCCGAGTCGTGCTTAGAGAGAATCCACTTTTTCAATGTGTTAAATGTATTCTGAATGTGATTTAAAGGTTGTAGTTCTCCATGTATGAGGAACCCCACCGCTTAAATAATCTACAAAATATAGCTCCTGAACAAGTGTAGAGAAATATGGCAGTGGACATGGCAGTAAAGATACTGGATGAGAGCCTCGGAAAGGTTGTACTGATAAAGCTGAAGGGAGGCAAGGTAATAAGGGGTGTTCTACAGGGTTTCGACCAGCACATGAACCTCTCCCTTGAGACAGCTGAGGAGATACTTGAAGATGGGAAGTCGAACGCCCTTGGAACACTCATAGTAAGGGGAGACAACATAATAATGATATCTCCACCCCCAAGCTGATACGAGATGGATATACTCCAGGTTTCGCTTGCAGCAATTATAGGAGCAGGTTCAGGTTTTGGATTAGCATACTTCTTCCTTGTAAGAAAGGCTGAGCCAGTGAAGAGGGTTGTTGTTAGAGATGAGAGAGGTGTAGAGAGGAAGAAGTATGTTCCTTTGGAAGAGCTTGAAAGAAAGAAGAGGGAGATGAGAACGCTGATGGTTGAGAGGGACCTGCTCTCCTCTGCCCTGATGAGGATATATGAGGCGGAGAGTGAGGGAAGGATAACAAAGGAAGAGAGGGAGATGATATCGAAGAGGTACAGCGACCAGATAAGGCAGATAGAAACAAAGCTGAAAGATGCAGAGCTTTACGTTGAGGTTGGGGAGCTAGAGAGGCTGAGGGACGAGCTTCTCTCGCTATTTCAGAACAAGATACAGAACATAGAAGCAAGGCTTGATGAAGCAAAGCAGAGGCTTGGTGCTTTCTCAAGTGTTCAGAATGTAGAGCAATTAAAAGAGGCAAAGCCGGAACAGGCAGAAGAGCTGGAGGAGGTCGTCCAGAAGAAAACAAGGCAGGAGCTGCCTGAGCCTGAGAGGAAGGTGATGCAGCTGAGGCAGGAAATAATGGAGGCACTCTCAAAGCTTGAGCAGATAGACATAGAGAAAAAGGAAGAGAGTTGAAAGAGGGTTACGAGAAGGCAATAAACAAGCTTGCTTCAGAACTTTTGGAAGAGGTAAGTAAGGCAGAAGTTATAGGTCTTGGAAGTGGCTCTACAGTTGCTTCCCTCATAAGAAGAATAAAAATTGCAGAAAAAAAGCTCTGCGTTCCTACTTCAAAGCAGATAGGGTTTGTTGCAGAGCAGCTTGGCATGATATGCACGGAACTTCACGGGGAAGTCGACCTTACGATTGATGGAGCAGACCAGGTTGATAAAGAGCTGAACATGATAAAGGGAGGCGGGGGTGCTCTTTTAAGAGAGAAGATATTGATTAATTTTTCAAGGAAGGTTTACATAGTTGTCTCGGACAAGAAGGTAGTAGGGAAGCTTTGCGAAAAAGACGTACCTGTGCCTGTGGAGGTCTCGCCATTCGGGATTAACTATGTTAAGAGGAAACTCCTTGATATGAACGGAAGGCCGGAGCTCAGGGTCAATGAGAAGGGCTATCCTTATTTCACTGAGAATTGCAATATGATACTTGACACATATTTCAAACATGTGGAAAGGCCTGCTGAGCTCGAGGCATCCATCAAGAGGATTCCAGGAGTTGTTGAGACAGGAATATTCACAAAGAAACCAGATAAGGTATTTGTTTTAGAAAAAGAAGGGAGCTATACTGTAATGAAGTAGGGATAGGATTTATATCAGGGATATTTTAGCGGGATGCTGATAGAGTTGGTTAGGGATATTGGTTACAAGACAAAGCCAATAGACAGGGACTTTCTCCAGAAGCCGAATGAATATCCTGTAACAGGAGAGCATAACGGTCACAAAGTCAGGGCTGGAGGTATGACAAGATATGATGCAGAGGGCAAGCCGTATCCCACTTCAAACGGCATACATGGAACACAGGTTGCTGTCGACTGGGAGAACTGCGTTGCTGATGGTGTTTGCATGGACGTCTGCCCAGTATTCGTATTTGAGTGGGCACTAAATCCAGGCCAGGCGGGTACTGGGAAGGATAAGCCAGTTGAACCAGGAACACCAGAATGGGACCAGTATAGGTGCGACAAATCAGACCCTATCAGGGAGAACGATTGTATCTTCTGCATGGCATGCGAGACGAGCTGCCCAACACAGTGTATAAAGATAACACAGCCATAGAATAAAATTACCTAAACTAGAAAAAGCTTAGTAATCTGTTAATTAGCAACTATTTTATTGTAGGCTTAGAGGAGTAGAAGATAGAATTGGAAGAAGATATTGAGCTCAAGCTAATAGAACAGAAAAAGCTGAGTGAGCTCATCAGGAAGGCGAGGCTTGCATCCATACAGAAGAAGGAGAAGACAGACAGGGAGGTTGTTGAGGAACTGCTGTACGACAGGGGAAAGGAGGTTCTTGACGCAGCCTACGCAAACTATCCAAAGGAGACAGAGGAAGTTGTGAAGCAACTTGCAGACTTGATAAAGAGCGGGAAGATATCTGGAAAAATAAGTGGCGGCGAACTTTATTCACTTTTCAGGCAGATCGGCCTTAGGTTCAGCCTCGAGACATCGATAAAGATACAGGAGAAGGGCAAGCTTGTTGACCTAAGTGAGAAGCTAAGGCAGAGAAGTGAGGAGGCATGACCCTAACTAAAAGTGTTGTCCTCGAGACGCCTAAGGAGAGTAACGCTTTACTTGTATGTGGTCTTCCTGGAAGTGGTTTTGTTGGAAAGATAGGCGCAGATTATTTAATTGCTGTCTTGAACGCAAAGAAAATAGCCGAGTACAGGTGCGACACTTTCCCTCCACAAGTTAACATAAAGGTGGACGGAACAGTAGAACCACCAAAGGCAGAGCTGTTTTATGCTAAGGCTGAAAATGGAAGAGCAGTTCTGATATTTACATCAGATGCACAGCCAGCAGACACCTCAGATGAATATCTCCTCTGCGAGAAGGTTGTCAAGATAGCTAAAAAAGCTGGTGTGAGAGAAGTTTATGCCTTAGCAGCATACATAACAGGTTACTTCCCAACAGTCCCGAAGGTATTTGGCGCAGCAACAGACAGGAAGATGCTTGCAAGGCTTGTTGAGCATGGAATAACAACAATGAACGAGGGTGCAATAACAGGCATGAACGGTGTTGTAGTTGGAATGGCTTCCCTGCACAAGATAAGGGGTGCATGCCTTCTTGGCGAAACATCCGGATATGTGCTGGATGCAAATGCCTCACAGTCTGTTCTTGAAGCACTATCAAGGGTAGCTGGGATAAAGTTTGACATGACAAAGATAAAGAGTAAGGCTGAGGAAACAAGGAAGCTTGTAAGCCAGCTCCAGAAGATTGCTGAGCGGAGTAGGGAGCAAGCTCAGGAAGCAGATAAGGAAAGAAGGCCTGGCTACATAAGCTAGCCCTTTATGTTTGCAATTGGCCTGAGCCTCAGAACCTTCAAGCTTATACCCGCTAGGTGCATCGAGTCAACCACCTCATCTATATTCTTGTATGCAAAACCAGCCTCTTCTGCAAGCCCAGACATGGTTGTTGCCTTTACGTAGATACCTCTCTCGAGCATCTTTCTCTGTAGATCCTCACCCCTAATCATTTGCTTTGCCTTTGTCCTGCTCATCGTTCTTCCGCTCCCGTGAAGCGTTGTTCCGAATGTTTCCGCCTCTGCCTTCTTTGTACCAACACAAAGGAATGAGCCTGTCTCCATGCTCCCCCCGACTATAACTGGCTGTCCTGTCTCCTTAAACATGTCCGACAACTCTGGATGCCAAGGCCCAAAGCTCCTTGTTGCTCCCTTCCTGTGAACAATTACCCTCTTCCTTTCTCCATTTAGCTGATGCTCTTCAAGCTTTGCTGTGTTATGTGCAACATCGTATATTATTTCAAGTCCGAGGCTCTCCCAGCTTCTCTTGAAGACGTTCTCAAATGCCTTCCTAATCTGGTAGACTATTAGCTGCCTATTCACGAATGCAAAATTAATTGCACAAGACATTGCCTTGAGGTAGTCCTGTCCCTCTTCAGAGTTGAAAGGTGCGCACGCAAGTTGGTTGTCTGGAACCCTTATGTTGTATTTTTTCATCGCCCTAACAAATGCATCGAGATAGTCGGAGCATATCTGGTGGCCAAAACCCCTTGAACCGCAATGTACCATTATGCATATTTGCTTCTCGAATTCGCCTAGCCCCCACTTCCTTGCTATTGTATCGTTGTAAACCTTATCAATTACCTGTATCTCCAGGTAGTGATTTCCTGACCCTAGGGTACCTATCTGGTTCCTTCCCCTTCTGTATGCCTCGTTACTTACCTTCGAGAAGTCAGCAGTACTCACAGCCCCATGCTCCTCAAGCCTTTCAAGGTCCCTCCTGTCTGCATAGCCATTTTCAACAGCCCACCTGACACCGTTTTCGACCAGCTCCTTGAACCTTGACTGCTCTATCTGGGATATTTCCTTGGGCTCCTGATATGAGGTTGCACCAACACCTGCAGGTACCATTTTAAAGAGCATGTCTACGAGTTCCTTAACCTTCGGCCTTACCTCCTCGAGTGTAAGGTTTGTCCTTATGAGACGCATCCCGCAGTTTATGTCAAAGCCTATCGCGCCAGGGGATATCACACCCTCCTCTAGGTCAAAAGCACCACACCATCCAACGGGTACACCGTATCCCGAATGGCCGTCGCTGAAGACGTAGGAGTACTTGAGGAGCCCCGGAAGCATTGCAGCATTTGATGCCTGCTCAAAGACATCCCTGTCCATCGAATTCAAGAGTTCCTCTTTAGCATATATCCTAACAGGAACCCTCATACCGCTCTTGTAAGTCTTAGGTATTTCCCATACAACATCGCCTACCTTTGTTACAGGGATGCCTTCAAGCATAGAAGATCTCCAATTCCTTTTATCTATTCAAACCAATATAAACCTTGAGAATCATATGTCAACTACAACTGTTACTGTGTACTCCCCATCCTTTCTCTTTATACCGAATAGGTACATAGATACCCCCTTCACGTCGTTTCTAAGTTCATGCTTTGCTGGGTCTATCTTTTCGCCCTTCATTATGCACTTTAGCTTTGTTGCTGAGTCGTTCAATGAAACAACGTATTCCCTGAAAACTAAACCTTCCGAGTCCTTTATCGAAACGATTCTGTTAAGGAACCTGTACAAAAGTGAGTCCGTGTCGTATCCCTCTAGCTCAACCTCCAGCGCTCGTACCTCATCTACCGTTTTCAGATCTACCATAACCTCAGTAAGTGCAAGTGCAGAATCCCTGAAGAGCTCCTCCAGGTTCTTGGCCTCAACATTGTAAGCTATCTCAGCGAGTGAGACATCCTCAAGAAACCTGTATGGCATAATTTTCTTAAATGGAAGTTTATGCTCTATAAATGTGATGGAAGGTAGGCTCTTACTGGTAGAGAAGCGAAGCCCCTACGAAAACGTTGCTCTCGAGGAGGCTATGCTCAGACGTGGAGGCAAGTTCACTTTCAGACTCTGGAGTAACCAGCTCTCTATCATTATAGGAAGGGCACAGCTTGCTAAAATTGAAACAGACATAGATTATTGCAAGAAAATGGGAATACCAGTAGTGCGAAGGATGAGTGGGGGAGGAGCTGTGTACAATGGGCCGGGCAACTTAAACTGGTCCTTCCTTATACCCTCGTGGTACAGGTCTGAGTACATTTGCTACACAAGGGATGCTAAAGAACTTGTAAAGAGTGTGGGTTGCTTCATGGCTGCATGCTTCTCCTCTCTTGGATGTAGCTCAAGGTTTATGGATTCTGCCATATACAGTTCTTCCGGGAAGATATCCGGCATATCAGCATACATAACCAAGGAGGCAGCTCTCTGCCACGGAACACTCCTTGTTGATGCTGACCTTGAACTTGTAGAGAGGCTTACAAGGCCAAAAGAGGTTTATGCCGATAGGAAATACAGGAGGAGCAGTTTTACAAAGGTAGCTAACAGCTTTATCGGGTTCGAGGATGTTGCAAGGAAGGTCAGGGAAACCTTCCTGCTAAGGGAGGAAAGGGAGGAATGTATGGAGGAAATGGAGGAATGTAAAAGGCTCACCGAAACTAAATACATAAAGGAAAGCTGGAACCTGGGTGACCCGTTTGAGTTCTAATGATATACCTTCCTTCGATGAGATAAGAAAAGCAATGGAGACCCTCGATGGCCACGTGAAGAAGACACCTCTCGACAGGTCAAGCACATTCAGCTCTATGACAGGTTCAGAGCTGTACCTGAAGATGGAGAACATGCAGAAGACTGGCTCATTCAAGGTAAGAGGTGCGTTTGTTAAGCTCTCTTCTTTGACAAGGGAAGAGAGGGAAAGGGGTGTTGTTGCCGCGTCTGCAGGAAACCATGCACAAGGCGTTGCTTACTCTGCCTCAGTGCTCGGAATAAGGGCAAAGATTGTAATGCCCGAGACAGCTTCCCCGGCAAAAGTTGATGCAACAAAGAGCTATGGTGCCGAGGTTCTGCTGAGGGGAAGGGTATTTGACGATTCCCTTGCAGAGGCACTTTCAATATGCGAGATGGAGAGGAGTGTTTTTGTGCATGCGTATGACGATAAACATGTAATTTCAGGCCAGGGAACTGTTGGTCTCGAGATAATTCAGGATCTGCCTGAAGTCGACGCAATAGTTGTACCCATAGGCGGGGGAGGTCTAATTTCAGGTATAGCGGTTGCTGTTAAAAGTGTCAAGAGTAACGTTAAAGTTTATGGTGTTCAGTCAGAAGCGTTCCCCTCTTCCTACAGACTCCTAAAGTATGGTAGTGTTGAGCCTGTTGAGACAGGGGATACAATAGCAGACGGAATAGCTGTCAAGAGACCAGGTAGGATAACGTCAGAGATAATAAAAAAATATGTGGATGATATATTCCTTGTGTCGGACAAGGAAATAGCAGAAGCAATGTTCCTGATGCTTGAAAGGGCTAAGGTCGTATCCGAACCAGCCGGAGCTGCTTCCCTTGCTTCCCTAATCTCAGGCAAGGTAGAGTTAAGTGGAAAGAAGGTTGTCTCTGTAATAAGCGGCGGAAATGTGGACATGTACACACTGGACCAGATAGTCTCAAGGGGGCTAGAAAGGTATGGAAGGTTGATAAGGCTAAAGTTCATACTAAAGGATTCTCCTGGCTCCCTGAGGCAGATAATCGATGTAGTGTCAGGGATGGGTGCAAACATACTCGATGTGCAGCACCAGAGGCTCGGGTCCGAGGTGCCTCTCGGAAGAGCAGCAGTGATACTTAGCCTTGAAACACAAAATGTTAACCACACGAAACATTTGATAGAGGGATTGAAGCAGAGAGGCCTTTCTTTCAGTGTTCTTGAGTAGAACGAAGATACGAGATCTGATTCAAAGCCTCTCTTAGAACCTTTATGGAGTCGAGATAGTCTTCAACCTCTACGTACTCTCTGCTTGTATGGGATACCTCACTTACCCCAGGACCATACGTAACAGACTCTATGCCTGTGAGATGAGCAAACGTATTCATGTCCCCTGTTCCTGTCTTTCTCACAAATACAGGTCTCCTGCCAAGGGAGATTATCACAGCCCTTTGGACAGCCCTCACAAGAAGAGAGTTGATATTAGCCTCGTACGGTTCTGTGGGTTCGTCGAACTCCACGGATACATTAGCTTCCTTTGAATCCAAACTGTCAACAAGTTCTGAGACTTCTGATATGATGGTTGAAGTATTCAGTCCAGGCGGCACCCTGATGTCTAAATAGGCTGAGGCTTTCGACGGCACAACGTTATGATACGACCCAGCCCTGAAGATGGTGGGGCAGACAGAAAGTGAGCTGTAGTTATCCCTGCCCCTGTACTTTGACTCCATGGATCGTATAAGGTCTACTGCTTTTGTTGCAACTTCAAAGGCACTCTTATGAGCCCATGGCGAGCTTGCATGCCCTCCCTCGGTTCTAACCCTAACCCAAAAACCAACTCTACCCTTATAACCGATTACAACCTTGGAAGAGCCTGAAGGTTCGGCGAATATTGCATGATCGAAACTCTCCCTCTTTCCAATTATTGTATTTATACCGAGGCTATCCCCTTCTTCCCTCGTAACAAAAGCAAGTGTTACTCTAATGTCCTTACTTTCGATAAATGGGAGTGATGCGTAAAAGAGGGCACAGAGTGGGCCCTTTGCATCCGATGCACCCCTACCGTAAATCCTCCCTCCCTCTTCCCTCACAGGTATGAAGCCTGGAACAGTGTCCATATGCCCGCAAAGGAAAACCTTCTTCTCTCCTCTTCCCGCCCTTGCTATTACATTTCCTGCTTTATCTCTCTCAACCGTAAACCCAGCCACAGCCGCCTTCCTCTCAAGATATGATGCAAACCTCTCTTCTTTCCCAGTTGGGGAGTAAATCCTAAGAGACTCGAGTAGGAATGAGACCTCTTCAGTCATCTTTTCTCAATTTCTGAAAGATAGTCGACTACAAGGGAAGGTATATCGACACCAGTTGCAGGTACTGTATTTTTGAATTCTGTTGTACTGTTAACCTCATGCACAACAAGGCCATCCTTTGTCTCCATGATGTCAATGCCAACGAATTCCCCTCCAACAGCCCTTGCAGCCCTTACTGAGAGTTCGTCCAGTTCATTCGTTATCTTACACGGTAGGGCTTTGCCTCCCCTTGCTGTGTTTGTCCTCCAGTCGCCAGCTGAGACCCTGTAAATTGCAGCTATTGTTCTATCACCTAGCACAAATGTCCTAATGTCTCTACCTGGCTTCTCAACGTATTCCTGAACGTAATAAATCTGGTAAAGAGGGAACATGTACTCCCTGTGTTCAACCACTGCGTTTAAGCTATCTTTGTCCTTGATAAGGGCTGATAGCCTCCCCCAGCTACCCACAAGAGGTTTCATCACGAATGGAAAACCTATCCTTTCAGCAAGCTGTTCAAGACCCTCACTGTCAAATGCAACGTATGTCTTGGGTGTTGGTATCTTACTATCCACCAGCTTCAAGGAAACAAAGAGCTTGTTCCCGCAAAAGAGAGTTGTGTTAAAACTGTTTACTACCCTGCACCCACCTCTCTCTAGAGCAGCTGTAACGTGTAGTGCCCTAAAGTAGCTCACACAGCGCTGGATAGCTATCCTTCCCTCGTATTCCTTCTCCTCTATGTCCAGAGAGATTTTCTTTGTATCAATTGGTTGTATTTCGACATTCTTTTCCTGCGCTGCCTTTAGTATTTCCTTCTCTTCCCACCTTATAGTATCAAACAATAAAATAAGCTGGGGCGTCCTACTCTCCCCAGTCTTCCTGCTCAAGTTCAGCCGGCCTTATCGTGAAAAGACCGTCGCTGTCCCTGACAAGCTCGTACGTTGCTCCACAGTCCTGGCACGAAATTATTTCACCCTGTATTGCGTCGCTTGGTATCCTAAGCTCTGCATCGCACTCGGTGCATCTTATCTGGCCCATGAGTTCAACCCCATGAACAAGATGGATATAACGATATTCGTACGTTTTCAGCGAATTGTTCTGAGCACCATCAGCGTATTTGTGTTTATTACACCGTTGATTCTGCGTATACTCTCCACTGTTTTGTTTATTTCGACGATATTCGAACCTTTTATTACAGCTGCAATGTCGAACTGGCCCGCTGTCTCATAAACCGTCTCAACACCATTAACGCTCTTTATCTTGGTGCTAACCTCGCTCGTTGGAACGCTTGGACTGACTGAGACCCAAGTTATCGCACATGCCATGTTGCTATCATCTATCTCTATTGTGAACCTTCTTATTACCCCAGTGCTTACAAGCTTCGATATTCTCCTCCTCACAGCAGACTCGGATATGTTCAACTTCTGTGCTATCTCTGTATTAGACATCCTCGAATTCTGCTCCAGCATGCTTATTATCATCTCATCTATTTTGTCTAATCCTTTCATTTTCCTCCTCACCGAGAATTTCGTCCAGCAAATTAAAAGCTTGGTTAAGATCTGCCTCCTCTATAACAAGAGGTGGCAACATTCTCACAGTCTCCCTTCCTGAATAGCCAAAGATAAAACCGCGTGAAAGTCCTTTGTTTAGGATGCTATAGACATCGAACCTCGTTTCTACTGCCATCATGAGCCCAACCGACCTAACATCCCTGACAATGATATGCTTTTCCTTCAGCTTCCTCAGGCTTTCTGAAGCAACCTTTCCGAGGTATGAAGCCCTTTCTGGAAGTCTTTTCTCAACTACATACTTTATCAAAGCTGTTCCAGCAGCGCATGCGACAGGGTTTCCTGCAAAGGTACTTGTGTGCTCGCCCCTTGAGAGGCAAGAGGATATCTCACTCGATGTAATAACGCATCCCGCAGGTATGCCTCCTGCTATACCCTTTGCAACAGCCATTATGTCTGGTAGAACATTGTAATGTTCGGAAGCCCACATCTTTCCAGTTCTTCCAAGACCAGTCTGTATCTCATCAAGTATGAGCATGCATCCATTTTTCGTGCATATTTCTCTTAGCCTTGGGAGGAAGTCAGGAGGAGGTATTATAACGCCTGACTCTCCCTGTATTGGTTCTGCTATTATGGCTGCGGTATCAGAGTCGACATTTTTCTCGACTGATTCAGCATTCCCGTATTCGGCAAAAACAAAGTTACCAAGGAGTGGCTCAAACGACTGCCTGTACTTCTTGTTCCACGTTGCTGAGAGTGCACCCATTGTCTTCCCATGAAAGGCGCCCTTCATCGAGACAATCTTTTTCCTTCCTGTTTTCTTCCTTGCCAGTTTTATAGCTGCCTCTACTGATTCGGCGCCGCTGTTTGTGAGTATGAATGAGTCAAGACCTTTTGGAGAGATACTGGAAAGGGCTTCGAGAAAGGAAGCCCTGGCATCGTTGTAGAAACTTCCGTGACATGTTATAAGCTTCTCCACCTGTCTTTTAACTGCATCAACAACCCATGGGTTGCAGTGACCTGCTATCGCAACACCGTATCCAGCCATCAGATCTGTGTACCCAACTCCGTTCTCATCCCAAACCTTTGAACCGCTCCCCCTAACTATATTTAGCTTGAATTTCTGGAAGAGAGGAGCAAGGTATTTGTCCTCAACTTCAAATACTTTATCCATTCTTTACCACTGTTCCCAGCTCTCCTTTGAGAGCTCTTGTGATAGCCCTTTCTTCAAGACCCGAGCATATTACAGAGCACTTGACACCTTTCTCCACAGCCTCTGCTGCTGCTATGACTTTCTTCTGCATTCCAAAACCTATTTCCTTAAGCCTTGCCCTTGCGTTTGCTGGAGAGATCTCCCTTACAACCTTACCTTCAAGAATAAGCCCCTCAACATTAGTGAGGAGCATCAAGTAATCGCTTGAAAGGGAGGAGGCTATAGAGGATGCTGCCCTGTCTCCATCGACGTTAAGGAATTCAAAGTCTTCCCCTATTGCAACGGGAGAGATAACAGGAAGTATCTTCTTGGAGGCTAGTTCTAGCAGTAGTTCTGAATTCACGGACACTATTGTCCCTGTATAACCGCCCTCTATCATTACCTTTCTTCCACGTGAATCGAGAATGAGAAGCTTTGACTTTCTCTTAGCTCTCATTAGCATGCAGTCTACTCCTGAAAGACCAGCAGCTGCAATATTGTGTCTCTGGAGGGCGGAGACTATTTTATTTCTTATGAGTCCTGTCATAACCATCGTGTATATCTCAGCTGTCTCCTTGTCAGTGTATCTGCTCCTTATACCTTCAGGAGAGATAATGAACTTTTGTTCTTTTCCTAGCTTTGATGCTATATCCGTGACTATGTCACCTCCCCCATGTACAAGGACAATCCTCTCACCTGATGAGGTCAGGCTTGCTATGTCCTCGGCTATATTTTCAGGAAAACCATTTTTTAGCAGGCTACCCCCTACCTTTACAACAAGCATGCTGAATCACACAGGGTGAAGAGGTATGGCATCGAGAGCTTCTTCTTCGTTGAAGCCAAGCATGAGGTTCATTGTCTGGACAGCATTTCCTGCAGCCCCTTTTATCAGATTGTCTGTTGCTGAAACAAGGACGGCCCTCATATTCTTTAAATCGAAATCAAAACCTATGTCGCAGAAGTTTGAACCGATAACAAGCTTTGGGTCAGGAAGCCTGAATGGCCCCTTCCTATCCCTGACAAGCCTTATGAACCTAGAGCCTGAGTAGAATTCCCTGTATGCCTTCCATATCTCTGGAAGCTCTATTTCCTGTTCCGTGAATAGATGTATTGTGCAAAGTATACCCCTAACCATGTTAACAGCATGTGCAGACATCGAGACGCTTACATTAACTCCTGCAAATACACTTAGTGCTTGCTCTATCTCTGCTTCATGCCTATGGCCGGCAAGCTTATATGGTCTAACAACATTGTATCTCTCGGAAAAGTGTGTAGATATTGAAGGTTTCCCTCCTGCACCAGACGAACCTATCTTCGCGTCTACAACAACCCTCTTCCTGTCAAAGATGAATTTCTTCGCAAATGGAACAAGGGATAGTATCGATGTTATGGCCATGCACCCAGGAGAGGATGCGCATGTTGCATTTCTCACCTTTTCCCTGTTTAGTTCCGGAATTGAATAGACAAACTTCTCCAGAAGCTCTGGACATGGATGCACTATCTTGTACCACTTGCTGTAATGTGAAGCTTCCCTTAGCCTAAAGTCAGCGCTTAGATCTATTATCTTAATGCCTGTCTTGATTATTTCAGGAACTACATTAAAGGACTGGCCGTGTGGAAGGGCCGTGAACACGACATCAGCATCAGTTACAACATCAATTGAATTTGCAGAGAATTTCATTTCTGTGAAGCCCCTAAGGTTCGGATGCACCCTGAACAGATATTCTCCCTCGTATGTCCTCGAGGTTGCAAATGAGAGCTCGATTTTAGGATGCTTTAGTAGTATTCTAAGTAGCTCACCCCCTATATATCCTGATGCACCAATAACCCCGACCCTGACCACTACTTCCTCGCCTCCCTTACTAGGTAACTCGCGATCTTATCAGCTATGCTGAAATTAACAGCTGATTGTGCGCCCCTGAACTCAACGTTACTGTTAAGCTCGTGCACCAAGTAACCCCTTTCTGATTCCATCATATCAACGCCAAGTAAACCACCTCCCACTGCATCTGCTGACCTGTGTATCAGCTCCTGGAGCGCCTCCGAAGGTTTAAACTGGACCGAAAAGCCGCCCCTCGCAACGTTTGTTTTCCACTCGCCTGGAGGGGAGTATCTATAGACGCATGCAACTATTTCTTCTCCTGCAACTATTGCTCTTATGTCCCTCGGTGGCCTCCTTACGAACTCCTGAAAATAGTAAATGTGTTCAAGTGGATCGTTAATTGCTTCCCTCAGCTCTATTATAGATTTAAATGAACTGTTATCCCTTGCAAGACTTATCAGCCTGCCCCAGCTCCCAACTAATGGTTTTATGACAAGGGGCAAGCCAACCTTCTCCTTTATTTCCTCAGCAGAATCAGTAGAAAAGGAAACGTACGTCTTAGGTGTTGGGACTCCTTCTTTCACTAGTGCAATGGTTGTTAGAAGCTTGTTCATGCAGACTGAGATAACCTCAGGCCTGTTAATAACATACTTTCCCTTTGCTCTCAGTATTTCTGCAGATAACCAAGACCTGTAATGGCTCAAGCATCTAACAAACACATTGTCTGAAAGTGCGCAGTCTTCTCTGCAGTCAAGACTAAAAGAGATTGATTTCACGTCAACAAGCTCGGCTTTCTGCCCAATTTTCTGTAGGCTGTTCAGTATCTCTTTCTCTTCCCACCTTAGCCTGTCAAAGAGAACAGAAAAGCTTGCCATTAACTATTCACCCCAATCTTCCTCTACTTCCTCTGCCTCTGTTAGTGTTACTGAACCTCCATTACAAATTCTAACCTCATACAGTGTTCCGCAGTCCATGCATTTTACAAGCTCGCCCTCGACCGCATCCGAAGGTACTTGGATGATGCAATCGCAGTAACTACATCTTGCTTCCATGTTTAGCTACACCCAAACTTGCTAGCTTCCTTCTCAAGCTTTTCGAGACCCTCCCGCAGCCTCAGCCTTGCTGAATTCAAACTACCCATATCCCTTTCAAGGATCTCTTCTCTAATCTTCAGCTCCCTATCTATGTCGTCTGGATTTGAACCTCCTTCTGTTTTTATCATCCTGAGCGCTTCCATGGGATTCAGGAGCTTCTCAATCTCCTTTTCTGACAGTAAAACTTTCTTTCCTGAATATTTCTTCGATATAACCGGAAGTAATGTTCTGATCGCATCTCCAAATTTAATCTTCTTTTTAATTGACGACCTAACAATCTCCCCTACAATTGCATGGGAAACCCTGAACCTTACCTTTTTAGAGGTTGAGAGGTATTCAGCAATAAAGGAAGCACATGTGTAGTCATGCGAGATCTTTTTCTCTATTGCCTCAACCTTAAAGCTCAGGCTTGAAACTATCCTAGATACCATATTTACTGCATCCCTAACTGTATCAAAAGCAACCCAGAGATTTGGTGAGACTTCTTGCAGATCAAGATTGTAGGAATAAGGCAATGCCTTCATGATTGAGAAAGAAGATACTAGGGAGGAGAGAGGCACAATGCTCCTTGCTCTGATTATCTCAGCAACGACAGGATTCTTCTTCTGCGGCATTATGCTACTTGTTGCAGTTGTCTCGTCTGGAAGCTCTATAAAATCGAACTCAGAGCTTGACCAGAGTACTATCTCCTCTGCAAACCTTGAGAGATCCAGTGCGACTGTAATTATGCATGAAATTGAATCTAGAACAAAGTCGCGTGAGGAGACAGCGTCTATGCCATTCCTTATAATACCGTCAAATGAGAGTAGCTCAGCAACCTTCATCCTGTTTATAGCTATGGTTGTTCCAGCGAGCGCAGCTGAGCCCATAGGGGAAAGATTAACCCTGCTGTACAAACTGAAGAGTCTTTCAACAGACCTTGAAATACTGTCGAAATAAGCGATGAAATGATAGGATATAAGTACGGGCTGAGCCCTCTGGAGATGTGTGTATGCTGGAATTAGATTCCTTTTGTATTTTTCTGATAGGCTGAGTATAAAAGATTGCAGCTTGAGCAGTTCTTCAACTACTGAGAGGATTGTCTCCCTCAGCTCCATCCTTATAGCTGTTGCAACCTGGTCGTTCCTGCTTTTTCCAAGATTCATCTGGCCAGCAACATCGATACCAAGCTTCTTGATTGCAGATCTCTCGATTAGATAGTGTATGTCCTCGTCAACTTCATCTTCAATTGTGAATGATTTGAGGAAATTAACTATAGATTTTGCATCCTTCTCCGAAATCTCGCCTGCCTCATATAGGGCAAGAGTGTGTGCAGTGTTTATCCTCAGTACCTGCTTAAGCAGCCTCCTGTCCCAGAATATTGAAGAGATGTAGCTAGTTACTTCCTTATTTTGCTTCTTTAATCTCTTTCCCGTAACCTGAATGCTTTTCAACATCTCCCTCTTTCATTACATTGTTTGCAACCCTTGTCTGGAGCCCCCAAAGCTCTATGAAACCTTCTGCCTTCTTCTGGTCGAACGTGCTTCCCATACCGTAGGTTGAAAGCTCCAGGCTGTACAGCTGATTCCTTGAACTTCTTCCCACTACCCTCATTCCTCCCTTGTAGAGCTTCAGTCTAACTGAGCCGTTAACCCTTTTCTGTGTCTCGCTTACAAAACTGTCTATGTCGTACCTTAGAGGCTCTTCCCATAACCCTGAATAAACAAGCCATGACCATATCCTCCCGGCATTTTCCTTAAATTCAAGCTCCATTCTTGTCAGCACAAGCTTCTCGAGGTCGCTATGTGCCTCGATCAGGCAGAGGGCTGCTGGACACTCATAAACCTCTCTTGATTTGATACCTACAAGCCTGTCCTCTATGTGATCTATTATACCGACACCGTTTGATCCTGCAATCCTGTTCATCTCCTGTATTAAGACTGACGGCTCCATCTCCCTTCCGTTCAGTGAAATAGGAACACCATTTTCAAAAGATATTTCCACATAGCTTGGCATGTCGGGCGCTTCTTCAGGTGGTACTACCCACTCAAATACGTCAAAAGGAGGTTCTTGGTCTGGATGTTCAAGTATACCACTCTCTATAGACCTTCCCCAAAGGTTCTGGTCTATGCTGTATATCGACCTTGAAGGCTTTACAGGTATGCCTTTTCTCTGCGCATAAGCTATCTCCTCATCCCTCGTCATGTTCCATTCTCTGACAGGAGCTATTAACTTCAGCCTTGGCTCAAGAGATTTTACTGTAACCTCGAACCTGACCTGATCGTTACCCTTCCCAGTGCATCCATGTGCAACCGCATCCGCATTCTCCTTCCTTGCAACTTCCACTAGCTTCTTCGCTATAAGTGGCCTGCCCAGTGCTGTGCTGAGGGGGTATTTTCCCTGATACATCGCGTCTGCCTTTATTGCTCTCAGCACGTAGTCTGAGACAAAATCTTTTACTGCGTCTATGCTATAGTGCCTAACGGACCCACATCCGTATGCCCTTTCCTCTATCTCCTTCATATCCTCATTCTGTCCTATGTTTAGAGTTACAGTTATGACATCCGCACCATACTTTTCCTGGAGCCATTTCACTGAAACGGATGTATCAAGCCCACCTGAGTAGGCAAGAACAACCTTTGACAAGTAAAAGATCTTTCTCCCCGAAAAGCTTTTATGCTTTTTGGCCAGCATCATTACCAGAATGAAAAAGAACATTCAGAAAACAAATAAAACTGTATCGGATTTGGTCAGAGATTACGTTGAGTTTGACTTTTCTGTCCAGGATTCTATAGCCAGAGGATACGCAAACATAAGTGCTGTTGCTAGGTTAATCAAGCCTTTTGTTGAAGAAAGGTTATCGAGAAAGGTCAAGATAGAGAGTATAATAGCACCGTTGAAGAGGATGAGGGGAAGATATACGCCGCAAAATAGCGGTATGAAGGACGTTATATCAGGAAGTGTTCTAAACGTGAGAACCCATGTCTCAAAGATATCACTCGAGAGGACAAGGAAAACTCTTTCCTCACTTAGTAACATACTCTCAAGCTACCATGAAAGCCTGATACAGGTTTCCGAGAGCATATCTACCGTAACCCTGATATTTGACCAGAGGATACACAGCGAAATAAAAAGAATAATTCCTTCTTCTGAGATTCTGGAGGAGGGAGACGACTATGCAGCAATTATAGTTCAGAGTCCAAAAGAGATAGTTGAGACGCCTGGGTGCATAGCTATGTTCTACAACCAGCTTGCGAGGAGGCACATAAACGTTGAAGATACTGTGTCCTGTTTCACAGATACAATAATAGTTGTAAAGATGGAAAATGTCTCAGGAGCTTTCAATGCCCTGACAGATCTTATTAATTCCTTGAGAAAAGCTGATTAATTTTCTCTGCAACCTTATTAGTGGCAACTCTTACCTCCTCACCTGTGTCCATGTCCCTTAGCGTCACAAGACCCTCTCTGAGATCCCGCGAACCAACTATGACAACAAACCTTGCTTTCTCCGAGGATGCAAAATCCATTTGCTTCCTTAGAGTATACCCGAGAGGAGCTATTTCAGAAGGCAGAGAAAGATCTCGAAGTAACCTAAGGACTCCTAAAGCATCACTATACATATCCTCCCCTGCATATGTTACGAGAACAGGTCTCTTGGTTTCCTCCTTGGATTGCGATAGGGACATTGCAATCCTCTCTACCCCTCCTGCAACACCTGTGGCTGAGACGTCTTCTCTTCCAAATATTTTTGGAAGTATGTTGTACCTACCTCCTCCACAAATTGAGCCGACATCCTTCTTTGCTTTGTCAAAAACCTCAAACACTATTCCTGTATAGTAGTCCAACCCCCTGACTATGCCAATGTTCAAAGAGAACATTTTAACCCCCCTTCCCTTTAGCATATCGCATAATGTATAGAGCTCTTTGTTTTCAATTTCATATGAGGATAGCATACCCAGTACATCTTCAGGACCTCCCCTCAGTTCTGATATTGAAAGAACTTTCTCCACTTTCTCTTTCGTAAATCCCTTCTGTGTATATTCTTTAACAAGCTCTTCCTTTCTCTTCTTTTGTGCCTTGTCAAGAATCCTGAGAGCTTCTACCACTTCCTCCTTGCTTAGGCCTGTCTTCTTCCTTGCAAGTTCCTCTGCAACACCCCTGTGTCCTATTTCAATTGTTAGATCTATTCCAAGCTTCTTAAGAAGCCTGTAGGTGAATTCTATGACCTCTGCATCCGAGTCTACAGTATTCTTATCAAAGATCTCAACGTCCCACTGCTTGAAAGAGCGATACCTTGCATGCTGGGGTTCGTCATACCTCCAAACATAGCCTTGAGAAGCAAGTTTGAGCGGAAGAGGAAGATCCTTTCTTGAACAAACATACCTCGTTAAGCCAACCGTGAGGTCAAACCTCAGCCCGACATCCCTTCCTGCTTTATCTTTGAATGAATAAAGCTCATTGAGTATATCGGTACCGCTCTTCGCTGTTAGCACTTCGGCTGTTTCTATCGTTGAGGGCTCCATCATCTTGAAACAAAAGAGTCTAGCTGTCTCACTAAATGCAGAAAGAATTTTTTCGTGGAGCGAAAACTCGTCTGGGCCAATGTCTCTTACTCCTCTTGGGAGGGAGAGTTCCAACTTTACTCCTTCCTCTTTGACAATGAGGAGATCTCTGCGAGCATTGCTGTTATCTGTATTTCAGGTTGTGCCCCAAGAACAAGCCTGTAATCGTACTCAGCTATTATTTTGTAGAGTTGAGATGAATCCTCTGCCTTAAGGGAAGAGATAGCCTCGCTTGCATATCTAAGAAAATCTCTCTCTGGCAGACCATAGACCCTTGTAAGCTCTAGCATCTTGAGCCTTGCCTCCTCAAACTTTCCTGATAAAGCAAGCTGTATTATGTTTGAGACCTTTGCTTTTACTGTTGCACCTGTTATTCTCTTTATCTTCTCTAGGTCAATCTCACCGGAGGCTGATGCAGCCTGCATCATATTTATTGCCTGTCTGAGGTCACCTTGGGTTGCTTCGTATATTGCTGTAAAAACATCATCCCCAGAAACAACAACATTTTCTCTCTCTGCTATCATTTTTAAGTAGCTTGTTAATGATTGATTATCAAGCCTCTTGAACCTGAAAACAGCGCATCTGCTCTGGATTGGCTCTATGATGCCGGATGAGTAGTTACATATTAGTATGAACCTAGTGTAGGCTGAGGTCTCTTCCATTATCCTCCTTAGAGCTGTTTGGGCGTCGCTTGTCATCTCGTCCGCCTCGTCGAGTATTACAAGCCTGAAAGGCACACCTTCCCTCCTGTCAGAGTACCTTGCAAATGTCTTGACCCTTTCTCTTATCATGTCTATCCCCCTCTCATCGCTTGCATTAAGTGAAAGCGTGTAGTCCTGCCAGTACTCGCCAAGTGTTTCCCTTGCAACTATCAGGGCTGTAGTTGTCTTGCCTGAGCCGGGCGGACCGGCAAATAGGAGGTGTGGTATCTCCTCCTTCTTTCTCAAGAGAAAACGGAGCCTCTCCTTGACTTCCTCTTGGTTAACAAGCTCGTCAAGCTTCTTTGGCCTGTACTTCTCAACCCACATCAACTGTTCAACAGACATGTAAGCACCTTGTTCTTGGGTACAGATAGACAGCTTTTAAACTGCTTTCAAGCCAAGATAGAGCCTGCTCAGCTCCCTATGATTGAGAAGCTCCTTAGCCGAGCCCTCGAATGCCTTTTGTCCTCCAACTAAAAGGTAGGCTCTGTCGCCTATCTCTAGGGCCTTTTTTGCATTCTGCTCCACCAAAATAACGGCCAGTCCCAAGTCTGATGCTAAGGATCTAACTATCTGAAGCACAGCTGTCGCAAGCTTTGGGGAGAGGTTAGCCGTCGGCTCGTCGAGCATTATTACCTTCGGGTTTCTTATGAGTGCCATTGACATGGCAACCATCTGTCTCTCGCCACCGCTTAGATTACCGACTTTCGTGTTCATGTATTCCGTTAGCTGAGGAAACAAAGATAAGGCCCTTGAGACCCTTTCAGAGTAAAGCTCCTTTGGAACTGTGTAACCTGCCATCCTAAGGTTTTCCGCAACAGTAAGATGGGAGAAGACACTCTCTGTTTGTGGGAGGTACGCAAGACCATGCCTTGCAACCTGATGCGCTGGCATCCTAGATATAATTACGCCGTCAAGCCGTATGACACCGCTGTATATTGTTGTTAGGCCAGATATCGTTTTCAAAAGTGTGCTTTTACCGGAACCATTTGGTCCAACTATAACTGTGACCTCCTTCTCCCTTGCAACAATACTTACGTCGTTTAGAACCTGAAGCTTCCCGTATCCTGCGGAGACGTTTTCAACAGATAGCATCTAACCACCCAGATATGCCTCTATTAGCTTGGGGTCGGCCATCACGACCTCTGGTATGCCGGATGAAATGACTTTACCATAAGCCATGGCTATAACATTATCCACATAATTGAGGGCTATGTCTAACCTGTGCTCCACTATAAAAAAAGTGATACCTAGCTGGTTCTTGAGGGCGACGAGCCTTGTAAATATTTCATGTGCTAGGGTAGGATTCACGCCAGAAACAGGTTCGTCCATAAGTATTGTTTCAGCCTGCGACATAAGGGCCCTACCTATCTCGAGAAGTTTCATCTGCCCGCCGCTTAGCGATGTTGCAAGCCTGTCCCATAGGTGTGAAAGACCTATTACATCTAGTATCCTGAAAGCTCTCTCCGTTGCTTCCTTTTCTCTATCCCTCCAAAGCTTTTTGATTAAGAACTTTGTAAACCTCTCCCCTGGATTGTTTCTCTCTGCTACAAGCATGTTTTCAAGTACTGTAAGCTTCCAGAAAAGAGCTGGAACCTGAAATGTCCTCGCTATACCTATATTGTACACCTCATGTGGTTTCATGCCTGATATTTCTCTTCCCTTGTAGATTATTTTGCCTGAATCAGGCTTGTAAAAGCCAGATATTACGTTTATCAGTGTTGTCTTCCCTGAGCCATTTGGCCCTATCAGAATTGTTATTTTCTTTGGCTCAACCTCAAGTGAAACAGAGTCAAGGGCTCTTAGACCACCAAATGTTTTAACTATGTCGACAACCTTGAGAAAATCAGACATTTCAGGTCAAAAAAATTGTGAGGGCTGCTTTTACGGAGGATGTATCCAAGTCACAGAATCAGTGCTGTAGTCCCATGTTCCTGCGAGTTGCCACTGATAGGTTCCACCAGAGCTCACGACTGACCAGATCTGGTATGAGCCTGGTATTCTATCACCTGCTGAATTGAGACCCTCCCATCCCGTCAAGCCATAGAAGTTTGCAGCAACAAGTGGGAGGACGTCGTGTATTGCTGTACCATCGTTCTTGCCTGCAGCTATTATAGAAAGTGCAGCTAGCCATACATCGTCGTATCCCTCGTAACCGTAGAATGTGTTTGGAATGTTTGGATACTGTTGGTGAAATCTCTTGGCAAACTCGATTGTCTTGCTGTTGTTAACTACGTTGAAAAGCGTTGAAGGAAGCCTTACCTTTGCAACATACGGCCCAGATGTTGATGCGTTTATTATCTTCGTGTTTTGTGCTGTGCCGTCGGTGCCGAACCATGGGAGAGGGGTATTCAGGAGGCTTGGAAAGTTCTGGTTGGCTTGGATGAGCATTGTTCCTATCTCTTCAAAGGAAACGACGAATATTGCGACGTGATCTGCACCGACCTGTCCGGCAAGTGTATTAAAGTCGCTGTTTATCTGGTTAAGGAGAGTTGTGAAGTCCTGCGTTGTTGTATCATACTTGTATGGTCCCTTTATTATTACGTTTGGATCGTCCTTTAAAAGGAAGGATTTTGTTGCGTTTGCAAGACCGTTGCCATATGTATCGTCCCTGTTCACTATTATAACGGCTTTCGCTCCTCTGTCAAGCATTATCCTTGCATCTGCCTGACCCTGTGCAGCATCGTTCGGTGCTGTCCTGAACAGGTAGTCATTGGGTATTGCAAGAGCTGGAGATGTTGATGAAGGACTTATCAGGACAATATGGTTTGAGTTCGCATAGCCAAGTACGTACTGTGCGGTTCCACTATTTAGAGGCCCTACAACAACTTGCACACCTTCAGCGTACAGTGCCTGGAGTTGCGAAAGTGCTGTTGGATTGTCTAGCTTATAGTCCCTGGCATCGAGTTTGAATGTAAGGTTGCAATGTGCAGCCTGGAGAAAGGCATTGACATCCTGAATTGCCATCTGTTCCTTCAACAGGTCCTCTTGTCCCTGAGACGATAGCTCGCCGCTCAAGTCGTTTAATGCTCCAATGGTTATTGTTTGTCCGTTGCAGAGGCCTCCCCCTGCTGTACCCGTCAATGTAAAGGTTACTGTACTAGTGCTTACTGTTCCACTGATAGTTGTTGTTGTAGTACCACCAAAGTACCCAGCCGCAGCTATCCCGTAAACTACTACAGCGCCGATTAGCAGCCCTACTACAAAGAGCCCCGCGGCCAAAGAGCTAGAGACAGCTCTTCTCTTCAAATGTCTTCGCACCAGTCTGCCAAGGAAAAGTATTTTAACCCTTCGTCAACTGAAAAGTATCATTAAGCTTGCTTCCAAGCCTCGTGACATCCTCATTGGTATACGGTTCTCTATTTGGTCTCATGGGACTTGGCTTAACACTTACCTACTTGACAACCAAGGTCCCAAATTTTGCCTACGGATCCTTTGTTGGGATAGGGATTTACACAGCTTATTCGCTCCTTAAAATACAGAGGATAAATCCTTACTACGCTACATTTGTGTCTTTTGCTCTTGCGGCCCTCTCCTCCGTTGCGATGTATTTACTTGTGTTGAGGCCCCTTGCAAGAAGAGGCTCAAACATAGTTTCCCTCATGATAGCGACATTTGGTGTCGATATCGCATTTGTAGGCATCTTTGGTATATACACCGACTACATAACAGACAAATACAGCCTAGGGGATGCAAAGTCGTTCTATCCTCTTCAAGCGGATTTTTCAATTTTTGGCACACAGGGCGTTGTTTTTGTCTCGCCTCTTGTACTCTTACTGTTCACTACCTGCCTCTACCTGCTACTAAAAAAGACAAAATTTGGAACAGCAATGAGGGCAGCAGTTGAGAACCCTTCTCTTGCAAAGATTCTTGGGGTTAATGTTGAGGCTGTTTACGTATTCTCGTGGTTTCTTGCAGGAGGGCTTGCAGGGGTCGCTGGAACCCTTTATGCTCTAAGATTTTCCGGAGGAACAAACACGGGCTCGGATTTAATAGTTGAGATATTTGCATCAAGCGTACTTGGAGGTCTCTCAAGCCTCTTTGGGGCGGTTTTTGGCGGATTGATAATCGGTGCAAGCGAGGTTATGCTTACAAATTACTTTGCTCAAGGCTTTGGTTTCCTTGGAACACTTACCCTGTCGCTTATTATCCTTGTGGCAGGTTTTGGATTGGTTACAAGAAAGCAGGCGAGAAGGAAGTTATTCGGAACAGTAATGCTTGCTGTCGGCGCTTACCTTATTGTTGACCTTCTGGTGGGATTTACTTTCGTTCCTGTTGCAAGCCAACTTGTTTCTGGTTTTGGTCCAGACGCCATAGCCTACCAGAAAGGCATACCACTCATGATAATGGTTGTAACTCTGTTACTTCTTCCAAGGGGTATATCTTCAGTTGAGTGGAAGCAGATAATAAAGAGGAGAAGGAATTGAGCCTTCCACAAGTTATCTTCTTTGGTGTCGATCTAGTCCGTTTCACAATTGATTTTGTTAACTTCTTCGCACTTTACGTTGCAATAAGCCTGACACTAAACATAGAGTTTGGATATACAGGCATACCTAACTTCGGCAAGGTTCTTTATATTGCTGGAGGCGCAACCTTTGCTGGTTCAATAGCCGGAAGGGTGGCAGCATACATACTTGGCGTCCAGATAAAGGGCGACTTTATAACGTATGTTCCACAGATAATTAACGACGTTAACAGTGAGCTTGCATCAAACTGGATTGCTGCTATTTCAATTCTTGTGCTCGGTCTAGTGGTTGGAGGAGCCATAGGCGCTGTATTTGGTTACATTTCTTCCTTTCCAGCCATAAGGTTAAGAGAGGACTATCTCGGAATGCTTCTTCTGGCTGTAGCACAGTTTTACCAGATATTCTTACGTGGCTTTGGGCCCCTAGTAGGCGGTACTCAGGGCATACCTGTGCCTGACCCTTTCTTTTACTTTTCAACGCTTGGTTTGGGTGTGAGGGATGTTGTTGGTGCTGCAGTCTTAGCAACGGCTGCCCTCCTTATTTATTTTTATTCTGAAAGGGTTGCAAGGTCTCCCCTTGGAAGGACACTTAGGGCCATAAGAGACAATGAGGATGCAGCTAGGGCGCTTGGTAAAAACGATGTAGCATTTAGAAGGTCAGTCCTCATAGTTGCTTCAGCCCTTAGCGGAATTATAGGAGCACTGTACACATTTTACATAGGGGCTGTTGGAGCAGACACATGGCAGAGGTATGCATGGACATTCTGGCCATGGCTAATAGTAATAATAGGAGGTGCTGGAAACAACGTTGGGACTGTCTTGGGAGCGCTTGTGTTTGCCTCGATGACAAAGGGACTTCAGCAGTCGCAGTACTTCCTGCAGCCGTACGTACCTTTTGACGTCAATTGGCTACAGTACCTTCTTTTTGCAGGAATTTTAATACTTGTTCTCCTTCTCAGGCCTGAAGGTATAGTTAAGGAAAAACCATCCCCGACACTCCCGAAGTCTGTTCTAAAGGGCATTGAAACACTGAAAAGAAAGGAGAAGGTTTAAGCAAAGAACTTTTCAAAAGAGAAGGGAATGAACATTATGGAGGAAGACATTGTTGAGAGGTTCAAGGTAGACGAGATAGATTTCTTGATGACACCGGTTAGGGTTACTTTCAAGATACAGATGGGTGAGATAGAAGCGGGTGAAATAAAACTAAAACAAGTAAATCAGGGTGATACAGTTGAGCTCCCGAGATGGGTTGCTGAGGAACTCGAATTAAAAGGTCTTGCAGAAATAGTTGAAGAACCATTTGAGACAGAAGTCTACAGGGCCCTGAGCAAGGAAAAGCTGCTTGGCCCACTCCAGCTCTCTAGGCTGCATCCAACCTTCTACATGAGGATGAGAAGGAGGCTCATCCGACTTACGGCGGAGGCGAACGAGGGAAGAGTAAGGAGGGATGAGTTCGAGAGATTCAGAGCAAGTTGCTACGACATAGTCAGCCTCCGAATTGGGAAGCTTCTAGCGCTGGCTAACTCCCCTTCAGTAATACCGGAGCTCCAAGACAAGCTTACGTACGAAGAAAGAGAGCTCTTTAACATTATCCAAAACATTTCAAAAAACTGGAAATCAATGGTTCTTGGTGAGAAGTAGATGGTCGAAACAGAATCACAGAGTCTTACAAGCAAGTTCGAAGAGTTCCTTAAAACAACGACAGATAAGAGCGGGCAGTACATTTACAGGAACAGAATTTCCCAGATGATCACTTCAGGGCTCAAGTCTCTTATTGTTGACTTTGGAGACCTGCTTAGATTTGACGGAGACCTTGCGAACAGACTTCTTTTAATGCCAGACGATACACTCGAGTACCTTAGGAGCGCAGCCTACGAGACGATTCGTGCTGAGAGCCCCGTCTACGCAGAAGCTGTCAGGAAGGCGTTATCTGTAAGGATAAGAGGAATTCCTGACCAAGTACCTCTCAGGAAGGTAGATACATCCTACCTGGAGAAGATGATATCAATAGCAGGTATGGTTGTCAGAACCTCAGAGCTAAGGCCCCTGATGGTTGAAGGCGCATTTACATGCCCCAACGGTCACATAACCTACCAGGTACAGAATGATGCCATACTGAAAAGGCCTGTTAAATGCGAGACATGCGACGAGACAAGAAACTTCGAACTCGACAGAAGGCTATCGAGGTTCATAGACTTCCAGATATTGAGGATACAGGAGCTCCCTGAGGAGCTCCCGCCAGGCCAGCTCCCACAGTTCTTTGACGTTAATGTTGAGGGAGATATCGTCAACACAGCAAGGCCAGGAGACAGGGTCGTTCTCACAGGGATAGTTAGGGCTGTACCCGACTACAGCCAGGGTCAGGTTAGAATGAGACTTTTCAAATCACAGATTGATTGCAACTACATAGAGGTTAGGGGGAAGGAACCTGAGCAGGTCCAGATTACAAAGGAAGACGAGGCTCTGATAAGGAGCATAGCAAGTTCACCTAACGCATACCAGAACCTAATCAGGTCTATAGCACCAGCGATACATGGACATGAGGCTGAAAAGGAAGCAATTCTTCTTCTACTTGCTGGTGGTTCGACAACACTCTTGCCAGACGGGACAAAACTAAGGGGAGACATAAACGTGTTATTTGTTGGTGACCCTGGATGCCTTGCTGGGAGGGAGAGGGTCGTCCTCGGAAGTGGTGCAGTTGTCAGGATACGGGAGATAGGAAAGGAGCACCTGCAGCCAATATGTGTGGAAGTTTACGCAGGTAGTTCTGAGTACCAAGAAGCGTATGCCACGAGATTCCACTGCTATCCAAACCAGCCGATCCTAGAAATTATTACTGAAACTGGTAAGAGCATTAGTGGCACCTACAACCATCCTGTCCTGGTCGGAAGGAAGGATGAAGGAGGATTGACTTGGGAGTGGAGGAGGCTGGACCAGCTAACGATAGGAGATGAGGTTGCAGTTTGCAGATTTATACCATGCAACATCGAAGAGCTTCAACCATCAGGCTTTACCAAAAATGGAGGAGAAAAGGAGAGAGTTCCCAGGTATGTTGACATGGATATGGCATCGTTTCTCGGGCTCGTTGTGGGCGCTGGCAGAGTTAGGGAAGATGTGGTAATCCTTGATCTCAGCAAAAAGAGAAAAATAGTTGAAAAAGTAAAAGAAAAGATTCATGCTCTGTTTGGTATTTACCCTCTCTTCGTCCAAAGAGGAGTGGATTCTGCATGGCTCGAGATAAAGAGCAAGAACCTTGCCTCCAACCTAAAACAAATCATTGCATGTGGTGTTCCTAGCCAAATACTCTGCTCCGGAAACAAAGTTGTTTCAGAATTTCTGAGATGGTTATTTGAGGTGAGAGGCTTAGCTGTTAGGAATGGTCAGGATATAACTATAGTACTCGAAGCGGAGGACGAGGAACTTCTCAAGGATGTACAAATTCTTCTTTTGAGGTGGGGAATAAATTCAAGGATAAGGGAAGGGAGGCTTGAGATATACGAAAAGGATGATATTGGGAGATATGCAGCAAGCATAGGTTTTGTTTCGACGGAAATGGATGCGGTTGTGAGAACTTTTGCTAGGGAAGCAAAACCTGCCGAAAAAGGGTTTGCACTTGAGAGGATTGTTGCAATAAATCCAAGACCACCTGAAAATGTTTACGACATTGAAGTTCCAGGACTGAATATGTTTGTTGCAAGTGGGCTAATTTCACACAACACAGCAAAGTCAGAGATGCTAAAATTTGCGGCTCAGGTTGCCCCAAGAGGAATCTTTGCATCTGGAAAAGGAACCACTGCAGCAGGTCTCTCTGCTGCTGTTATAAGGGAAAAGAACGTTTTGATGCTCGAAGCGGGTGTCGTTGTTCTTGCAGACCAGGGTATAGCATGCTTGCATCCACGTACAAGGGTTCTGTACAACGGTGAGATAAAGAAAATAGAGGAGATTGCCTCGAAACTAACATTTCTGACACTCGTTAGTAGGGATGGTATAGATGAGATAGCTTTTGTCTCAGGTGAGCTCGTTTCGGTCGATAAGAAAGCCGCTACAATCAAGAACAATAGAGCAAGAATGCTGAGGAGGAGGTGGCAAGAAGGTAAAATTGCGAAGCTTGTGTTTGCTTCAGGGAAAGAGCTACTCGTTACAAAGGATCACCTTCTTTTGAATGAGAACTTCGAATGGAAGGATGCAGGTAAGTTCAAGAAGGGCGAGAAGGTAGTCGCTGTAGAACAAATAGCTAATCAATTAAGCAAGAATGCAGTTAAAGAGAGCCATTCGGCCCACGGAGAGATTGTTTTAGGTTACAAGCAAGTTTACGATGGAAAGCAGGGCCTAGGACTCATTTTTGATGAGGTCGTGTCAGTTGAAGAAGTTGAATATTCTGGATATGTATATGATTTTGTGATGGAAGAAGAACCTAACTTTGTTGCAGAGGGAGTTGTTGTACATAACTGTATAGATGAGTTCGACAAGATGAGGGAAGAAGACAGAAGCGCTCTCCATGAGCAGATGGAACAGCAATCTGTGACTGTTGCAAAGGGTGGCATATATGCCACGCTCAACGCAAGGACAGCAATACTTGCGGCTACAAACCCGATACTGGGAAAGTACAATCCTTACCAGAACCTGACAGATAATATCTCACTCCCTATACCGCTGCTAACAAGGTTCGACCTTATATTTGTGATAAAGGATATACCCACACCTTCAGAGGATGAAAAGCTGGCCTCACATATACTCGCAGTGCACGCAAAGAGAGGCTACGATACACCACCTCCCATCGAGTTCAGCCTTCTCAAGAAGTACATAGCATATGCG
The DNA here is from genome assembly GCA_902812495.1 of archaeon. Lineage (GTDB taxonomy): Archaea > Thermoproteota > Nitrososphaeria > Nitrososphaerales > Gagatemarchaeaceae > CADDZR01. Next base: position 619 of record CADDZR010000008.1, on the reverse strand, counting down.
AAGAAGATAAACCCTGTCCTAACTAAGCCAGCAATGGACAGGATTAAGGAATACTACCTCGAGCTTAGAAGAAGGGGTTCTGAAGGTCAGATAACAGCAACACCAAGAACTCTTGAGTCGCTCATAAGGCTCTCGACCGCAAGGGCAAGGATACTTCTAAGGCAGGAGGTACTTGAAGAGGATGCACTGGAAGCAATTGCTTTGATGAACAAGATGGTTGAGGACGTACTGACGGATACCGCTACAAAGACAAAGGCAGACTTCGGCATACTGCTTGGAAGGCCAGCAGGAGAGAGGAGCAAGCTTGCAACTGCCCTTGAAGTACTAAAGAAATTGGAAGGAGAGGAAAAGAAACCAGTTGAAAGGAGGATCTTCATAGACGAATTGATAAAGACAGGAAAGTTCACCGAGGATGATGCAGAGAGAATAATAAGGACTATGTTCAAGGAAGGGCTGATATACGAATCAAAGCCAGGCTTCTTCAGAAAGGTTGGAGGATAGGAGCATTAGTTGAGATTTGAGGAGGTGAGGTTACCCTCAGAACTTCTTACTTTTTTGAACAAGAAAGGACTGAAGGAGCTGTTCCCTCCCCAAGAACTTGCGATAAGGCATGGGCTAC